>NZ_CP032677.1:4076112-4753835 GCF_003627215.1 Pseudomonas sp. Leaf58
ACCACCTCGCCTTCGCCCAGGTTGATGTCGCGGGCCTTGAGCCGGTACTGGGCAGTACTGCTGAAGAAATGCTGCTCCAGCGACACCCGCTCGATACTCATGCTGCCACCTGTGCTCAGCAAGGCCTTGTTGAGTTCGGCGTTGCTGCGGGCCAGGGCGTTGTCCAGCTGCGCCGGCAGCTGCTGGCCGGTGTACCAGGCACCAGCGGTGGTTGCGACGGCGATGGCGACAGCCAGGCCGGAAAGGATGCCAACTGATTTCTTCATGAATAGAACCGATTGCTGTCCGTAAGGGCTTCGAAGGCGGCCAAAGGCCACGCAGAGCGCCAAGAGTACCACCGCCACCGAAGGCTGGTGCCGGCCCAGGTCGAGAAAACCGGTTTTTCGGAAGCGCCTGACAGCGCGTCACAAAACAACGGTTATTCGTTAATTTTTACGAACACTTAAATTGATCAAAACCGCAAAAAACCGAGCGCAAACCGAACAAAACCCCACTTAAATCGATAAATATTTCAATTTAGTAACATCTTGTCATGTTTAACTTGACACCCACCTACCTATCGTTTTTTATTTTCATCACTTTGCGCGCCCTCGCGCCCCCGCCGCTCCAACATAAAAGGTGAATAACATGGAGCCTTCCCGCTCGCGCTTGCCGCATGCGCCATACACCGTGCCCGCCATTTACGCCCAACCGCAGGAGCCATGCCAGCATGCAGCATGACCACAGCGTTTCTGGCAACGGCCAACTGCGCAAAACTCTGCGCCTCTGGCATGTGATCATCATCGGCTTGGCCTACCTGACGCCAATGACCGTGTTCGACACCTTCGGTATTGTGTCTGGGATTACCGCCGGCCACGTACCTAGCGCCTACCTCCTGGCGCTGACCGGCATCCTGTTCACCGCCGTGAGCTACGGCACGCTGGTCAAACGCTTCCCGCAGTCGGGCTCGGCCTACACCTACACCCAACGCGCGATCAACCCGCATGTGGGCTTTCTGGTCGGCTGGTCGTCACTGCTGGACTACCTGCTACTGCCAATGGTCAATGCGCTGCTAGCCAAGCTTTACCTGTCGGCGATGTTCCCGGAAGTTCCGGAGTGGATGTGGGTGGCTGGCTTCGTCACGTTGATCAGCCTGATCAACATGCGCAGCGTAAACCTGGTGGCGCACTTCAACTTGCTGTTCGTGGCCGTGCAGGTGGCGATCATCGCCGTGTTCATTTACCTGTGCGTGCGCGGCCTGGACCACGGTGAAGGGCTGGGCACCGCCTGGAGCCTGTTGCCGTTCGCCGACAGCCAGACCCAATTCAGCGCCCTGGCCGCCGGTGCGACCATCTTGTGCTTCTCATTCCTGGGCTTCGATGCGGTCACTTGCTTGTCCGAGGAAACCCGCGACCCGGCTAAAACCATCCCCCGGGCGATCTTCCTCACCGCACTGATCGGCGGCGTGGTGTTCATCACCGTGTCGTACTTCATCCAGGCGTACTTCCCGACCATGGCACGCTTCCACGACCAGGAAGCGGCCCTGCCGGAAATCGCCCTGTATGTCGGTGGCAAGCTGTTCCAGTCGATTTTCATCGCCTGCACAGTGATCAACACCATCGCCTCGGGCCTGGCCTCGCAAACCAGCGTGTCGCGCCTGCTGTATGTGATGGGCCGCGACAACGTGATCCCGGCCAGCGTCTTCGCCCGCCTGCATTCGCGCTACAAGACACCCGTGCTGAACATTGCCGTGGTGGGCGTTATTTCACTGTCGGCGATCTTCTTCGACCTGGTTACCGCTACCTCAATCATCAACTTCGGCGCGCTGGTCGCGTTCAGCTTCGTCAACCTGGCGGTGATCAACCACTGCTACCTGCGTGAAGGCAACCGCAAAGGCCTGGCTAACCAGCTGAAGTACCTGGTGCTGCCTACCATCGGTTTCTGCATCATCGTCTCACTGTGGCTGGACCTGAACGCACATTCGCTGATGTTTGGTGGCATCTGGGCTGCGCTCGGGCTGGTTTACCTGGGCTGGCTGACCAAAGCATTCCGGGCGGCACCGCCCAACTACGTTGCTGAATGACCTACGCTGCCAACAACGCCCGCGCCTGATCGCGGGCGTTGTATTTGATCGAAAAGGAAAGCCCTCATGCCGCTGCGTCGCCTCTCCATCCAGTGGAAGATCACCCTGCTCACCGGCTTGTGCCTGCTGGCCATCGTCGCCCTGTTGGTGGTTACCTCGCTGACCCAAGCGCAGCGCAGCGCTGCCCTGGTCAACCAAGCCAACACCGCCATGCTCGACAGCAGCGCCCGCCAGCGCCTGCAGGCCCACGCCGAAACCCAGGCCCTGCGCATCCAGCGTTACTTCATGGATGCCTACCAGTACGGCAACGGCTTTGCCCGCCTGGTACAGGTGCTAAAGGCCCGTGGCGGCAGCGACCTGCGCGCCGAGCTGACCCGCCAGGCGCGTGCCAGCCTGGCCGGCAACCCGGATGTTATCGGCCTGTACCTGGTGTTCCAGCCCAACGCCCTGGGCCAGGACAGCCAGTACCTCGGCCAGGATGCCGCGGGCAGCAATGAAAGCGGGCGTTTCTCGCTGTACTGGTCCCAACCCCGCCCCGGCACACTTGAGTTTGAAGCCATGCCGGAAGCAATGCTGAGCGATGCCAGCCCCGGCAGCAACGGCGCGGCCAAGAACCGCTGGCTGACCTGCCCGCAGGACACCGGCAAAACCTGCATGCTCGAGCCCTACCTCGACGAGGTGAATGGCCGCCAAGTGCTGATGACCAGCATCGCCCTGCCGTTGCTAGAGCACGGCAAGGTGGTCGGCGTGGTCGGCCTGGACATCGGCCTGGCCAACCTGCAGCAACTGAGCCTGGACGGCCGCCGAGAGCTGTTCGAAGGCCAGGGCCAGGTGAGTATCGCCAGCGCCGCTGGCCTGCTGGCCGGCAACAGCCGCGACGCCAGCACGCTCGGCCAACCCATGGACAACGCGATAGCGGACGGCCTGCTGCGCGTGGCTCACCCTTTCACGCCAATCCCTGACGCCGCCCCATGGCAGGTGTTGCTGGAACTGCCGGAACGCGTGCTGCAAGCACCTGCCGTGGCCCTCAATCAGCGCCTGGACGCACACAACCAAAGCGCTAACCTCAGCAGCCTGCTGATCGGCCTGGGCGCTGCGGTGGTCGGCTTGCTGCTGGTATGGCTGACCGCACGCGGCGTTACCCGGCCAATACTGGCCGTGGCCGCGCGCCTGGAAGACATTGCCAGCGGCGAAGGCGACCTGACCCGTCGCCTGGACTACGCCCGCCAGGACGAACTGGGCCAGCTCACCGGCTGGTTCAACCGCTTCCTCGACAAACTGCAGCCGGTCATCGCTCAGGTCAAAGGCTCGCTGCAAGAGGCCCGCGGCACCGCCGACCAGTCGGCTGCCATCGCCAGCCAGACCAGCAATGGCATGCAGCAGCAACACCGTGAAATCGAGCAGGTGGCCACGGCAGCCAACGAAATGAGCGCCACGGCGCTGGATGTCGCCCACAACGCCTCACAGGCAGCGCAGGCCGCACGTGCTGCCGACCAGGCCAGCCGCGAAGGCCTACAGCTGATCGACAGCACCCGCCAGGGCATCGACCGCCTGGCTGCCGGCATGAACACCGCCATGGACGAAGCGCGCGCACTGGAGGGCCGCAGCGGGCAGATCGGCTCGGTGCTGGAGGTGATCCGCACGATTGCCGAGCAAACCAACCTGCTGGCGCTGAATGCCGCCATCGAGGCCGCCCGCGCGGGCGAAGCTGGGCGTGGTTTTGCCGTGGTGGCCGATGAAGTGCGCGGCCTGGCCCAGCGCACCCAGCTATCAGTGGAGGAAATCCGCCAGGTCATCGAAGGCTTGCAGCAAGGCACCCAAGATGTAGTGGGCGCCATGCACGAAGGCCAGCGCCAGGCCGAGGACAGCGCCGCGCGCATGGAGCAGGCGCTACCGGCGCTGCAGCGCATCGGCGAGGCGGTGGCAGTGATTAGCGACATGAACCTGCAAATTGCCTCGGCAGCCGAAGAGCAGAGCGCTGTGGCCGAGGAAGTGAACCGCAACGTGGCAGGCATTCGCGACGTGACCGAATCGCTGGCGGGCCAGGCAGATGAATCGGCGCGGATCAGCCAGGCCTTGAACCGGCTGGCCAACCAGCAGCAGGCGCTGATGGCGCAGTTTCGCGTCTAGCCTGTGAAGGCCAATGCGCCTTCTTCGCGGGCAAACACGCGAAGAAGCCCTCACAGGCACCGCATCATTGTTATTTCTGAGCACAATTTATGCAAAACCCAAACAGATCCACCTTCTTCGACATCACCAGCGAACAGGGCCTGCTACGCACCTCGATCGCCGTCACCCTGTTCATCGCCATCATCGGTATTGCCTTCGGCCTTGCCTCTGGCTCGTTCTCCATCGTGTTCGACGGTGTGTACTCGCTGGTCGATGCCAGCATGAGCGGGCTGTCGCTGGTGGTGGTCAAGCTAATCACTTCGCACACCACCAGCGTGCAAATGTCGCGCAAGCTGCGCGAGCGCTTCACCATGGGCTTTTGGCACCTGGAACCGATGGTGCTGGCACTCAATGGCATTCTGCTCAGCGGCGTGGCCATCTATGCGCTAATCAACGCTGTCAGCAGCCTGCTGCAAGGCGGCCGCCACCTGGAGTTCGGTATTGCCATGGTCTACGCGCTGGTGACGGTGATCGCCTGCGTGACCATCGCCATGGTCGAAGCCCGCGCCAACCACAAGCTGAAGTCGGACTTCGTGCGCATGGACGTCAAGGGCTGGGTAATGTCAGCCAGCATCACCGCTGCACTGCTGATCGCCTTCTGCTTTGGCTATGCCGTGCAGGGCACATCGCTGGAGTGGGTGTCGCCATACATTGACCCGGCGGTGCTGGCGCTGGTGTGCCTGGTGATCGTGCCGTTGCCGATGTCGGTGGTGCGTCAGGCGCTTTCGGAGATTTTCTTGGTAACGCCGGGCGACCTCAAGCTGCATGTGGATGAAGTGGCCAAGGCCTTCGTTGCACGCCATGGATTGCAGTCGTACCGCGCCTATGTGGCCAAGGTTGGGCGCTCGCGGGAGATCGAACTGTACTTCATCGTGCCGAAGGCAATGGCCGCGAAGACCATCGAGGAATGGGATGCGTGGCGCAACGAGATTGGTGATGCGGTGGGCGGTGAAGGGCCGGACCGTTGGCTGACGGTGGTGTTCACTGGCGACCCCGAATGGGCTGAGTAAGCAAGAGACGCGAAAACGAAAAAGCCCGCGGCCATTTCTGGACGCGGGCTTTGACGTACTGCGTATGGTGGGTCGTGTAGGATTCGAACCTACGACCAATTGGTTAAAAGCCAACTGCTCTACCAACTGAGCTAACGACCCGATTGATGGCGCGTATAATACTGATTTCTAACGGGAAATCAACACCCCATCAGTTTTTTTCAAGCGTATCGCGTCGGGTCTTCAACACCGGCGGCCTTGAAGCCGTCGGCGCGCAAGCGGCAGCTGTCGCATTTGCCACAAGCACGCCCCTCGTCATCGGCCTGATAGCAGGACACGGTCAGGCTGTAATCCACACCACGGGCCATGCCGGCCTGCACGATCTGCGCTTTGCTCATGTTCTGCAGGGGTGCCTGGATGCGGAAGCCCTGCCCCTCTACACCGGCCTTGGTCGCTAGGTTGGCCATGCGCTCGAAGGCTTCGACAAACTCGGGGCGGCAATCCGGGTAGCCGGAATAATCCACGGCATTGACGCCGATGAAGATATCCCGCGCTTCCAGTACTTCTGCCCAACCCAGGGCCAGCGACAGGAACACGGTGTTGCGCGCGGGTACATAGGTGACCGGGATGCCTTCGCCCGGGGCTTCCGGCACGTCGATGCTGCTGTCGGTCAACGCCGACCCGCCAATGCCATCGAGGCTCAGGCCAATTACCTTGTGCTCTACGACGCCCAGGTCGCGGGCCACGCGAGCGGCGGCGTTCAGCTCGGCGCGGTGGCGCTGACCGTAGTCGAAGCTCATGGTGTAGCAGCTGTAGCCTTCGGCCTTGGCCATGGCAACCACGGTGGCCGAGTCCAGGCCGCCGGACAGCAGGATTACTGCGCGTTTTTCTGTCATGTGTGCTTGCTCCTCAATCAACGCCCGGGTTCGTCGTTCCACAGCAGCTTGTGCAACTGCAGCTGGAAGCGCACGGGCAGGTTGTCGGCAACGATCCAGTCGGCCAGGTCGCTGGCCTTCACCTGGTGGTGGCTGGGCGAGAACAACACCTCACCCGCACGCTCGGCCAGGTTGTACTGGATCAGCTTGGAAACCGCCCAGTCGTAGTCCTCACGGGAACAGATGACGAACTTGACCTGGTCGTTGCGGGTGAGCTGTTCGATATTCGAGTAGAGGTTACGGTGCGACTCTTCCGACCCCGGGGTCTTCAGGTCGACAACGCGGCTGACGCGGGTGTCGGTACCGGCAATATCCAGCGCGCCGCTGGTCTCCAGCGACACCTCGTAACCGGCGTCACACAAGCGCTGCAGCAACGGCAAGGCGTTGGGTTGGGCCAATGGCTCGCCACCGGTGACGCAAACGTAGCGCGGCTTGAAGCTGGCGACCTGCTCAAGGAGCGAATCGAGGGTGCGAAGGGTGCCGCCACTGAAGGCATAGGCACTGTCGCAGTACTGGCAGCGCAGCGGGCAACCGGTAAGGCGCACGAATACGGTGGGCAGCCCGGCCGTTCGCGTTTCACCCTGCAGAGAGTAAAAAACTTCGGTGATACGTAATGTGTCTTGCATGCTCGCCACGGGCGTGACAGCTAAACAGGCTGCCCGCCTCCGTCAGGCACTGTCGCGGACTCGACATAGCGTTATCCGCAGCAGCGTGTTTACGAAAAAAGGGCAGTGATTCTAACGAAAAAACCCGCGACTGGCGCGGGTTTCTTTTGAACGGTGATGCTTAGAGCTTTTGCAGATCACGCTGGGCCAGTTGCGCGGCAGAGGTGCCGGGGTACTGGGTGATGACCTGCTGCAGGATGCCCTTGACCTTGTCGGTATGGCCCATGCGACGTTCGACATCGGCCAGCTTGTACAGCGAATCTGGCACCTTGCTGTGCTTCGGGTACTTCTGACCAACCTGGGCAAACGCTTGGCTGGCACCTGGCAGGTCACCCTTGGCCAGGTTCACTTCACCCAACCAGTACTGGGCGTTGCCCGCGTACTGGCTGTTCGGGTACTTGCGCAGGAAGGCGTTGAACGCCTGGCTGGCCTTGTCGAAGTCCTTCTGCTTGATCAGATCGAAAGCGGCGTCGTAGTAGAGCTTTTCTTTCGCTGGATCACCGGGCTCGCTACTGGCGGCCGGTTGTTGCGCAGCAGCACCTGCTGCTGCACCGGGGGCGGCATTGGATGCACCACCGGAGGAATTATCAGGGGTCGCGGCAGGCGCGGAGCCACTATTGATGCGACGGTCCAGGTCCTGGTATCGCTCCAGGTTTTCCTGCTTCATGCGCGACACATCGTTCTGCAGCTCTTCGATGATGCCTTGCTGGCGGGAAAGCTGGTCCTGCATCTGTTGCAGCTGCATGAACAGCTGGCCCTGTGCTGAGGCAGGGGTCGAAGCCCCTGCCCCGGCATAGGCGCCGCTCGTGCCATAACCCGAAGGCGGATAACTGCCTGCGTTGTCATCTACTACAGGGACCTCAGCCCAGGCCGCGAGCGGCAGGCTGAGTGCGAGGACGGTTACTACACGGCGGCACATACGCATAAGAACTTACTTACGCAGTTCTACGCGACGGTTCTGAGCCCAGGATTGCTCGTCGTTGCCAGTGGCAACTGGACGCTCTTCACCGTAGGAGACCAGTTCCAGCTGAGCAGGGGAAACGCCCTGCAGAACCAGGTAACGCTGAACGGCCTTGGCACGACGCTCACCCAGAGCCATGTTGTACTCGCGGGTGCCGCGCTCGTCGGTGTTGCCTTCCAGGACAACGCGGTTGCCGTTGGACTTCAGGTCCTTGGCGTGAACGTCCAGAGCGCGCATGGCTTCTGGCTTCAGGTCCGAGCTGTCGTATTCGAAGTAGAAGGTGGTGATTGCGCGCAGGGCAGCTTCTTCGCTCAGGGAACCGTCAACGGCGCCGGTGTTTGCACCGTAGCCAGCGTTCGGATCGACAGCAGCGCCTTCACCAGCGTTGTCGCCGCCCTTCGAGGAGCAACCTACAGCTACGGCCATGGCCAGAGCCAGCGCAGCAAATTTACCAAACTTCAGCATTTCCATCGTGAAACTCCTAATGAAACCCCAGTGTGTTAAGCAAAGTATTACGCCGCAATCAGTTCAGGTAGGGGGACCAGGACGGTTCTCTGACTTCGCCTTGAGCGGTAGGAAGTGGGAGCCTCACGCGGCCATTAAGCGACACGAGCATCAAGACTCCCCGGCCCTGCTGGCGGGTGGCGTAGATTAGCATGGTGCCGTTTGGCGCGACAGTGGGAGACTCATCAAGACTTGTTTCCGAGAGAATCTTTACACTTCCGCGTTGCAAATCCTGGGCCGCAACTTTGAAGTTGGTAAAGCCCTGCTGGCGATGAATCATCACCAAGGTCTTTTCGTCAGCCGACAGTTTCGGGTTGGCGTTGTAGTTACCCACGAACGTTACACGCTCGGCACCACCACCACTGACCGACTGCTTGTAGATCTGCGGCTTGCCGCCACGGTCAGAGGTGAAGTACAGGGTGTTGCCATCCTTGCCCCAGAACGGCTCGGTGTTGATGCCCGGGCCAGCGGTAACGCGGCTGATCTGGCGCGAAGCCACGTTCATCACGTAGATGTCCGGGTTGCCGTCCTTCGACAGCACGAACGCCAGGCGCGAGCCGTCCGGCGACCAGGCTGGCGCGCCGTTCAGGCCTTCAAAGTTGGTGACCTGCTCGCGGCGACCGGTATCGATGTGCTGAACAAAGATGCGCGGGCGCTTCTGCTCGAACGAGACATAGGCAATACGCTTGCCATCCGGCGCAAAGCGTGGCGACAGGATCGGCTCACGCGATTGCAGCAGGGTAACCGCACGCGCACCGTCGTAGTCAGAACGCTGCAGGGTGTAGCGGGTGTTGTTGGTGGAGAAGCGCTCGGCCGTTACATACAGCATACGGGTAGAGAACGCACCCTTGATGCCGGTGAGCTTCTCGAACGACTGGTCGGCAATGTAGTGCGCCATGTCGCGCAGTTGGTCGACGCTGCCAGCCACGCTACCGGTCAGCACTTGCTGCTCGGTGGCGACGTTGAACAGCGCGTACTGCACCTGCAGGCGACCGCCCGACGGCACAATGCTGCCGACCATCACGTACTGTGCACCCAGCGCTTTCCAGTCACGGAAGATTACTTCGCTGGCCTGCGACGGCTGGCTGATCATGTTTTGCCGCGGAATCGGCGAGTAGTACCCGGAATTGCGCAGGTCATTGCCGATGATATCGGCCATGTCTTCCGGCAGCACGCTGCCGCCCTGCAAGCCGAACGGCACTACCGCGATGGGCGTGGCCCGATCGCTACCGCTGGTGACCAGGATGTTCTTTTCATCTGCCACGACCATGCCTGCCACACAGCACAGCATGACCAGCAGTCCTCTAAGACGTTTAATCACAACGCTAGATCCTCAGGTGTAAATGTCATCTTGAACGAACGATATTGGTTGAAATCGCTCGGCTTCATACCCTGCATCTCGGTCAAACGACCAATGTTCTTCACCGCAGCCACCGCCGAACTGTCATACGGGCCGTCACCACTGGAACGGGCCACGCTAACGCTGGTGATGGTGCCGTCCGGCAACATGTTGATCTGCAGGACCACCGTCATGCCCTTGCGCGCGGAAGGCGGACGCGCCCAGCCCTCGGCCGCGCGCATGCGGATCAGGTCGTCGAAGTCGCCGGCCACCTGGTCCCCCTGCTCGTCGGCCAGCGCCTGCTGCCGCTCGGTGGTGTCGGACAACAGCTCGGCCAGGGCCTGGGCTTTCTTGTCTTCTGCCGCCTTGCGGGCCGCTTCCTGTGCCTTTTTCTTCTGGGCGTCTGCAGCGGCCTTTTTCTTGGCCTCTTCAGCTGCCTTCTTTTTCGCTTCCTCGGCCACCGCTTTTTTCTTGGCGTCCTCGGCGGCTTTTTTCTTGGCCTCTTCGGCTGCCTTTTTCTTGGCGTCCTCGGCGGCTTGCTTCTTCGCCTCTTCAGCGGCCTCTTTCTTGGCCTCTTCTTCGGCTTTTTTCTTGGCTTCTTCCTCGGCCTTCTTCTTGGCGATGTCAGCCTGCTGTTTCTCGGCAGCTTTCTTCGCCTCTTCGGCCTTCTTGGCTTCGGTGGCTTTCTTGGCTTCGGCAGCCTTGGCGGCTTCGGCAGCGGCCTCGGCTTTTTTCGCTTCGGCGGCTTCGCGGGCCTCTTCGGCCTTTTGAGCGGCGTCGGCTTTCTTTTGTTCCGCAGCCTTCACGGCCTCTTGCTCGACCTTCTTCTGTTCCAGCTGCTCGACCTCGGTCTGGCGCGAAGCGGTTTTCTTCGCCTCCCCGGCAATCTTCTGATTGGTCTGGGTGGTTGCCTGGCTCTTGGACTTGAGCTGGTACAGGGTAGCCTGGACGATCGGCTTGGCAGGTGGCAGCTCGGGCGTCATGGCAAAACTGACGAACAGCAGGGCGAACACCAGCACATGCAGGCCGATGGCCCAGACGCTGGGCCAGAAGTAGCTTTCCGAGGCGGATGGCTCTCGCTGTTGCATCAGGGCGCCTCGGTAATCAGGCCAACGTTACCGACACCGGCCTTCTGCAACCCGCCCATGGCACCCATGACCGCGCCATAGTCGACAGCCTTGTCGCCACGAATGAATACCTGGGTCTGTTTGCCCTGGTCACGGCCAGCGGCAATGATCTTGGTCACCGCGTCGGTCATGGCAGGCAAGGTCATGGCCTTGTCCATCTGCTTATCGGTATCGACTTCGCTGCCGAGGTTCCAATAGTAGGTCTTGTCGGCCTTGATGGAGATGGTGAGGATCTGGACGTTGTTGTCCTGCGGCAAGGCTTCGCTGGAAACCTTGGGCAGGTCGACCTTCACGCCCTGGTTGAGCATGGGCGCCGTCACCATGAAGATGACCAGCAGCACCAGCATCACGTCGATGTAGGGCACCACGTTCATCTCGGCGACGGGCTTGCGTTTGTGGCGAACTCGGGCCATGGGCTTCTACCTGATTACTCTTCGCTGGTGTGCACTTTGCGGTGCAGGATCGCCTGGAACTCGTCGGCGAAGGTGTAGTAACGGCCAATCAGCACTTCGCTGCGGGCCGCGAAGCGGTTGTAGGCGATAACCGCAGGGATTGCCGCGAACAGGCCGATGGCGGTGGCGATCAGCGCTTCGGCGATACCCGGGGCGACCGTGGCCAAGGTGGCCTGCTGGGCGCTGGCCAGGCCGCGGAAGGAGTTCATGATGCCCCATACGGTACCGAACAGGCCGATGTACGGGCTGGTCGAACCGACAGTGGCCAGGAACGGCAGGCTTTGCTCGAGTTTTTCTTCCTCGCGCGAGATCGCCACGCGCATGGCACGGCCAACGCCTTCCATGACCGCGTCCGGGTCAACACCCGGCTGCTGACGCAGGCGTGAAAACTCCTTGAAGCCGGCACGGAACACCTGCTCGACACCGGAATCCGGGTCTGGGTTGCTGCCTGCCTGGCGGTACAGCTTGGACAGGTCGATGCCCGACCAGAAGCGCTCCTCAAAGGCATCCAGCGCACGACGACCGGCACGCAGCATGGTGCTGCGCTGGAAGATCATGATCCATGAGGTGACCGAGGCGGCCACCAAGGTCAGCATTACCAGCTGTACCACCACGCTGGCATTGCTGACCAGACTCCACATGGAGGTATGGTCGACGACGTTAGCTTCCACGCTTTATTCTCCTGCGTTCGATTGATTACCCGAGCCGTCCGCCGCAAAGGCGTTGCGCAGCTCCGGGGGTATGGCTCGGGGTTTGAAAGTGTCGGCGCGCACGGCGGCCACCAGGAACTGCCCTTCGCAAAGCAGCGTTTCATCCTTCTCACGCCAAACCTGTTGCACGAAGCGCAGGCTGGCACGATTGAGTTCAAGTACTTGCGCGGTGACCCGCAGTTCGTCATCCAGCCGCGCCGGCGCGTGATAGCGCGCTTCGCTGGAGTGGACCACGAACAGCAGGTTGTCTTCGGCCAGCTGCGACTGGGAAAAGCCCAGGTGCCGTAGGCGTTCGGTGCGCGCGCGCTCCATGAATTTCAGGTAGTTGACGTAATACACCACGCCGCCCGCATCGGTGTCTTCGTAATAGACGCGACAACGGTGTGCGAACGGTTCGAGCTGATTTTGCGCGCGCATACTCTAGTGCTTACTCCTCAGCTTGCCAATCCGCTATGGCAACTGTTTTTCGTTCATTAATGTCTTATTGCCAGCGCACCCTTGGCATGCCAGCGGTAGGACCACGGAAAGTCGCTTTCGATCTGTCATTCATCGCCTGGTTCGGAAAAATCACCGGCCGCCCCCAAGCGCCCGGGAATATTCAGGCCAAAGTGCAGGTAGGCGTGCCGGGTGACCACTCGGCCGCGCGGCGTACGCATGATGTAGCCTTGCTGGATGAGGTACGGCTCAAGCACGTCCTCGATGGTGTGGCGTTCTTCACTGATGGCCGCGGCCAGGTTGTCCACCCCCACCGGGCCGCCGTCGAACTTCTCGATCATGGTCAGCAGCAGCCGGCGGTCGGAATGGTCGAAGCCGCGCTCGTCGACATCCAACAGGTTCAGCGCCATGTCGGCCACGGCCTTGGTAATCTGCCCCTTGCCGCGCACCTCGGCGTAGTCACGCACGCGGCGCAGCAGGCGGTTGGCGATACGCGGTGTGCCACGTGCACGGCGGGCGATCTCGTAGGCGCCCTGGTCTTCGATGACCAGGCCAAGGATGTTGGCCGAGCGGCTGACGATGGTGGCCAGGTCCTTGTCACTGTAGAACTCCAGGCGCTGGACGATACCAAAGCGGTCACGCAGCGGGTTGGTGAGCATGCCGGCGCGGGTGGTGGCACCCACCAGGGTGAACGGTGGCAAGTCGAGCTTGATGGAACGGGCCGCCGGCCCTTCACCGATCATGATATCGAGCTGGAAGTCCTCCATCGCCGGGTACAGCACCTCTTCGACGACCGGTGACAGCCGGTGAATCTCATCGATGAACAGCACGTCGTGGGGCTCGAGGTTGGTCAGCATGGCCGCCAGGTCGCCGGGGCGCTCGAGAATCGGCCCCGAGGTACTCTTTACCGACACGCCCATTTCGTGGGCAATGATGTTGGCCAACGTGGTCTTGCCCAGGCCCGGCGGGCCGAAGATCAAGGTGTGATCGAGCGATTCACTGCGGCCACGGGCGGCCTGGATGAACAGCGCCATCTGTTCGCGCACCACCGGCTGGCCGATGTACTCGTCCAGCCGCAGCGGGCGGATCGCACGGTCCTGGACTTCTTCACGGTCGCGGCCACTGGCGGCGATCAGACGGTCGGCTTCGATCACTTGGTAATCATCCCTTTCAAGCTGCGGCGGATCAGCTCTTCACTGCTCAGGCCTGCCTTGTCCTTGATCGCGGCGATTGCCTTGCTGGCTTCCTGCGGCTTGTAGCCCAGCGAGACCAGGGCGCTGACAGCGTCGGCTTCGGCTGTGGACTCGCTGGCCACCGGCAGCGGGCCATCGGAGACCAGGGTGAACATGGCCGGGGACGTTTCCCAGGCCTTGAAGCGGTCCTTGAGCTCGACCAGCAGGCGCTCGGCGGTTTTCTTGCCGACACCGGGCACGCGCACCAAGGCCGACGTATCCTGGGCCTGCACGCAGCGCACCAGCTCGTCCACTTCCAGCCCGGACATCAGCGCCAGGGCCAGCTTTGGCCCCACGCCATTGAGGCGAATCAACTCGCGGAACAGCTCGCGTTCGCGCTTTTCGGCAAAGCCATAGAGCAGGTGGGCGTCTTCGCGCACCACCAGGTGGGTGTGCACGGTGACGGTTTCGCCCAATTTGGGCAGACGGTACAGCGTGGTCATAGGAACTTCCAGTTCGTAGCCCACGCCGTTGACGTCGATAATCAGGTGCGGCGGCTGTTTTTCCGCCAGGGTGCCGCGCAAACGTCCAATCACGTTCCAATCCTTCCTCTCGGGGAGCCGGTCAAAGACCGCTCAACCCTATCAGCAAATGCAACGGGTAACTGCTTCACCCGGACAAATTTTGTATCTGCGCATGAAGCGCTCAAAGACGCAAGCGCCCACCACGACGGCGTGCCGTGGCCAGGCCATGCGGTACCAGGCTAGAACGGGTGTGGGCGTGGCACAGGGCGATCGCCAGGGCGTCCGAGGCGTCTATCTGCGGCTTTTGCGTCAGTTTCAGCAGGTGCATGACCATCATCATTACCTGCTCCTTGTTGGCTCCGCCGGTACCGGCTACAGCTTGCTTGACCTGGGTGGCGCTGTATTCGGCGATTTCCAGGCCGGCTTCGGCGGCGGCGACGATGGCCGCGCCACGGGCCTGGCCAAGCTTGAGCGCCGAGTCGGCATTGCGGGCCATGAATACCCGCTCGATGCCCATGGTCACCGGGCCGTGCTGGGCGATGATTTCACTGACGCCACGGAAAACGATCTGCAGCCGCTCGTGCAGCTCGCCACTGCCGGTGCGGATACAGCCCGACGCCACGTACTCGCAACCACGGGCGGTCTGGCGCACCACGCCGTAACCGGTGATGCGTGAGCCGGGGTCGATACCAAGAATCAGAGTCATAACACCTGCAGAGCTTTACAATTTTCACTGGCCTATTCGCGGGCAAGCCCGCTCCTACAAAGACCTCGCGATCCCTGTAGGAGCGGGCTTGCCCGCGAATAGGCCTTCAAGGCCAACGCAACGACCTTAGCCGAGGTTTTCCATGATCTCGTCGGAAATCTGGGCGTTGGAGTAGACGTTCTGTACGTCATCCAGGTCTTCGAGCATGTCGATCAGTTTGAGTACCTTCTCGGCACCGTCTTGATCGAGCTCGGCACTGGTGGTCGGCTGCATGACGATTTCCGCGTCATCAGCCTTGAAGCCCGCCTCTTCCAAGGCGTTGCGCACAGCGTAGAAGCTGTTGAACGAGGTGAACACGTCGAACGAGCCGTCCTCGTTAGCCACCACGTCGTCGGCATCGGCTTCCATCGCCGCTTCCATCAACGCGTCTTCGTCCACACCCGGGGCAAAGCTGATCTGCCCCTTGCGCTCGAACAGGTAGGCCACCGAACCGTCGGTACCGAGGTTGCCGCCACACTTGGTGAAAGCATGACGCACGGCGGCGGCAGTGCGATTGCGGTTATCGGTCATGGCCTCGACCATGATCGCCACGCCACCCGGGCCGTAACCCTCGTAGCTGAGTTCTTCGACGTTGTCGCTTTCGTTGGTGCCAGCACCACGCGCCACCGCACGATCAATGATGTCGCGACTCATGTTGGCGCCCAAGGCCTTGTCCAGCGCCAGGCGCAGACGCGGGTTGGATGCCGGGTCAGGGCCGCCCTGCTTGGCAGCGACCGTCAGCTCGCGGATCCACTTGGTGAAGACCTTGCCTCTCTTGGCATCCTGGCGCTCTTTGCGGTGCTTGATGTTCGCCCACTTGGAATGACCAGCCATATCGACTCCGAATCCTTTGAATCACAAACAGCCCCGCCCCTTGACGGGGCGGGACGGGAAAATGCCTGCGCCGAAACGCAAAGGCGCATCCATGTGGATGCGCCCGAGGACTGCTTACTCGACCTTGGTCTGTTCGCGCAGTCGGATGTGCAGCTCGCGCAGCGCCTTGGCGTCGACCAGGCCAGGGGCCTGGGTCATGACGCACGCAGCGCTCTGGGTTTTCGGGAAGGCGATCACTTCACGGATCGACTGGGCGCCGGTCATCAGCATGACCAGGCGGTCCAGGCCGAAGGCCAGGCCACCGTGAGGCGGTGCACCAAACTTCAGCGCGTCGAGCAGGAAGCCGAATTTCTCTTCCTGCTCTTCGGCCTGAATACCCAACAGGCGGAATACCGCCTGTTGCATTTCCTTACGGTGGATACGGATCGAACCGCCACCCAGCTCAGTGCCGTTCAGAACCATGTCGTAGGCACGCGACAGCGCGGTGGCCGGGTTGGCCTCGAGCTCTTCCGGGGTGCACTTCGGCGCAGTGAACGGGTGGTGCAGTGCGGTGAAGCTGCCGTCTTCGTTTTCTTCGAACATCGGGAAGTCGACGACCCACATCGGTGCCCACTCGCAAGTCAGCAGCTCGAAGTCGTGGCCCAGGCGGATACGC
The DNA here is from genome assembly GCF_003627215.1 of Pseudomonas sp. Leaf58. Lineage (NCBI taxonomy): Bacteria > Pseudomonadati > Pseudomonadota > Gammaproteobacteria > Pseudomonadales > Pseudomonadaceae > Pseudomonas > Pseudomonas sp. Leaf58. The sequence continues at coordinate 4,092,391 of NZ_CP032677.1, forward strand.
AGCGCGCCCAGCGCCTCGCTGACTACCTTGAACTTGTCAGCACCGAAGAACACGATGTCGCCATCTACGGCGCCAACGCGGTCGAGGATGTTGTTGAGGTTGGCCTCAGGGATGTTCTTGACGATCGGCGACTGCAGGCCTTCGACGCCTTTGGCGCGCTCGTTGACCTTGATGTAGGCCAGGCCCTTGGCACCGTAGATGCCGACGAACTTGGTGTACTCATCGATCTTGCTGCGCGGCATGCTGGCACCGCCTGGCAGGCGCAGGGCGGTAACCCGGCACTTAGGATCGTTGGCCGGGCCGGCGAATACCTTGAAGTCCACATCCTTCAGCTGGTCGGCAACGTCGACCAGCTCCAGCGGAATACGCAGGTCCGGCTTGTCGGAACCGTAGCGACGCATGGCCTCTTCGAAGGTCATGTGTGGGAAATCACCGAACTCCAGGTCCAGCACTTCCTTGAACAGCTTGCGGATCATGCTTTCGGTCAGGCCCATGATCTCGCTTTCATCGAGGAAGCTGGTCTCGATGTCGATCTGGGTGAATTCCGGCTGGCGGTCGGCCCGCAGGTCTTCGTCACGGAAGCACTTGGCGATCTGGTAGTAACGGTCGAAGCCGGCGACCATCAGCAGCTGCTTGAACAGCTGAGGCGACTGCGGCAGGGCGAAGAAGCTACCGGCGTGGGTACGGCTAGGTACCAGGTAGTCACGCGCGCCTTCCGGGGTGGCACGGGTGAGGATCGGCGTTTCGACGTCGAGGAAGCCGTTTTCGTCGAGGAAGCGGCGGATGCTGCTGGTGATGCGCGAACGCAAGCGCAGCTTGTCGGCCATTTCTGGGCGACGCAGGTCGATGAAGCGGTAACGCAGGCGGGTTTCCTCGCCGACGTCGGAGTATTCATTCAACGGGAACGGCGGGGTTTCCGCTTCGTTGAGTACGTTCAGCTGGTAGCCGAGGATCTCGATGGCACCGGAAGCCATGTTGGCATTCACTGCACCTTCAGGGCGCTTGCGGACCTTGCCGGTGATCTGCACGACGTACTCGCTGCGCACGCGGTCGGCGGCAGCGAAGGTTTCGGCGCGATCCGGGTCGAACACGACCTGGGCCATGCCTTCGCGGTCACGGATGTCGAGGAAGATCACCCCGCCGTGGTCGCGGCGACGATGGACCCAGCCGCAAAGGGTGACTTCCTGGCCGTCCAGGCTCTCGTTCAGTTGGCCGCAATAATGGCTGCGCATCATGATGGTGGTTTCGCTTCTCGTGATTCGTGTATTCGGTGGAGGCCTTGGCCGCCCAGAGGGCTAATACTGCAAGACCCAGTCACAGCATTCAACTCAGTCGGCCTTGTCGCCGCCTGCCAGATTCTTTTTCGCCCCGGTCTTGAAGTCGGTTTCGTACCAACCGTTACCGCTCAGGCGAAAGCCTGGCACCGACAGCAACTTTTTCAGTGCCGGCGCCTGACAGGCCGGGCAATCGGTCAGCGGCGCGGCGCTGATCTTCTGCAGCACTTCCATGCGGTGCTCGCAGGATGCACATTGATAGTCATAAAGGGGCATGGGTGTCTCTCGTCAACCACAACGCTGGCTGCCAGGGCAGCAAAAAGCGGGATTATATATGGTTAACAAGCACTGCGCAGCCCGCCAGGCGATCAGCGCACACTTGGTGGGTCTTGCAGCCAGGCGACGCAGATTACCCGAACCAGCCCGCTGAAGTTGCGTACCCCGCCCTGGCGTAGGTGTACTTCGCGGTCCACGTAGGACAATACTGCGCTGACCGAACAGCGGTTAGCCGCGGCGATGCGCTCGAGAATGCCCCAGTAGACGGCCTCCAGGCGCAGGCAGGTGGAAAAGCCGTTGAGCCGCACCGAGCGCGACACCGGTTGAGCCTGCAGCATGTCGAAATCCGCCTTGAACGGATCGATGCAGTGTTTTCCCGGCCAACGCCCCAGGCCAACCACACGCTTGCTTGCTTGCATCATCACCCACTTCCTCGTCCCAGGTAACAGGTGGCCTATGAAGCGCTGACGAGCGAGCTTAAAGCAGCGGCAAAATCTTCCTGCACAAAATTTAAAAAGCATGCACCCCCATATCGATTGCCATAAAGCGCCCTCCCCATAAGGTTTGAGAAGCGGGTGCGCAACACTGGGGCAACACCGCGCCCTGCGGCCTGCGGTTTGAGTAGCCTGCGGCTTTACTGTTAAATAGGCACCGTGCCACCCGTGCAGACTGTTATTGCCGGGTGCATAGGCTGGCCCGTCACGTGTTCGCGCTTTACACCTCATGCGCACCGTGCTGCCAGCTCTTCCTGTGATCGGCCTTATTAACTGTGAGCCAACCCCATGTTCAAGATCGTCCACCTGGTGACGGGCGTGGCAGCCTTGCTGCTATCGCTCATACCCAGCCTGAAAGCTGATGCGACACCCTTCCTGCAACAACCCGACGCGGTCTACCTGGCCCTGCTCGGCCTGCTCAACCTGACCCTGGCCCCGGTGGTGCCACTGTACTACCGCGGCGCGCGACAACAGCTGCAGCACCTGGCCTGCGCCCTGCTGGTGGTGGCGGTGGTGCTGCAGACCCTGACGCTGCTGGCCCGCCCAGAAATGGGTAACCTGGCAGCACTGGTCTGCGCAGCGCTAGCGGTGGCTGTGCACCTGGCCGCGGGCTTTGCCCGCAGCCCGCGCAAGGCCCGCGCCAGCCAGCACACGGTACAGGATGCCGGCAACCGTGATACCGGTACCGTGAAATGGTTCAACACGTCCAAAGGCTTTGGCTTCATCTCCCGCGATTCGGGTGACGATATCTTCGTGCACTTTCGCGCCATTCGCGGCGAAGGCCACCGCATTCTGGTCGAAGGCCAGCGCGTGGAGTTTTCGGTAATGCACCGTGACAAGGGCCTGCAGGCCGAAGATGTGGTAGCAGTAACCCGCCGCTGATTTTGCAGGCAATCGACCACCTCTGTGGGGCAGCATGCCCCACAGAGGTGTGTTCAATCAGCCTACAGCTATAACGACGCCTGGGATCAATAATGAGGCGGTGGCGCCTCCTCCCCTTCGCTGCCGTACTGGCCGACCATTTCTTCGTAACGCTTGATCAGCTCGGCCACCTGCAATTGCAGGCGCTCGATCACTCGCCCCTGCTCGACCACCACATCATTCAGCGCCTGGAGGGTGTCATCCTGGAACGCCTGACGGGTTTCCAGCTCGACCATACGCATTTCCAACGCCATGTCAGGCCTCTGTGTAGCCAGTGAGTTTCAGTTCACGCAGGCGCTGGCGAATGGCTTCGACCTGCTCGTCGGTGTAGGCCAATGCCGGGCACTTGCCCCAGACCGGTGCGGGCCAGGCGGCGTCGTCACGCTGGCGCACGATCACATGCATGTGCAGCTGGCTGACCACATTACCCAAGGTAGCCACGTTCATCTTGTCCGCGCCGTAGCTGGCCTTCAACGCTTCGGCCAACAGGGTGGTTTCTTGCCACAACTGCTGTTGCTGCGTGGCATTGAGGTCGAACACCTCACTGACCCCGGCGCACTTGGGCACCAGGATGAACCATGGGTAGTTGGCATCCTTGCTCAGCAGCAACTGACACAGCGCAAACTCCCCCAGCACCAGGGAATCCTGCTGCAAACGCGAATCCAGGACGAACACGGCAAATCTCCTTCAGGCAGAACCAACCCGCTGACGCGGAACACTGGCTGGTAAGGATACCTTGCACGCTCCCGGTAACACAGCGCTACTTTTCGCACCAAAATGAGGCCGTGCGCCTCGCAACGACACCCCGACCACCCCACAGGTGACGCCGCATTAACAAGTTGCGGTAACACATTGACTTTCATGACAGCTTTCTAAACTTTAATGATTCTCGACTCCATCACCCACCCAACAAGGTTTGGCCCCGTGTTTACGGCACATTCCGACCTCCGGTAGCAGGTTTTGTGAAAATTTCATGAAGTGTTGCGAATTTTGAGCACGCTTGTTGCATTCCTTTCACGCCAAGTCGGCACGGCATCTGCAATGGCGGATGTACGCGACAAATAACAACAGCGGAATTGGTTACCAGGGAGTTTCCCCTTACCGGAATCGATAGTTACAGGTTCGTGACGGTGGCAGGAACAACGCTGGGGTTGTACGGCCCTTAAACCGGGGCGTGATTTGCGACACGGAAATACTTAAAAGCGACATGGCGAAAAAGTTCCGCAAAGAGTGCTTATAGCCATATCGCCAACAACAGTCAGCGTGCTATACATTTTCGCCGACATAACAAGAAAGAGCTGCCCCATATAACTAAAACACTTGGACGCAGCGGTACTCTTCCTAAAAACCAAAGGAGCAAATCACGATGCGCGTGATGAAGTGGAGCATGATCGCCCTGGCCGTTGCGGCAGGGACCTCGCAGTTGGCAATGGCCTCGGCACAAGACGAGTCCAAAGGTTTCGTTGAAGACAGCAAGCTGAACGTCAAAACCCGCATGCTGTACTTCAGCCGTGACTTCCGCAACAACCCGTCCGGCACCCAGAGCCGCGTTGAAGAAACCGGCCTTGGCTTCCTCGGCACCTTCGAGTCGGGCTTCACCCAAGGCGCTGTAGGCTTCGGCGTCGATGCCATCGGCATGCTCGGCCTGAAACTGGACAGCGGCAAAGGCCGCGCTGGCACCGGCCTGTTCCCGGAAGGCTCCGACGGTCGTTCGCAGGATGACTACTCCGAAGCTGGCGGCGCAGTGAAAATGCGCGTCTCCAACACCGTGCTGAAGTGGGGTGACCAGTTCACCGCCCTGCCAGTACTCGCGACCGACGACAGCCGACTGCTGCCGGAAGTTGCCGAAGGCGGCTTGATCACCAGCAACGAAATCGACGGCCTGACTCTGCATGCCGGTCATTTCACTGCACTGAACGCGCAAGCCCAGACTTACCACGACAGCCTGAACCTGACCAAGGCCGACGTTTTCGGTGGCACCTACGCCCTTACCGATAACCTTAGCACCAGCGTCTACTACTCGCACGTCGAAGACCACTTCCGCAAATGGTACGGCAACATCAACTGGGCGCTGCCGATCAGCGACAAACAAGGCCTGGTGTTCGACTTCAACATCTATGACACCAAGTCCATCGGCGACAACCTGACCGGTGCATTCGTCAGCAAGGCTGACGGCAGCAACGAACTCGACAACATCGCCGCCAGCCTGTCGGGCGCCTACAACATTGGCGCCCACACCTTCACCCTGGCTTACCAGCAGGTTACCGGCGACGGTGACTACGCCTACGGCGTCGACGGTGGCGGCTCGGTGTTCCTGGCTAACTCGGTGGCTCGTTCCGACTTCAACGCCGAAGACGAGAAGTCCTGGCAGGCGCGTTACGACCTGAACTTCGCCGAATACGGCGTACCAGGCCTGACCTTCATGACCCGTTACGTTCGCGGCTCCGGCGCGTCTACCCGCACCACCGACGACGGCAAGGAATGGGAACGCGACATCGACGTCAAGTACGTGCTGCAGCAAGGCCCAGCCAAGGACCTCAGCTTCCGCGTACGCCAGGCCACCTACCGTTCGGGCGATGGCGTCTACTACGGTTCCCCATCGATCGACGAACTGCGTCTGATCGTGGAGTACCCGCTGAGCATCCTGTAAGCCTGGCTTGCAGTGCCCCGCACCTGAAAAAGCCCGGCGATCACGCCGGGCTTTTTCTTGGCTGACAAGCGTCACGCCCTGGGGCATTCTGTACGCTTTCGTTTCGCCCCCGTACAATGCGGGGTCATTTCAATGTCTTAGGCAATCGACACGGCCCACCATGCGCACCAGTCAATATTTGCTCGCCACCCAGAAAGAAACCCCTGCCGACGCAGTGGTCATCAGCCATCAGCTCATGTTGCGCGCCGGCATGATCCGCAAACTGGCCTCCGGCCTGTACACCTGGCTGCCGATGGGCTTGCGAGTGATGCGCAAGGTCGAAGCCGTGGTGCGCGAGGAAATGAACGCCGCCGGCGCCCTCGAAGTCCTGATGCCCAGCATCCAGCCCGCCGAACTGTGGCAGGAGTCCGGCCGCTGGGAGCAATACGGCCCCGAGCTGCTGCGCCTGAAAGACCGCCACCAACGTGACTTCTGCGTGGGCCCGACCCACGAAGAGGTGATTACCGACCTGGCCCGCAACGAGCTGTCCAGCTATAAACAGCTGCCACTCAACATGTACCAGATCCAGACCAAATTCCGTGATGAGATCCGCCCGCGCTTCGGCCTGATGCGTGGCCGCGAGTTCATCATGAAAGATGCCTACTCGTTCCATGCCGACCAGGCTTCCCTGCAGGAAACCTACGACCGCATGCACCAGGCGTACAGCAACGTATTCACCCGCCTGGGCCTGGACTTCCGCCCTGTGCAGGCAGACACCGGCTCCATCGGTGGCAGCTACTCGCACGAGTTCCACGTACTGGCCGAGTCCGGCGAGGACGACGTGATCTTCAGCGACAGCTCCGATTACGCCGCCAACATCGAGAAGGCCGAGGCCATCCCACGTGAAACCGTGCGCCCCGCCCCTACCGAGGAGCTGCGCCTGGTCGACACGCCAAACGCCAAGACCATCGCCCAACTGGTGGAAAACTTCGGCCTGCCGATTGAAAAAACCGTCAAGACCCTGATCGTGCGCGGCGCCGAAGAAGGCAAGCTGGTCGCCCTGATCGTCCGTGGCGACCACGAACTGAACGAAATCAAAGCCACCAAGCTGGAACAGGTAGCCGACCCGCTGGTGATGGCCACCGAAGCCGAGCTGCGCGACGCTATCGGCGCCGGTGCTGGCTCGCTCGGCCCGCTGAACCTGCCGCTGGAATGCATCATCGACCGCTCGGTTGCCCTGATGAGCGACTTCGGCATTGGCGCCAACATCGACGACAAGCACTACTTCGGCGTTAACTGGGAACGCGACCTGCCAGTTCCCCAGGTCGCCGACCTGCGCAACGTGGTGGAAGGCGACCCGAGCCCAGACGGCCAGGGCACCCTGGTGATCAAGCGCGGCATCGAAGTGGGCCATATCTTCCAGCTCGGCACCAAGTACAGCGAGGCACTCAAGTGCCAGGTACTGGGCGAGAACGGTAAGCCAGTCGTGTTGTCGATGGGCTGCTACGGCATTGGTGTATCCCGTGTGGTCGCAGCTGCTATCGAGCAGAGCTATGACGACAAGGGCATTATCTGGAACGACGCCCTGGCCCCGTTCCAGATCGCCCTGGTACCGCTGCGCTACGAAACCGAGGTGGTCCGCGAGGCAACCGACAAGCTGTACGCAGAACTGACTGCCGCCGGTTTCGAAGTGTTGCTGGACGACCGCGACAAGAAGACCAGCCCAGGCATCAAGTTTGCCGACATGGAGCTGATCGGCATCCCACACCGCATCGTCGTCAGCGATCGCGGCCTGGCCGAAGGCAACCTGGAGTACAAGCACCGCACCGAGCAGGACGCCCAGGCGTTGCCGCTCAACGAAGTGCTGAGCTTCCTGCAGGCCCGCGTTCGCCGCTGATAACCAATGCACGAGTGATCATGTTCAAGCGAAGTACCTTTACCCTGGGGGGCGCCGCACTGTGCGGCGCCGTGCTCGTCAGCGGCTGCGCCAACCAGATGTCCCAGCGCAGCGACCATGAGGAGCGCGTCGAGCGCAAACTGCTCGAGCACACCCTGCAGATCGATGTCGGCGAGCCCAAGGTAATGGAGCTGCCGCAACGGCGCGTGCGCGTGCATGAGTTGAAGCACTTCGAAGTCACCGAGTTCGAAGTCACCCGCAGCTATGACCGTTACACGCCTTACCAGCCCTGGCGGGAGATCTACGAGATCCCGCTGGGCGCGGTGGCCGTGGTGGCAGGCGTCGGTGCCAACGTAGTGAATGTCTTCGCCCTAGGCAACCTGCCGGAAAGCATGACCCACGACTGGCTCAGCTATGGCGTGGACGGGCTCAACCCGTTCATGAACGTGCCGTCCAATGGCCGTGCCCAGCAGAACCTGGCCGGGATCAGCGAAGTGCAGAAGGGCAAGCGTGAGGAGTCCACCAGCGTGCCCTGGAGCGAACGCCTGGTCGAGGTCAAGGCCGGCAAGATGACCCACGAGCTGACCACCGACAGAAACGGCGTGCTGCGCCTGAACCTGCTCGACAGCCCGTTCTCCGAGCAAAACCTCAACCACATCGGCACCCTGCACTTGCAGGTACTCGACGAGGACAATGCAGTACGCGGCGATGCCAGCCTGCTGGTCAGCGCCACCCTGCGCAACAAGTTGCTCGAAGCCCACGAGCTGATCTTCGATGACCTTGAAGATGATGATGTTGGCCAGTGGGTGCATCGGGTCAAGCGCTTGTCCGAGCTAGGTTTGGAAGAAGAAGCCAGCGAAATGGAGCAGAGCCTGATCGAGCTGACCCGCAACGATCCGGAGCTGCAACAGGAGTTTTTGCAGTCGCTGACCAAGGCCACTGGCCGGTTGGTGGCTGACCCGGGCGTGCAATGACACCTTGGGGCTGCTTGCAGCCCCTTTTCATTTAGGCGGGAACAGCTCCAGCTGCTCATGCGCGCCGCGCAAATCGCGCAACCTCACCCCTACCCCCAGCAAGCGCACCGGCTTGCTACCGCGGGCGAACGCCTGCCCCAGCAACTGTCGATAACTCTCCAGGTCCCTGCCCGCCCCCGCCTGCTCCATGGTGGTCTGGCTGAAGTCATGAAACTTGACCTTGACGAAGGGTTTGTCTGGCCGGTAACTGCTGTCCATGCGGGCGATGCGCTCGTTCAGGCTTTCAAGCAGTTCGGGCAGCCGCGCCAGGCAACTAGCCAAGTCCGGCAGGTCGGTGTCGTAGGTGTTTTCGACGCTGACCGACTGCCGACGGCTGTCGTTATGCACCGCACGCTCATCGATACCCCGCGCCAGCCCCCACAAACGCTCACCAAAACTGCCGAACTCGCGCACCAGGGCCAAGCGCGACCATTCGCGCAGGTCCAGGCAGGTTTCGATCCCCAGCCGCGTCAGCTTGTCTGCGGTGACCTTGCCTACCCCATGCAGCCTGGCTACCGGCAAGGCCGCAACGAACGCTTCCACTTCACCGGGGGTAATCACGAACAGCCCATTGGGTTTGCGCCAGTCGCTGGCGATCTTGGCCAGAAACTTGTTTGGCGCCACACCTGCCGACACGGTGATATGCAGAGTGCGGGCTACACGGCGGCGAATATCTTCGGCGATACGCGTGGCACTGCCCGCATACCAGTGGCTGTCGCTCACATCCAGGTAGGCTTCGTCCAGCGACAGGGGCTCGATTAGCTCGGTGTAGTCGCGGAAGATGGTGTGGATCTCCCGCGAGGCCTCACGGTAAGCCTCGAAGCGCGGCTTGACGATCAACAGGTCGGGGCACAGCTTGAGCGCATGCCGGGCGGACATCGCCGAGCGCACGCCATAGGCACGTGCTTCATAGTTGCAGGTGGCGATGACCCCACGATGGTCGGGCGAACCGCCCACAGCCATCGGTCGCCCGGCCAGGCGCGGGTCGTCACGCATCTCGATCGCGGCATAAAAGCAATCGCAGTCGACGTGGATGATCTTGCGCAAGGACATGGGTGACCGTCAGCACTGTAAATTCATACAGATAGTATCGCATGCAGGCTATTGTGAAACACCTTGCCCCGGCCATGACCCGACAATCTGCCCGAAAGCCCCGCCGTGCCTGAGCTGCATCCTGATCTCAAACGCTAAGGGTTTGAACAAAAAAGGATTTTTTACGGAAATTGCTTGACACAGGGAAGGAAATCCGTAGAATTCGATCTCACAGGCGCGGGATGGAGCAGCCTGGTAGCTCGTCGGGCTCATAACCCGAAGGTCGTCGGTTCAAATCCGGCTCCCGCAACCAGATTCGAGAAAAGGCCACTGTTAACGCAGTGGCCTTTTTCTTTGCGCGAAAGAAAGCCAAAAGCAAAAAGTGTCGATAATTCAAATGCTAGGCATTGACACAACTTCGATAGCCTGTAGAATGCGCCCCACTGACGCGGGATGGAGCAGCCTGGTAGCTCGTCGGGCTCATAACCCGAAGGTCGTCGGTTCAAATCCGGCTCCCGCAACCAGATTCAAGAAAAGGCCACTGTTAACACAGTGGCCTTTTTCTTTGCGCGAAAGAAAGCCAAAAGCAAAAAGTGTCGATAAATCAAACACTAGGCGCTTGACACACCTTCGTTAGCCTGTAGAATGCGCCCCACTGACGCGGGATGGAGCAGCCTGGTAGCTCGTCGGGCTCATAACCCGAAGGTCGTCGGTTCAAATCCGGCTCCCGCAACCATATTCGTCAGAACAAACCCCGCCTGTGTAACAGCAGCGCGGGGTTTGTTGCATTTCGTCGCCTGAAAACTTCAGCTCCCCCCTTGGTCACCCAGCCAACCCGCAGCGTTGAGGGGTCCCACTCTGGATGAACTATCTTTAACCCTGCTGGACGACTGCAAGTCACGTCGCCAGGAGTAATATCTGGATACGTTTTCCAAAGGGACTTCACCTTGGCCGCACCTTCCCCCCGCCTCGCGCCACACGCCCGAGGCCATTCATGACTTCCCACCCACCTGAAGCCCAAGTGCCGCTAACCCCCGCGCTACCAGTGGCCGCCAAACACCTGCCCTGGCTTGAACGCTTGAGCCGCTACCGTCAACCGATCGGCCTGGGCGTGACCTTGGTGCTGTTTGCCATGGCCTTGGTCGCCTGCCGTCATTTGCTGAGCGAGCTGGATATCTACGCTTTGCACGATGCCATGCTCAGCGTGCCGACGCAGTCACTGCTCGGGGCCTTGCTGGCAACGCTGGTCGGGTTCGTGATCCTGCTGGGTTACGAATGGTCGGCCAGCCGCTTCGCGGGGGTAAAGCTACCTGCCCGCAGCCTGGTGCTGGGCGGTTTCAGTGCCTTTGCTATCGGCAATGCGATCGGCCTGTCGATGCTCTCGGGGGGCTCGGTGCGCTATCGCCTGTATGCACGCCAGGGGCTAGGTGCTGGCGAAGTGGCCCGGATGACTGTTTTTGCCAGCCTGTCGCTGGGCTGTGCATTGCCCCCGCTGGCTGCCCTGGCAACCCTGAGCGACCTGCAAGCAGCGTCGACCGCGCTGGGGCTGTCGACGGCGCTGCTGGCAAGCATCGCCAGCGCCGTGCTGGTGTTATCCACCCTGCTGGTGATTGGGCTTTATCGCAGGCGCTTGGCCGAACAGCCATTGGCTGACAACCTGCTGGTGCAACTGGGCCGCCGCACACTGCGCCTGCCCGGCGCACGCCTGGCCGCCCTGCAATTACTTATTACCGCACTGGATGTCGCCGCTGCTGCGACCGTGTTGTACCTGCTGCTGCCCGAAGCGCCGCCTTTTGGCGCCTTTATCCTGGTGTACCTGCTGGCCCTGGCCGCAGGCGTGCTCAGCCACGTGCCGGGCGGCGTGGGCGTGTTCGAGGCCATATTGTTGGCGGCTTTTGCCAACCAACTCGGTGCCGCACCGCTGGCCGCAGCGCTGCTGCTGTACCGGCTGATCTACGTGGTACTGCCGCTGCTGCTGGCCTGCGTGCTGCTGCTGGCTAATGAAGCTAAGCGCCTGCTGCTCGCGCAACAGGCCATCAAGGCGGCTTCCGGGCTGGCGGCGCCGATCCTGTCGATCCTGGTGTTCTTGTCCGGTGTGGTGCTGTTGTTCTCGGGTGCCACGCCGGAGATCGACACACGCCTGGAGCACATGGGGTTTCTGGTGCCGCACCGCCTGATCGATGCCTCGCACTTCGGCGCCAGCCTGATCGGCGTGCTGTGCCTGCTGCTGGCCCAGGGCCTGCGCCGACGCCTATCGGCCGCCTGGCTGCTGACCACCGTGCTGTTGCTGGTCGGCGCCCTGTTGTCGCTGCTCAAGGGCTTCGACTGGGAAGAGGCCTGCCTGCTGACCTTTACCGCCGCCCTGCTCGCCCTGTTCCGCCGCTCCTTCTATCGCCCCAGCCGCTTGCTGGAGCTGCCATTCTCGCCGGTGTTCCTGGTGGCCAGCGCCTGCACGGTCGGGGCATCGGTGTGGCTGTTGCTGTTCGCCTATCAGGACGTGCCCTACAGCCATCAGCTGTGGTGGCAGTTCACCCTCGATGCCGACGCCCCGCGTGGCCTGCGTGCCGCCATGGGCAGCGCCTTGCTGTTGGCGGCCGTGGCTCTGACCTGGCTGCTGCGCACCGCACCGCCAGTGATCCACCTACCAGATGAACAGGAACTGCAACGTGCCAACCGCATTCTGCTGGCCTCTGACCAGCCCGATGGCGGCTTGGCCCTGACCGGTGACAAGGCGCTGCTGTTCCACCCGCGTGACAACGCCTTCCTCATGTATGCCCGTCGCGGCCGCAGCCTGGTGGCCCTGTACGACCCGATCGGCCCGGCCCAAGAGCGCGCCGAAATGATCTGGCAGTTCCGCGACCTGTGCGACCTGCACCACGCCCGGCCGGTGTTCTACCAGGTGCGCGCGGAAAACCTGCCGTTCTATATGGACATCGGCCTAACCGCGCTGAAGCTGGGCGAAGAAGCCCGGGTCGACTTGCGCCGTTTCGACCTCGAAGCCAAGGGCAAGGAGATGAAGGACCTGCGCTACACCTGGAACCGCGGCGGCCGTGACGGATTGAGCCTGGAAATTCATGAGCCCGGCCACGCCCCGCTGGCAGAGCTGAAGGAAATTTCCGATGCCTGGCTCAGCGGCAAGAACGTGCGCGAGAAAGGCTTTTCGTTGGGGCGCTTCAGCCCAGACTACCTGCAACATTTCCGCATTGCCCTGATTCGCTTCCAGGGTCGCCCGGTGGCGTTCGCCAACCTGCTGGAGACCCATGGTAACGAGCTGGCCAGCCTGGACCTGATGCGTGCGCACCCCGAGGCGCCAAAGCTGACCATGGAGTTCATGATGATTGGCCTGATCCTGCATTACAAAAGCCATGACTACGCGCGCTTCAGCTTGGGCATGGTGCCGCTTTCCGGCCTGCAGCCGCGGCGTGGCGCCCCGTTGACCCAACGCCTGGGCTCGATGGTGTTCCGCCGTGGCGAACAGCTGTACAACTTCCAGGGCTTGCGGCGCTTCAAGGACAAGTTCCAGCCGGACTGGGAACCCCGCTACATGGCCGTGCCGGCCGGGCTCGACCCGCTGGTGGCACTGGCCGACACCGCCGCCCTGATCGCTGGCGGCCTGACTGGATTGGTGAAACGTTAATGACCCGACGCTATTGGCTGTATCTGCTGGTTCCCCTGCTGCTGGCCGCCTTGGGAGGCGCGCTGGCGTTCTGGCTATGGACGCGCCCCGCCCCCGAGGCACACCTGGAACAACTGAGCCTCGAAGATGTCCGCATCACCCGCGTGACCCCAGGCGTGCACCCCACGGCCCGGGTGGCCATCGGCGTGCCCCAGGACCAGGCATTGACCGACAAACAGTTGTTGGACCTGGCCCAGGCCGGCGCAGCCGAGCTGGTGCAGGTGATCTTGCCGCCGAACGATTGCAGCAAGCAGCAACAGGCCATGGACCAAGCCCTGGCCGAACTGCCGGAAAAGCCGACCCTGGTAGCCGGGATCGGCCCGGGCGCTGCCCAGGCCTGGCGTTGGCTGGCTAGCCAAAACGATGACAAGGCGCGGGCGATTTCGGTGGATTTCAGCGTGGAGCAACCGGGCTGCCAGGCACCGCTGCCCAAGTCGGCCGCCCACGGCCACTGGAGCGTCGCTTGGAACGACAACCCGGATGACGCCAGCGCCGCCTTCGTGCGCGACCAGGCCAATGCCGAAACCAGCATCAGCGACTACGACATCCATCTGCCACAAGTGCTCAAGGCTCAGCTGACCCAGGCCTTGGTTGGCCACGACGGCAACGCCCTGGCCATCCCGGTGGTCGAGGTGCCAGCCGGGCAGACGACCGACACGGTCACCCTGTTCCTTTCGGGCGATGGCGGCTGGCGTGACCTGGACCGCGACGTGGCGGGCGAAATGGCCAAATTGGGCTACCCGGTGGTGGGCATCGACACGCTGCGCTACTACTGGCAGCACAAGACCCCGGAGCAAAGCGCCGCCGACCTGTCCGAGCTGATGCAGCACTACCGGCAGAAATGGGGCACCAAGCGCTTCGTGCTAACCGGCTATTCGTTCGGTGCCGACGTGTTGCCCGCGATCTACAACCGCCTGCCGGTCGAGGACCAGCAGCGTATCGACGCGGTGATGCTGCTGGCCTTTGCCCGCAGTGGCAGTTTCGAGATCGAAGTCGAGGGCTGGCTGGGCAAGGAAGGCCAGGAAGCGCCTACCGGGCCGGAAATGGCCAAGCTGCCGGCGGCCAAGGTGGTGTGCGTGTACGGCGTGGAAGAAACCGACGAGAGTGGTTGCACCGACAACACAGCGGTGGGTGAGCGCTTGAAACTGCCTGGCGGGCACCACTTCGACGAAAACTACCCGGCCTTGGCCAAGCGCTTGATTGGCGAGATCGAGACACGCCAGGGCAAGTCGAGCGTGGCCGAACAGAACTGACGTCCATCCCTTGCTGGCCTGGTGGGAGCCCCTCTCTTCATCAGAACCTGAAAGCTTGCGCGATTGAACTGCGCCCCAGATGTTGGACACCCGTCCATCTTCTGCGGCGCAGTTCAGATCACTGTAGGAGCGGGCTTGCCCGCGAACACGGGCAAAGCCCGTGCATCCTGCTTCGCGGGTGAACCCGCTCCCACATAGCGCGAGCCGCGCCCCTCAGATCTCGACCTGGGTACCCAGTTCGATCACCCTGTTCAGCGGCAGGTTGAAGAACCGCAAGTTGCCGTTGGCATTCTTCAACAGGAACGCAAACAGGTTGCCCCGCCAACGCGACATGCCTTCCAGCCGCGACGCGATCACCGTCTCGCGGCTGAGGAAGTAGGTAGTGCGCATAGGGCTGAAGTCCAGGTCGTCCAGGTGGCACAGCTTCAACGCCGCCGGCACGTCCGGCTCGTCCATGAAGCCAAAGTGCAACAGCACGCGGAAGAACCCGTCGCCATAGGCCTCAACCTCAAAACGCTCCTGTTCCGGCACCCGTGGCCGGTCCTCACTGACCACCGTCAACAGCACCACCTGGCTGTGCAGCACTTGGTTGTGCAGCATGTTGTGCAATAGCGCATGGGGCACGGCATCAGACCGTGCCGTGAGGAACACCGCCGTGCCTTCGACCCGGTGCGGTGGTTGAATGCGTATGCTGCTGATGAACAACGGCAGCGGCAGTGCACCTTCGTCGATGCGCTCTACCAGGATCTGCTTGCCGCGCTTCCAGGTACTCATTAACAGGAACAACACACCGCCAGCCAATACCGGGAACGCACCACCCTGGACGATTTTCGGCACGTTGGCGGCAAAGAACAGCCCATCGACGAACAGAAAGCCCAGCAAAATCGGCACCGCCAGCATCGGCGGCCATTTCCACAGCAGCAGCATTACCGCCGAGACCAGAACGGTGGTCATCAACATGGTACCGGTCACCGCCACGCCATAGGCCGCGGCCAGGGCACCGGACGACTCGAAGCCAATCACCAGCAGCACCACGCCGACCATCAGCGTCCAGTTCACTGCACCGATGTAGATCTGCCCCTGTTCGTCACTGGAGGTGTGCTGGATCTGCATGCGTGGAATGTAGCCCAGTTGGATGGCCTGGCGAGTCAACGAGAAGGCCCCCGAGATTACCGCCTGTGAGGCGATCACCGTGGCCATGGTGGCCAGCCCGACCAACGGCAGCAGCGCCCAGCCCGGCGCCAGCAAGTAAAACGGGTTGCGCGCCGCGTCCGGGTTTTGCAGCAGCAGGGCACCCTGGCCAAAGTAGTTGAGCACCAGCGCCGGCAGCACCAGGATGAACCAGGCTCGGGCGATCGGCTTGCGGCCAAAATGGCCCATGTCTGCGTACAGCGCTTCGGCACCGGTCAACGCCAGCACCACCGCGCCAAGAATGGCCACGCCCATGCCGGGGTGAACCACGAAGAAGTTTACCGCCCAGCCCGGGTTGAACGCCTTGAGCACTTCCGGGCTCTGGGAGATGCCGTGAACCCCCAATGCGCCCAGCACCACGAACCAGGTGACCATGATCGGGCCGAACAGCTTGCCGATTTTCTCGGTGCCGTGCTTTTGCACCAGAAACAGCGCCACCAGCACCACCAGCGAAATCGGCACCACCCAGTGGTCGATGCCGTCAAATGCCAGGCCCATGCCTTCCACTGCCGACAACACCGACACCGCCGGGGTGATCATGCTGTCGCCATAGAACAATGAGGCCCCAATCAACCCGCACACCACCATCAGCGTACGCAACCGCGGGTAGGACGCCGTGGCCCGCCGGGCCAATGCGGTCAGCGCCATGGTACCGCCCTCACCCTGGTTGTCGGCGCGCAGGATGAACATCACGTACTTGAACGACACCACCCACAGCAACGACCACAAGATCAGCGACAGGATGCCCAACACGCCGTCATGGTTGACCGGTACCCCATAACCGCCACTGAAGACTTCCTTGAGGGTATACAGCGGGCTGGTGCCGATATCGCCATAAACCACCCCGACCGCCGCGACCAGCAGGCTCACCGAGCGCGCCGCCCCCTGCTTCCCCTCGTGCCCGCCTTCGGCATGACTGCTTGCCTGAACCATCGACCACTCCTGCAGACGGCCTATTGAGGCCCTTGGTATTCACTGTTGCCCAGGCTGGTGTAGGCAACCTGGCGCAATGGCGCGAAGCATAGCGCAGCGTTCGTCGTATTTGTGCTGGTCAAGCGCCCCCACGCTCGCTAGAATTGCGCACTTTTTGATCAGAGGCGCCAAAAGCGCCCGTCAAGATCGCCCCCGCTTCCGGCCGGGCGACCTGCATTCAATACCGAGGTTAGTCATGTCCACCACGCCCGCCACCCCCAAGGTAGGTTTCGTAAGCCTGGGTTGCCCAAAAGCCCTGGTCGATTCCGAGCGCATCCTTACCCAGCTGCGCATGGAAGGCTATGAAGTCGTGCCCACCTACGAGGACGCCGACGTGGTGGTGGTCAACACCTGCGGCTTCATCGACAGCGCCAAGGCCGAGTCGCTGGAAGTGATCGGCGAAGCGATCAAGGAAAACGGCAAGGTCATCGTCACCGGCTGCATGGGCGTTGAAGAGGGCAGCATCCGTGACGTGCACCCGAGCGTGCTGTCGGTCACCGGGCCGCAACAGTACGAGCAAGTGGTCAACGCCGTGCACCAAGTAGTGCCGCCCCGCCAGGACCACAACCCGCTGATCGACCTGGTGCCGCCGCAGGGCGTCAAGCTGACCCCGCGCCACTATGCGTACCTGAAAATTTCCGAAGGCTGCAACCACAGCTGCAGCTTCTGCATCATCCCGTCGATGCGCGGCAAGCTGGTCAGCCGCCCGGTTGGCGAAGTGCTGAGCGAGGCCGAGCGCCTGGTCAAGGCAGGGGTCAAGGAAATCCTGGTGATTTCCCAAGACACCAGCGCCTACGGCGTCGACGTCAAGTACAAGACCGACTTCTGGAACGGCCGCCCGGTCAAGACCCGCATGCTCGAGCTGTGCGAGGCACTGAGCAGCCTCGGCGCCTGGGTGCGCCTGCACTATGTGTACCCGTACCCGAACGTCGACGACGTGATCCCGCTGATGGCCGCCGGCAAAATCCTGCCGTACCTGGACATCCCGTTCCAGCACGCCAGCCCGAAAGTGCTCAAGGCCATGAAGCGCCCGGCCTTCGAAGACCGCACCCTGGCACGCATCAAGAACTGGCGCGAGCAGTGCCCGCAGTTGGTGATTCGCTCTACCTTCATCGTCGGCTTCCCGGGCGAGACCGAGGAAGACTTCCAGTACCTGCTGGACTGGCTGACTGAAGCCCAGCTGGACCGCGTGGGCTGCTTCCAGTACTCGCCAGTAGAGGGCGCCCCGGCCAACGACTTGGGCCTGGAAGAAGTGCCGGACGACATCAAGCAGGCCCGCTGGGACCGCTTCATGGCCCACCAGCAGGCCATTAGCGCCGCCCGCCTGCAACTGCGCATCGGCAAGGAAATCGACGTGCTGATCGATGAAGTCGAAGAGCAGGGCTCGGTGGGCCGCAGCTTCTTCGATGCCCCGGAAATCGACGGCAGCGTGTTCATCGACGGCGACCATGGCTTCAAGCCGGGTGACACCGTGCGTTGCCGTGTGGTGGATGCCGACGAATACGACATGTGGGCTGAACCCATCTAAAGCAGGCTGAAACTGCAAAGCCCCTGCCCCGCTATTCCTCACACAGGAACTGCCGGCGCAGGGGCTTTTTCGTCAGAACGTATGAAACAGCATCAAGCCGCCCTCTGCATCGGGGCTGGCATCCGAGAAGCCTTTGACCGCATAGAGCTGAACTTTCCACTGTGGGTTGAGCTTGTGGGTCAGGAACAGGGTAAGTTCCTTGATCTGCGAGCCGGTCGAAACGACTTTTTGCCGCCAATCGTAGGATGCGCCCGCCGACGTGCCTACAGCCACGGGCATGGCGAAGCCGAGGCTGACAAAAACCGGGTCGTCAAAGTCGCTGTCGGGCGGGTCGCCGAACTTCTTCCAGCCCAGGGTCGCGAAGCCAGTCACCGGGCCAAGGGCCCTGGCGATGTCGACTTGGGCGGTGTAGTCGTATTCTCCGGTACCCAGGCACTGGTCTTCATCGGCAGTGGGAAATTTGACTTTGCCAATCAGGTCCAGCATCAGGCCGCCCTCGCTGCCGTCGAGCAGGGCATAACCAGCGCTGGCAACTGTGTCCCCCAGCCCGCTCTCCACATCCCGGCAGCCACCGGGCAAGGGGTCACCATTGGGCCCCACTTCGGGGTTGGTGATACGCAACCAAGGTACGGTGACCTTGTAGGTCATTGGGCCAGTTTCATACTTGCCGACCACGGGGACGTACCAGATTTCCGAAGTGGTACCCGTGCCATAGTCGCCACTTGAATAATCCATGCCGACGGCGGCACTGAAGGTATCGGCCAGGGCCGAGGTACTAAGACACGACAGCAAGCAGGCGAAAAGCGGGAGCGTAGGTCTCATCTGCACCTCAGTATCCCGTCGGGAAGGGTGATCGGACTTACCCAGCCTAGTTGCCTAACGCCCAGATCGCTCTGGGTGCTCTACTTTTTCAGCGGTCTCTACCTTTTCCGGCCTTTCGACAATTTCGATTTTCTCGACTTTTTCTACCCTGTCGACTTTCTCAGGCTTTTCGACCTTCTCGGCCTTTTCTACTTTTTCCACCTTCTCGACCTTCTCGACCTTTTCGACTTTTTCTACCTTTTCCACCTTCTCGACCTTTTCAGGCTTCTCTACTTTCTCCACTTTCTCCACTTTTTCGGGTTTTTCGACCTTCTCTACTTTTTCGACCTTCTCGACCTTCTCGGCTTTTTCGACTTCGACCTTCTCGACCCGTCCGGAGCTGCCACTGTTGCTGCTCTCGCGTTGTTCCACGGTTTCGACAAGCTCCGACTTGCCTGACTTGTCCACGCTTCCACCGCTGCCATGCCCACTGGAGTCTTCAACGGCACTACGCCCGCTGTGATCCTCACTGCTTTCGCTACGCCCGCTGGTCACATCGCTTGCACCATGGCCGCTGTTGCCCGAGCCGCCAGCGTCACTGCTGCCGTGCTCATTGCCATGCCCCGAATTGCCCCTGTCCGGGTTATCGCTACGGTCGCCCTGGAACTCCACACGGGTTGCCCGCAGCTCGTGATTTCCACTAAGCACCCCGCTCACCCTAACCCGTTGATCCAGCGCCAGCGCCCCAGGCTGCTTGCCGACAATCACGGTGCCCTGCCCCAGTGTCACATGGATGCCAGCCACCACCAGTTGCCGTGCCTGCGTGCGCTGCACCAGCCCTTCGACCACCGCCTGCTGCACCCGGCCGGCAAACGGCAGGCTCGGGTCCGCGCGGGTTTGCGCCACTTCCAGTTGGCGCCCGGTCCACTGGCCGCGCACCAATACTTCCCGGGCAGGCGCCACGCGGGTCCCCAACTTCAGGCCTTGGAGGCTGCCAGCACGGTCGACCGCACCGATGGCGCTGGCCTCCCTCAGCCCCGGCGCCCGCTCGATGCGGCTGGCCACCACCTCACCGTTGGCATCGCGCAAGCCGCTGACCTTGACCGGTTCGCCCGGGCGCAGCCCTTCGGCTACCCGCGCGCCTGCACCAAGCCGTACCGGTTGGCCCATGACCCGCAGCGGTGCCGAGGCATTGGGCAGCGCCGTCAGCGGCCCTTCAAAGACGTTGAGGATGGAAATACGCCCTGCTTGCAGGCCGCGCTGGGTGGCAAATGCCTCCACCGCCACAACCTGCCCGATCGCCAGGTGAGCACTGCTGGCAGGTGCACCGTTTTCACTCACCGGCACGTCCTTGCCGTAATGCACTTCCATGCCGTTGACACAGATCGAGGCAAACCCAGTGATGGTGCCGACGATACCTGTACCGCCAGTGCCACCCGGGCGCTGGTTCGGCGCTCCGGTACCGCCTACACCACCGTGGCGGCCGTCCACACCTTCCGCCACCGCGCCAGTACCGCCGGTACCACCGGGGCGTTGTGGGAGTGGCGCGCCGCTGCCACCGACACCGCCGTTATCACTGCGCACACCGGTACCGCCGACACCGCCCGTCTTGGCCCCGGTACCGCCTACACCCCCCGGGAACTGCAGGCCGGCAGCACCGGCCATACCCACTTCGTCGCGGCTGACACACACCGGCGCTGCGGCTACCTCGGCAGGCGCCACCAGGCTCACCCCGAAAACCAGGGCGAACGTGACGGCACTGAAGCAGCGCGCGAAGAAAGTCATGGGGTTGGGGTCTTCGACAATTCGGGGGCGGTGGCTTCAGTGTAGAAATAAAGCCCGACAGTGATGCGCTGACGTTGCTCGGCACTGGGTACGTCGACGCTTTCCAGGTCTGATGCGAGCCGGCTGAAGGCAAGCAGTGCCTGCATGCCATCCTTGGCAACCACTTCACGCAAATGCTCGACACTGGCCGAGCTCAAGGCATCGTAGTGCACGCTGCGTTCAAAAAATGGCTGGCCTTCGCCACTCAGGTTATGCACCGCTGCACAGGCATGGTCATGCAAGTTGTGGCCAAAGTACGCGGCCTTTTCATCAAAGCCTTTTTGCGGCACGAATGCCTGGGCTTCCAGGTGCACACAGTCTTGCTCGTCGAGGCGGACGATGCCCAAGCGCAACCACTCATCCAGCACCACACGCCCGCGGATGTCGGTGCTGACTTTCGCCACCAAGGCGTCGAAGGAGCAATCGCCACCGACACTTGCCAAGCGCGGCAACGCTAGCGCCTGGCCAGGCGCGGAGCAGAACGGCTCGCTAGTGGTCCACAGAGTGACCAACTGAGCACCAAAGGTGATGTTTTCCGGCAGCGCCGCGCTCGACGCCTCACCGTCGCTGCGTAGCCGCCGCACATCCTTGCGATGAACGCCTGTCAGCAGGCTGATGCGGCTGTCGGTTGGCACTGTGCCGTCCAGGCGAAACTCGCGATGGGCCACGTCGACGAAGACTTCCTTGAGCATGTCGGCGAATAGCGTGTAGGTAACCCCTCGGCGCAGCATCAAACGCACCAGCGGGCGCATGACACGCCGCAGTGCGCTTAACATCGACGGGGGTAAGGTGGGCGATTGCATTGAGCGAGTTCCTAGACAGGTGAACCCAGTATACGACGCGGGAAAACATCCCACACGAACTGCAACCACTTCCCAGCCGGAATGAGAATTCGCCGTCATCGCTCATTGCAAAGACGTGATAAAGGCCCCGCAGGCGGTAACCTGCTCATACAAAACCCGTCCGCTGGGTTTTGTATGGGCCCCCTTCGGATCACAGCTAGTCAACTTCTGCTGTTGTCATCCCCGACCTCGCCGCCGGCATGAACACCGTGGTCATCACCCGGTTCGCCACCCACATGGTTGCCGTGATCATCACCAGGTTCACCACCAACGTGATTGCCGTGATCATCGCCAGGCTCACCGCCGACATGATTACCATGATCATCCCCGGGCTCACCGCCAACATGGTTGCCATGATCGTCACCGGGCTCACCACCAACGTGATTGCCGTGATCGTCACCGGGCTCACCCCCCACGTGATTGCCATGATCGTCACCCGCTTCAGCATGGTTGCTGCTGCGCCCAGAGTTCGAGTTGCCAGCGTGGCCCTGGCCGTCGTGGCCGCTGCCACTGTTGCCAGCATGGCCACCACCGTCACCGCCACTGCCGTGGCCACCACCGCTGCCGCTGCCGCCACCGTGGCCGCCGCCACTTCCACCGCCACCGCCGTGACCGCCGCCGCCGCCACTTCCACCGCCACCGCCGTGACCGCCGCCGCCACTTCCACCGCCACCGCCGTGACCGCCGCCGCCGCTTCCACCGCCACCGCCACCGTGACCGCCGCCGCCACCTCCGTGGCCACCGCCCCCATGGCCACCACCGCCACCACCATCTTTGGCGTAGGCGCTGGAGCTATGAGAAATCGAGTCAGGGATCAAAACGATGGACGTCGACAGCACGCCGGCAACAGCGGCCGCCAGTAGAGCCCTTCTGAACAGCATGTGGATGTGCATTTTCCATCTCCAGGTCGTCGCCACGAGAACGCCAAATCAGTGAGGAATCTTGTTTTCGGTATTTGCTTTTCTTTGCGTGGGATTTTTTCCCACGTCTAATTAATAGACCGCTGTACCCCGGCCTTCAAGCTGCACACGAAAAAGCTGACCGGCGGTTGACCTGCTATGTTTTCCCTATCGCCATGGAGGAACGCTGGCATGCAATCGGTACTGACGCTGCAAACCCCGCGCTTGAGCGACTACAGCGAGCTGGTACAGGTGTGGGAGGACTCGGTACGCGCCACCCACGACTTTCTGCCGGATGGCTATATCGTTTTGCTCCGCGAACAAGTGCTGCGGCGCTATCTCGACGCAGTGATGCTGGTCTGTTGCAAGGATCGCCAGCGCATCTGTGGCTTCGCCGGGGTTGCCAACGGGCGTGTGGACATGCTGTTCGTCGCACCTGACTACCGTGGCAAAGGGGTGGGCAAGCGCCTGCTGCGCTATGCGATCGACGAACTGAATGCCGAGCGCCTGGACGTCAACGAACAGAACCCGCAAGCCCTGGGCTTTTACCTGCATGAAGGCTTCGAGGTGATGGGCCGTTCGGCAACCGACGGCTTGGGCCAGCCCTATCCGCTACTGCACATGCGCCTGCGCAAAAAGGCGTAAATGACACAGATTCCCAGCCCCTCGGCCGCGCGGGCAGGTACAATGCTGGTCTTTCCCTGCCTTTGCGAATTACCCTCATGTCCGAACCCGTACGCCTGTCCAAACGCCTTATCGAACAGCTGGGCTGTTCCCGCCGCGAGGCCGAGTTGTATATCGAAGGCGGCTGGGTCACGGTCGATGGCGTGGTGGTCGAGCAGCCCCAGTTCAAGGTCGAGCAGCAGCGTGTCGAGCTGCTGCCGGGCGCCCGTGCCGAAACCCTGGAGCCGGTAACCCTGCTGTTGAACCAGCCGCTTGGCATGGACAACGAAAGCGCCCGCGCCAGCATGCACATGGGCACCCTCAGCGAGGCCCACAGCGAAGGCGTGCGCGCCCTGCACGGGCATTTTGCCCGGCAGGTTTGCGTGGCGCCGCTGGAGCGCGGGGCCAGCGGCCTGCAGGTATTTACCCAAGACTGGCGGGTGGCCCGCAAGATCGAGGCCGACCTGCGCCGCCTGGAACAGGAATTCATCGTTGAAGTGCGCGGCGAGACCACAGCCCAGGCCCTGGAGCGCCTGGCGCGCGGTGCCACCCGCAACGACCGCGAGCTGCCTAAAACCAAGGCCAGCTGGCAGAACGAAACCCACCTGCGCATGGTCTTGAAAAACCCGCAGCCTGGGCAAATTGCCGAGCTGTGCGCCTACCTGCGCCTGGAATTGGTGGGCATGCGCCGTATTCGCCTCGGCGGTGTGTCGATGGGCAAACTGCCCCTGGGCCAGTGGCGCTACCTGGCCACTACCGAACGTTTCTAAGCAATACGCCGCGCCCACAGGCGCGGCACCTGAACAGGATTCTGCAACAATGAACCACAACGACGTCCTGCGCAGCCTGCGCTACATGCTCAAGGTGAACGACGCCAAAATGGTCGAGATCATCGGCCAAACCGGCCTTGAGGTGCATCCCCTGGTGCTGGCCACCTACCTGAAGAAGGAAGACGAGGAAGGCTTCGTGCGGTGCCCGGAACGGGTCATGGCGCACTTTCTCGACGGCCTGGTGATGCACCGGCGCGGCAAGGATGATAGCCGCCCGGCGCAGCCAATCGAACTGCCGGTGACCAACAACCTCATCCTCAAGAAGCTGCGGGTGGCCTTCGAGCTCAAAGAAGATGACCTGCACGCGATCCTCAAATCGGTGAATTTCCCGGTCAGCAAACCCGAGCTGAGCGCGCTGTTCCGCAAGGCCGGGCACGATAACTATCGCCCGTGTGGCGACCAGTTGCTGCGCAACTTCCTCAAGGGCCTGACCCTGCGCGTGCGCGGCTGAGTGGTCATGCAGCATAGCGTTGCCCCGGTCGGCATCGTGCGCTCCTGTTTCAAGGAGAAGTTCGCCATCCCGCGCCAGCCGCAATTGGCGCCCGCCGCACGCGGTGTACTCGAGTTGCTACCACCGTTCGACCAAGGCGATGCGGTGCAGGGGCTGGAGCAGGTCAGCCATGTCTGGCTGCTGTTCCTGTTCCACCAGGCCCTGGAGGACAAACCGCGCCTCAAGGTGCGGCCACCGCGCCTGGGCGGCAACAAGAGCATGGGTGTTTTCGCCACCCGCGCCACCCACAGGCCCAATGGCATCGGCCAGTCGGTGGTGCGCCTGGAGGCCGTGGAGCCCGGGCGCCTGCTGCTGTCCGGTATCGACCTGCTCGATGGCACGCCGGTGCTCGACATCAAGCCCTATGTACCGTACGCCGACAGCATCGTCGGCGCCCGCAACCAGATGGCCAGCGACGCGCCCGCCGTGATCACCGTGCAGTGGGGCGACAACGCCCTGCCCCAGGCCCGCGAACATGCGCTGCGCCTGGGTGAGCCGCTGGTGGAGCTGATCGAGCAATGCCTCGCGCAGGACCCACGGCCGGCCTACCAGGTGCCACCGCCAGCGCGGGTGTATGGGGTGAAGTTCTGGGATGTGCAGGTGCGCTGGCATTACCCGCAGCCGGAGGTGATCCGGGTGTTGGAGGTGGGCCTGGCCTGACCCCCACCGTGCATGAAAAAGGCGACCCTGAGGTCGCCTTTTGCATTTCACTGTCTCGCTATCAACGAGCTGGGCCTTCAGCAACACCCAGGTCGTCGGTCGGACGGGTATCGAGCAGCGGCGAACCACCGGAAGCAAGCTCCGAAGCCAGCTTGTCGTCGTCCATTTCATTGACCCACTTGGCAACGACCACGGTGGCAACAGCGTTGCCGACCAGGTTGGTCAGGGCGCGCGCTTCGGACATGAAGCGGTCGATGCCGAGGATCAGCGCCAGGCCGGCAACCGGCAAGTGGCCAACCGCCGAGAGGGTCGCGGCCAGGACGATGAAGCCCGAACCGGTAACACCTGCAGCACCTTTGGAGGCCACCAGCAGCACCAGCAGCAGGGTGATCTGATGGGTGATGTCCATGGTGGTGTCGGTAGCCTGGGCGATGAACACCGCGGCCATGGTCAGGTAGATCGAGGTGCCGTCCAGGTTGAACGAGTAGCCAGTCGGGATTACCAGGCCAACCACGGATTTCTTGGCACCCAGGCGCTCCATCTTGGCCAGCATGCGTGGCAGGGCAGATTCCGAAGAGGAGGTACCCAGCACGATCATCAGCTCTTCACGGATGTAGCGGATCAGCTTGAGAACACTGAAGCCGTGGGCGCGGCAGATACCGCCGAGCACCACCAGCACGAACAGCAGGCAGGTGACGTAGAAGCACGCCATCAGGTAGCCCAGCTGTACCAGCGAACCCACGCCATACTGGCCGATGGTGAAGGCCATGGCGCCGAACGCACCGACCGGCGCCAGCTTCATGATCATGTTGATGATGTTGAACATGACGTGGGCAAAGCGGTCGATCAGGTCGAGCACCGGCTTGCCGTAGCTGCCCAGGCGGTGCAAGGCGAAGCCGAAGATCACCGAGAACATCAGCACTTGCAGGATGTCGCCGTTGGCGAAGGCACCGACCACGGTATTAGGGATGATGTTGAGCAGGAAGCCCACGGTGGTCTGCTGTGCGCCGGCTGCGGCGTAAGCGGCAACGCTGCTGGCGTTCAGGGTGGTGACATCGATGTGCATGCCAGCGCCTGGCTTGACCACGTTGACGACGACGAGGCCGATGATCAGGGCGATGGTGGAGACGATTTCGAAGTACAGCAGCGCATAGCCGCCGGTCTTGCCGACCGATTTCATGCTCTGCATGCCAGCAATGCCGCTGACCACGGTGCAGAAGATGATGGGGGCGATGACCATCTTGATCAGTTTGACGAACCCGTCACCCAACGGTTTGAGAGCAACGCCGGTTTCGGGGTAGAAGTGGCCGAGCAGGATGCCGATGGTGATGGCGACCAACACCTGGATATACAGGGATTTGTACAGCGGCTGACGTGTCGTCATGGCTAATTTCCTCAAGTGTGCCGGTTTCACCCTTGCCCGGGTGATGGTGGCACCTGAATCGCTAACCCTCCTGCACTTGGAGGGATTTGTCGTTGTGTTCGAGCTGCCTGGGCAGGCCTCTGCGAAGATCAATAGCAAGGGTGGTGCCAAAATGCCCATGCGCGGTGCAAGGGCCGTATTTGCTAGGGATAGATGCACAACGACAGGGCGATTTAGCTGAGGAAGGCTGGCGGATTTCCGCCCTCTGGCGGGATTTGTACAGGGGGGCATGGCGGGAATCCGCCCGTTGCGGGTTGCCTGTTCCGGCCTCTTCGCCGGTAAACGCACGCCTAGAACGCCCACGGTGCACGGTCGATGTAGGAGCGGGTTTACCCGCGAAGAGGCCAGTACTGGCGATGAATCACTCCAGGTTGAAGGTAAGCCTGAAGGCAGCGCCGCCCAAGGGCGAATCCCCTAGGCTCAGCTCGGCGTCATAGCTGTCGACGATATCCTTGACCACCGCCAGGCCAATGCCCTGCCCCGGGTGCTGGCTGTCCAACCGCTCTCCACGCTCCAGAATGCGCTCACGCTGGTCGACCGGCACCCCTGGCCCATCGTCCTCGATGCACAAGGTCACTTGCCCAGGCGCCTGAGCCAGGCTCACGCGCACCTGGCCCAGGCTTAGGCGGTAGGCGTTTTCCAGCAGGTTGCCCAGCAGTTCCAGCAGCGCGCCCTGCTCCACCGGCACCTGCGCTGCGGGGGGCAGGTCGAGGGCCACGCTTACCCGCTTGTCCCGGTACACCTTGCCCAGCGTGCTGCACAGGCTATCGAGCAACGGCCGCAGCAACACGCTGTGGCGGACCAGGCCACTTTTGCGCAGGCTGGCACGTTGCAATTGGTAGTCGATCTGCTGGCTCATGCGCTCGATCTGGCTTTGCAGCACGCGCGCCGCCTCGCGCTCGCCGCTGCGCTGCTGCAGGCTCTCGCCCACCCCCTGCAGCACCGCCAGCGGCGTCTTCAGGCTGTGCGCCAAGTCGTCCAGCGAATCCCGGTAGCGCGTGCGTTGCTCACGCTCACTGCGCAACAGGCGGTTAAGTGAGCGGGTCAGCCGTAGCAACTCGCGAGGGTGCTCGCCGCTCAGGCCATCACGCGCTCCCGACTCCACCTCGTCCAGCTCGTGGCTGAGCCGGCGCAACGAGCGCAGGCCCCAGGTCAGTCCAGCCCACAGCAACGCCATGAGCGCCAGCAAGGCGGCGCCGAAGCCAAGGTAGAGCTTTTCGCGCAGGCCATTGAGGGTGGCCTTGTATTCGCTCAGCGGCTGCAGGGCAACAATGCTGTAGGCCGCGCTTTGGCCGCCCAGCAGCTTTATTTCGACGTCGTAGACGAAGAACTCTTCGCCATCGGCCTGGTGAATCCGGGCAAATTCGTTGCCGCGCCCGTCATATCGCGGGCGGTAGTTGATATGCCGGTCGGCGGTGGCGCGCGACTGCCAGACCAGGTTGCCGTCGCGGTCGAAAATATAGCCAAGCAGCCCGGTGTACGGCAGGTTGTAGCGCTCGTCCGGTAGCAGCGTAGGCATCTGCAACTGGCCATGCTCGATACGCGCGGCTGAAATCAGCGTGGTCACGTCCGAGGCCAAGCGCTGCTCGATCGATTCCTGCAGGGCCAGGCTAAAGGCCTTCTGCAATGCCGGCAGCAGCGCCAGCATGAACAGCAGTGCCAGCACCGCGGCGGCCAGCATCAGGCGTATCCGCAGGGAACGGATCACCGGCAACGCTCGGTGAACAGGTAGCCCAGGCCGCGCACGGTGTCGATGGGTTTGAAGCCGTGATCGCCTTCAAGCTTGCGGCGCAAGCGGCCGACCAGCACTTCGATAACATTAGGGTCGCGTTCCTCGTCCCCCGGGTACAGCTGCTCCATCAGGCGGTCTTTGGCCACTACCTGCTGGTGATGGCGCATGAGGTACTCGAGGATGCGGTATTCGTAGGCGGTCAGGGCCAGCGGCTGTGCGTCGAGGGTGGCTTGCTTGCGGTTGAGGTCGAGCACCAGAGGGCCTGCGGCGATGGTCGACTGGGTAAAGCCACTGGAGCGGCGCAACAGGGCATTCAGCCGCGCTTCGAGCTCTTCGAACTGGAACGGCTTGACCAGGTAATCGTCGGCTCCGGCGGCCAGGCCTTCGACCTTGTCCTGCCAATTGCCGCGGGCGGTGAGGATCAGAATGGGGAAGTTCTTGGCCTGGCTGCGCAGGCGCGTAATCAGCTCCAGGCCACTGATGCCCGGCAGACCAAGGTCGATAATGGCCAGGTCGAAGTGGTACTGCCCGGCTTGGTACAGCGCCTCTTCGGCATCGGCGACGGCCTCGACCACATGGCCACTTTCGCCCAAGCGGGTACAGAGGTGATGGCGAAGCAGGGCTTCGTCCTCGACCACCAGCAGTTTCATGTGCAGCTCCTTGATTGGTATTGCCTGTAGCGGCCCTTTCGCGGGCATGTCCGCGAAAGGGCCGGTACAGGATAACGCGACTCGCCGGTCAGAACTTGTAGCTTGCAGCCAGGTATGTCTGCGCGCTACTGGTCAGGCGCAGGGTGCCTTCCTTCGGCCCACCCTGTGCGCCCACTTCGGTGGCCGCGTTGGTGCGCAGGTAACGGTAGCCCAGCTCCACCGAAGCCTTGTCGGTGATGTCCTGGATTACCCCGGCCTGCAGGCCGTAGGCATAACCGTAGTCGCTATCCCGGCTGGCACCCGGCGAGTCCTGGGTCAGCTTGGTCACGCCCAGGCTGCCCCCGCCGAACAGCTTGGTGGTATCGCCCACCGGCAGGAACAAGTCATAGCTGCCCAGCAGGTTTTCCTGGCGCAACTTGAGGCCGCTGTGGTCGCCCGAGACGTTGTCGTAGGTCATGTAGTAGCGGCCTTGGTCATTGACCTTGCCCAGGCGCACGCCCCAGGTGTCGTCCTTGCCGATGATGCCGTCGGCGTTGAGGTGGTCGGTGTTGCTTTGAAGTAGGCCGGACTTGCGAACCTTGTCGCTGGTCTGGCCGTAGGTCAGGCTGGCGAAGTTGTCATCAGCGGCCTGGGCGGTGGTGAGGCCGGCGGCGCAGACGGCCATGGCGGCAAGCAGGGAATTGAAGGTTTTCATGGCGATGTACTCCAGTTGAGTGCGCTGTTTCGGTCTGGAAGCTAGAGTAAGCAAGGCACCCTGAACCGCGACTGAACCCTGGCTGAACACTGGCTGAACGAACTGTCTGCAAGACAAGGAGTAGTAAACATGCGTGCACTGCTGGCCCTGACCCTGATGTGCAGCGCCGCCCTCGCCCATGCGGCGGTACAAACCCGTGAGATCCCCTACCAGGACAACGATGGCAATCGCCTGGTCGGCTACTACGCCTATGACGACGCCATCGAGGGCAAGCGCCCCGGCATTGTCGTGGTGCATGAATGGTGGGGGCTGAACGACTACGCCAAGCGCCGGGCTCGTGACCTTGCGGCGCTGGGCTACAACGCGCTGGCCATCGACATGTATGGCGATGGCAAGCATACCGAACACCCTGCCGACGCCAAGGCGTTCATGACAGCAGCCATGAAAGACCCCAAGGCAGCAGAACGGCGTTTCGATGCCGGCCTGGAGCTGCTGAAGCTGCAGCCCAATACCAACAAGCACCAGTTGGGGGCGGTGGGTTACTGCTTTGGCGGCAAGGTGGTGTTGGATGCGGCGCGACGCGGGGAGAAGCTCGATGGCGTGGTGAGTTTCCATGGCCCGCTGCTTACGCAGGCGCCGGCCAAGCCCGGCGTGGTGCGGGCCGACATTCTGGTAGAGCATGGTGCCGCAGATACCATGGTGCCCGAGCAGCAAGTGAGCGCGTTCAAGGAAGAAATGGATGCGGCCAAGGTCAACTACCAGTTCGTCAGCATTCCGGGGGCCAAGCATGGGTTTACCAACCCGGATTCTGACCGACTGAGCCATGGCGAGCATGGCGGGCCGGATATTGCCTATGACCAGGCGGCGGATGCCAGTTCGTGGGCGGATATGCAGGCGTTCTTCAAAAAAGTCTTCAAATA
Source organism: Pseudomonas sp. Leaf58 (assembly GCF_003627215.1). Lineage (NCBI taxonomy): Bacteria > Pseudomonadati > Pseudomonadota > Gammaproteobacteria > Pseudomonadales > Pseudomonadaceae > Pseudomonas > Pseudomonas sp. Leaf58. Next base: position 4,122,975 of record NZ_CP032677.1, read on the forward strand.
AGGCATGCCGCGGTCAACGGGGGATCGGGCTCGCAGAACCCCCGCAGCGCCTGCGCAGCTGGCACAATACACCCATGAACACACTCCCCGCCTGCTGCGCCCCCCTTCAGCACCACTGGCCCCTGCCCCACCCGTTACCCGGTGCGGTGCTGGTCAGTTGCGCCTTCGACCCCACCCGCCTGGCGCCCGACGACTTCCAGCGCGCCGGCGTCGTGCCAAGCACCAGCCTGCAGCGTTCGGTGGCCAAGCGCCAGGCCGAGTACCTGGCCGGCCGCGTATGCGCGCGCGCCGCGCTGCAGCGCCTGGATGGCCGTGACTATGTGCCCGCCAGCCATGAGGACCGCTCCCCCATCTGGCCTGCGGGTATCCGCGGCTCGATCACCCACGGCAAAGGCTGGGCCGCCGCCGTGGTCGCTGCCGAAGGCAGTTGCCAGGGCTTGGGCCTGGATCAGGAAACACTGCTGGATGACCAACGAGCCGAGCGACTGATGGGCGAAATCCTCACCCCGGCAGAGCTGGAGCGCCTGGACCGCCACCAGCTTGGCCTTGCCGTCACCCTGACCTTCTCGTTGAAAGAAAGCCTGTTCAAGACCCTCTACCCACTGACACGTCAGCGCTTCTATTTCGAGCACGCCGAGGTATTGAGCTGGTCCGCCGAAGGCCTGGCCCGCCTGCGCCTGCTCACCGACCTGTCGCCACAGTGGCGGCATGGCGCCGAGCTGCAGGGCCAGTTCTGCCTGCAGGACGGGCACCTGCTAAGCCTGGTCAGCGCCTGACGGTCACAACGGTGCTTGCTGCCGTGGCCAGTTCAGGCTGAAGCAGGCCCCGCCCAGCGCTTCGCTACGCCCCACCGTAGCCCGGCCCGCATGCCAATAGATGATGCGCCGTACGATCGATAGGCCCAGGCCATGCCCGCCGGAGGCGCGGGTGCGGCTGTCATCGAGGCGGGTGAACGGCGTGAAGATACGGTCCCAGACCCCCTCGGGGATCCCGGGGCCGTCATCTTCCACATCGATGCGGCAACGTTGCTGCCCCAACTGGTAGCTCAGGCGTACCTCGGCCTGGGCATGGCGCATGGCATTGCCCACCAGGTTCTGCAGGGCCCGGTGCAGGTAGCGCGGCTCGGCCTCGACCCAGGCGCCCTCGGTATCGGCGCCTTGGCATGCCCCCCTTACCACCCGCACGTCGGCACGCAGCGGTGCGAGCTCTGCGATCACCCGGTCGAGCAAGGCGTCCAGGTCGACCCGCTCGAACTTCAGGGCCGGTGCACCCTGCTCCAGGCGCGCGTAGGTGAGCATCTCGTCGACCAGCTTGTCGAGGTCCTGGATATCCCCGTCCATGCCTGCCAGGTGCTTGGCCCGGGCCTGCTCGGTGGTGGCGCTTTCGATCATCTCCAGGCCAAAGCGCAGGCGCGCCACGGGGGTGCGCAGCTCGTGGGAAACCGCCCGCACCAGCTCACGCTGCATAGTCAGCGAGCGCTGCAAGTGTTCGGCCATGCCATTGAAGGCGGCGGCCAGGCGCCCCACCGAGTCGGCATCAGCGACCGGCACACGGGTGTCCAGGCTGCCTTGGGCGATCCGTGTGGCGGCTATCTCCAGGCCTGACACGCGGCGCTCCAGCTGGCGCACCAGCAAGTAGACCACCACCCCGATCAAGCACAGGCCGAGGAAAGCGATCAGGATCAGCAACTGCGGCGGATACGGATTGAGCTGATAGAGCGGGCCGATCTCCAGTACCCAGGGGGAGCCCGCAAGGCCGGCGAATACGCGGATCGAGTCGCCATCCTTGGCCAGGGCCATGACCGTGTCGCCTTCCTCGACCCGACGCCGCTGGTCATCGTCCAGGCTTACCCGCTCGATACGCTGCAGGGCAACACCGAAACCAAAGCCCTTGTCCCGCGCAAGTTGCTCCAGGCGTTGCTGCTGTTCGGTTACCGGGTAGCGCACCAGCTCATCGGCTAGCAGGTACAGGGTAGCCCGCGCCAACTGCTCGCTGACCTGCTTGACCTGGGCCACCAGCATCAAGTCCTCTTGGCCCACCTTGCGCAAGACCTGTGCGGCATGCGGGCCGGTCTTCTCGACCACCACCAGGCCACGGTACAGGCGTGCCCGCTGGCCGCCGTCGAGGGTGCGCGCAGTCATGGGTTGCAGCGCCAGCGGCACGCCGAGCAGGCGCTCCCAGATCAACAGCGAGCGCTTGCGCTCGGTGTCGTTTTGCACCGCCAGGTTGTCAGCCATCAGGCTGAAAGTGCCCTGGGCCAGGCCCTCGCGGTGCTGGGCAGCGCGCACTTCGTTGACCAGGTGCAAGCTGAGCACGCCGAGCAGGGCCACCAGCACCAGCACGGCCAACATGCCGCCGTAGATGCGCAGGAAGATCGAGTTGTTCATGGCGCCTCGCCGACGAACAGGTAGCCCTTGCTGCGCAGGGTCTTGATCAGCCTTGGCTGCAGCGGATCGTCGCCGATCTTTGGGCGAATTTTTGAAATGCGAATGTCGATGGAACGGTCCTGGCCGTCGTAACCAACGCCGCGTAGCGCCGTGAAGATTTGCTCGCGGGTCAGCACCCGGCCGGCGTTGCTGGCCAGCAGCCAGAGCAGGTCGAATTCAGCGCCGGTCAGCTCGATCAATTGCCCCCCCAGGCGGGCCTCGCGCAGGCGGTTGTCGATGCGCAGCGCACCAAAGGCCAGGTCCTGGCGCTTGCTGTCCGGCGCGTCACTGCGGCGCAGCAGGGCCTGGATGCGCGCCAGCAGCAGGCGTGGGCGCACGGGCTTGCAGACGTAGTCGTCAGCCCCCAGGTCCAGGCCCTGGACTTGGTCGAGTTCGTCGCTGCGGGCAGTGAGCATGAGGATTGGGCCGGGGTACTGGCTGCGTACCCGGCGGCAGATGCTCAAGCCGTCCTCGCCGGGCAGCATGAGGTCAAGGATGACCAGGTCGGGCTGGCTGTCGACGATGCGCCGCGCGGCGCGGGCGCCATCACCCTCGACACTGACCTCGTAGCCGTTGGCCTGCAGGTACTCGGCAGTGAGTTCGGCCAGGCGCTGGTCGTCTTCGACGATGAGGATGCGGTGTGCGGGGTGGTCCATGGCTTCTGCCTTTGCTTGTTGTTTTAGCCTGTTCCGGCCCTTTCGCGGGTTCACCCGCGAAGAGGCCGGCACAGGCAACATAACCCTTTAACCAAAAGGCAACATCCCCTCTGGATACTACGACTGGCACCCGGTGCTGCCAACGGCCAGCAGCCCCCTCGACTGAACCGTTTTTTGTGGTAGGGTTCGCGCCCGCAAATTTCTGCCTTGGGGCGGTAAAGCGAAGAAAAATACTGCAAACCACTTGGCACAAGGCCTACAGCGAATACCCACCATTCACTCACAAAGTACCCACAAGTTATCCACAGGCGCTCGCCTTGCAAAGACCCCAATACCGCATTATCTTGTATCCCGATCGCAGCAAACCACTAGATATAGGGGTTCCTGCAAAATCACACATAAAAGTCAACCCGACAAATCATGGGATTTTTCGGCTTGAACGTCAGGTGATTTAACCAGCCTTACCGCTCCAGCGGAGTACTGAACAGCAACAGCTTCTGGGCCTACCCAGAACCTTTGACTTCGGCCAGGGAGCGGCAGGTTATTGCCCCATATTCCTGAGTCTGTCCCGAAGTCGGTACGCCCGAGCGGGCGGATGCGCATGCATTGCGCATCCCCGCCAGGCCATCGAGCAAGTGGACGGAACGGTGGGCGCCCAAAAGGCGCCTGAACACTATAGAAACTGTGGAGACACCCACCCATGCAAACCGACACAACTCGCGAGAACCCGCAGGCCAAGGTGCCGCAGGCCGCCGATGCCAATCAGGATCTGGCTGCCACCGCTCCGGGCCAACTGCGCGTGATCAAGCGTAACGGTACTGTCGTCGCCTACACCGACGACAAGATCACCGTGGCCATCACCAAGGCGTTCCTCGCAGTTGAAGGCGGCACTGCCGCTGCCTCGTCGCGCATCCACGACACCGTCGCGCGCCTGACCGAGCAGGTCACTGCCACGTTCAAGCGTCGCATGCCATCGGGTGGCACCATCCACATCGAAGAAATCCAGGACCAGGTCGAACTGGCCCTGATGCGCGCCGGCGAGCAAAAAGTCGCCCGTGACTACGTGATCTACCGTGACCAGCGCGCCAAAGAGCGCGCCACCCGCAGCAACGCCGACTCGGTAGTCGAGCCGCACCCAAGCATCCGCATCACCCTCGCCGATGGCAGCCTGGCGCCACTCGACATGGCCCGCCTGAACACCATCATCAGCGAAGCCTGCGAAGGCTTGGCCGAAGTCGATGGCGACCTGATCCAGCGCGAAACCCTGAAGAACCTGTACGACGGCGTCGCGATCAAGGACGTCAACACCGCCCTGGTGATGACCGCCCGTACCCTGGTCGAGCGCGAGCCGAACTACTCGTTCGTCACCGCCCGCCTGCTGATGGACACCCTGCGCGCCGAAGGCCTGGGCTTCCTGAACGTGGCCGAGAGCGCTACCCACCACGAAATGGCCGACCTGTACGCCAAGGCCCTGCCGGCCTACGTCGAGAAAGGCGTCGAGTTCGAGTTGCTGAACCCGGCCCTGAAAGGTTACGACCTGGAGCGCCTGGGCAAGGCCATCAACCACGAGCGCGACCAGCAGTTCACCTACCTGGGCCTGCAAACCCTGTACGACCGCTACTTCATCCACAAGGATGGCGTGCGCTTCGAGCTGCCGCAGGTGTTCTTCATGCGTGTGGCCATGGGCCTGGCGCTGGAAGAGAAAGACAAGGAAGCCCGTGCGATCGAGTTCTACAACCTGTTGTCGTCCTTCGACTACATGGCCTCGACCCCAACCCTGTTCAACGCCGGCACCCTGCGCCCGCAGCTGTCCAGCTGCTACCTGACCACCGTGCCGGACGACCTGTCGGGCATCTACCATGCGATCCACGACAACGCCATGCTGTCGAAATTCGCCGGTGGCCTGGGCAACGACTGGACCCCGGTACGTGCACTGGGCTCCTACATCAAGGGCACCAACGGCAAGTCGCAGGGCGTCGTACCCTTCCTGAAAGTGGTCAACGACACCGCCGTTGCCGTCAACCAGGGTGGCAAGCGCAAAGGCGCCGTGTGTGCCTACCTGGAAACCTGGCACCTGGACATCGAAGAGTTCATTGAGCTGCGCAAGAACACCGGTGATGACCGCCGTCGTACCCACGACATGAACACCGCCAACTGGATCCCTGACCTGTTCATGAAGCGCGTCTTCGATGACGGCAAGTGGACCCTGTTCTCGCCGTCGGAAGTGCCAGACCTGCACGACCTGACCGGCAAGGCCTTCGAAGAGCGCTACGAGTACTACGAAGCCCTGACCGAGTACAACAAGATCAAGGTGTTCAAGACCATCCAGGCCAAAGACCTGTGGCGCAAGATGCTGTCGATGCTGTTCGAGACCGGCCACCCGTGGCTGACCTTCAAGGACCCGTGCAACCTGCGTTCGCCGCAGCAGCACGTGGGCGTGGTGCACAGCTCGAACCTGTGCACCGAGATCACCCTGAACACCAATAAGGACGAGATCGCCGTCTGCAACCTGGGCTCGATCAACCTGCCGAACCACATCGTCGATGGCAAGCTGGACACCACCAAGCTGCAACGCACCGTGAACACCGCCGTGCGCATGCTCGACAACGTGATCGACATCAACTACTACTCGGTGCCACAAGCGCGCAACTCGAACATGAAGCACCGCCCTGTGGGCCTGGGCATCATGGGCTTCCAGGATGCGCTGTACCTGCAGCACATTGCTTACGGTTCCGACGCAGCCGTCGAGTTCGCCGACAAGTCGATGGAAGCGGTCAGCTACTTCGCCATCCAAGCCTCGTGTGACCTGGCTGACGAGCGCGGCGCCTACGAGACGTTCCAGGGTTCGCTGTGGTCCAAAGGCATCCTGCCACTGGATTCGCAACAGATCCTGATCGAAGCCCGCGGCCAGAAGTACATTGACGTCGACCTGAACGAAAGCCTGGACTGGGCACCGGTCCGTGCTCGTGTACAGAAGGGCATTCGTAACTCGAACATCATGGCCATTGCGCCAACCGCGACCATTGCCAACATCACTGGCGTGTCGCAGTCGATCGAGCCGACCTACCAGAACCTGTACGTGAAATCGAACCTGTCGGGCGAGTTCACCGTGATCAACCCGTACCTGGTTCGCGACCTGAAGGCCCGTGGCCTGTGGGACGCGGTCATGATCAACGACCTGAAGTACTACGACGGTTCGGTGCAGCAGATCGAGCGTATCCCGCAAGAGTTGAAAGACCTGTACGCCACCGCATTTGAAGTCGAGACCAAGTGGATCGTCGATGCCGCCTCGCGTCGCCAGAAGTGGATCGACCAGGCCCAGTCGCTGAACCTGTACATCGCCGGCGCCTCGGGCAAGAAGCTGGACGTGACCTACCGCATGGCCTGGTACCGTGGTCTGAAGACCACTTACTACCTCCGTGCCCTGGCCGCAACCAGCACCGAGAAGTCGACCATCAACACCGGCAAGCTCAACGCCGTTTCCAGCGGTGGCGACAGCGCCCCGGTCCAGGCAGCCGGCCCTGCGCCAGTGCCAAAGGCCTGCGCGATCGACGAGCCTGACTGCGAAGCCTGCCAGTAAGGCCTGAGAGCCGCGAGGGGGCCCCTCGCGGCATTCTCCGCCTGTGGCAGCGGGTTAACCCGCGAAGAGGCCGGCTACGCCAGCGCCTCTCCACAGGCACGCACAATAAGCCGTGGCCCCACCGCCCCGGCCAGCCCTTTTGGGCAATCCAGATTTGCGTGCACCGCCGTACCCCATCCTGGGGACCAAGCCGCAACCAAGATCCACCGGCCATACTGAGTAGATGGCCCTCAAGCAGGAGAATCTCACCATGCTGAGCTGGGACGAATTCGATAAAGAAGACGGCGAAGTAGCCGCCAAAGGCAACACCCCTGCGCAAGCCGCTGCCGCTGCCACCCTCGACAAGCTCGACAGCGCTGGCGGTGCCGCCGCCCTGGAGGCCCGTTCGGTCACTGCTTCTGACTCCGAAGCTGTCAAGCGTGCCAAGGCCGCCCTCGACGCCCTTGACGTCGCTGAAGGCCTGGCCGAGCTGGAAGGCTCCTCGGCCCGCGTCGCTGTTGACGAAAAGCGCATGATCAACTGCCGTGCCGACCTCAACCAGCTGGTACCGTTCAAGTACGACTGGGCTTGGCAAAAGTACCTGGACGGTTGCGCCAACCACTGGATGCCGCAAGAGGTCAACATGACCGCCGACATCGCCCTGTGGAAGAGCATGGACGGCCTGACCGAAGACGAGCGCCGCATTGTCATGCGCAACCTCGGCTTCTTCTCCACCGCTGACTCGCTGGTTGCCAACAACCTGGCGCTGGCTGTGTACCGCCTGATCACCAACCCGGAGTGCCGCCAGTACATCCTGCGCCAGGCTTTCGAAGAGGCGATCCACACCCACGCCTACCAGTACTGCATCGAGTCGCTGGGCATGGATGAAGGCGAGATCTTCAACATGTACCACGAGATCCCGTCGGTCGCTAAAAAAGCCGCCTGGGGCCTGAAGTACACCCGCGCCATCTCCGACCCGGAATTCAACACCGGCACCGTCGAAACCGACAAAGAGCTGCTGCGCAACCTGATCGCCTACTACTGCGTACTGGAAGGCATCTTCTTCTACTGCGGCTTCACCCAGATCCTGTCGATGGGCCGCCGCAACAAGATGACCGGCGTTGCCGAGCAGTTCCAGTACATCCTGCGTGATGAGTCGATGCACCTGAACTTCGGTATCGACGTGATCAACCAGATCAAGATCGAGAACCCGCACCTGTGGGACGCGGCGATGAAGGAAGAAGCGACCCAGATGATCCTGCAAGGGACCCAGCTGGAGATCGAATACGCCCGTGACACCATGCCGCGCGGCGTGCTGGGCATGAACGCAGCGATGATGGAGGACTACCTCAAATTCATCGCCAACCGTCGCCTGACCCAGATTGGTTTGAAGGAAGAGTACCCAGGGACTACCAACCCGTTCCCTTGGATGAGCGAGATCATGGACTTGAAGAAGGAGAAAAACTTCTTTGAGACGCGTGTGATTGAGTATCAGACGGGTGGTGCACTGAGCTGGGACTGATTGTCCGGGCTGAGTATCGAGAAGGCTGCCGATTGGCAGCCTTTTTTTATGTCAAAACCTCAGTCAGGGGTTACCCGCGCACACCGGCATTGTCGGTGCCATGCACCGAGTCAAAGTCTTCGCGGGCGCGCCCGCGCCCACAGGTAAAGCGTTAGCCTTTGAACCGCACTGTAAGGCCAAGGACCGCTTGATCACATCCGCTCAGTCGCCCTAGAAATAAAGAGACCTCGCCCATGCCGACAAGGGGGAACGGCACAGCGGTACGAGGTGCCGGGACTGGGCGTGCCAGTCTACGTGGTCGAGGGCGAGGCCTGAATTTAAAATAGCCCAAGGTAGCGGCAGGGCCAATGCAATTTTTGGCGCGAAGTCGTCGTATATCTTTACAAAGGCCAAGATAGAGCCCCTACCTCTTGATTTTGCGTGTTCAAGCTGTATTCCCCGGGCCAGTATGCGTTGACAGCCCACCTTCACCTTGTTAATAATCGCCCTTAGTTGTACGACAACACATAACAACAAAAACAATCAGTGGACGAACCCATGTCGACACCCATCCCGCTGCACCCACGTTTGTTGCACCCCCCTCTTGCATCGACCCGCTGGCGTACGCCGATCAGTAGCTAGCGCTCGGTTAACGCGCAATTACCCCTGGCCCTGACCGGCCCGTTACTTACCCGCCCCTGCCGCAGGCCGCTTGCGCGTGCCCGGTGGACGGGCTGCCATACCCTTCGGGAGCACAACAATAATGAAAATCTGCCATACCCTGCCCTTCGCCCTGCTTGGCGCCGGGGTCATCGCCGGGCTGCCAGGCACCAGCCTGGCAGCAGGTTTTGTCGAGGACAGCAAGGCCACCCTGGGGCTGCGCAACTTCTACATCAACCGCAACTTCACCAACCCCAGCAACCCGCAAAGCAAGGCTGAGGAGTGGACGCAAAGCTTCATTCTCGATGCCCGTTCGGGTTTCACCGAAGGACCGGTCGGCTTCGGTGTGGATGTACTGGGGCTGTGGTCGGTCAAGCTCGATGGTGGCGGCGGAACCTATGGCACGGCATTGCTGCCGCGCCATGATGATGGCAAACCGGCAGATGACTATGGACGACTGGCAGTGGCGGGCAAGGCGCGGATCTCCAAGACCGAGCTGAAGATTGGTGAGTGGATGCCGGTACTGCCGATTTTGCGTTCCGATGACGGGCGCTCCCTGCCACAAACGTTCCGTGGCGGGCAGGTCACTTCCAGCGAGATTGCCGGGCTGACCCTGTACGGCGGGCAGTTCCGCGGCAACAGCCCGCGCAACGACGCCAGCATGGAAGACATGAGCTACGGCGGCGGTGTGTCGGACCGCTTCAACTTCGTCGGCGGCGAGTACAAGTTCAACCAGGACCGCACCTTGGTCGGGCTGTGGAATGCGGTGCTCAAGGACGTCTACGAGCAGCAGTATCTGCAACTGAGCCACAGCCAGCCGGTCGGTAGCTGGACCCTGGGCGCCAACCTGGGCTACTTCCACGGCGGTGAAGATGGCTCCGAGCGGGCTGGCGAGCTGGACAACAAAACCTACTCGGGGATGTTCTCGGCCAAGTATGGCGGCAACACCTTCTGGGTCGGGCTGCAGAAGGTCGATGGCGATACCTGGATGCGGGTCAACGGCACCAGTGGCGGGACCTTGGCCAACGACAGCTACAACTCCAGCTTCGACAACGCCAATGAGCGCTCGTGGCAGGTACGCCACGACTTCAATTTCGTCACCGTGGGGGTGCCGGGGCTGACCTTGATGAACCGCTATATCAGCGGCCAAGACGTGCACAGCGGGGTGGTGACCGACGGCAAGGAATGGGTGCGCGAGACGGAGCTGGCGTATGTGATTCAGAGCGGGGCGTTCAAGGATTTGAGTGTGAAGTGGCGTAACTCGTCGATTCGCCGGGATTACAGCAATAACGAGTTCGATGAGAACCGGTTGATATTCAACTATCCGCTATCGCTGCTCTGATACAAATCTGCGGGGTATGCGCGGGCCTGAAGACAACACTATCCCAGTAGGAGCGGGTTCACCCGCGAAGAGGCCGGCAAAAGCCACCCAAGCCTCATTGACAATCACCAGAACCACTGCCGATAATCAGCAAAGTCATACGATAACTTACAACAATTAACAACAAGAGCCGGCCATGACCACTACCCCCCTCAATCGCCTGCTGCTCACCGGAGCCGCAGGCGGCCTGGGCAAGGTCCTTCGCGAACGCCTGCAAGGCTACGCCGAAGTCCTGCGCCTTTCCGATATCAGCCCCATGGCACCTGCTGCGGGCCCGCATGAAGAGGTCATCACCTGCGACCTGGCGGACAAGGCTGCAGTACATGCTCTGGTCGAGGGCGTGGACGCCATCATCCACTTCGGTGGGGTGTCTACCGAGCATTCCTTTGAAGACATCCTCGGCCCCAACATCTGTGGCGTGTTCCATGTGTACGAGGCGGCGCGCAAGCACGGCGTGAAGCGGGTCATCTTCGCCAGTTCCAACCACACCATCGGCTTTTACCGCCAGGACCAACGCATAGACGCTCACGCCCCGCGCCGCCCCGACAGCTACTATGGGCTGTCCAAGTGCTACGGCGAGGATGTCGCCAGCTTCTACTTCGACCGCTACGGCATCGAGACCGTCAGCATTCGCATTGGCTCGTCGTTCCCGCAGCCACAGAACCCGCGCATGCTCTGCACCTGGCTGAGCTATGACGACCTGGTGCAACTGATCGAGCGCGGGCTGTTCACCCCCGACGTTGGCCACACCATCGTCTACGGTGCCTCCAACAACCGCACCGTGTGGTGGGACAACCGCCATGCCGAGCACCTGGGCTATGTGCCCAAGGACAGCTCGGAACCCTTCCGCGCTGCCGTGGAAGCCCAACCGGCGCCCGCCGCCGATGACCCGAGCATGGTCTATCAAGGCGGCGCTTTCGCCGTGGCCGGCCCCTTCAACTGACCTACCCCGCCAGGAGGCACGGCCATGAACTGCGAACTGATCGTCGACGCCCGCAACGGCACCGGCGAAAGCCCCGTGTGGCACCCCAGCGAACAGGCCCTGTACTGGGTCGACATCCCCGCACGCCAGCTGCACCGCTGGCAGGCGGCCGATGGCAAGCACCAGGTCTGGCAAGCCAGCGAGATGCTGGCCTGCATTGCCCGCAGTGGCGAAGGCTGGGTGGCCGGCATGGAAAGCGGTATTTTCCAGCTGCAGCCCAAGGCCGATGGTAGCCTGGGCAGCCGGCTGCTCAGCAGCGTCCAGCACGCCCAGGCCGGCATGCGTTTCAACGATGGCCGCTGCGACCGCCAGGGCCGCTTCTGGGCCGGCACCCTGCTGCTGGACATGCAGCAAGGCGCCCACGTTGGCGCGCTGTACCGGCATGACGGCGAAGGCCAATTGCACTTGCAGCAGCACGGCATGATCGTACCCAACGGCCTGGCCTTCAGCCCCGACGGCAGGCGCATGTACCTGTCCGACTCGCACCCCAACGTGCAGAAAGTCTGGGCCTTCGACTACGACATAGACAGCGGCACGCCGCACAACAAGCGTTTGTTCGTTGACATGCGCGGCTACCCCGGCCGCCCTGACGGCGCCGCCATCGACCAGGATGGCTGCTACTGGATCTGCGGCAACGACGCCGGGCTAATCCACCGCTTCACCGCCGACGGGCGCCTTGACCGCTCGCTCAGCGTGCCGGTGAAAAAACCGGCGATGTGTGCCTTCGGCGGCGCCAACCTGGACACCCTGTACGTCACCTCGATCCGCCCCGCAGGCATCGACCTCAGCGACCAGCCCTTGGCTGGTGGGGTGTTTGCCCTCGACCCTGGCACCAAGGGCCTGGAGGAACCTGCCTACCGGGGTTAAGCCCGCTTTGCCTACTTGCACGCCCGAAACCGAATAATAAAAAACACGGAGTTTCATCATGACGTTCAAACGCAAGCTGCTTCTTGCCGTACTCCCGTTCGCCTTCAGCGTGGCCATGCCGGCCTCGGCGCTGGACATCAAGTTCGCCGAAATCCACCCAGCCGGCTACCCGACTGTGGTCGCCGAACAGAACATGGGCAAGAAACTCGAACAAGCCAGCAATGGCGAGATCACCTTCAAGATGTTCGCCGGCGGCGTGCTGGGTTCGGAGAAGGAAGTGATCGAACAAGCACAGATCGGCGCAGTGCAAATGACCCGCGTCAGCCTGGGGATCGTCGGCCCGGTGGTGCCGGATGTGAACGTGTTCAACATGCCGTTCGTGTTCCGCGACCATGAGCACATGCGCAAGATCATCGATGGCGACATCGGCCAGGAAATCCTCGACAAGATCACCAATTCCGAATTCAACCTGGTGGCCCTGGCCTGGATGGATGGCGGCTCGCGCAGCATCTACACCAAAAAGCCGGTGCGTAGCCTGGAAGACCTCAAGGGCATGAAGATTCGCGTGCAGGGTAACCCACTGTTCATCGACATGATGAACGCCATGGGCGGCAACGGCATTGCCATGGATACCGGCGAAATCTTCAGCGCCCTGCAGACCGGCGTTATCGATGGCGCCGAGAACAACCCGCCGACCCTGCTGGAGCACAACCACTTCCAGAGCGCCAAGTACTACACCCTGACCGGCCACCTGATCCTGCCAGAGCCGGTGGTGATGTCGAAGACCACCTGGAACAAGCTCACCCCCGAGCAGCAGGTGCTGGTGAAAAAAGTCGCGCGTGAAGCACAGATGGAAGAGCGCGCACTGTGGGACGCCAAGTCCGCCGCCAGCGAGGAGAAGCTCAAGGCCGCTGGCGTCGAGTTCATCAGCGTTGACAAAAAACCGTTCTACGACGCCACCGCTTCGGTACGTGAAAAATATGGCGCGCAGTACGCTGACTTGATGAAGCGTATCGACGCCGTCCAGTAATACCGGCCCCTTCCAAGACGACCTCGGCAGCGCGGCGCCCGCCGCCCTGCCGCTTTGGTGATGCCCTATGAAATCGCTATTCCTGAGCGTGAACGACACGCTGTACCGAGGCTGCATCTGGATCGCTGGCCTATCGATCCTGGCTATGTCGCTGATCATTCCCTGGGGCATCTTCGCCCGCTACGTCCTCGGTACCGGCTCCAGTTGGCCGGAGCCGGTCTCGATCCTGCTGATGGTGGTGTTCACCTTCGTCGGCGCCGCCGCCAGCTACCGCGCCGGGGCCCACATGGCAGTGGCGATGATCACCGATCGGCTGCCACCCCTGCAGCGCCAACTGGTGTCATTGCTGGTACAGGGGCTGATGATTGTGGTGTGCGTGTTCATGACCTGGTACGGCACCAAGCTGTGTATCACCACCTGGAACCAGTCGCTGGCCTCGCTGCCGGGTATCCGTGTGGGCATGACCTATGCGCCGATCCCAATCGGTGGCGTGCTGACGCTGATCTTTGTGCTGGAAAAACTGCTGTTGGGTGATCAGAGCAACCGCAAGGTGGTGCGTTTCGACCACATCGAAGAAAGCGAAGGAGCTGCATAAATGGATGCGTTCATTCTGTTGGGCAGTTTCATCGCGCTCATCCTGCTCGGCATGCCGGTGGCTTACGCCCTAGGCCTGTCGGCGCTGATCGGCGCCTGGTGGATCGACATCCCGCTGCAGGCGATGATGATTCAGGTGGCCAGTGGGGTTAACAAGTTTTCGCTGCTGGCCATTCCATTCTTCGTGCTGGCGGGCGCGATCATGGCCGAGGGCGGCATGTCACGCCGGCTGGTGGCCTTTGCCGGGGTGCTGGTGGGCTTCGTGCGCGGCGGGCTGTCGCTGGTCAATATCATGGCCTCGACCTTTTTTGGGGCGATTTCCGGCTCGTCGGTGGCCGACACCGCGTCGGTGGGCTCGGTGCTGATCCCGGAGATGGAGCGCAAAGGCTATCCGCGCGAGTTCTCCACCGCCGTCACCGTCAGCGGCTCGGTACAGGCGCTGCTGACCCCGCCCAGCCACAACTCGGTGCTGTACTCGCTGGCGGCCGGCGGCACGGTGTCGATTGCCTCGCTGTTCATGGCCGGGGTAATGCCGGGGTTGCTGCTGAGCGCGGTGATGATGGGCCTGTGCCTGATCTTCGCCAAAAAGCGCAACTACCCCAAGGGCGAAGTGATCCCGCTGCGCCAGGCGCTGAAGATTGCCGGTGAAGCGCTGTGGGGCCTGATGGCCATGGTGATCATCCTTGGCGGCATCCTGTCGGGCGTGTTCACCGCTACCGAATCGGCAGCCGTGGCGGTGGTGTGGTCGTTCTTCGTGACCATGTTCATTTACCGCGACTACAAGTGGCGCGACTTGCCCAAGCTGATGCACCGCACCGTGCGCACCATTTCGATCGTGATGATCCTGATCGGTTTTGCCGCCAGCTTTGGCTACGTGATGACGCTGATGCAGATCCCATCCAAGATCACCACCGCGTTCCTGACCCTGTCGGACAACCGCTACGTGATCCTGATGTGCATCAACTTCATGCTGTTGCTGCTGGGTACGGTGATGGACATGGCGCCGCTGATCCTGATCCTTACGCCAATCCTGCTGCCGGTGATTACCGGGATCGGCGTGGACCCGGTGCACTTTGGCATGATCATGCTGGTTAACCTGGGAATCGGCTTGATCACGCCGCCGGTAGGGGCGGTGCTGTTTGTCGGCTCGGCCATTGGCAAGGTGAGCATCGAGTCGACGGTGAAGGCGCTGCTGCCGTTCTACTTGGCACTGTTCCTGGTGCTGATGGCAGTGACCTACATTCCGGCCATTTCGCTGTGGCTGCCTAGCGTGGTGTTGTAACTGCATTTACGGTCCTTGGGGAGCGGCCTTGTGGCCGCTCCTACAAGGACCGCGATACTGCTGGAAAATCTATCTGCAAACGGATCCTGCACATGGCTGTCCCCTCCGCTGCTGCCCCCCTGTTCCCCCGCAAGCTGGCCATCGCCCTGCTGGCTTTACTGGCCTGCTCATTCGCCGGCAACCACATCGCCGCGCGCATCGCCTTCGATGACGGCACCGGCGTGCTGCTGGCCATTCTCTGTCGCTCGGGCATCACCCTGCTGGTGCTGGCCTGCCTGCTGCTATGGCAACGCCAGGCCTTGGCCTTGCCCGCCGGTACCCGGCACTGGCAGCTGCTGCTCGGCCTGCTGATCGCCACCCAAAGCCTGTGCCTGTACTCGGCAGTAGCGCGCATTCCTGTGGCCCTGGCATTGCTGGTGGGCAACACCTTCCCCATGCTGCTGGCGCTGCTCACCTGGGCGCTGGGTGGCGCCCGGCCCAGCGGGCGCACGGTGTTGTTCATGGGACTGATCCTGTGCGGCCTGGTGCTGGCACTGGATGTGCCGGCGCGCCTGGCCGACAGCGGCGACGCCAACCCGCACTGGGTACAGGGCATCAGCCTAGCCTTCGGCGCCGCCTGTGCATTCGCCTGCGCCTTGTGGATCACCGACCACAAACTGGCCGCCGTGCGCGGCCCGGTGCGCAGCCTGCTGACGTTGCTGATCGTGTTCTCCAGCATGCTGGTTGCCGGCTTCAGTGGTGTGATGCCAGCCGGTTTGTCACCGCCCGGCAGCAGCAGTGGCTGGCTGGCCCTAGCCAGCCTGGTGGTGCTGTATGGCTTGGCCTTCACCTTGCTGTTTGTTTGCGTACCCCGGCTGAACATGGCGCAGAACGCGCCGGTGATGAACGTGGAACCGATCGCCACCTTGCTGTTGGGCTGGGCCCTGCTCGACCAGCACCTGGATACCCTGCAATTACTTGGCGGCGCCGTGGTGGTGTGCGGCATCGTACTGCTCACTTACCGCCGTGACCGATGATTTTTGCTTTTCAAGGAGCCTTGCATGGCTGTAACCGAACTGCACCTGCAGGACCGCCTGACCCGCCTGAGCCTGGCCCCGGAACTAGGCGCCAGCCTGGTCAACTGGCAGGTTAAAACGACCGGGCAAGCGCTGTTGCGCCATTCTGATTGCGAAGCGCTGGCCAGCGCTACTCCGCGGCGCCTGGCCTGCTACCCGCTGGCGCCGTGGTCCAACCGTATTGCCGAAGGTGGCTTTGCCCGGCCTGAGGGTTGGCAGGCATTGGCACCTAATACCGCGCATGACCCCTACCCAATTCACGGCAGCGCCTGGCAGCAAGCCTGGCGAGTGGCGCACCACAGTGAGCGGCGTGCGCGGCTGACGCTGGACAGCACCGTGCCGTTTGCCTACCAGGCCACGCTGGATGTGCAGTTGCATGAAGGCTGCCTGAGCCTGGACCTGCATGTGACGCACCTGGATGAGCTGCCTAACTGGTACGGGCTGGGGCTGCACCCTTACTTTCCTCGCTACCCGGATACCAAGCTGCATGCGCCGGCGCGCAAAGTATGGCTGGCCGAGCACGGTCGGTTGCCGTCGTATCAGGCAGAGGTGCCGGAGCAGTGGTGTTTCAATGCCATGGCGCATTTGCCCGAAACGGTCGTTGACCATGCCTTCAGTGGCTGGCCGGGGGCGTGCCTGATCGAACAGCCTGGTGCCGGGTATCGCTTGGCATGCAGCGCTACCGGGGCTGATCACTTTTTGCTGTTCTGCCCGCAGGGGCAGGGTTTTTTCTGCTTTGAACCGGTAAGCCACCCGGTCAATGCGCATCATCTGCCAGGGCGACCGGGGTTACGCCTGTTGCAACCAGGAGAGGCAATGAGCCTGGGTTTCAAGATGCAATACGAGCTCAATCCAGATGTTGGGCCCGCAGCGCCTGCGCCAACATGTCGATGAAGGCCCTGACCTTGGCGGAGCCGTACTTGCTCTCCCGGTGCAATACATGAATCGGCCACGGCGCTTCTTCGTACTCGGCCAGGATCACCTGCAGTTGCCCGCTGGCCAGCTCATCCGCCACCTGGTACGAGAGCAGGCGGGCAATCCCCAGCCCGCCACTGGCGGCGGCAATCGCCCCGTCATTGCTGGTCACCGTCAAGCGCGGCTTCATGCGCACCAGGGTCGGCTCATCGGTTTCCCCGAAACGCCAGCCAGCCCGAGGTGACAGGTTGGTGGTGCCGATCACGGCATGCTCTGCCAGGTCAGACGGGTGTTTCGGTACGCCATTACGCGCCAGGTAGTCGGGGGATGCACACAGCATGCGCCTCACCCTGCCCACCCGCAGCGCTTTCAGGCCGGAGTCGGGCAATGGGCCGATGCGTACGGCCACGTCCATGCCCTCCTCGACCATGTTCACGATGCGGTCGAGGAAATAAGCAGAAACGTCAACCTCTGGGTACTGCTGCAGATAGCGGACGATGCACGGCATGACGTACTTCTTGCCGAACAGGATCGGCGCGGTGACGGCCAGGTCGCCCTTGGGGGTGGCGTTGATGCCCGCGGCCGCTTCGTTGGCCTCGTGGATGCTGGTGAGGATATGCCGGGTGTCCTCCAGGTAGCGGCCGCCGGCTTCGGTCAGGCGCACGCTGCGGGTGGTGCGCAGCAGCAGTTTGACCCCCAGTTGCTCTTCCAAGGCGCTAACGGCACGGGTGACCGCGGCTGCGGAGATGTCCAGGTGGCGAGCAGCAGCGGCGAAACTTTCCAGTTCGCCGACGGCGACGAACACCTTCATCAGGTGGATCTGGTCCATGCGGGCTCCGGGGGCTATGAGGTGCCGGGATTATCTTTCATCTGGAGGTTTTGTGTTGCCTGTACCGGCCCTTGCGCGGGCCTGGATAGGCAACTTCATAGTTCCAGCACCAACGCCTGCGCGCCCTCCTCCACCCTCGCCGGCACGGCACAGCAGATCAGTACCGAACCCGCCTCCGGCAGCTCTGCCGGTGGGTTTGGGTAATGCACCTGACCACTGACCAGCTTGGTTTTGCAGGTACCACACGACCCACCCCGGCAACTGAATTCCGGGGCCAACCCGCGCGCCTCGGCCAGTTCCAGCAGGGTGCCGCTGCCGGGAGCCCAACGCGCTTCCTTGGCCGAGGCCGCGAAGTACACCGGCACCGCCTCGCTGGCAGCGGGCGGCTGTTGCAGGCTGGGCTGGCCATCGTCGGTGTGCCGCCGCAGCGTCGACGGGCCAAAGGCTTCGGCGTGGATCCGTGCATCCGGCACATGCACCCCGCGCAACCCTTCATACAGCTCCTGGCTAAAACTGCCCGGGCCGCACAGGTAGAAATCGTAATCGTCCAGCGCCAATGTCGCCTGGACCTGCTCGATGCCCAACCGGCCGGCAAACGCATAATCACGCCCCGCCAGCGCATGGCCTTCCGGCTGGCTGAGGGCGCGGTGCACGTGCAGCAGGCCGCCGGCCCGCAGCACCAAGCTTGCCAGTTCCTCACGGAACGGTAGGTCGGCCAGGCTACGTGCACCATGGAACAGATGGATACGCCGCGCCTGCCCGGTGCTCAACTGCTCGCGCAACATGGCCAGCAACGGCGTAATACCCACCCCCGCGCCGATTAACACCAGCGGCCGGGTACTTTGCTGATCCAAGGTGAAACTGCCCATGGGCGAACGTACATTCAGCACATCGCCTGCCACGATGTGCTCATGCAAATGCCGCGAAACCGGGCCCTGGGCTTTGACACTGATGCGCAGGTAGCGGTCGGAGGGTGCGCTGGACAGGCTGTAGGTGCGGATCAGTGTGGCCTCGCCGTTCGGCTGGACTTGCACTGGAACATGCTGCCCTGGCGCAAAAAACACCGCACTTTCGGCGGGTGGTTCAAGGTAGAACGAGCGGATATCGCGGCTTTCCTGCACCACCCGCAGCACACGCCAGGCCTGCCATTGACGCTGCTGCTGGCGTTGCTGCAGTCGCGCTTCGGCTTCGGCCCAGGTGCCGGTCGTCAGGCTGGTCGGCGCGTAGGCCTTGAAGGCCCAGCGCAGGGAAACGGCAGCCGGGCGCCACACCACGTGTTCGACCGCCAGCGTCCACAACCGCTCGGCACCCTCAAAGGCCTGGATGGCGGGGCTGTCCAGCACGACTTCGGCATGCCCGGAAAGCTGCAGCACGTTGCCGGTGTTGAAGTCGATGAACAGCAAGCCAGCTCGCGGGTTCATCAACAGGTTGCCCAAGGTGTTGAAATGCAGGTTACCGGCATAGTCGGGAATGGTCAGGCGATTGCCGTCTACCCTGACGAACCCGGGCCGGCCGCCGCGGTGGGAAACATCTACCGAGCGCTGGCCGTTGTCTTGCTCGACATAGCTGGCAACGAAGAACGTGTCAGCCGCCTGGAGCAGGCTGACGGCTGTGCTATCCAGCGTTGTCGCATCGACTCGCCTTTGCGCGGGCTCAGCGACGCGGGTGTAGTCACGCATCTGGATGTACTGCGGGCAGTTGCCGAACGACTGTTCCACCGTCACCTGCAGTTGGCCATCGCCGGCCTGGTGGATCTGCCCATTAAGGCGATTGCGCCGACGGCTATGCAGTTCGATACCCAGCAGGCCAACCGCGTTCCCCGCTGCCAGCCCCGGGGTGGCAGGGTCGTCTACTGGCAGTTGAGTGTCGATTGTCAGCTGGCGAGGGTTTGGCGAGCTGACAAAACCTTCCGGCCCCTCCAACAGGGTCGCCCACGGCCGGCCCTGAGCGTCCACGCTGGCGGCAACCAGGAACGGCAACTGATGATAGAAAATACGATGCTGCTCGGGCATGTGGTCGCGAATGACCTTTTGCCCGAACGCCTCCATGCGCTGCGCGACCCCGACCTTTTCCTGCAGGATTTTCTCTCCCGCATGCCAAGGCGAGGGGCGCTGGTCTGGGTTCTGCTGCATGGCGGCGTTCCTCGTGATGACGGGTATCAGGCGCTGGTCTGCAGGCCGATTACGGTGCGTGGCATGGGCACGAAGCCTGGCAACGCCTCGACCCGCGCCAGCCAGCTGCGCACGTTGGCATAGGGCTCCAACGACACATTGCCTTCTGGTGCGTGGGCGATGTAGGAGTAGTTGGCAATGTCGGCGATGGTGGGCGTGCTGCCCGCCAGGAAAGGCGTATTGGCCAACTCGGCGTCGATCACCTTGAGCAGGGTATGGGCACGGGCAATGACTTCGTCGGTGTTGAATGCGGCGCCGAACACCGTCACCAGGCGCGCAGCGGCAGGGCCAAAGGCCAGCGGGCCAGCGGCGACCGACAGCCAGCGTTGCACGCGGGCGGCGGCGGCGGGTTCCTCGGGTAGCCAGGTGCCGTTGTCGTACTTCTTGGCCAGGTACACCAGGATGGCGTTGGAATCGGCAATCACCGTGCCGTTGTCATCAATGACCGGGACCTGGCCGAACGGGTTGAGGGCCAGGAAGTCCGGCTGCTTGTGCGCACCTTTGGCGAGGTCGACGAACACCAGCTCGGTGGGCAGCTTCAGCAGCGAGAGCATCAGCTCGATACGGTGGGCGTGGCCAGACTTGGGGAAATTGTAAAGCTTGATCGGGTTCGACATGGGCTTGGCTCCTGGTCAGCACCGGGGTGGGCTGATGGAGCATCATGCTGCACCGGTTCGGCTGGCAGCAGAATCCGTGTGGCGGGGAAACCATAATTTCGCGGAGCGCAATAATGCGCTATTCATATCGGCGGAAGCCTTTTGCAGGCGCGGCCTTGGGCCGCGACTACAAGCCAGTGCTGGCCAGCGGCATCATTCAGTGCAGCTTGTTGAAATACCGGTACAGCCCCCGCGCAGCCTCGATCACCTGCGGCACGCAGGCCTGGATATCCTCTTCGCTCATCTGGTCCAGCAGTTCGAAGTTATCCTCCAGCCCATGCAGAGAAATGGCCTTGAGCAGTTGATCCTGCTCCGTTGGCAGGTCAGCCCAGCCGGCGACCTGAGTGCCGCGCATGTAGCCAAAGCACCATTCCTCCATGATCACACCGCCCTCCTCGCCTTCGTTTTCCTCGAACAGCGGCTCAAAATGGTCGACGTCATCAGCCAGCGCTTCTGCCACCTGGTTGGCATAACGCAACATCAACGCCGTATAGGCTTCTTCATGCGCCGGCTTTTTGAATTTCGGCACTTTGCCACCGGCCACTACGGGCAGCCATTGCTCCGGGTTGACGGTGACTGGCGAGCTGGCCAGTGCCGTGAAAAAGCCATTGAGCTCGGCCACGTTCAGCACCGAGTAGTCGTTGCCGTAGGTGATCAGCAGGTCTTCAAGGCGGTCCAGTTCTTTTTCGCTGAGTACGGGGAGCATGGGGGGAAATCCTGGGAAGCAAAAGTGTGTGCACCCTAGCACAGAAGCGTACTAGGGCTACTCGCGGCGGCATCTACGCCGGCAGATTGTTCAGCATGGCAAAACGCTATGCAGCTGGTGCTGCCTGCCGGTACCAATCAACAGCCGCAACAGTATTCGGCACTTGCGCGGGCAAAGCTGCCCGGCCATCTGTACACCCTCTTGTGGCTGCCGGATTACCGTCGTCGATAAGGCCGTCAGGCCTTACACCGCCAGCGCGCGCTCACGCAGCTCGCTGTTGAGGATGCGGTCGTTTTCGCTGTAATCGACCGGGCAGTCGATCACGTGCACACCTGGGGTCTTGATGCAGTGCTCGAGCAGCGGCAGCAGGCCTTCGGCGCTTTCCACGCGGTGGCCGTTGGCGCCGTAGGCTTCGGCGTATTTGACGAAGTCCGGGTTGCCGTAGTCCAGGCCGAAATCGGTGAAGCCCATGTTGGCCTGCTTCCAGCGGATCATGCCGTAGCCGTCGTCACGCAGGATCACCACGGTGATGTGCATGCCCAGGCGCACTGCAGTTTCCAGCTCTTGGCTGTTCATCATGAAGCCGCCGTCGCCGCACACCGAAATCACCGGGCGCTCTGGGTGCACCAGGTGCGCGGCCATCGCCGATGGCAGGCCCGCGCCCATGGTCGCCAGGGCGTTGTCCAGCAGCACGGTGTTGGGTTTGTGCGCCTTGTAGTTACGGGCGAACCAGATCTTGTAGATGCCGTTGTCCAGGGCGACGATGCCTTCGGACGGCAGCACGCGACGGATGTCGGCAACCAGGCGCTGCGGGTAGACCGGGAAGCGGTCGTCGTCGGCACCTTCGGCGATCTGCGCTTCGTTGGCTTCACGAATCGCCAGCAGGCGGGTGAAGTCCCAGTGCGAGGTGTCGTTCAGCGCTTCGCTGATCTGCCACACGGCGTTGGCGATGTCGCCGATCACTTCTACCTGCGGGAAGTATACGGCATCGACTTCGGCAGAGCGGAAGTTGATGTGAATGACTTCGGTGCCGCCACGGACCATGAAGAACGGCGGCTTTTCGATCACGTCGTGGCCGATGTTGATGATCAGGTCGGCAGCTTCGACGGCGCGGTGCACGAAGTCACCTGACGACAATGCCGCGTTACCCAGGAAGCGCGGGTGGCGCTCGTCGACCACACCTTTACCCATCTGGGTGGTGATGAACGGGATGCCGGTTTTGTCGATCAGCTGCTTGAGAACCTTGGCGGTCATCTTGCGGTTGGCGCCAGCGCCGATTACCAGGATCGGGCTGCGCGCGTTTTGCAGCTTCTCGACGGCAGCTTCGATGGCCACGTGCTCGGCCAACGGGCGGCGGTGCAGGCTGCGCGGGATCGGCAGTGCGTCGGTCTGCTCGGCAGCGATGTCTTCCGGCAGTTCCAGGTGCACGGCACCCGGCTTCTCTTCTTCGGCCAGGCGGAAGGCTTCGCGCATACGGGCCGGGATGTTGTCAGCCGAGGCAAACTGGTGGGTGTACTTGGTGATGGGGTCCATCATGCCGCACACGTCAATGATCTGGAAGCGGCCCTGCTTGGACTTCTTGATCGGCTTCTGGCCTGTGATCATCATCATCGGCATGCCACCCAGGTAGGCGTAGGCGCTGGCGGTGACCAGGTTGGTCGCGCCAGGGCCGAGGGTGGACAGGCTGACGCCGGTCTTGCCGGTCAAGCGACCATAGGTAGCAGCCATGAAACCTGCGGACTGCTCGTGACGGGTAAGTACCAGCTTGATCTTCGACTTGCGCAGGGATTCGAGCAGGTCGAGGTTTTCCTCACCAGGAATGCCGAATACATACTCGACACCTTCGTTTTCCAGGCATTGCACAACGACATCAGCGGCCTTGGCCATCTTGCTTGCTACCTCAAGTGATGGAACGGTGGAAGTCCAGAAATGCGCAGCACGGTACGCTGGCATCGCTTTACCCAGGGCCAGGAGAGCCCCGAACCAAAGTCTTGACGAAGGGTAGTCACAGGAAAGTCACGTTAATTTGAGGGGAATATCGTGCGGGCGTGCCCGCGAAGCACAGGACGCGGTGGGTGGCACCGGCTTTGCCGGTGTTCGCGGGCAAGCCCGCTCCTACCAGGGGGGCAAGGCTGGGGATGGGGCGGCTGGAATTTTTGCGCCAAAAAGACAAAACCCCTACCTGCATGCGCAGATAGGGGTTTTGCGAAATGAATCTTGACGATGACCTACTCTCACATGGGGAAACCCCACACTACCATCGGCGATGCATCGTTTCACTACTGAGTTCGGGATGGGATCAGGTGGTTCCAATGCTCTATGGTCGTCAAGAAATTCTGTAGCCAGAATGTCCAGATGGACAGCCCAGCGAATTCGGATATGTGATATTTGTGGTTCGTTGCGAACTTTCGGTTCGTATCATCTTCACCACCACAATTTGGCTTCGTGCGCAAATTGCTTGGGTGTTATATGGTCAAGCCTCACGGGCAATTAGTATTGGTTAGCTCAACGCCTCACAGCGCTTACACACCCAACCTATCAACGTCGTAGTCTTCGACGGCCCTTTAGGGGATTCAAGATCCCAGTGAGATCTCATCTTGAGGCAAGTTTCCCGCTTAGATGCTTTCAGCGGTTATCTCTTCCGAACATAGCTACCCGGCAATGCCACTGGCGTGACAACCGGAACACCAGAGGTTCGTCCACTCCGGTCCTCTCGTACTAGGAGCAGCCCCTCTCAAATCTCAAACGTCCACGGCAGATAGGGACCGAACTGTCTCACGACGTTCTAAACCCAGCTCGCGTACCACTTTAAATGGCGAACAGCCATACCCTTGGGACCGGCTTCAGCCCCAGGATGTGATGAGCCGACATCGAGGTGCCAAACACCGCCGTCGATATGAACTCTTGGGCGGTATCAGCCTGTTATCCCCGGAGTACCTTTTATCCGTTGAGCGATGGCCCTTCCATACAGAACCACCGGATCACTAAGACCTACTTTCGTACCTGCTCGACGTGTTTGTCTCGCAGTCAAGCGCGCTTTTGCCTTTATACTCTACGACCGATTTCCGACCGGTCTGAGCGCACCTTCGTACTCCTCCGTTACTCTTTGGGAGGAGACCGCCCCAGTCAAACTACCCACCATACACTGTCCTCGATCCGGATAACGGACCTGAGTTAGAACCTCAAAGTTGCCAGGGTGGTATTTCAAGGATGGCTCCATGAGAACTGGCGTCCCCACTTCAAAGCCTCCCACCTATCCTACACAAGCAAATTCAAAGTCCAGTGCAAAGCTATAGTAAAGGTTCACGGGGTCTTTCCGTCTAGCCGCGGATACACTGCATCTTCACAGCGATTTCAATTTCACTGAGTCTCGGGTGGAGACAGCGCCGCCATCGTTACGCCATTCGTGCAGGTCGGAACTTACCCGACAAGGAATTTCGCTACCTTAGGACCGTTATAGTTACGGCCGCCGTTTACCGGGGCTTCGATCAAGAGCTTCGCTTGCGCTAACCCCATCAATTAACCTTCCGGCACCGGGCAGGCGTCACACCCTATACGTCCACTTTCGTGTTTGCAGAGTGCTGTGTTTTTAATAAACAGTCGCAGCGGCCTGGTATCTTCGACCGGCATGGGCTTACGGAGCAAGTCCTTGACCCTCGCCGGCGCACCTTCTCCCGAAGTTACGGTGCCATTTTGCCTAGTTCCTTCACCCGAGTTCTCTCAAGCGCCTTGGTATTCTCTACCTAACCACCTGTGTCGGTTTGGGGTACGGTTCCCAGTTATCTGAAGCTTAGGAGCTTTTCTTGGAAGCATGGTATCAACCACTTCGTCGCCTAAAGGCAACTCGTCATCAGCTCTCGGCCTTAGAATCCCGGATTTGCCTAAGATTCCAGCCTACCACCTTAAACCTGGACAACCAACGCCAGGCTGGCCTAACCTTCTCCGTCCCTCCATCGCAATAACTGGAAGTACAGGAATATTAACCTGTTTTCCATCGACTACGCTTTTCAGCCTCGCCTTAGGGACCGACTAACCCTGCGTCGATTAACGTTGCGCAGGAAACCTTGGTCTTTCGGCGTGCGAGTTTTTCACTCGCATTGTCGTTACTCATGTCAGCATTCGCACTTCTGATACCTCCAGCAAGCTTCTCAACTCACCTTCACAGGCTTACAGAACGCTCCTCTACCGCATCATCATAAGATGATACCCGTAGCTTCGGTGCATGGTTTGAGCCCCGTTACATCTTCCGCGCAGGCCGACTCGACTAGTGAGCTATTACGCTTTCTTTAAAGGGTGGCTGCTTCTAAGCCAACCTCCTAGCTGTCTAAGCCTTCCCACATCGTTTCCCACTTAACCATGACTTTGGGACCTTAGCTGACGGTCTGGGTTGTTTCCCTTTTCACGACGGACGTTAGCACCCGCCGTGTGTCTCCCATGCTCGGCACTTGTAGGTATTCGGAGTTTGCATCGGTTTGGTAAGTCGGGATGACCCCCTAGCCGAAACAGTGCTCTACCCCCTACAGTGATACATGAGGCGCTACCTAAATAGCTTTCGAGGAGAACCAGCTATCTCCGAGCTTGATTAGCCTTTCACTCCGATCCACAGGTCATCCGCTAACTTTTCAACGGTAGTCGGTTCGGTCCTCCAGTCAGTGTTACCTAACCTTCAACCTGCCCATGGATAGATCGCCCGGTTTCGGGTCTATACCCAGCGACTAAACGCCCTATTAAGACTCGCTTTCGCTACGCCTCCCCTATTCGGTTAAGCTCGCCACTGAATATAAGTCGCTGACCCATTATACAAAAGGTACGCAGTCACCTAACAAAGTAGGCTCCCACTGCTTGTACGCATACGGTTTCAGGATCTATTTCACTCCCCTCTCCGGGGTTCTTTTCGCCTTTCCCTCACGGTACTAGTTCACTATCGGTCAGTCAGTAGTATTTAGCCTTGGAGGATGGTCCCCCCATATTCAGACAAAGTTTCTCGTGCTCCGTCCTACTCGATTTCATTGATAAGAGATTTTCGTGTACGGGGCTATCACCCACTATGGCCGCACTTTCCAGAGCGTTCCACTAATCTCAAACCAACTTAAGGGCTGGTCCCCGTTCGCTCGCCACTACTAAGGGAATCTCGGTTGATTTCTTTTCCTCAGGGTACTTAGATGTTTCAGTTCCCCTGGTTCGCCTCTTGCACCTATGTATTCAGTACAAGATACTCAGCTTATGCTGAGTGGGTTCCCCCATTCAGAGATCTCTGGATCACAGTCTGTTTGCCGACTCCCCAAAGCTTATCGCAGGCTACCACGTCTTTCATCGCCTCTGACTGCCAAGGCATCCACCGTATGCGCTTCTTCACTTGACCATATAACCCCAAGCAATCTGGTTATACTGTGAAGACGACATTCGCCGAAAATTCGCACGTCGCTCTTTCGAGCAGAACTCACAAATTTTACCTTAGCCTGATCCACCAGCAGTGAAACTGGTGTTCAGTCTATTTCTATCACATATCCGAATTTTTAAAGAACGATCTGACAAAAGCCAGAAATCAACATTCGAAGCGAATGCTCATTTCTGAGTTTGATCAAGCAGTACAGCGTAAGTGGTGGAGCCAAGCGGGATCGAACCGCTGACCTCCTGCGTGCAAGGCAGGCGCTCTCCCAGCTGAGCTATGGCCCCGCATATTGGTAGGTCTGGGCAGATTTGAACTGCCGACCTCACCCTTATCAGGGGTGCGCTCTAACCAACTGAGCTACAGACCTATATAGGGTCTTGATCGTCTTCAACTTCTTGAATCAAGCAATTCGTGTGGGTGCTCATCAGCAGGCTGATGTCGTCGATTAAGGAGGTGATCCAGCCGCAGGTTCCCCTACGGCTACCTTGTTACGACTTCACCCCAGTCATGAATCACACCGTGGTAACCGTCCTCCCGAAGGTTAGACTAGCTACTTCTGGTGCAACCCACTCCCATGGTGTGACGGGCGGTGTGTACAAGGCCCGGGAACGTATTCACCGCGACATTCTGATTCGCGATTACTAGCGATTCCGACTTCACGCAGTCGAGTTGCAGACTGCGATCCGGACTACGATCGGTTTTGTGAGATTAGCTCCACCTCGCGGCTTGGCAACCCTCTGTACCGACCATTGTAGCACGTGTGTAGCCCAGGCCGTAAGGGCCATGATGACTTGACGTCATCCCCACCTTCCTCCGGTTTGTCACCGGCAGTCTCCTTAGAGTGCCCACCATTACGTGCTGGTAACTAAGGACAAGGGTTGCGCTCGTTACGGGACTTAACCCAACATCTCACGACACGAGCTGACGACAGCCATGCAGCACCTGTGTCAGAGTTCCCGAAGGCACCAATCCATCTCTGGAAAGTTCTCTGCATGTCAAGGCCTGGTAAGGTTCTTCGCGTTGCTTCGAATTAAACCACATGCTCCACCGCTTGTGCGGGCCCCCGTCAATTCATTTGAGTTTTAACCTTGCGGCCGTACTCCCCAGGCGGTCAACTTAATGCGTTAGCTGCGCCACTAAAATCTCAAGGATTCCAACGGCTAGTTGACATCGTTTACGGCGTGGACTACCAGGGTATCTAATCCTGTTTGCTCCCCACGCTTTCGCACCTCAGTGTCAGTATCAGTCCAGGTGGTCGCCTTCGCCACTGGTGTTCCTTCCTATATCTACGCATTTCACCGCTACACAGGAAATTCCACCACCCTCTACCGTACTCTAGCTTGCCAGTTTTGGATGCAGTTCCCAGGTTGAGCCCGGGGCTTTCACATCCAACTTAACAAACCACCTACGCGCGCTTTACGCCCAGTAATTCCGATTAACGCTTGCACCCTCTGTATTACCGCGGCTGCTGGCACAGAGTTAGCCGGTGCTTATTCTGTCGGTAACGTCAAAACAGCAAGGTATTAGCTTACTGCCCTTCCTCCCAACTTAAAGTGCTTTACAATCCGAAGACCTTCTTCACACACGCGGCATGGCTGGATCAGGCTTTCGCCCATTGTCCAATATTCCCCACTGCTGCCTCCCGTAGGAGTCTGGACCGTGTCTCAGTTCCAGTGTGACTGATCATCCTCTCAGACCAGTTACGGATCGTCGCCTTGGTGAGCCATTACCCCACCAACTAGCTAATCCGACCTAGGCTCATCTGATAGCGCAAGGCCCGAAGGTCCCCTGCTTTCTCCCGTAGGACGTATGCGGTATTAGCGTTCCTTTCGAAACGTTGTCCCCCACTACCAGGCAGATTCCTAGGCATTACTCACCCGTCCGCCGCTGAATCGAAGAGCAAGCTCTTCTCATCCGCTCGACTTGCATGTGTTAGGCCTGCCGCCAGCGTTCAATCTGAGCCATGATCAAACTCTTCAGTTCAATACTGCTTGGGTTTTTAAGAAACCCTAAACTTGGCTCAGCAATCTCAAATGACTATGTGATTTCTCGCATGGTCACTTGTGATGCTGATAATCTTTTTGACTATCAGTCCATACTCACAAGCACCCACACGAATTGCTTGATTCAATTTGTTAAAGAGCGTTTGGTTAAGAGCTTTTCGTCTCAACCGAGGCGCGCATTCTACGCTTTCCTCAGAGCCTGTCAAGCGTTTATTTTGAAGTTTTTTGAAACCGCTTTCTTTCAAAAGCCAACAACTTCAACATCTTACCGCTTGCCTCGTAGCGTTTATCGCTGCGAGGAGGCGAATAATACGCGCTTTAACATCAGAGTCAACACCTTGAACTGAAAAAACTTTCTGCTGTTGTTTAGCCGCCGCCGGCAACTAATGAAAGCGGCGCGAATCTGTAGAGAAATACCTCAACGGAGCGGAGCGGCCATGAGCGAAGCGCAAAGCGAGAAAACCCCCGGTCTATCGGCGGATGAGGAGCAAGAAGTCAGCCATAACCAGCCGCCACGTGCGGCGGTATTGCATGAGATCATTCGTTACCAGGGCGACCAGGAACTAGAACGTACCCTAGCCGCGTTGTGGTGGTCGGCACTGGCCGCGGGTTTGTCGATGGGGCTGTCGCTCATGGCCATGGGCCTATTCTACGCCCGCCTGCCGGAAGGCGACGGTGCCCAAGTCATTGCCAGCATCGGCTACAGCGCAGGCTTCCTCGCTGTCATATTGGCGCGCCAGCAGCTGTTCACCGAAAACACCCTGACCGCCGTATTGCCCATCATGACCTCCCCTACCCTAACCAACTTCGGGCGCCTGCTTCGGCTCTGGGGCGTAGTTCTGCTCGGCAATCTCGCCGGCACCCTGCTGGTAGCCTGGGTAATGCTGGAGCTACCGATCTTCGACAGCAAGACTGACGTGGCCTTCCTCGAAATCGGCCGCAAGGTGATGAAGAACGACGTTAGCCAGATGTTCGCCAAAGGCATCGTCTCGGGCTGGATGATCGCGACCATGGTCTGGATGATCCCATCGATGGAGCACGCCAAGATCTGGATCATCCTGATGATCACCTACCTGATGGCTCTGGGCGACTTCACCCATATAGTCGTTGGCTCGGTCGAGGTGTCGTACCTGGTCTGGGCCGGTGATGAAACCTGGCGCAGCTTTTGGCTGGAGTTCGCCTTGCCGACTCTGACGGGCAACATCATTGGTGGTAGCTTCATCTTCGGCCTGATCAGCCATGCACAGGTGCGCAGTGACAACGGCAAGCCGCCCTCGCAATTAATGAAAGATGACCAACCGGCCACCCCACGCCGCAAGGACTCAGAAAAATGAGCCTCAGCCACATACCGGCAAACAGACTGGCCGCGATCAAGTCAATTTTACCCACGGCGAAGCTGCCACGCGCAAGCTGGCCTATCCTGATTGAACCTCCTTCCTGACCGCCTGGCGGGAGGCTGCCTGAAGGAGCCGCTCGCGCATGGCCAGGACCGCCAACCTTGCACCCCGCCCCACACCACGTTTGCAGGTGCGCCGCCTCATCGCCGGCTTCAGCGCCGTTTTCGGCCTGGCCGGCCTGGTCATCCTCGGCGCCCTGTTCAATATCGCAGGCACTCTTGACCATCAGGAGCGCCAGCGCAGCGCCACACAGGCGACCCAGGCGTTGGAGCAGCGGCTGCTCGCCTCGCGCCAGTTCCTGTCCAGTTACGCCGTGTGGGATGCAGCCTTCGAGCACCTGGCGGGCCAGGCCGACTGGAAATGGGCCTACGAAGAAAAGAACGTGGGCGAGTCGTTGTACAGCGCCAGCGGCTATGAAGGGGTGTTCGTGGTAGAAGACACGCGCACTACCTATGCCTTGTTCAAAGGCCAACCTACCCAGGCGGCGGCCAGTACCTATATAGATGCAACGCTACAGCCGATCATCGACCAAGCCCGCGCTGCGGCTGTCCCCCGGGAACAAATCACCCGCTTTGTGCTGTTCAATGGTTGGCCGGCCGTGCTCAGTGCCGCCGCTGTGCGCCCTGACCGGGAGGTTACCGACAGCGAGGTGAGCCAGGCGCCGGTGATGCTGTTCGTCGACCAACTCACCGAGGACAAGCTGGCGCGGTTGAGCAGCAGTGCTGGCCTGACCGGCATGCATGTGGAAAAGAATGAGGTAGGTGAGCACGGCCACTTGCGCATTGACCTCGGCGAGACCGGCTACCACTTGTCCTGGAGCAGCCCGCTGCCGGGGCGTCAGTTACTGTCGGCAGTATTGCCACCACTGGCCGGTGCCTTGCTGATACTCGGCCTGGCCATGCTGTACCTGTTCCGTCACGCCTTGCGCAGTTCGCGGGCGATCGACCTGACGCTCGCGCATCTGCAACGCAGCAATCAGGCGTTGGAGGCCAGCGAGCAGCGTTTTCGCGCGGTGGCCGAGTCGGCGTCCGACTGGATCTGGGAAACCGACCGACAACAACGCTTGACCTACTTGTCGCAACGCTTTGCCAATGTCACCGGCTATTCGGTGGACGACTGGCTCGGCCACCCAATCAATCAGCTGCTGGCCTGCGATACCACCCCGCTGTCGCCATGGCTGGATGCCCTCACCACGGCCGACCCGCAACAGCTGGCCAACCTGCGCTGCACCTACCGTGACAAAAATGGCCAGAACCGCTATTGCCGGATTTCGGCCCGCGCCATTTGCTGCGACGGCAAACCCATCGGTTATCGCGGCACCGCCAGCGACATCACCGACGAAGTCGACGCCCATGCGCGTATCCAGCACCTGTCACTGCATGACCCGCTGACGGGGCTGGCCAACCGCAACAAACTCGCCAGGCATCTGGAGCAGGCACTGCTGCGCGGCAGCGATTCGCCGCCACTGACCCTGCTGCTGCTGGACCTGGACAATTTCAAACCGATCAACGACTCGCTTGGCTACGCCGCCGGTGACGCCGTGCTGCAAGAAGTAGCGACGCGCCTGCGTGACACCACCCGTGACGGTGACCTGGTTGCGCGCCTGGGTGGCGACGAGTTTATCCTGGTGCTCAGCGGCATGGACAACCGCAGCGAGATCGACCGCTTTTGCGCGCGCCTGATCAGCCTGCTGCAACAACCCATCCTCTTCGACAGCCAGCCCCTGCACATTGGCACCAGCATCGGCGTGGCCCAGACTCGTACCCAGGGTTTCGATGCCGGCGAACTGATCCGTTGCGCGGACATTGCCCTGTACCAGGCCAAGGCCGATGGCAAGAACACATGGCGCTATTTCGCTGCCGAAATGAACCAGCAGATCCAATACCGTCGCCAGCTGGAAAACGACTTGCGCCGAGCCCTGCGTGACCAGGAGTTCGAACTGCATTACCAGCCGCGCTACCGCCTCAGCGACCTGCGCATCGTCGCGGTCGAAGCCTTGCTGCGCTGGCAGCATCCGCAGGAGGGGTTGCTGGGGCCTGACACTTTCATCCCCTTGGCTGAGCAGAGCGACATCATTGTCGCGCTGGGCCGCTGGGTGCTGCGCGAAGCCTGCCGCACCGCCCACGACTGGCCAGCCGACGTACTGGTTTCGGTGAACCTGTCGCCTGCCCAGTTCCTGCGCAGCGATGTGGTGGCCGACGTACGCGAGATCCTGCTGGACACCGCATTCCCGGCCCAGCGCCTGGAGCTGGAAATCACCGAGAACGTGATGCTCAACGACATCGAAGGCGCGCTGGGTACCATGCTGTCGCTGAAGGAGCTTGGCGTGCGCCTTAACATGGACGATTTCGGCACCGGCTACTCGTCGCTGGGCTACCTGCGCACCTACCCGTTCGACAGCATCAAGATCGACAAGCGTTTCATTGCCGGGCTGAACAACAGCGGCGGCAACGACCGCGCCGTGGTTCAGGCCATCATCAACCTGGGCGAGGCGATGGGGCTGACGGTGACGGCCGAAGGGGTGGAAACCGAGCAGCAGCTGCGGGCTTTGGAAAAGGACCGCTGCCATGAAGTGCAGGGCTATTACCTGAGCCGGCCGCTAGACAGCGCGGGGGTGGAGGCGTTGCTGCACCAGGCATCTGAGCGATCGGCGCCCTACCTGTAGGCGCGGGCTTGCCCGCGAACACCAGCAAAGCCGGTGCCATACACCGCGTTGCATGATTCGCGGGCAAGCCCGCTCCAACAGAGTTCCAGCCAGATCAACAAGCTATGTGTTTCTTCCAAGGGCAGCCTGGCCCTGCTGCAAGCTGCGTTCGGCCACGATTTCCGGCAGGTCGCGCCGGCGCAGGTAGGCGCGCAGCGGTTCGCCGATGTTCAAGCGGTCATCCACATGCTGCTCCAGCAACAGCGACAGCCGGTCGCGGCACAGGGCCATGCGCTGCCCTTGCTCAAGGCGCCAGACAAACTCACTGCACGGGGTGATACTGGCGTCTGCCACGTCCATGCCAAACGAATCTTCAGAAAAGCGCACAATATGCACACCGCGTTTGCCATGAAAACCGACAAAGCCCTTGAGCTGATCGGCAGCGGTGCAGATGTCCTGGGAAGTGATGGCCATGCCGTAACCTCGCAAAAAAATCGGAAGATACGCACGCCGGGCGGGAAACGGTTACCTCTACTGGGCAACTCGTGCTCAGTAGCCTAACGCAAGGCGCCGCACAGATGCCATGGCTTTCATCGTTCACCGCCCGCAATCAAGTGCATACCAGGCTGCGCAGCAGCCCCTAGGGCACTCACTGCCGATCGCGGTCCTCCTGCACCTGCACACTCGCCGTCATCCCCGCACTCAGGGTCACCCCCTGCGGCACCTGGTCCAGGCGAATGCGTACCGGTATGCGCTGCGCCAGTCGCACCCAGTTGAAGGTCGGTTCCACCTCCGGCAGCAACTGGCTGTCGGGGTTGCTATTGCGGTCGGTGATGCCGCGGCTGATGCTCTCCACGTGGCCTTGCATCGGCTCGCCCGCCCCCATCAACCAAACCTTCACCGCATCCCCCTCGCGAATGCGCGGCAGCTTGGTTTCCTCGAAGTAGGCCTGGATATAAAAGGTTGAATCGTCCACCAGGGCCATCACCGATTGCCCAATGTTCACGTAATTACCTTCGGCCAGGCGCAGGTTGGTGATATGCCCGCTGCGCGGTGCCCGCACTGCACTGCGCGCCAGGTTGATCTTGGCAACCTGCAATTGCGCCTCGGCCTCATGCAGTTCGCCACGCGCGATGGCGGCATTGATCTGGGCGTTTTCACGCAACTCGGCACTGATCGCCTCCGGCCCCAAGGCGGTACGCCGGGCCGCTTCACGCTCGCGCAGGCGCAGTTGCTGGGCGCGCGTCTCGGTCACGGCACTGGCCTGGTCGAAAGCCGCCTGGAAACGCTCGCGGTCGATGCTCATCAGCAAGTCGCCGGCCTTGACCTGCTGGTTGTCACGGGCTTTCAGCTCGCGCACCCAGCCGGACACATCGGGCGCAATCACCACCACATCGGCGCGCACACGGGCATCGCGGGTCCAGGGGGTGAGCATGTAGTACTGCCACAGCTGATAGCCGGCGAACACAGCAAGGGCCACCACACACAAGGTCACCAGAATACGTACGGCCGCACGCATCGAAACACTCCTTTATAAAGCTCCCAGCAGTCGCACCACCAGGAACAGCACACAAACGAACAGCGCCGCATCGAACAGCGCTTCATGCCAGATCCAGCGCCCCAACGGCGTGGCCTGCACCAGCAGACGCAGCAACCCGGTGAGCAGCAGTGCCAGCACCACATAAACCAGAAACGGACTGAAAAGCACGCCGCCCACTTCCCACTCACGCAACCCCATGGGCTTCCTCCTGCCAACGGCACCATTTGCCCCAGCTTTTCTGCAATTGCAGCACCGCGCCTTCGGCCAACCTCAGCGGGTCGCTCGAGGGTAACCGGTGCAACGCGCTGATGAACTGCTTGCTGGCGCTATCCAGGTGCTGCCCGCGACCGGGCGCCGGCCCCTGGGCCAGCACCGCTTGCACCTGCAGCAGGTATTCGCGCTCGGCCTGCCCCAACGGGGCCTGGGCGACCGCCAGGCACATGCGCAGGTGGACCAGTTCATCGCCGATATCCAGCCCATGCAGGCCGTCATCCCAGCGTTTGCGCTCGCTTTCGGGCAACTCGGTGGCATGCCGCGCCAACTGCATCAGGCGGTCGGCCATACGCCCACCAAACCAGCTGTCCGCCCCGCGCAGGTCGCGCCGGGTTAGGCGCACCAAGTCGCTCTGGGTCGCCGCGCGCAGGCGTCGGCCCAGCCAAGCCGGGTGACGAAACACCAGCAAACGAAAGGCCATCACCGCCGCCGACACCCCTACCAGCATGGCCAGTGCACTGTTGAGCAGGGTGGCCACGCCAAAATGCATGGCATTAAGCGGTGACACCAACACAATGAAGTGCAGGCAGTACGACGTGGCCGTGGCCCCAGTCCGAGGGTGGGCCATACCCAGCGCACCGAAAAATAGCGGCACGCCCATACCCAGGCAAAGCATGGCGAAGCTGCTCCATTGCGGCAACAAAATTTGCCCGACCAGAAACGCTGCAGGAATTGCCAGGAAGATCCCGCGCAAAAAGCTCAAGCCGATCTGCGCACCATTCTCGCGGCTGGCGAACAGGCTGCATACCACACAGGTCAACACCAGGCCACCCGGCGCCGAAGGCCAGGCCGTAGCCAGCCAGAAGCCGCTCATTACCAAAAAGGCCAGCGCGCTGCGTGAACCGAACAGCAAGGCCAGCGACCAATCGCGGTGCGCGGCAAGGCCCTGAGGCACATCCTTGGGCGCCCTGCCGGCCTCCACATCAGCCAGTGCCTGGCTGGCAGCCATGGCGTAATCCAGCAGCAGGGCCATGCGCGCCAGGCAGAAGTGCTCGGCCGAACTGATTTGTTCATCGTGGGCGGCGTCCCAGATGCGCTGGCGCAGCAGCAACAGGCTGGGCTGGTCAGGTTTGCCGAGCAGTGCTCGCACCTGCGCCAACCAAGGCGCCAGGTGTTCGGCCTCTCGCTCATCGAGTTGCCGCCACTGCCGGCGCACCGAACGGGAGATGCGCAACAGCACCATCAATTTCTGGCTCAGACCGCGAATGGCGCGGGCACGCTGGCGCCCGCGGTTGCCTTCGAACCAGGCGTGCTCGCGCTGGCTGTCAATGGCAACGATACGCCCCAAGCTCTCCAGCAAGCCTTTGCGCGCCTCGTCCTCGCCGCCCAGCATCGCGCTGGCAGCTTGCAAGCCGTTCTGCCAAGCCTGGCGGGCCTGGCCGCCCAGCTGCTGCTCCACCCGCATGGGCCAAAGCAAAGCACTGCTGGCGGTAGCACAGAAGATACCCAGACAGATTTCGGTGCAGCGCGCCACTGCCTGGTCGAACACTTGCAACGGGTGGTCGATGGCCGGCAAGGCGATGATTGCCGCCGTGTACCCAGCCAGTACAAAGGCGTAGGCCCAGGCGCTGCGTATCTGGGTGGACGCTGCGGTACACAGGGCCAGCCACAGCGCCAGGGTGAGCAAGAACAGCCCTGGGGTCTGGGCGAACAAGCCGATAAACAGCACCGACATGACCGTACCCACCAAAGTCCCTGCCAAGCGCGCCAGGCCTTTTTGCACCACCATGCCCGACAGCGGCTGGGCGACGATAAAGGCGGTCATCAGTGCCCAAGAGGGTTGTTCCAAGCCCCAGCGCATCGCCAACCACAACGCCAGGCCGCCACCGAGCAAGGTTTTGATGGCGAACTTGAGGGCGAGGCTGCTGGGGGCGAACAGGGCCTGGAGAGTGATTGGCACGAGGCGAACCTTGCGGATGGTCTTGTAGAAAAGATAGACAACGGGGAGAAGGATAAAACGCAAACGATTAATTAGCTAGCTAATCATCTTTACTGGGACACAGCCTTTCCTGGGCCCACGAAAGTGGCCGGCACACACAACACCTAAATCGCAGGCAAAAAAAATGGGCGACCGAAGTCGCCCTAAATGCCTTGCGTGCTCGTGTATCCAGAAGGTCAGCGCGGTTTGCGCTTGTTCGAGTCCTTCCAGATGAAAATGCCCAGACCGGCAAAGAAGGCGACCATCAACCCGACCGTTACCACACCGGCGATAACCACGTTGTCGAAGAACATGCTGGCCTCCCCATTCGTTTGCCGTTGTCCGATGGGTGCAAGATAACCAAAGTGGGGGTGGGGAAAATTGATCGGTGTCAATAGTGCCCGGGGCCGGGCACACGAGGCGGGTGCAGGGTTGACCTGCGTCAGTTTTCAGCGCTTCTTCGGCTTGCCTTTGGGCTTCTTTTTCTTGCTGGTGTTCAACGGCAGGGCCTGCTCGAATGCGTTGCGCATTTCGTTCAGGCGCTTTTCCTTGAGGTCGTGGACGCGTTTAGCGCGTTCGGCATCGAAATCGATGAGGTTGTCTTGGCTCATGGGTGGGCTCGACGATCAACTGAGACTTGCATGATGAAGCCCGGCGCGGACGCTGACCAGCCCCGCGTCAGACTTCGATGTCCACCAGCAGCCCCTGGCGTACGTGCTCGCCCATCATCGGTGCCACCGGCACGGTGTTATCGGCGTTGACCTCGTACCCCGGCACGGCACTGTAGCGCTCATCGTCGCCCTTGTGCCGGCGTTGCTGCTGGCGGCGCTGCTCGTCGCGCAGCAGCAGCGCCTGCTCCCGTGGGTCGCGCTGGTGCTTGAGGTCGATGGTACTTTCGCTGGAGGCAGGCTGGGTCGGCACCACTGGCTTGATGTCGGGGGTCGGCTTGACCGGGTCCTGTTGCGAGGTCACCGGGGCGGCACTAAGCGGAATGATCGGCGGCAGCATGGACGTTCTCCTATGCCCCCTGTATCGGCAGGCGCGGGCTTACCTTGATGTCATGCAGGGCACTTATTCGGCATCGTCGTCGGGCTCGTCGTCGCTGGGCGGGCTGGCTTCGCTCCAAGGCCGCTTGTAAACCTGCTGCCAAACCGCGTCCATGTGCTCACGCAGCACCTGCGGCGCCGCTTTGAGCGAGGCGCTGTCCTCACGCTCACCGCCAATTGGTTCTTCACCCGCCGGGGTAATCAGCGACTGGCCGGTGATGGTGTAGCTGGCCTGCCCTTCGCGCATCTCAATGGCAATGTCGTGCGGGTCGATGCCGCCGCCGCAGAAGGCGTGGCTGGCCACCGTCACTTCGGCCACGCCGTCCTTGTTCAAGTCGCTGGCATCACTGACATCGTTATAGAAGTCCACGTCCAGGTCCAGGCCGGGGCACGTGGTTTCCTGCTCGATCTGCCAGCGTGCCTTGAACGCGTCGCTTTCGGCGGAGCGCCCGTACAAGGTGGCCCTGAGTATCACCTTGTCCACTTCCTGTTCACTATCCGGGTCGCTGGCTTGGCCATCGCTGCGGCTCAAGACCAGCAAGCCTTCGCCGTCGCGGTCACGAAAATGCACGCTCTTGATCGGCGTCTGCACGCCGAGTACCTCAAGCTGCTCCATCGGGATAGGGGGTAAGGTCGCGAAGTCTTTCTGCTCGCAGGCACTCAGCAGCAGCAGGCTGCCCACGGCCATCGAAGCGCTGATCCAGCGGTGCTTGGCAGACATGTTGATCCGGTGCCCTCGTCAGCGGCGCAGTACAGGGCGATGAAACGACTAGACTGTGCCTTTCGATACCTTTCGGTGCGCTCAGCACTTTGGTCTGGTCGGCCGATCCGTTAACATAACCGGCTTTTTCACCGCGGGAGTTCAGGCAGTATGGCGCAGCAGTATCAACCGGGGCAACGCTGGATCAGCGACAGCGAAGCAGAGCTCGGCCTGGGTACCATCCTGGCGCAGGATGGCCGCCTATTGACCGTGCTCTACCCGGCCACTGGCGACACCCGCCAGTATTCCCTGCGCAATGCGCCGCTGACCCGCGTGCGCTTCTCGCCAGGTGACCAGATCACCCACTTCGAGGGCTGGAAGCTGACCGTTCGCGAGGTCGAGGACATCGACGGAATAATGGTCTACCACGGCCTGGACGGTCAGAACCAGCCGCGCACCCTGCCAGAAACCCAACTGTCGAACTTCATCCAGTTCCGCCTGGCCAGCGACCGCCTGTTCGCCGGGCAGATCGACCCGCTGTCGTGGTTCAGCCTGCGCTACAACACCCTGCAGCACACCAGCAAGCAGATGCAGTCGGCGTTGTGGGGCCTGGGCGGTTGCCGCGCGCAACCCATCGCCCACCAGTTGCACATCGCCCGCGAAGTCGCCGACCGCAGCGCCCCACGCGTTTTGCTGGCCGACGAAGTAGGCCTGGGCAAAACCATCGAGGCCGGCCTGGTGATCCACCGGCAGTTGCTGTCGGGCCGCGCCAGCCGCGTACTCATCCTGGTACCGGAAAACCTCCAGCACCAGTGGCTGGTAGAAATGCGCCGCCGCTTCAACTTGCAGGTCGCCTTGTTCGACGCCGAGCGCTTCATCGAAAGCGACGCCAGCAACCCGTTCGAGGATGCCCAGCTGGCGCTGGTGGCCCTGGAATGGCTGGTCGACGACGAAAAGGCCCAGGACGCGCTGTTCGCCGCCGGCTGGGACCTGATGGTGGTGGATGAAGCGCACCACCTGGTCTGGCACGAAGACCAGGTCAGTGCCGAATACGCCCTGGTCGAACAGCTGGCCCAGGTGATCCCGGGCGTGTTGCTGCTCACAGCCACCCCCGAGCAACTCGGCCAAGACAGCCACTTCGCCCGCTTGCGCCTGTTGGACCCTAACCGTTTCCACGACCTGGCTGCCTTCCGCGCCGAGAGCGAGCACTATCGCCCGGTGGCCGAGGCCGTACAGGAGCTGCTCGACGAAGGCCGCTTGTCGCCCCAGGCCCACGCTACCATCCAGGGTTTCCTCGGCGCCGAAGGCGAAGCCCTGCTGGCCGCAGTCAGCGACGGTGACACCCAGGCCAGCGCCCGCCTGATCCGCGAACTGCTCGACCGCCACGGCACCGGCCGCGTACTGTTCCGCAACACCCGTGCCGCTGTCCAGGGCTTCCCCGAGCGTCAGTTGCACCCCTTCCCGGTGGCAATGCCCGAGCAATACCGCGACCTGCCCCCTGGCGAAAAGGCCGAACTGTACCCGGAAGTCGCTTTCCAGGCGCAGGGTGACGTTGCCGAAGACGAGCGCTGGTGGCGCTTCGACCCGCGCGTCGACTGGCTGATCGACACCCTGAAAATGCTCAAGCGCACCAAAGTGCTGGTGATCTGCGCCCACGCCGAAACCGCCATGGACCTGGAAGACGCCCTGCGGGTGCGCTCCGGCATCCCGGCTTCGGTGTTCCACGAAGGCATGAGCATTCTTGAGCGTGACCGCGCCGCGGCTTATTTCGCCGACGAAGAATTTGGCGCTCAGGTGCTGATCTGCTCCGAGATCGGCAGTGAAGGCCGTAACTTCCAGTTCTCGCACCACCTGGTAATGTTCGACCTGCCAGCGCATCCAGACCTGCTCGAACAGCGTATCGGCCGCCTGGACCGGATTGGCCAGAAGCACACCATTCAACTGCATGTCCCCTACTTGCAGGACAGCCCGCAAGAGCGCCTGTTCCAGTGGTATCACGAAGGCCTTAACGCTTTCCTCAATACCTGCCCGACCGGCAACGCCCTGCAACACCAGTTCGGCCCGCGCCTGCTGCCGCTGCTGGAAAGTGGTGAAAGCCAGGCCTGGAGTGCCCTGGTGGCCGATGCCCGCAGTGAGCGCGAACGCCTGGAAGCCGAACTGCATACAGGCCGTGACCGCCTGCTAGAGCTCAACTCCGGTGGCGCTGGCGAAGGCGAGGCGCTGGTCGAAGCCATTCTCGAACAGGACGACCAGTTTGCCCTGCCGATCTACATGGAAACCCTGTTCGACGCCTTCGGCATCGACAGCGAAGACCATTCCGAAAACGCCCTGATCCTCAAGCCGAGCGAGAAGATGCTCGACGCCAGCTTCCCGCTGGGCGACGACGAAGGCGTGACCATCACCTACGACCGTGCCCAGGCGCTGTCGCGCGAGGACATGCAGTTCCTTACTTGGGAACACCCGATGGTGCAAGGCGGCATGGACCTGGTGCTGTCCGGCTCGATGGGTAACACCGCCGTGGCACTGATCAAGAACAAGGCGCTCAAGCCGGGCACCGTGCTGCTCGAACTGCTGTTCGTCAGCGAGGTGGTGGCGCCGCGCAGCCTGCAACTCGGCCGCTACCTGCCACCGGCAGCATTGCGCTGCCTGCTCGATGCCAACGGCAACGACCTGGCGTCACGCGTGGCCTTCGAAACCCTCAACGACCAACTTGAGAGTGTGCCGCGCGCCAGCGCCAACAAGTTCGTCCAGGCCCAGCGTGACGTGCTGGCCAAGCGCATCAGTGGTGGTGAAGAGAAGATTCTGCCGACCCACATTGAGCGCGTGGCCGAGGCCCAGCGCCGCCTGGCAGCGGAGGCTGATGAAGAGCTGGCGCGCCTGATCGCGCTGCAGGCCGTCAACTCAAGCGTACGGGATAGTGAAATCGACGCCTTGCGCAAGCAGCGCAAAGACGGCCTGGCCATGCTAGACAAGGCCGCCCTGCGCCTGGAAGCCATTCGCGTGTTGGTGGCCGGCTAATCCTGCCTCCGCGGTCCCTGTAGGTGCGGCCACAACGCCGCTCCTACAGGGACCGTACAGCGGCCAAACTGTATATTCCCAGCTGCGATCAAACTGATAACCAAATCATTGAAATCAATATGCCATTAGTCAGGAAGGCTTAAGCACCTCTTCCTATACTGCCTCTGGACAGTCTGCACAGGGTCGTAGCGCAGACGAGTGAAAACTCGATCAAGAGGCATTCAATGGAATGGCTGGGACTGCAACTGTTCACTGACCTTCCGGCCACCGGGCGCATCGTCATCGATTGCCGGCATGAGCCGTTTCTGGTTTTAATCGCTTACGTTGTTGCCTGTGCGGCGTGCTTCGCTACCCTGGACATGGCAGAGCGCCAGTCCCACAGCGAAGACCCCACCGCCCACCGGCAATGGAACATGCTCGGTGCTTGCTGCCTGGCCGGGGGCATCTGGGCCATGCACTTCATCAGCATGCTGGCCTTCCAGGCCCCGGTAGAAGTGCACTATGACGTTTCCCTTACCATTCTTTCGCTGCTCATTGCCCTGGGCGTCGCCTGGCTGGCCATGCACAGCCTCGACCGCAGCCAGATGCGCGCGCGGCACTACCTGCAGAGTGCAGTGCTGATTGGCCTGGGCATCATCGTCATGCACTTCGTCGGCATGGCCGCCCTGGAAACCGGCGCCCAGCAGTACTACCAGACCACCCTGCTGTTGGCCTCTGCCGCCATCGCCCTGCTTACCAGCTTGGCCGCGCTGTGCCTGGCCCGGTACTTCCGCCATGGCAGCGGTATCCTGCACCAAGTCATGAAATACGGCGCCAGCCTGCTGATGGCCGGCGGCATCGTCGCTACCCACTTTACCGCGATGGCGGCCATGACCCTGGTCATCCCGGCCGATACCGCCCTGCGGTTGCCCTCTGGCGACAACAGCCTGCAACTGGGGCTGGGTATCGGCTTCATCACCTTGCTGATCAGCGGTGCCAGCGTCAGCGCTGCGCTGGCCGACAAAAAGCTGCAAAGCAAAGAACATGACCTGCGCCGCGTCAGCGTACTGCTCAGCCAACTGGACCAAGCCCGCGCATCGCTGCAGCAGGCCGCGCACTACGACGCCTTGACCAACCTGGTCAACCGCCGCGGCTTCAACCAGGTGTTCGCCGAACGCCTGGCCGAACACCAGGCTACTGAAAGCCGCTTGGCAGTCATGTTCCTCGACATCGACCATTTCAAGCGCATCAACGACAGCCTCGGCCACGACGCTGGCGACCAACTGCTCAAGGTGATCGCCAATCACATCAAGGCGGCCACCCGCAATCACGACCTGGTCGCGCGCTTTGGCGGCGACGAGTTCTGCGTGGTCACCAGCCTTAACAACCGCGACGAAGCCAGGCACATGGCCCAGCGCATCATGCAGCGCATGAAAGAGCCCATCGACCTGGGCGGCCGACGCATGGTCATGACCACCAGCATCGGTATCAGTAT
Organism: Pseudomonas sp. Leaf58; assembly: GCF_003627215.1. Classification (NCBI taxonomy): domain Bacteria; kingdom Pseudomonadati; phylum Pseudomonadota; class Gammaproteobacteria; order Pseudomonadales; family Pseudomonadaceae; genus Pseudomonas; species Pseudomonas sp. Leaf58. The sequence continues at coordinate 4,165,650 of NZ_CP032677.1, forward strand.
CTTCCCGGACGACGGCAACACCGCCGACGAACTGCTCAAGCATGCCGACCTGGCCCTGTACCAATCCAAGGACAGTGGGCGCAACAGCGTGAACTTTTTCAACGACAACCTGAAGACCCGAGCCTCGATTGCCTTGCAACTGGAGGAAGAACTGCGCCTGGCCCTGCTCGAAGAGCGCGGACTTTGCGTGTATTACCAGCCGATTTTCGACCTGCGTAGCGGCCAAGTCGCCAAACTGGAAGCCCTGGTGCGTTGGCAGCACCCGCAACACGGCCTGCTCGGCCCCGACCGCTTTATCGGCATTGCCGAGAGCAACGGCCTGATCATCGACCTCGACCTGTGGGTGCTGCGCCACGCCTGTGCCGACCTGGCCTACCTGCAGCGCCACGGCTATGGCGACCTCAAGGTTACGGTCAACTGCTCGGCCGTCACCCTCAGCCATGAACAGCTACCCAATGAAGTGGAGAACGCTTTGTTCCACGCAGGGCTCGCGCCCCGGCAACTGGAACTGGAGGTGACCGAGAACGCCCTGATGGGCGATATCCAGCGCACGGTCAATTTGCTCAAGCGCGTTCGCGCCTTGGGTGTGGCGCTGTCGATCGATGACTTCGGCACCGGCTACTCGTCGCTGGCCTACCTCAAGCGCCTACCGTTGGATGTGCTGAAGATCGACCGCACTTTCCTGCAAGAGGTGCCGGGTAGCCAGAAAGACCGCGAGATCGTCCAGGCAATTATCGTCATGGCGCATACCCTGCACTTGCAAGTCGTCAGCGAGGGCGTGGAAACCGCCGAACAGGTGAAGTTCCTTGAAACCCACGGCTGCGACTACCTGCAGGGCTACCTGCTGGGCCGCCCCGAGCCGCTGGCCGAACTGCGGCCGCAACTGGAACGGCTGCAACACCAGAGCGGTGTACTTACCCCTTGCTGCGGTACAGTTCGACCAGGGTCGCCGGATCTTTTTGCAGATACCCCTGGCTACCGTGCAGGCGCATCAATTGCGCGGCGAGGCCACTGATCGGCGTCGCCGAGCCTTGCTCGCGGGAGAATTTGACCGCGCCATCGAGATCCTTGAGCAGCGTGCGCACGTGCCACTTGATTGGCTCGAAGCGGCTCTCGGCCATTTGCGGCGCGAGGATTTGCAATGGTTTGGAATCGGCAAAGCCGCCAGCCAGCGCTTCGGCAAGCAGCGTCGCGTCGACCCCGGACTGTTCTGCCATGGCCACCACTTCGGCAATCACCAGGGCATTGCAAGCCACGATCATCTGGTTGCAGGCCTTGGTCACCTGGCCGGCGCCCACCGCGCCCATGTGCGTCACCCGCTGGCCCAGGACTTGTAACACCGGGCGCGCACGCTGCAGGTCGGCCGCCGCGCCACCCACCATAATTGCCAACGTGCCGGCTTCGGCACCGGGCGTGCCACCGGACACCGGGGCGTCGAGCCAGGCCATACCGCACAGCGCCGCCAGTTCGGCGGCCATTTCCCGGGTGGCGGTGGGCTCCAGGCTGGAGAAGTCGATCAGCAACTGGCCGCTATGCCCGCCCTGGGCAATGCCTTGCTCGCCGAACACCACGTCGCGCACCACAGCCGTGTCAGCCAAGCACAACAGCACCATGTCGCTGTCGCGGCACAGTTCGGCAGGGCTGCTGGCCAGGCGTGCGCCGGCGGCCACCAGGGCGGCGCACTTGTCCGGGCTGCGGTTCCACACGGTCAGCGCGTAGCCCGCTGCCAGCAGGCGCCGGCACATGGGCAGGCCCATCAGGCCAATACCCGCGAATCCAAGCGAAGGTAGTGCAGTGCTCATCTAAGACTCCTACTGGATCGAACATTATCCACGCGCGCCAAAACAGTGGGGTATTACGCATCCCGTAAACTGTTACCGCCACGCCGAATTGTTACTTACCTCTACCCGTCATGAACGCCTTCGAGCACCACAACGGGGCCGCTGCGTATTTTCACGCACCAAAAACGATCAAGCCTCTGCGGCGGGCTTGATTTGAATCACGATGAACGGTGAAACCACCACTGCCCAGATCTCTGGATCGCGGCTTTGCAGCACCTGAGCCTGCTCGGCCGTTACCGGCCCGACAGTGCCATCACTACGCCACTTGGCGAAGATCTCGCTGCGATTCTCGGCCATCGCCTCGGCAACGGCAATCAGGTCCAGGCTCTGGTCGACCCAAATCAGGTCACCTTTGGCCCAGAAGCGCTCCAGGGCTTTCCACTCGATGATTGCCGTCTCGCCAAGCAATTTGGCATAGAGGGTGCTTGTTTGATCAGTCATGGGTGATACCCGCAAAAAACAGCCAATAAAAAGGCCGGCATTTTTGCAGAAAAACCCGGTTTCAAATAAGTAATTTGGTCGCTTGGCCCCGAACTTGTGGGATGGGGCCGCAGATGCAGGCAGTTTGATGGCGCTTTTTTGTATCTTTGTGTCGTTCAAGCGACAACCCAGGAAGCAGGCACTTTTCGACCGCTTTTCAAGCGCTCGAACAGCGCTCTACACTGTACCGGTACAGTTCCGGGACATGTCTCGGGGGAAGGTGGGCTTGCGCGTTGGCATGGCCACGCCGCAAATCTCGCCCGGTCTGTAGCCCTGGCCGCCAGGACTATAAGAATTACAACAGAATGAGTGGAGCACTATGATCAAGATTTCCAAGCTGTTCGCCGCAATGGTACTGGCCGGGGTAGCCAGCCATTCGTTTGCCGCCGATACCATCAAGATCGGGATTGCAGGCCCTAAAACCGGCCCTGTGACTCAGTACGGCGACATGCAGTTCATCGGCGCCAAGCAAGCCATCAAGGACATCAACGCCGCGGGCGGCGTCGATGGCAAAATGCTCGAAGCCAAGGAATACGACGACGCGTGCGACCCTAAACAGGCCGTTGCAGTCGCCAACAAAGTGGTCAACGACGGCGTCAAGTTCGTCATCGGCCACCTGTGCTCCAGCTCCACCCAGCCGGCGTCCGACATCTACGAAGACGAAGGCGTGATCATGATCACCCCAGCCGCCACCTCGCCGGAAATCACCGCCCGTGGCTACAAGCTGATCTTCCGCACCATCGGCCTGGACAGCGCCCAAGGCCCGGCTGCCGGCAACTACATCGCCGACCACGTCAAACCCAAAGTGGTCGCAGTACTGCACGACAAGCAGCAGTACGGTGAAGGCATCGCCACCGCGGTCAAGCAAACCCTGGAAGGCAAAGGCACCAAAGTTGCCGTGTTCGAAGGCCTGAACGCCGGCGACAAAGACTTCTCCTCGATCATCCAGAAGCTCAAGCAGAACAACGTCGACTTCGTCTACTACGGCGGCTACCACCCAGAGCTGGGCCTGATCCTGCGCCAGGCGCAAGAAAAGGGCCTGAAAGCCAAGTTCATGGGCCCAGAAGGCGTGGGTAACGACTCCATCTCGCAGATCGCCCAGAACGCCTCCGAAGGCCTGCTGGTAACCCTGCCGAAGTCGTTCGATGCCGACCCGCAGAACAAGAAGATCGTCGATGCCATCAAGGCTGACGGCAAGGACCCAAGCGGCCCGTTCGTGTTCCCGGCCTACTCGGCTGTGGAGCTGATCGCCCAAGGCATCAAGGCCGCCAAGTCCGAAGACACCGCAAAGGTGGCCGAAGCCATCCACGCCGGCTCCTTCAAGACCCCGACCGGCGATCTGTCCTACGATGCCAAAGGCGACCTGAAAGACTTCAAGTTCGTGGTCTACGAATGGCACTTCGGCAAGCCGAAGACCGAAGTCTCCCCTCAGTAACTGCGTGACTAATAGCTGACCTACGAGCCCACTGTGCGAGCAGTGGGCTTTGTTTTACGAGGTTCATGGGCCTGATCCCCGCGATCCGGGGGCCGACCCACCTGAAAATCTTAAAACCGTCACCCGCGGTTTCCTGGCCCTACCCCCGCCAGCGAAATGCAAATCAGGTTTTTAGGAGCGCTGTAATGCCTGAGATCTACCATTTCTTCCAACAACTGGTTAATGGATTGACTATCGGCAGCACCTATGCCTTGATCGCCATCGGCTACACCATGGTGTACGGCATCATTGGCATGATCAACTTCGCCCACGGCGAGGTGTACATGATCGGTTCCTACGTGGCCTTCATCGCCCTGGCGGGCCTGGCCATGATGGGTATCCATTCGCTGCCGATCCTCATGACCGTCGCTTTCGTCGCGACGATTTTCGTCACCAGTGCCTATGGCTACAGCATCGAACGGGTTGCCTACCGCCCCCTGCGCAACAGCAACCGCTTGATCCCGCTGATCTCCGCCATCGGCATGTCGATCTTCCTGCAGAACACCGTCTTGCTGTCGCAAGACTCCAAGGACAAGTCCATCCCCAACCTGATCCCCGGCAGCTTCTCGTTCGGGCCAGGCGGTGCCGAAGAAGTCCTTATCAGCTACATGCAGATCCTGGTGTTCGTCGTCACCCTGGTGGCCATGACCCTGCTCACCCTGTTCATCTCCCGTTCTCGCCTGGGCCGCGCCTGCCGCGCCTGTGCCGAGGACATCAAGATGGCCAACCTGCTGGGCATCAACACCAACAACATCATCGCCCTCACCTTCGTCATCGGTGCCGCCCTGGCGGCGGTGGCGGCCGTGCTGCTGAGCATGCAGTACGGGGTGATCAACCCCAACGCCGGTTTCCTGGTAGGCCTCAAAGCCTTCACCGCGGCGGTACTGGGCGGCATCGGCAGCATTCCGGGCGCCATGCTCGGCGGGCTGGTGCTGGGCGTGGCCGAAGCGTTTGGCGCCGACATCTTCGGCGACCAGTACAAGGACGTAGTGGCATTCGGCTTGTTGGTTCTTGTCCTGCTATTCCGGCCGACCGGCATCCTGGGCCGCCCGGAGGTTGAAAAAGTATGAACAGAAATCTCAAACAGGCGTTCTTCAGCGCCTTGCTGGTATGGGCCGTGGCCTTTCCGGTGCTGGGCCTGAAACTGAGCATCGATGGCATCAGCCTGGTCGTGCACAGCCAGGGTTCGTTCACCATCAGCATCATCGCCGTGTGTTCGGTGCTGATGTTCTTGCGCGTGCTGTTCGACAAGCAGTGGAGTGCGGTGATGGGCCGCCGTTCGGATCGCAAGCTGATCCCGCCGGCCGTCAGCAACTACCTGACCCTGCCGAAGACCCAGCGCTACGTGATCCTGGGCCTGATCATCGCTGCACTGGTGTGGCCGTTCTTCGGTTCACGCGGCGCGGTCGACATTGCCACGCTGATCCTGATCTACGTGTTGCTGGGCCTGGGCCTGAACATCGTGGTCGGCCTGGCGGGCCTGCTCGACCTGGGCTACGTGGGCTTCTATGCCGTCGGCGCCTACAGCTACGCGATGCTCTCGCACTACTTGGGCTGGAGCTTCTGGGTGTGCCTGCCGATCGCCGGCCTGATGGCCGCCACCTTCGGCTTCCTGCTCGGCTTCCCGGTGCTGCGCCTGCGTGGTGACTACCTGGCGATCGTGACCCTCGGCTTCGGCGAGATCATCCGCCTGTTCCTGCGTAACCTCACCGACTGGACCGGCGGCCCCAACGGCATCAGCAACATCCCCAAGCCAGAGCTTTTCGGCTTGACCTTCGAACGCCGTGCCGCCGAGGGCATGCAGACCTTCCATGAGTTCTTCGGGCTGGAATACAACTCGATCAACAAGGTCATCTTCCTCTACCTGGTGGCCCTGTTGCTGGCCCTGCTGGCGCTGTTCGTGATCAACCGCCTGCTGCGTATGCCAATTGGCCGCGCCTGGGAAGCCCTGCGCGAAGACGAAATCGCCTGCCGCGCACTGGGCCTGAACCCGACCGTGATCAAGCTGTCGGCATTCACCCTGGGGGCCTGCTTCGCCGGTTTCGCCGGCAGCTTCTTCGCCGCGCGCCAAGGCCTGGTGACGCCGGAGTCGTTCACCTTCATCGAGTCGGCGATCATCCTCGCCATCGTCGTGCTTGGCGGCATGGGCTCACAACTGGGCGTGATTCTCGCGGCCATCGTGATGATCCTGCTGCCCGAGCTGATGCGTGAGTTCAGCGAATACCGCATGTTGATGTTCGGTGCGCTGATGGTGTTGATGATGATCTGGCGTCCGCAGGGCCTGCTGCCTATGCAACGTCCACACATGGAGCTGCGTCGATGAGCCGCGAAATTCTGCAAGTCAGCGGCCTGAGCATGCGCTTCGGCGGCTTGTTGGCGGTCAACGGCGTAGCCCTGACCGTCAAGGAAAAACAGGTGGTGGCGCTGATCGGCCCGAACGGTGCGGGCAAGACCACGGTGTTCAACTGCCTGACCGGCTTCTACAAGCCCAGCGGCGGCACCATCCTGCTCGATGGCCAACCGATCCAGGGCCTGGCCGGCCACCAGATCGCCCGCAAGGGCGTGGTGCGCACCTTCCAGAACGTGCGCCTGTTCAAGGAAATGACCGCGCTGGAAAATCTGCTGATCGCTCAGCACCGCCACCTCAACACCAACTTCTTCGCCGGCCTGTTCAAGACCCCGAGCTTCCGCCGCAGCGAGAAGGAGGCCATGGAGCGCGCGCAGTACTGGTTGGAAAAGGTCAACCTGACCGAGTTCGCCAACCGTACCGCCGGCACCCTTGCTTACGGCCAGCAGCGCCGCCTGGAAATCGCCCGCTGCATGATGACCCAGCCGCGCATCATCATGCTCGACGAACCGGCAGCGGGCCTGAACCCGAAGGAAACCGAAGACCTCAAGGCACTGATCGCCTACCTGCGTGAGTCGCATAACGTCACCGTGCTGCTGATCGAGCACGACATGAAGCTGGTGATGAGCATTTCCGACCATATCGTGGTGATCAACCAGGGCACCCCCCTGGCCCACGGCACGCCGGAAGAAATCCGCGACAACCCTGATGTGATCAAAGCCTACCTGGGGGAAGCGTAAATGCTGAAGTTCGAGAACGTTTCCACCTTCTACGGCAAGATCCAGGCGCTGCACAGCGTCAACGTGGAGATCAACCAAGGCGAGATCGTTACCTTGATCGGCGCCAACGGCGCCGGCAAGTCGACCTTGCTCATGACCCTGTGCGGCTCGCCGCAGGCACACAGCGGCAGCATCAAGTACCTGGGTGAAGAACTGGTTGGCCAGCCGTCCTCGCACATCATGCGCAAGAGCATCGCCGTGGTCCCCGAAGGCCGCCGGGTGTTCTCCCGCCTGACCGTCGAGGAAAACCTGGCGATGGGTGGTTTTTTCACCGACAAGGGCGACTACCAGGAGCAGTTGGATAAGGTTTTGCAGCTGTTCCCGCGTCTGAAGGAGCGTTATATCCAGCGTGGCGGCACCATGTCCGGTGGCGAGCAACAGATGCTCGCCATTGGCCGGGCGTTGATGAGCAAGCCCAAGCTACTGCTGCTTGACGAGCCTTCGCTGGGCCTGGCGCCAATCATCATCCAGCAGATCTTCGACATTATCGAACAGCTGCGCCGTGATGGCGTAACGGTGTTCCTGGTGGAGCAGAACGCCAACCAGGCGCTGAAGGTTGCCGACCGGGCTTATGTACTGGAGAACGGCCGGGTGGTGATGCAGGGCACCGGTGAAGCACTGCTGACCGACCCGAAGGTGCGCGACGCGTACCTGGGCGGTTGATTGAAAAAGGGCCTTCGGGCCCTTTTTTCTGCCCGTAGGAGGTGTATCGTGGCCGGCTCTTTGGCAAAGATTTCCCGGAGCCCGCCCCATGCGCCTCACCCCTACCCTGCTGCTCACCACTTTGCTGCCGCTGTTCGCTGGCTGCCAGCTGCTGGCCGAACAGCCACGTGACCCGAACATCGGCACCACGCGCATGCAGGGTGAACTGAGCGCCGGTGGCGGCCGCCTGCTGTTCAAACCGTGCGGTGAAAGCCGCCACTTCGTGATCAATGACGTTGCTGCCACTGGCATCCTTCAAGAGTCCGCTAACCTGGCCAAGGACGCAGGCTCCAAGCTGTTCGCCGACGTTCGCGGGCGCCTCACCGGCAGCAAGCAGGCGGACAACGACGGCCTGCTGGAAGTCAGCCGTCTGTACCGCCTGGAACCCTCTACCCGCGCCTGCGATGACCCTAACTTCAAGCAGCTTACCCTGCGCGCCGGCGGCCATGAGCCCGAATGGGACATCAAGGCCAGCGGCAAGGGCATGGTACTCAACCGCGTCGGCAAACCGGCGCTGCCGCTACCTTTCCTTGAAGAAGAAGTCCCCGGTGGTGGCCTGACCCTCACCAGCGAAGCCAACGGCCAACACGTGGAACTGTGGGTCGCACCGCAGCGCTGCGTCGACAGCGCGACCGGCGCAGTGCGCCACCTGCGCGCCGAAATGCGCATCGACGGCCAGACCCTCAAGGGTTGCGGCTACTACGGCGGCGCACGCGACAACTGATCGCCGGGTGCTTTTATCCTGCCAGTCCGGGCGGCTAACAGCTTATACTTGGCGGTTTGTGTAAAGCCGCCGGCCGCCCATGGCCGGGATACTGGACCCTGCCATGCTACGAATCACCGAACTGAAGCTGCCCCTGGACCATCCCGACGAAGCGCTGCGTGAAGCCATTGTCCAGCGCCTGGGCATCCGCGACGAGCAACTGCTCAGCTTCAACCTGTTCAAGCGCAGCTACGATGCGCGCAAGAAGAACAGCGAACTGCTGTTCATCTACACCATCGACCTGGAAGCCAGCAACGAAGCCGAGCTGCTTGGCAAGTTCGCCGACGATCGCAACATTGGGCCGGCCCCAGACGTAACCTACAAGTATGTCGGCCAGGCCCCGGCCGACCTGCAGGAGCGCCCGATCGTGGTCGGCTTCGGCCCGTGCGGGATCTTCGCCGGCCTGTTGCTGGCACAAATGGGCTTCAAGCCGATCGTCCTCGAACGCGGCAAGGAAGTGCGTCAGCGCACCAAGGACACCTGGGGCCTGTGGCGCAAAAGCGTGCTCAACCCCGAGTCCAACGTGCAGTTTGGCGAAGGCGGCGCCGGTACCTTCTCCGACGGCAAGCTGTACAGCCAGATCAAGGACCCGCAGCACCATGGCCGAAAAGTGCTGGAAGAGTTCGTCAAGGCCGGCGCGCCGGACGAGATCCTGTACATCAACAAACCGCACATCGGTACCTTCCGCCTGACCGGCATGGTCGAACAGATGCGCCAGGACATGATCGCCCTCGGTGCCGAAGTGCGCTTCCAGGAGAAGGTCACCGACCTGCTGATCGAAGGCGACCAATTGACCGGCGTTGTACTGGAGAGCGGCGAACAGCTGCACTCGCGCCATGTGGTATTGGCCCTGGGCCACAGCGCCCGTGACACCTTCCGCATGCTGCACGCCAAGGGTGTGTACATGGAAGCCAAGCCGTTCTCGGTCGGCTTCCGTATCGAGCACCCGCAAACGCTGATCGACAAGGCGCGCCTGGGCAAGTACGCCGGCCACCCGAAACTCGGCGCCGCCGACTACAAGTTGGTGTACCACGCCAAGAACGGTCGTTCGGTGTACAGCTTCTGCATGTGCCCAGGCGGCACCGTGGTCGCCGCCACCAGCGAGCCAGGCCGGGTGGTGACTAACGGCATGAGCCAGTACTCGCGTAACGAGCGTAATGCCAACTCCGGTATCGTCGTCGGCATCGACCCCGAGCGCGACTACCCGGGCGGCCCGTTGGCCGGCATTGAACTGCAGGAGCGCCTGGAGGCCCACGCCTATGTGATGGGCGGCAGCAACTACCAAGCCCCGGCGCAGCTGGTGGGCGACTTCGTCGCTGGCCGGCCGTCAACCGCGCTGGGCAGTGTCGAGCCCTCCTACAAGCCAGGCGTGACCTTGGGCGACCTGGCACCGAGCTTGCCGGACTTCGCCATCGAGGCCATCCGCGAGGCGCTGCCAGCGTTCGACCGGCAGATCAAGGGCTACAACCTGCATGATGCGGTGTTGACCGGGATCGAGACACGCACCTCGTCGCCGCTGCGGATTACCCGTGGTGAGGACTACCAGAGCCTGAACCTGAAGGGGCTGTTCCCGGCGGGTGAAGGGGCGGGATATGCCGGCGGGATCCTGTCCGCAGGGGTCGATGGGATTCGCATTGCCGAGGCAGTGGCGCGGGATATGCTCGGCCGGTAATTTTGTATTACCTGTCAGGGCCCTTTCGCGGGTAAACCCGCTCCTACATTACCGCGTGCGGTCGCTGTAGGAGCGGGGTACCCGCGAACAGGGCCGAACAGCCTTCAGAAACATCCGCCCCAAACATCAGACTGTCCTTCCACCGCCCTTGCCAATTTGCATCTAGGCTTCCCCCAAGCCTACCTGCAACACCATATAACAAAAACGAATATAGTTTTTGTTTGAAAGCATATCGCCACAGGCTAGGGTGTACGCCCGTTCCATTCGTAAACTGCTCATGGAGAGCCTATAGCCCGTGCGTAGCCTGTTCACCCGTTTCTTCCAGCTCGAAGCCGCCAGCGGCCTGCTGTTGATCGCGGCGGCCATCCTGGCCCTGGTCATCAACAACTCGCCGCTGTCCTACCTGTACAGCGGCCTACTCGACGTCCCCGTTGCCGTGCAGGTCGGCGCGCTGAACATCGCCAAGCCACTGCTGCTGTGGATCAACGACGGCCTGATGGCCTTGTTCTTCCTGCTCATTGGCCTGGAGGTCAAGCGCGAGGTGGTCGACGGCCACCTGTCCAAGCCATCCCAGGTGATCCTGCCTGCCACCGCTGCCGTCGGCGGCATGGTAATACCGGCACTGATCTACTGGTTCATCAACCGTGACAACCCGGCTGCTGTGGCCGGCTGGGCGATTCCCACCGCTACCGACATCGCCTTTGCCCTCGGCGTACTGGCGCTACTGGGCAAGCGCGTGCCGGTGTCGCTGAAACTGTTCCTGATGACCCTGGCGATCATCGACGACCTGGGTGCGATCATCGTCATTGCCCTGTTCTACTCGGGCACCCTGTCCAGCGTGTCGTTGCTGCTGGCCGCCGCCTGCCTGGTGGTGCTGGTGGCAATGAACCGGCTAGGCGTGGTCAAGCTTGGGCCATACATGGTGGTTGGCCTGATCCTCTGGGTGTGCGTGCTCAAGAGCGGTGTCCACGCGACCCTGGCCGGCGTTGCCCTGGCCTTGTGCATCCCGTTGCGCACTCGCCATGCCGAACGCTCGCCTTTACTCGCCCTGGAACACGCCCTGCACCCTTGGGTGGCGTACGCCATCCTGCCGTTGTTCGCATTCGCCAATGCCGGTGTATCGCTGGCGGGCATGAGCGTAGACAGCTTCACCCATCCGGTTCCCCTGGGCATCGCCGTCGGGTTGCTGCTGGGCAAGACCGTGGGCGTGTTTGGCTTGACCTGGGTGGCGATCAAACTGCGCCTGGCCGCATTGCCTGCCGGCGCCAGTTGGGGGCAAGTGCTGGGGGTGGCGATACTTTGTGGTATCGGCTTCACCATGAGCCTGTTCGTTGGCTCACTGGCCTTTGTACCGGGTAGCAGTGAGTATGCTGGCATGGACCGCATGGGCATTCTCACCGGTTCGTTCTTCGCCGCGGTGATCGGCTATGCGGTAACCGCCATGGCCAGCCGTAAAGCCAACATCGGCTGATGCAGCTGCCACATGAAAAAACCCCGACTGGCGAGTAGCCAAGTCGGGGTTTTGTTTTGTTGCGCTACGGTCAGTGCGCGACGCGGCTGGTACCATCGACGGTCATGATGCGTACGCGGTCGCCAACGCGGAAAATCTCGTTTTCCTGCACGGCCTGCACATAGGCACGCATGCTGCCATCGTCCTCACGCACAGTGATTTCGACACCTTGGGTGCGGGTCAGGCCTTCTTCGGCTGCCGAACCCGCCAGGCCACCGGCCACGGCACCGATCACGGCGGCAACGATGCTGCCACGGCCACCGCCCACGGCGCTGCCTGCCACACCACCAACGATGGCGCCAGCACCACCACCGATTGGGGTCTTGGTGCCCTCGATCTTGACCGGGCGCAGGGATTCGATAGTGCCCATGCGCACGGTTTGCACGCGGCGGGCCTCATCACGGGAGTAGCTGTCACCGGTCAGGCTCGAAGCACAGCCACTCAGCAACAGCGACATGGTGGTAAAGGTCGCCACCAGCAAAGCGGATTTACGCATGGGTAAAGTCTCCAAAAGTCAGGTGCTCATTAGACGCTGCACGTTGACGGCTGTCACGGTACAAACGTAATAAAATTGTTTTCATTCAGCCGGGGTACAGCCTGTGTGGCTGTGCCGAGGCCTTTCAAGTGAGACCAAGGATAACCATGGATTACTTCATCGTCGTGGTCACCACCGTTGCGGGGCTGTACTTCCATTGGTGGCTGTATGTGCGCATGCGCCGCTGGATGGACCGTGACTTGGCGCTGTCTATGGCTGGCGCGGACCCTGGGAAGCGGGCGTATATGCTGGAAAGGCTGGCGCAGGCGCGTGAGGAAAAGGTAGGGCGTAAGCAACTGGCGGGGTGGTTGGAGCGGGAGGCGGCGGGGTATCCGGGGTAACCTTGGAGACGGCTGGGGCCGCTATGCGGCCCCAGCGAGCTCAGGGCGCCAGCCGCTCTCGCAGCCATTGCCCATCGACCAGCCGGTAGTTCAAGCGGTCATGCAAGCGGCTAGCCCGCCCCTGCCAGAACTCGATGCGCTCAGGCAGCAAACGGTACCCGCCCCAGTGTTCCGGGCAATGCGGCTGGGTATCGGAAAAGCGCGCCTCGGTGGCCTTGACCAGGCCCTCCAACTCTTCGCGCCCAGCAATCACCTGGCTCTGTGGCGAAGCCCAGGCGCCCAGCCGGCTGCCCAGTGGGCGTACCTGGTAGTAGGCGTCCGACTCCTGCGCCGTAACCTTTTCCACCCGCCCTTCAATACGCACCTGACGCTCCAGCGCCGGCCAGAAGAAGGTCATGGCAGCGAAAGGGTTGGCCAGCAGCTGCTGGCCCTTGGCGCTGTCATAGTTGGTGAAGAAGGTAAAACCCCGCTCATCGAGCCCCTTCAGCAGCAAGATGCGGCAGTGCGGGCGGCCCTCGCCATCGACAGTAGCGAGGGTCATGGCGTTGGCTTCCACCGGTACCTGCTCGGTTTTCACCGCATCGGCGAACCACTGGTGGAACAGGGCGAACGGCTCCCCCGGGGCCTGGGCTTCGGCCAAGCCATCACGGGTGTAGTCGCGGCGCATATCGGCCAGGGATTGGGTCATTGCTGCGTTCCTTGACGATCAGTTGGTCTTCGCAGGGCTATTGGCAGCTACTTTCTTGTCAGCGGTAGCTTTCTTGGCGGCGGGCTTGGCCGGCGCGGTTTTTTTCTTGGCCGTGGTCTTGGCTGGCGCCTTGGCAGAGGCCTTGGCATTGCCGGCAGGTTTCTTCGCCGCTGCCTTGGCCGCTGGCTTGCTGTCGGTAGCCTTGGCAACTGGCGCCTTGGCGTCCTGCACCGCCACCATCGGAGCCGGTGCCGGGGCAGCCTGCTGGTACTTGGCCAGCAGTGCGACCATGGTGTTCTGCGGCGTCAGCAGCATTTCAACACGGCGGTTCAGGGCACGGCCTTCGGCGCTGTCGTTGGCGGCGCGCGGCATTACCGAGCCCATGCCTTTGAGGGTCAGGCGGTCACGCTGCAAGCCGCTGAGACGGAAGATGGCCGATACCGAAGCGGCGCGCTCCAGGCTGAGCTTCTGGTTGGCGGCTGCGGCACCGCTGCTGTCGGCATGGCCAAGCACCAGCACGGCAGTCTTGCTATCGCCTTCGACGGTTTTAGCCACGCGGGTGATCGGGCCCAGGGTCATCGGCAGCAGCATGTTCGGGCGATCCGGGTTGTACGAGCTGTCCACCGGGATGGTCACGGCCAGCACGTTGTCGCGGCGCTCCAGCTCCAGCTTGCTGTCTTTGATCGCCTCACGCAGCTTGGGCTCATATTCGTCCAACCAGGCCTGGGTAGCTTTCTGGTCGATCTTCGGCACGACCGGTCCCTTGGCTTGCTTGTCGTCACCGCCAAACGGCCACCACCAATGACTGGCGCTTTCAGACTTGGCATCAGCCTTGACCACTTTTTCGCTGACGGCTGCCTTCACTTCCTGTTCGGCAACCTTGTCCGAACCGAAAGGCCACCAGCTGGAGCTGCCTTCCTTGGAGCCTCCCGAATTGTGGCTGGCGCAGCCGGTAACGGCGGTCAGGCACAGGGCGAGTGCTAAGGTTTTATGTGAAGACATCAGCGATACACCATGAAATAGAAAGAAATTTTACCAACTCACTGCAGTGCGTTGGCATTCAGGATAGTCAAAGGGGGGCGGCAATACCCGCATTACCCGATCAAAGGCAACTGGCAAGGACACGTACCAGTTGTTGGGCTCGTGGGTCCATGAGCACATACGGCCCGAGGGTATTGACCACGAAACCGAAGGCCACATCGTGCTCCGGGTCGGCGAAACCGACTGAACCACCGGCGCCGGGGTGGCCGAAAGCGCGCGCGCCAAGACCGAAGGTGGCATTGGCCACGGCGGGCTGGTCGAGCATGCAACCCAGGCCAAAACGGGTCTGAGTGAGCAAAGTGCGATCCTGGCCTAGGCTGTGCTCGCGCGTCAGCTCATCGAGCAGTTCGGATTCGAGCAGGCTGCCGTCCAGCAACCCGGCATAAAAGCCCGCCAGGCTGCGCGCGTTGCCGTGGCCGTTGGCCGCTGGCTGCTGCATGCGCCGCCATTCCGGCTTGTTGGTACTGGTCAAAATTGCCGGCGGGTTGGTAAAGGCACGGGTCGACAGCGCCTCGGGCTCGCGCAGGGTCACCTGCAGCAAGCGCTGCGCGGCAGCGTCACCCACGTTGCCCTTGCCGCGGGCGATATGCGCCACGCGATGAAACTCATCGTCCGCCAGGCCGACATGAAAATCCAAACCCAGCGGCCGCGCAGTGCGGGCCACGATCGAGTCGCCAGGGCTACGGCCATCGGCGCGGCGGATCAGCTCGCCAATCAGCCAGCCGTAGGTGATGGCGGCATAGCCATGTTCGCTGCCGGGTGTCCACCAAGGCGTTTCCGCAGCCAGCGCATCGACCATGGCCTGCCAGTCATACAAGGCTTCGGCCGGCAGCAGCTGACGAATAGCCGGCAAGCCGGCGCGGTGGCTGAGCAGTTGGCGCAGGGTGATCGACTGTTTACCGGCCTGAGCGAATTCGGGCCAATAGTTGGCGACCGGGGCGTCCAGGGCCAGCTTGCCCTCGCCGACCAGCTGCAGTGCAGTGACAGCAGTGAAGGTTTTGGTGCAGGAGAACAAGTTAGCGATGGTGTCACTGTGCCAAGCCTGCTGGCGGTCCTTGTCGGCACTGCCGGCCCACAGGTCCACGACGGTTTCGCCACCGACCTGGATGCACAGCGCCGCACCACGCTCCTGCGGATCCTCGAACAGCGCGGCGAAGGCTTCGCGCACTGCTTCGAACTTCAGCTCATAGTGACCCTGGATCTGCACCCGCTGTTCTCCGTACGACCATATTCAAAAATGGCGTGCATTGTTTCAGTAGTTTGGCGTTTTGCAAACTGGCTTGGGCTAGGTGGTGACGACGAACGGTGCTAAGGAGTCGGCTCTTCCAGCTGGGCGCGCAGCTGGCTCATTGCCTGCAAATTGCTCTTGCGCACCGCGTCAACAAACCCCGGATATGGCATATCGGTAATCGCCACCAACCCCAGGTGACCATTTTCGCCATCGAGCAGGCGCCCGCTGGCCGGCTGGTCGAGGTACTGGAACCAGTGCGCGCCCACAATTACTGGCTGTGCCAATGCCGCCTTGAGAAAGTTGCCGTAGGCGGGGCCACGGTCTTCTTCCCGCGCCACTTCCACCGGCCCCGGCCAGAACGGCCCGCGATCACGCGAGCCGAACTGGAACTCGGACACCAGCACCGGTTTGTCCAACTCACCCAGGCGCGCGAAGTCGTAGCCGTCCTGCGGTTTCAGGGTATAGAAGTTGAAACTGAGCACATCGCAGAACTCGGCGCAGGCCTTGACTGCCTCCGGCGTGCTGACCGCATAGCGACCGCCCAACAGCAGGTGATTGGGCGCATGCCACTTCAACGAATCGGCAATGGTCTTGAAGTAGGTGTCGGCAAAAACTTGCTGGAAGTACTGGTAGTCACGCTCGATTTCCGGGTGTTCCGGGTTCGGCAGCGGCGCTTCGAAGCCCGGGTCTTCCATCAGCTCCCATGCCGCCAGCTCGATGCCCCAGGCCTTGGATAACCCCTCCTGGTTACGGTACTTGTCACGCAACTGCTTGAGGAAAGCACGCTTGGCCGGCACATCGGTGGTCAGGCGCAAGGTGCCGTAGGCCAGGCCGTAACGCGCCTTGGGATCGTCACCCGGGGCAGCCCAGGCCAGCTCGTTGTCGGCGAAATAGCCAATCAGCCACGGGTCGTCACGGTGATCACGGGCGGCAATCGCCACCGCGCGCTCGGTAGCCATGGCAAACCGTGGGTCGAACGGGTCGGGCATGCTGCCCCACCAGTCCATACCCGTACTGATGCTGGCGTAATCGCCGACGATCGACAGTGGCAAGGTATACGGTATGCGCTTGGCCTGGCCCAGGGCCGGCTCGCTCCAGTTGCCGACCGTATTGAAACCCCAGGCCTGCAGGCGATCAAGCGCATGTGTTTGCCAGCGGGCGGCATCCAGCACCAGCGGAGGGCAGGTGGCCGGCTGCCCCTCTACCGCGGGCGGGCAGGGTTTGCCATAGGTGCGCTGCACATTGGCGGCATAGAAGTCGAACCAGCGCCCCTGTTTGAAGTTGCGCCCTTGCGACGAAGCATTGCCATCGTCGTTGTTGCCTTCGCCATAGAACGCGGCCAGGGCATCGCTGTCACCCGGCAAGGCTTTGAACATGCCCTCACGCCCGGCCACATAGGTACGCCCGCCATCTGCGGCCACGGCATTCACACCCAGGGAATAGAACGGGTGCCCATCCGGCGTTATCAGGTACCAGCGGCCGTTACGCTTTTCGGTGCGGAAGAAGCCCTTGGCCTCGAATGCCGGCCCGGCCAGCAGGCCGCCATAGCTGTCCAGTGGTTGCTTGCCACGTTCGGCCAACCAACCCTTGAGCTGTTGCTGTTCTTGCGCATCGGCGGCCTTGAGTTGCTGGTCATTGGCGACCTTCTCTGGCCAATGCCCGCGCGTGGACTGGCCGTAGGCATCGATCAGCTCGTGGTAGGCCGCCTGATAGGCCTGGTCGTCGTCCTGGATGCCCACCCGCTCAATCAGCAGGTTCTGCGCCACTTTGGGGCTGGGAATACTCAAGCTGACCGACGCCACCTGCTTGAGGTCCACCGCCCCGGCGCTGCTGGTTAGCAACAGGCGCTGGCCGCCGTAGCTCCAAGGCATGGGCGGGCCGGCGCGCATGCCCTGGCTCAGCGGCGAACGGGCCGTAAGCGGCACCATGACCGTCTGTGCGGGGCCAGCCGGCAAGTCGATACGACTGGTCAACTTGCGGCCATCGCTGCCCAGCACCGTGACATCCACCGTCAGCGCCCAATCCATTGCGCTTTGCAGGCGCAAGGTCAGAAACTGCCCGGTAGACCAGTCCCACACACCGCTTTGCGGGCTCAAGCGCAGGGTCGGCAGCTGGGCCGGGTTGAACACCACGCGCCGCAACACTTCGCCCTCGGCTGTCTGCTCCGCGTTGTACTGCGGCATGCTGGCGTCCTCGGTCACCACATTGACCACCGAGGCCGGGCGCACGAAGCTGAACAGCGTCTGCTGCCCAGCCAACAAGTGCGAGCTGAACAACAGGGCGAAAACGGCGGGCAAGGCGCGGCGGACCATAAGGCTGGGGCTCTCCTTCAGGGCCCTCATGGCCCAAGACTGAGTAATGGACAACGCGCCGGAGCAAGTGCTCCGGCAGTCAGGAAATCTCCCGCCGGAACGGCGGCAGCGCATTGAGAATAGCCTTGCCGTAGCGTTGGGTGACCAGGCGCCGGTCCAGCAACGTGATGACGCCGCGATCCTGCTCGGTACGCAGCAGGCGACCGCAGGCCTGGATCAGCTTCAGCGAGGCATCGGGCACGGCAATTTCCATGAACGGGTTACCACCGCGGGCCTCGATCCATTCCGCCAGTGCGGCCTCGACCGGGTCATCGGGCACGGCGAAGGGAATCTTGGCAATCACTACGTGTTCGCAGTAGGCACCCGGCAGGTCGACCCCCTCGGCAAAGCTGGCCAAGCCAAACAGCACGCTGTGCTGGCCATCATCGACCCGCGCCTTGTGCTTGTTCAGGGTTTCCTGCTTGGACAGGTTGCCCTGGATCAGCACCAGCTTGCGCCAGTCACGGTCCAGGCCATCGAACACCTCCTGCATCTGCTTGCGCGAGGAGAACAGCACCAGCGCGCCGCGGGCATCTTCGACGATGTTCGGCAACTCGCGGATGATCGCTGCGGTGTGCGCCGCCGCGTCGCGCGGGTCGGCCTTGAGGTCGGGGACCCGCAGCAGGCCGGCATCGCCATGCACGAAGGGGCTGGGCACCACACAAGTGACCGCGTCACGCGGCAACCCCGAGCGCATGCGGAAGCGGTCGAACTTACCCAGCGCGGTCAGCGTTGCTGACGTCACCAGCGCGCCGTGGGCCACGTTCCACAGGCTACGGCGAAGCATTTCGGCAGCCAGGATGGGGCTGGCGTTGACTTCGATGTCGAACAGCGCCCCACTTTCGGCCAAGGTCAGCCAGCGGGCCATGGGCGGGCTGTCTTCCGGGTCTTCGGCAGTAAAGGCAGCCCACAGCTCCCAGTTACCCTGGGCACGAGTAACCAAGCTGCCGAACAGCGGGTACCACTCTTCGGCCTGGTGGCTGGCGATACCGATGCTGACCTCACCGTCCATGCCTTCTTTGAGCAAGTCGGCCAGGCGGGTGAACAGGTCGTTGAGCCGGGCAAAGCCCTTTTTCAGCTCGATACCCACTTCGCGGATTTGCTCCGGCACCACGCCACCTTCAAAGCGGTAGCGGGGGCGCTCACGGCCTTCGGTGTCCTCGCTGGGGCGGAAGTCGGCAATTTGCTCGCACAGGGTGAACATGAACTGCTGCTGGGTGCGCACTTCCCGCGCAAGCTCCGGCACCTGCTCGATGTACTTGCCCAGGTCACCGGGCAGCGGGTGCTGCGCCAGCAGCTTGGTCAGGTTCTTGGCGGTCTGCTCCAGCCAGTCGGCGGTGGAGCGCAGGCGTGAATAGTGGGCAAAATGGCCGATGGCCTTGTCTGGCAAGTGGTGGCCTTCATCGAACACGTACATGGTGTCACGTGGGTCCGGCAAAACAGCACCGCCGCCCAGGGCCAGGTCGGCCAGCACCATGTCGTGGTTGGTGACGATCACGTCGACTTTGCCCATGCCTTCACGGGCCTTGTAGAACACACACTGCTGGAAGTTCGGGCAGTGACGGCCCGTGCATTGGCTGTGGTCGGTGGTCAAGCGTGCCCAGTCCTGGTCTTCCAGGGCTTCGGGCCAGCTGTCGCGGTCACCGTCCCAGCGGTTGCCGGCAAGCTTCTCGATCATGCTGTTGAACAGCTTTTGGCTGCGCTCGTCGACCTCGATACGGAAGCCTTCTTCCTCGAACAGCTGGGCAGTGGCCGACTGCGCATGGCCCTCCTGCAGCAGGATGTCGAGCTTGGACAGGCACAGGTAGCGACCGCGGCCCTTAGCCAGGGCGAAGCTGAAGTTGAGCCCGCTGTTGCGCATCAGGTCGGGCAGGTCCTTGAAGACGATTTGCTCTTGCAGTGCCACGGTGGCGGTGGCGATCACCAGGCGTTTGCCAGCGGCCTTGGCGGCCGGAATGGCTGCCAGGCTGTAGGCCACCGTCTTACCGGTACCGGTGCCTGCTTCCACTGCCACCACGGCAGGCTCGCCCGCACGGCGGCCTTCATCGTCGCAGGCGATGTCACCAAGCACCTTGGCGACTTCGGCAATCATCAGGCGTTGGCCATAGCGCGGTTTGAGGCTCTTGGCTTCGAGAAAACGCGAATAGGCGCCTTGGATGGTGGCTTTGAGTTCGTTGCTGATCATGGTCTGCAGGCGCCCGGAGGGCTGGATATATTTTCAGTGTTTCGCATGGGGCGGCTATCATACCCCGCTATTGCCCTTTATGCCGCATGGAGATCCGGATGCTCGCTTTTGCCCTGCCCTACACACTGCATGTTCTGGCTGCCCTGGTATGGGTCGGCGGCATGTTCTTCGCTTGGCTGGTGCTACGCCCGGCAACGGTTGCAGCCCTTGAAGGGCCTGCGCGGTTGCGCCTGTGGGTGGAAGTTTTCCGACGCTTCTTCGGCTGGGTCTGGCTGGCCGTGGCTATTTTGGCGATAAGTGGTATCGGCATGTTGCACATGCGCTTCAGCGGCTTCGAGACCGCGCCAAAGTACGTGCAGGTGATGATTGGCGGGGGGATTGCCATGTTCGCCCTGTTCATGCGCATCCAAGCGCTGCTGCTGCCGGAACTGAAGGCGGCGGTGCAGGCCGAGGACTGGCCGACGGGTGCGGCGGTGTTGGGGCGGATTCGGCGGATGGTGGGGATCAACCTGCTGCTGGGCCTGGCCGTGGTCGCAGTGGCCAGTTCGCGCCTGATGATCTGATGCTGCCTGCACCGGCCCCGTCGCCGGCAAACCAGCGCCCATAGGCACTCGCTGGCGTGCCGGCCATAGGGCCAGTACCGTTTTTCACAGGTGCTGCAGGATCAGCTCGCTGCCAGCTTCAGGGCCGGGCTGCGGGCGCCTCCTGCGCACGGGGAATGGACATGACATGGAAGATACCCGTCAACAGGATCTGCAAGCGATCGAACCAGCGGTGACTGCGCCCGCGCAGGCTGCGATTGAAAAACAGCACCTCAAGCAGGTGCAAGCTCAGCAAGGCGATGCCAGCCGCGTTGATCAGCAGGTTGAAGGGCAAGGGCTGTGGCATCAACTGATTGAACAACACCACCCCCCAGAAAACGACCGTCAGGACTTTGCCCACACCAAGGATGAACTTCATACTCCGCCCCTATGGATTGTCGTTATAGCGAGACCGCCGCTACACGCGGGCCGTGCGCCGCACACTAAATGCAAGGCCGAAGCAGGCACCAGCCCCCCTCAGTTGAGGTGCAGCTCCACCCGTCGGTTGCGCGCGCGGCCCTCCTCGCTTTCGTTGTCGGTGAGCGGTTCGCTCTCGCCGCGCCCCTGGCTGGTGACCTTGCCCGGCTCCAGCCCCTGGCCGATCAAGAACTCGGCCACGCTGCTGGCGCGGCGCTCGGAAAGGGCCTGGTTATAGCTGTCGGAGCCGACGCTATCGGTATGCCCGATTACCCGGACCTTGGCCACCGTCGGTGAATCGAGTTTCGCCACCAAGCCTTGCAGGCGCTGCTGGGCCGCTGGGGTAAGCTGGGCGGAATCGAACGCGAACATCACCGCGCCGTTGTCATCGAGAATGATCACCTCTGGCGTAGGTTGCGCTTCAGTGGCCGGCATCGATGCCGGGTATTGCTTCAACGGGCAACCCATGTGGTCGACCGCGGTGTTAACGGGGGTATCGGGGCAACGATCGCGGCGGTCGAAAATGCCGTCGTTATCTTCGTCACCATCCTGGGCGAAACAGATCAGCCCCCCGGCGATGGCACCAAGGGCACCGCCGCCAGCCGCCCAAGTCGAACTTTCGATGGCGCCCAAGCCGCCACCGACCAAGCCGCCGAGCAGGCTGCAGAGGGGCCAGGTCCTTTGGTTGAGGGGCGCGCTGCCATCACTGTGGGTGGCACAGCCTGCGAGCAGGCTGGCCGCTACCAACAGCGGCAGCGCCGCCTTCGACGTCACACGCATGCTGATGCTCCTGTGTCATTAGCCGCGACCAGCAGGAAGAGGCACCCGTGCCACTGCTCAAGGCACGGGCGCACGCCGCTCTAGCGCTGGATCTTGATCTCGGTACGGCGGTTCATCGAACGCCCTTCAGCCGTGGCGTTGTCTGCCACTGGTTGGGTTTCACCCGCACCGACCACCGACACGAAGCTGCTGCGCGGCACACCGCTCTCGACCAGGTAATCGGTCACCGAGTGGGCACGGCGCTCGGACAGTTTCTGGTTATAGCTGTCGGAGCCGACGCTGTCAGTATGGCCACTGACGCTCAGGCGGGCGGACGGTGCTTCCTGTTTCAGGCGGGTGGCAATGGTATTGAGGCGCTCCTTGTCGGCGGCGGTCAGGCGCGCCGAGTCGAACTCGAAGTGCACATCGCGGATGACAATGACTTCTTCCTTCTGCACCACCACTTCCTCAACTACCGGCGCCGGCGCTGGCGGGCAACCGTTGGCATCGACCTGCACACCGCGCGGCGTGCCAGGGCACTTGTCACGGCTGTCCGGCACGCCGTCGCCATCTTCGTCGCCATCGCCATGGGCCCAGCAATAGCCCGCCGCCAGGCCACCGCCCAGCAATGCGCCCCAGCCTGCCCAGGTGGAACTTTCGATGGCGCCCAGCGCGGCGCCGCCTACACCCCCGACGGCGGCACATTTAGGCCAGTCGGTCTTTTGCAAACCTGCACAACCAGTCAACACACTGGTGAGCAGTACCAGGGGTATCGCTGTGCGTACTATGCTCATTTCATTGCTTCTCCTAGGGGGAATCGGCATAAGGCCGATCTCTGGGAGTAAAGACCGCTGATTCCATCCCTGCCAGCAATAAGCCACGACGCAGTCACCTGCCTCTTTGCCCGCACGCTGCGGCCCGCTAGTCTTGGACGACTTGAAAGAGGATTGGCAATGACCGACGGTTTTTCCCAGCGCACCCCACAGCAGGCCCTGGCGGCGCTGCTTGAGCGCTTCACCCCACAACGCCTGCTGCTGGTGGGCACACGGTTCCCAGCGCTGGACGCCTTCGCCCAGGCACACCCCCAGGTAACCATCGCCACTGCCGCCCCGGGCCCGTTGCCAGCGGACCTGGCAGCCCAGCGCTTTGACCTGGCGGTGCTGGTGGACTGCCTGGAGCACCTGCCCAAGCGCACCGGCCTGGAACTGCTCGGCGGCATCCGCAACCTCAATGCCAGCCGGGTCGCGGTGTTGGCCGACCTGCCCGCCTGTGGCTGGCAAGACACCGATTTCTTTGCCCTGGCCCTGTCGGCCAGCGAGAAATTCTGCCGTGACCAGCAGGTATTGAGCCTGTTCACCTATGATCTACATGACTACAAGCAGGTACCGGACTGGCTCAATGCCAGGTTTTGGGCCAACCCTGAAAACTTCGGCAAGTACTGGTGGTGATGATGAGTGTCTCGGTCTGCCCTTGTGGCAGTGGCAACCTGCTCGACGCCTGTTGTGGGCATTTCCATGCCGGCACCCCGGCCCCGGATGCCCAGACACTGATGCGCTCACGCTACAGTGCCTATGTGCTGGGCCTGGTCGACTACCTGGTGGCCACCACCCTGCCGGCCCAGCAAGCCGGCCTGGACCGCGCGGCCATGGCCGCCTGGAGCGCCCAGAGCACGTGGCTGGGCCTGGAGGTAGAAGACGCCGAAGTGTTGGGCGGCCAGCCGGAGCATGGCTTTGTCACCTTCACCGCCCGTTGGCACGACCAGGAGGGTGACCATCAGCACCGCGAGCGCTCGGCATTCGTCCAGCATGCCGGGCGCTGGTACTTCATTGACCCCACGGTTGGGCTGAAGGCCGGGCGCAACGATCCCTGCCCCTGCGCCAGCGGCCAGAAGTTCAAGAAGTGCTGCGCCAGCTACGTGGGCAGCTGAACATGATGGCCCACACCCGCCTACTGTTGCTCGGCACGCTGCTGACCGGGCTGGCGCTGCTGGCGGGCTGCGCCAGCTGGGGCGGCGATGATTGGCGCGAACCCGAGGTGCGTCTGGTCGAGGTCGAGACGGTCAAGGCACGGTTGCTGGAGCAGGAGTTCGTGCTGCACCTGCGGGTCGACAACCCCAATGACAGCCGCCTGTTCATCCGCAGCCTGGCCTATGCCATCCGCCTCAACGACCTGCTGCTGGTTGAGGATGAAGCCAGCGTGTGGCGCAGTGTGGGCGGGCATGCCCGACGCACCTTCAAGATTACCGCCCGGACCAACCTGTGGCAGCACCTGAAACCACTGGCCAAGCTGCTGAAAAGTGGGCAACCGCTGCGTTACGACCTGCAGGGCGAGCTGGCGACCGGGTTGCTCATCCATCGGGACCTGCACTTGTCGCGCAGTGGTGAGATAATCCCCGGCGATTACAACCCGGAGTAACCCTGCAATGTCCCAACAACCCCACGTCCATGGCCCTGACTGCAACCACGATCATGACCATGATCACCACCACGATCACGGCCATGTACATGGCCCGCACTGCAACCACGGCCACCACGAGCCGGTACGCAACGCCCTGAAGGATGTTGGCCGTAACGACCCATGCCCGTGCGGTAGCCAGAAAAAGTTCAAGAAGTGCCACGGCGCCTGACCTGAACAGCACCTGCGCGTCCCGGCTCCGGGCCGCGCTGTGCGTATTCGGCGCCTGCTTGCCTAGCTGGCGCTGGCAGCCCCTGCTACCTTGCGCTGCAGCAACCCGGCAGTTGCCACGAGCAACACGATGCACAGGCCCATGCAAATGGCATTGGTGCCGCCCCAGCCGACCGTGCCCAGCAACAGCGACGGGCTGAAAGCGCCAAGGGTGGCGAACACCGCAATGGCCAGATCGTTTTTCCCCTGCATCTGCATCGCTGACGGGCTGTTTTGCAGCGTTTGCGCCAACAACGCCCCGCCCCCCACGTAGGTCAGGTTCCAGCCCAAGCCGAGGGCGATCAGCGACAAGGTCATCATGGCGTAGCTGTGCGACCACATGTTCATGGCCGTGCAAACGATCAACAGGCCCAGGCCGGCGCAAATAGTGGCCCTGATCCCGAGCCTCTGGATGATGGCACCGGTGAAGAACGACGGGGCAAACATGGCTATCACATGCCATTGAATCGCCAGGCGAACATCGGAAAAGTCCTCATGCATATGTTTCATATGCATCGACGCCTGGATCATCAGCAAATTCATGATCCCATAACCCAGCGCGGCCACTGCCACGGCCACGGCCACCACTGGGCTAAGCGGCTGCGCGTGGGTGCCAAGCGGTTTGGCCGCACGCTCCTGGCTGGCCTGTGCGCCATCGCCAGGCAGGCACGCCGCTATCAGCAAGGCCAACACCGCCAGCCCAACAAAAGCGGCATAACACAGCGAAAACAGCGGATAACCACCCAGGTCGCGGAGCCACTCAGTGAGCGCTGGGCCGACCACGGCCGCGATAACCCCGCCTGCCACGACCAGGGAAAGCGCTTTGGGTTTCAGGCTCTGGGCCAGGTTATCGGTGGCCGCAAAGCGGTTGAAGTTGGCGAACGCAATGTACACACCCAACGCCGAATGGCTGAACACCAGGGTTGGGAAGTGTTGGTACTGTACGGCCAGGTAACCGCTGACGCCGGACACGGCCAAAGGTATCGAGCCCAGCATGAACGCCCGCTTGCGGCCAATGCGGCTCATCAGCCGGGAGACCGGATAGGTGGCCAGCATCAGAAAAAGAAACTGAAAACCGTAGGGCACCGTGGACCAGGTGGCAGCGGGCGCCAGCGCGGCGCCGACGATGGCCGCCATGGTCACCGACATGACTGCCGTCGTCAGGTTGATCGACTGCGCAGTGAAATACAGATACGTGCGCCGCGGAAGTGTGCTGGGCATGGCAGGTGCTCACAGTAAGTGGACGGGGCGGTTCCGGCCTCGCAAAAAGTGCCGACAGGGTGCATGGTGGCACGTGCCGCGCCGATGAATGCGAACAGTCGACGCGCTTTCCGGTTAACTGTTAGGCTGTTTTTTCTAACAGCTGCCGGACCCGCCATGCGCCCGCACCGCCTTCACGACCAGTTGAAACAGCGCCTCGCCACCGGCGAGTGGCTGCCCGGCCAGCGCATGCCTTCCATCCGCAAGTTAACGGCGGCGGTCGACTGCAGTTATCACGATGTCGTCTCCAGCTATGCCCGGCTGGTCAGCGAGGGCCTGTTAACCGCCGTCCCTGGCCGTGGCTACTACGTTGCCAATGACACCCAGCAACCGGGCACTGCCGATGCTGACACGGCAGATGCGCCCGCCCCCATGGCCGGCGACCCACTGTTCAAGCTGCTGCAAGGTGGCCAGCACTACACCAAACTGGGTAGCGGCTGGCTGCCGCCGGCCTGGCGTGATACCGAACTGCTGGCCAAGGCGATACGGCGCACGGCACGGCTGGAGCAAAGTTCGCTGGCGGAATATGGCGACATCCAGGGCTACCTGCCGATGCGCAAACAGCTGTGCGTGCACCTGAAGCGCCATACCCGTGTCGATGCCCGGCCCAGCCAGTTGCTGACCACGCTGGGCGCCACGCAAGCGCTGGACTTGGTGGCGCGTTTATTGATCAAACCCGGCGATCACGTGTTCGTCGACGAGCCCGGCAATGGCAACCTGATCAAGCTGATCCAGTTGGCCGGCGGCCACGTGGTCGGGGTACGACGCGGCCACGATGGGCCGGATGTTCAGGACATGAAAAATCACCTGGCCAAGCACAAGGTCAGGGCGTTCTTCTGCAACAGCACCTTCCACAACCCGACGGGCGGCAACATCACCCCGCACAATGCCTTCAGCGTGTTGCGCCTGGCCGTGGAGCACGACTTCTTCGTGGTCGAGGATGACGTGTACGGTGACTTCAGCCCAGGCGTACGGCAGACCTTTGCCGAGCTGGACAACCTTGAGCGGGTAATTTACATCGGCAGCTTCTCCAAATGCCTGTCCGCCTCCTTGCGCGTGGGCTACATCGCTTGCTCGACAGCGCTGATAGAACCGCTGACACGCCTGAAGCTACTGACCTGCGTTGCCGTGCCGGCGTTTTGCGAACGCTTCGTCAACACCATCTTGTCCGACGGCACCTATGCCCGGCACATGAAGGACGTGCAGCAGCGCCTGATCCGCCAGCAGGCACAAACCCAGCAGTCCTTGCTGGCGCGTGGCTGGCAGTTCGACATAACGCCCCAAGGCGGCATGTTCCTGTGGGTCTACCATCCCGATCTGGCCGACCTGCAACCGTTCATGCACAACCTTGAACAACACCAGGTGTTGTTGATGCCAGGTGCGGCCTTTGCCGTCAGCCGTGACTATCAGCGCCTTGCGCGCATCAACTGCACACACTTTTCCGACGCTGTGGCCGAGCATTTCAAGGTTTAAGTCGGCGCGGGCAAATAAAGCGCCCGCGGACCTTGCACGGCGCCTACGCGCTTACTACCTTAGCGCCTTTCCAAACCCGCCACGCCTTGCAGGAGCCCTTGTCATGGCCGCCCCCGCCTTTTCTCCCTTCCGCCCGCGGTTCGCAACCGCTGCCACGCTGCTCGGCATGCTCGGGCTGGCCGGCTGCCAGACGGGCGGCTACCAGGGCAGCGTGCCTGCAACCAGCGGCATACAGCCGCTCAAAGGCCTGGCTCAGAACGTCTCGGTACGGCGCAATGCCATGGGCGCGCCGCTGATCGAAAGCAGCAGCTTCCATGATGCCCTGTTCAGCTTGGGCTACGTGCACGCCGGCGACCGCATCGAGCAGATGGTCGCCATGCGCCTGCTGGCCCAAGGCCGCCTGGCCGAACTGGCCGGCAGCGATGCGCTGGACATCGACCGCCTGATGCGCGCAGCCAACCTCAAGCAGAGCGCCGCCCAGCAGTACGCCGATGCGTCGCCCCGGCTCAAGCGCTTTTTTGAAGTGTATGCCCGCGGGGTCAACGCCTATCTGTTCCGCTACCGCGACAAGCTCCCGGCCGGCTTGGCCAGCAACGGCTATCGCCCGGAATACTGGAAGCCCGAAGACTCGGCGCTGATCTTCAGCTTGTACGCGTTCAGCCAGTCGGTGAACGTGCAAGAAGAACTGAGCGCCCTGGCCCTGGCGCAAAAAGCCGGCAGCGACAAGCTGGCCTGGCTGCTACCCGGTGCACCGGACGAACCGTTGGCCGCCGCCGAAGCAGAAAAGCTGAAGGGCCTGAACCTGGCCAGCCAATTGCCGGGGCTAGCGGCCCTGACTGCCGCCAGCCAGAAGCTGGCCGACCTCGACCTGCTGGGCAGCCCGGGCTCGGCCAACCTGGCCTTGGCCCCACAACGCAGCCGCAGTGGCAAGAGCCTGCTGGCCAGCGACAGCCGCGCCGCCTGGGCCCTGAGCCCAGTGCAAATCCACACCGGCAAGTACCAGGTCGCCGGCCTGTCGTTGCCCGGCCTGCCGATCGTGCTGGCCGGCTATAACGGCAAGCTGGCTTGGAGCAGCAGTGCAGTCATGGCCGACAACCAGGACCTGTACCTGGAGCAACTGCGCCAACAGGGCAGCCAGCTGAGCTACCTGGCCGACGGCAAATGGGTGCCGGCCCGCGCCCGCAGTGAAACCTTCTTCGTCCGCGGCCAGCGCCCACTGCGCGAGGTGATGTACGACACCCGCCACGGTACCCTGCTGGCCCAGCCAGGCAACACCAGCCTGGGCCTGGCATTGAACCTGCCGCAGTTCAAGGGCGACCGCAGCCTGGATGCGCTGTTCGACCTGACCCGGGCCAAGAACGTGGAGCGTGCCTTCGACAGTACCCGCGAAGTCACCGCCGCCGCCCTCAACTTCGTCTTCGCCGAGCCCGAGCACATCGGCTGGCAAGTCAGTGGCCGTTACCCCAACCGCCGCGAAGGCCAGGGCCTGCTGCCCTCGCCGGGTTGGGACGGGCGCTATGACTGGGATGGCTATGCCGACCCAATGCTGCACCCTTACGACCAAGACCCGCCCGCCGGCTGGCTCGGCCACGCCAACCAACGCAGCCTGCCGCGCGGCTATGGCATGCAGCTGTCCAGTACCTGGTATTACCCCGAACGTGCCGAGCGCCTGGCCCAGCTGGCCGGTAATGGCCGCCACGACAGCCGCAGCGTCATGGCCCTGCAGAACGATCAGGTCACCTTGCTGGCGGAAAAGCTCAAGCAAATGTTCGACGCCCCCGGCATGGCCCAGCCGCTCAAGCAAGCGATCGACGCCCTGCCCGCTGCGCAGCGCGACAAGGCCCGCGACGCGCTGGCCCGGCTCAAGGCCTTCGATGGCCGCCTGAGCCCGGTGTCGGCCGATGCCGCGCTGTACGAACTGTTCCTCCAGGAAGTGGCGCGGCAAACCTTCCTCGACGACCTTGGCCCGGAATCCGGCCCAGCCTGGCAAGCCTTCGTCAGCAACGCGCGGTTGTCGTTCTCGGCGCAGGCTGATCACCTGTTGGGCCGCGACGACAGCCCGTTCTGGGATGACCGCAGCACCCCGCAGAAAGAAGACAAGCCGGCCATCCTCGCTCGCAGCCTGGCGGGCGCGGTAGATGCCGGCATCGCGCAACTGGGTGCCGACCGCCGCGCCTGGCAGTGGGGCAAGCTGCACCAGTACCGCTGGCCGGCATCGACCTATCACGGCCTGGGCGACGCCATCAGCCGTTCGCCGCTGGCCGCTGGCGGTGACTTCACGACCCTGGCCCTGACGCCATACGCCTGGGGCAGCGACTTCGACACCCGCCTGCCCGCGTCGGCACGCATGATCGTCGACTTCGGCCAGGCCGAGCCGTTGCAGGTGCTGACCAGTAGTGGCCAGTCCGGCAACCCAGCCAGCGGGCATTACAGTGACGGGCTGGATGCCTGGTTCAAAGGGCGCTTCATGAGCCTACCGCTGCAGCAGCAGAACTTTGGCCGGGCGTATGGCGACCAGCGTTTGACCTTGGTGCCAGGCAGGTAACCTCCGCCTCAGCCGGGCTTGTGTCGCGAAGGGCCGCTTAGCGGCCCCCTCGCGCTACAAGCCCGCGCCTTCAAAAACCGCATGGCAGCCGCCAATCATGTCCGGTCGAACTTAGCTCCCTTGCCATGGCTCCTAACTGGTAACTCCAAACCAGCACCCTGCCATGGACCTCGTCATCGCCCGCCCCGAAGGCCTTTACTGCCCGCCCGGTGATTTCTATATCGACCCGTGGCGGCCCGTGGACCGGGCTGTGATTACCCATGGCCACGGCGACCACGCCCGCATCGGCAATGGCCATTATCTGACCGCCAGCCCCGGCGCCGGCATCCTGCGCAGCCGCCTGGGCCAGGACATCGACCTGCAAACCCTGCCCTATGGCGAACGCCTGCTGCACCATGGCGTAACCTTGAGCCTGCACCCGGCCGGGCATGTACTGGGCTCGGCGCAAGTGCGCCTGGAGTACCGGGGCGAAGTCTGGGTCGCCTCCGGTGACTACAAAGTAGAGCCCGACGGCACCTGCACGCCGTTCGAACCGGTGCCATGCCACACGTTCATCACCGAATCGACCTTCGGCCTGCCGATTTACCGCTGGCCTAGCCAGGGTGAGACCTTCGCTGCCATCAATGCCTGGTGGCGGGCCAACTGCGAACAGGGCAAGGCCAGCGTGCTGTTCTGCTACGCCTTTGGCAAGGCCCAGCGGATTCTGCACGGCGTGGACGCCAGCATCGGCCCGATCCTTGTGCACGGCGCCGTGGAGCCACTCAACCGGGTTTACCGCGACGGCGGTATCCAGCTGCCGGAAACCCGCTATGCCGGTGACATCCCCCGCAACGACCCGCTGCTGCGTCAGGCACTGGTGCTGGCGCCGCCGTCAGCCAGCGGCAGTAGCTGGATGCGCCGTTTCGGTGACTACAGCGATGCCTTCGCCAGTGGCTGGATGTTGCTGCGCGGCACCCGCCGGCGGCGTGGCGTGGACCGGGGCTTCGTGCTTTCCGACCACGCCGACTGGCCCGGCCTGCTCTGGGCCATCGGCCAAACCGACGCGCAACGGGTGATGGTCACCCACGGCTCGGTCAATGTGCTGGTGCGCTACCTTAACGAGCAAGGCCTTGATGCCCGCGCCTTCGTGACGGAATACGGCGAGGAAGATGACGCTGTCAGCACGGAGTCACTGGCATGAAAGCGTTCGCCGAGCTGTACCTGCAGCTGGATGCGACCACTTCCAGCACCGCCAAGCTGCAGGCCCTGCGCGCCTACTTCACTACCGCCCCGGCTGCCGATGCCGCCTGGGCGGTGTACTTCCTGGCCGGTGGCCGCCCGCGCCAATTGGTGCCTACCCGCGTGCTGCGGGAGCTGGCCGGCGCGTTGGCGGGGCTGCCGGACTGGCTGTTCGAGGAAAGCTACCAAGCCGTTGGCGACTTGGCCGAAACTATTTCCCTGCTGGTGCCAGTAAGTCACCACCCTGGCGACGATGGCCTGGCCCACTGGGTCGAAGCCCATCTATTGCCACTGCGGGGCCTGCCCGCCGAGGAGGTCCAGCAACGCCTGCCACCGCTGTGGGCACAGCTGGACCGCCCCAGCCTGATGCTTTGCCTGAAACTCATCACCGGCAGCTTTCGCGTGGGCGTATCGAAGCTGCTGGTCACCCGCGCGCTCGCGCAGCTGGCCGGGCTGGATGCCAAACGCGTGGCACAGCGCCTGGTCGGCTACACCGACATCAGCCACCGCCCCACGGCAGCCAGCTACCAACAGCTGATCGCCGCAGAGTCGGACGATGAACATAGCCAGCGTGGCGGCCAGCCCTACCCGTTTTTCCTGGCCCACCCGCTACAAGCACCAAGCGAACAGTTCGATGCACTGCTCGGGCCGCCAAGTGAGTGGCAAATCGAATGGAAGTGGGACGGTATTCGCGCCCAAGTGGTCAAGCGCGAGGGCCAGCTGTGGGTCTGGTCGCGCGGCGAGGAACTGGTCACCGAGCGCTTTCCCGAATTGCACAGCCTGGCCCAGACGCTACCTGACGGTGTGGTCCTCGATGGCGAGATCCTGGTATGGAAACCCAGCAGCTCAGCGGCTGAACTGGCCGTACAGCCGTTTGCCCTGTTGCAGCAGCGCCTGGGCCGCAAGACCTTGGGCAAGAAGCTGCTAAGCGATGCGCCGGTCGTTTTGCAGGCTTACGACCTGCTGGAGTGGCAAGGCGAGGACTGGCGCAGCCGACCGCAGCACGCGCGTCGTCAACAACTGGAACAGTTGCTCGAGCAACACCCGCTGGCCCCGGTAGTGCTTTCACCGCTGCTCCAAGGCCCGGACTGGGCCGACCTTGCCCGCCAACGCGAGCAGTCGCGCAGCCTGGGGGTCGAGGGCCTGATGTTGAAGCAACGCGAGGCCCTGTATGGCGTGGGGCGCACCAAGGACATGGGCACCTGGTGGAAGTGGAAGATCGACCCATTCAGCGTCGATGCCGTGCTGATTTATGCCCAGCGCGGCCACGGCCGACGGGCCAGCTTATACAGCGACTACACCTTCGCCGTGTGGGACGCGCCGGCCGGAACACCGGGGCGGGCACTGGTGCCGTTTGCCAAGGCGTACTCGGGGCTCAGTGACGAGGAGATGCGCAAGGTCGACGCCATCATCCGCAAGACCACGGTAGAAACCTTCGGCCCGGTGCGCAGCGTGACGCCGACGTTGGTGTTCGAGTTGGGCTTTGAAGGTATCGCCTTGTCCAAACGCCACAAAAGCGGCATTGCCGTGCGCTTTCCGCGCATGTTGCGCTGGCGGCTGGACAAGCCGGTGGAAGAGGCGGACGACCTGGCGACGTTGCAGGCATTGCTGGCCTGAAACAATTTCCAGAGCGCAGGGTCTTCTTCGTGGTCATCAGGGCGACAGTGATGGAGGCGCAAGGCCAAAAACTGTGCTTCTATCTGTGTGCCGACCCGTGTCGCAGACCGTTTTCGCCACGCAGCCAGGACCACCATGCACCATTCAACCCACGACCTGCTCTCCCCCGTTCCGGGCATCACCCGCCAATTGCACAGCTTCCACTTCGGCCCCCGCGGTGGTGGCAAGGTTTATATCCAGGCCTCACTGCATGCCGACGAACTGCCTGGCATGCTGGTGGCTTGGCACCTCAAGCGCCGCCTGGGTGAACTGGAACAGCAAGGCCGCCTGCAGCGCGAGATCATCCTGGTGCCGGTGGCTAACCCGGTCGGCCTCGAACAGGTACTACTGGACGCGCCGCTAGGGCGTTTCGAACTGCAAAGCGGCGAGAACTTCAACCGCAACTTCGTCGACCTGTCGGACAGCATCGGTGATCAAGTCGAGCACCACTTGACCCAAGACCCGGCGCACAACATTGCCCTGATCCGCGAATACCTGCGCCGAGGGCTGGACGCACACCCTGCGCGCACACCGCTGCAAGCCCAGCGCCTGATCCTGCAGCGCCTGGCCTGCGATGCCGACATGGTGCTCGACCTGCACTGCGACTTCGAAGCAGTCGAGCACCTGTACACCACACCGGACGCCTGGCCGCAGATAGAACCACTGGCCCGCTACCTCGGCGCCCAGGCCAGCCTGCTGGCGACTGACTCGGGCGGGCAGTCGTTCGATGAATGCTTCAGCCTGGTCTGGTGGCAGTTGCAGCAACGTTTTGGCAAGCATTTCCCGATCCCACTGGGTTGTTGCTCGGTAACCATCGAGTTGCGCGGCCAGGCCGATGTCAGCCATGACCTCGCCAGCAAGGATTGCCAGGCGATTCTCGACTTCCTGACCCACGCGGGCGTCATCGAAGGCACCCGCGCCGTCCTGCCCGACTTGCGCTGCGCCGCCACGCCACTGGCCGCGGTGGAACCCATCACGACGCCGCTGGGCGGCTTGCTGGTGTATCACGCCAGACCTGGTCAGCATCTGCAAGCAGGCCAACTGATCGCCGAAGTCATCGACCCGCTCAGCGACCGGGTGACCGCCGTGCACAACAGCCAGCCCGGCCTGCTGTATGCGCGCAGCGTGCGGCGCATGGCCACTGCCGGCATGGTCATCGCCCATGTCGCCGGCGAGCAGGTGTGCCGCAGCGGCTACCTGCTGGGCAACTGATTCGGTAAAACCAATGCAACCCGGGGGGGTCTGTAGAAGCACAGCCTTCGACGGACCTGCAGCCCCATGCCCGCCGCCACCGACCTTGCCAATGCCTGGTTTGCCCAACGCGGCTGGAGGCCTTTTGCCTTCCAGCGACGGGTCTGGGCGGCTGTCGAGCGCGGTGAATCCGGCTTGCTGCATGCCAGTACCGGGGCCGGCAAAACCTATGCGCTATGGCTCGCCGCGCTACGGGCGTTCAAGCCCCCACCTCAAGCCCGCCAGCCTGCGCCGTTGCAAGTAGTGTGGGTTACCCCCATGCGGGCCCTGGCCGCCGACACCGCCCGCGCCTTGCAGCTGCCACTGGATGAGCTCGGCCTACCGTGGAGCGTGGGCGTGCGCAGCGGCGACACCGGCAGCGCCGAGCGCGCCCGGCAAGCCCGGCGCCTGCCCAGCGTACTGGTCACCACCCCGGAAAGCCTGACCCTGCTGCTAACCCGGGCACAGGCCCGCGAAGACTTCGCCACGCTGCGCCTGGTGGTGGTGGACGAGTGGCACGAACTGCTGGGCAACAAGCGCGGCGTACAACTGCAATTGGCCTTGGCCCATCTGCGCCACTGGCACCCCGGCCTGCCTACCTGGGGCCTCTCCGCCACCCTGGGCAACCTGCAACACGCGCTGGACGTGCTGCTGCCGCAAGGCGGCCTGCTGGTACAGGGCCGGCAACACAAGGCGCTGCAGGTCGATACCCTGCTGCCGGCAGCGATCGAGCGCTTCCCTTGGGCTGGGCACATGGGCCTGAAGATGCTTCACCAAGTCAGCCAGGAGATCGATGCCAGTGCCAGCTGCCTGGTGTTCACCAACACCCGCGCCCAGGCCGAACTCTGGTACCAGGCCCTGCTTGAGGCCCGGCCCGATTGGGCCGGCCTGCTTGCCTTGCACCATGCCTCGCTGGCCCGTGAGACGCGGGACTGGGTAGAGCGCAGCCTGAAGCAGGGCAGCCTGAAGGCGGTGGTCTGCACCTCCAGCTTGGACCTGGGGGTGGACTTCCTGCCGGTGGAGCGAGTGCTGCAGATCGGCTCGGCCAAAGGCATTGCCCGCCTGGTGCAGCGCGCCGGTCGCTCCGGCCATGCCCCCGGGCGGCGCTCGCGGGTAACCCTGGTGCCAACTCACAGCCTTGAGCTGGTGGAAGCAGCAGCGGCGCGTCAGGCTCTGGCCGCTGGGCACATCGAAGCCCGCTGCTCACCGCGGCTGTGCATGGACGTGCTGGTGCAGCACTTGGTCAGCATGGCCTTGGGCTGTGGCTTTCGCCCCGCGCAGTTGCTCGCCGAAGTGCGCAGCACCTGGGCGTTCAGCGCGTTGCGCGACAACCAGTGGCGGTGGGCGTTGGATTTCGTCTGCCACGGCGGCAGCTCACTCAGCGCCTACCCGGACTATCAACGTGTCGAGCGCCATGCCGACGGGGTGTACCGGGTAGCCAGCGAACGCCTGGCGCGGCGCCACCGCATGGGCATCGGCACCATCGTCAGCGATGCCAACCTGCAACTGAAATACTGGAGCAAAGGCGGTGGCGGCAAAACGCTGGGCAGTGTCGAAGAAGCATTCATCGCCCGTTTACGGCCCGGCGACACCCTGGTGTTCGCCGGCCGGGTGCTGGAGTTGGTACGCGTGCACAACATGACTGCCTATGTACGCCGCAGCACTGCGCGCAAGGCCGCGCTGGCACGTTGGAACGGCGGGCGCATGCCGCTTTCCAGCGAACTGGCCGATGCCTTGGTCGAACAGCTGGACGCTGCCGCCCACGGGCACTTCGAGGGCCCGGAGATGCGTGCTGTGCGCCCTCTGCTGGGCTTGCAGGCGCAATGGTCGGCGTTGCCTACCACCGGCACGCTGTTGGCCGAAACCTTCAAGTCGCGCCAGGGTTGGCACCTTTTTCTGTATCCGTTCGCCGGGCGCATGGCCAACCTTGGCCTGGCCAACCTGATTGCTTGGCGGGTCAGCCGCGCTCAGCCGCTGACGGTGTCGATCGCCGTCAATGACTACGGCTTCGAACTGCTCAGCCCTGGCAATGTGGACTGGGCCACGCACTTGCCTCAGGCACTCGGCACAGAGCACCTGTTGGAGGATGTGCTGGCCAGCCTGAATGCGGGAGAAATGGCATTGCGCCGCTTTCGCGAAATCGCCCAGATTGCCGGGTTGGTATTTGGCGGTTATCCGGCGGCGCAAAAAAGCACGCGGCAGATCCAGGCCTCCAGCGGGTTGTTCTATGAAGTGTTTCGCAAGCATGACGCCAGTAATTTGCTACTTGGCCAGGCACGGGATGAAGTGTTGAGTGAGGAGTTGGAGATCGAGCGACTGCATCGACAACTGCTGAAAATGGGCCAGTTACGGCTGGACCTGCGCAGCCTCAAACGGCCGGGGCCGTTGGCGTTTGCCTTGCTGGTTGAGGGCATGCGCGAAACGTTGAGCACCGAAAAACTGGCAGACCGAATTGCGCGGATGGTGGCAGAGTTGGAACAAGCGGCGGGCGAGGCATGACCCACTACTTGCCGATCGAGCATTGTGGCCAGCAGCTCTGGCTACTCCCCGACAAGGCTATTTACTGGCCGGCACAGCGCGCCCTGTTGGTGGCTGACGTGCACTTCGGCAAGGCCGCAAGCTATCGCGCCCTGCATCAACCGGTGCCCCGCGGCACCACCGCAGCCACCCTGGCCCGCCTGGATAGCCTGCTGGCAACGCATGATTGCCAGCAACTGATCGTACTTGGCGATTTTTTGCATGCGCGCACCGCCCGCGCGCCAGCCACGCTGGCCAGGCTGCAAGCGTGGCGACAACGGCATGAAAACCTGAAAATTGTACTGATACGGGGCAACCATGATCGCAACGCCGGCGATCCTCCCCCTTCGCTCGGCATCGAGGTCGTGGACGAACCGTGGATTCTGCCCCCCTTCGCGCTACAGCACGCCCCCCACCCCAACCCGACACACTCGGTGCTGGCAGGGCATGGACACCCGGTATTCGTCCTGCGCGGCAAGGCGCGGCAGCGGCTGCGCCTGCCCTGTTTCCTTATCGATAGCCAGGTTAGCCTGCTGCCTGCGTTCGGTGAGTTCACCGGCGGCTGGGAAATCGCACCCACCGGCGCCACCCGGGTATACCTGGTTGGCGCAGGCCGCGTCTGGCCGTTGTAGCGCTGCTCAGGCGACCGGCGCGGGAGGGGGCTCGTCTGGCAAGGTCGGCTCGCCCGGCTCCATGGGTGGCGTTTCACCCGGTTGCGGCGGTTGCGGCGTATCGGGGTCAGGCTGGTGGGGCACGCCCCCCGCCTGTATGGGCAGTGGGTGCGCCAGCAGTGACCAGGGCAACAACCCGATGTGATTGGGCTGCAGGCCTGCCAGCTTGGCACTGATTGCGGGATGGAGTTTCATTGGCTGCTCCTGACGGGCCCGGTGCGCATCATGCACACCGGCATTATCCCGTTGGAGTGCCAAAGGCACGGGGAATTCCCCGCGCTCGTCGGCTCAGGTACGCGGCAGGGTGACGCCACGCTGGCCTTGGTACTTACCGCCACGGTCCTTGTACGACACTTCGCACTCTTCATCGGACTGCAGGAACAGCATCTGCGCCACGCCTTCGTTGGCGTAGATTTTCGCCGGCAGCGTCGTGGTGTTGGAAAACTCCAGCGTCACATGGCCTTCCCACTCGGGCTCGAGCGGGGTGACGTTAACGATGATGCCGCAACGGGCATAGGTGCTCTTGCCCAGGCAGATGGTCAGCACGTCACGCGGAATGCGGAAGTACTCGACGGTGCGGGCCAAGGCGAACGAGTTGGGGGGGATGATGCACACGTCGCTCTTGATGTCGACGAAGCTGCCAGCGTCGAAGTTCTTGGGGTCGACAGTGGCCGAGTTGATGTTGGTGAACACCTTGAATTCGTCGGCGCAGCGCACGTCGTAGCCATAACTGGAGACGCCGAAGGAGATAACTCGGCTGTCTTGCTCGCCGCGCACCTGGCGCTCGACGAACGGTTCGATCATGCCGTGTTCCTGCGCCATGCGGCGAATCCACTTGTCCGATTTGATGCTCATGGCGGGGTGTCCTGAAGAGTTGCGAGGTGAAAAACGTGAGGCGCATCTTACCGGTCCCAGCGCTCAGGTTAAAGTTCCACGCCTCATCCCGCGCCGGGCGGGGGCTGTAGCCGCCGTCGATCCGAATTTGCGTAAAGCGGCTTCTGACCATTGGCAGGTTGCAGAAAGTGGGTTAAGGTGTCGCCACTGTGCTGCACGTGACACCGAGAATCTCTAGTTTGATGCACGATCCTGATCGGCCCATCGCTGAATTTTCTGCTCTCTTTGCGCTCAGTCCCGGCCAGGGTTTTTCCTGACCGTTATCAAATTGTCCAAGGAGACAGAAAAATGTCCAATCGTCAACAAGGCGTTGTTAAGTGGTTCAACGATGAGAAAGGCTACGGCTTCATCACCCCTCAGTCGGGCGACGACCTGTTCGTGCACTTCAAAGCCATCCAAGCTGACGGCTTCAAAACCCTGAAAGAAGGCCAGGCTGTTACTTTCGTCGCTACCCGCGGCCAGAAAGGCATGCAGGCTGAAGAAGTTCAGATCGCCTAAGTCGATCTAGCTTCCTAGCTTTCAAAAAACCCGCCTTCTGGCGGGTTTTTTTATGCCTATCTGAACGACCGAGTTGCCCGCGAAGCAGACAACTCGGCGAAGCAGGTCAATCCTCGCTGATGGTAATGCTCGGCATCGCCGGCGCCGCCGCTTCTTGCAGCACGATGCGCGCGCCCACCTGACGGGCCAGCTCCTGGTAGACCATGGCAATCTGGCTTTCCGGCTCGGCGATCGCCGTCGGCTTGCCACTATCGGCCTGCTCGCGGATCAGCATCGACAACGGCAACGACGCCAGCAAGTCGACGCCATATTGGCTTGCCAGCTTCTCGCCGCCACCTTCGCCGAACAAGTGCTCGGCATGGCCGCAGTTCGAGCAGATGTGCACGGCCATGTTTTCCACCACGCCCAGCACCGGGATATTGACCTTGCGGAACATCTCGACGCCCTTTTTGGCATCCAGTAGGGCCAGGTCCTGCGGGGTAGTAACGATTACCGAGCCCGCCACCGGTACTTTCTGCGCCAGGGTCAGTTGGATGTCACCGGTGCCTGGCGGCATGTCAATCACCAGGTAATCCAGGTCATCCCAGGCGGTCTGGGTTACCAGTTGCAGCAGCGCGCCGGACACCATCGGACCACGCCAGACCATCGGCGTGTTGTCATCGGTAAGGAACGCCATGGACATGACTTCTACCCCATGGGCCTTGATCGGCACGAACCACTTCTGCTCGCGAATCTGTGGGCGGGTGCCTTCGGCGATACCGAACATCACGCCCTGGCTAGGGCCGTAGATATCGGCATCGAGAATACCCACCCGGGCACCTTCGCGGGCCAGGGCCAGGGCCAGGTTGGCCGCGGTGGTCGACTTGCCCACACCGCCCTTGCCCGAGGCCACGGCGATGATGTTCTTGACGTTGGCCATGGCTGGCACCTGGGCCTGGGCCTTGTGCGCGGCCACCACGCAGTCGATCGACACCAAGGCGCTGCTGACGCCATCGAGGTTGCCGACGGCGGTCTGCAACACTTGGCCCCAGCCATTCTTGAACAGCCCAGCGGCATAACCCAGCTGCAACTGCACGCTGACCTGCCCGCCCTGGATATCGATGGCGCGCACGCAGCCGGCGCTGACCGGGTCCTGGTTCAGGTAGGGGTCGGTGTACTGGCGAAGCACGCC
Organism: Pseudomonas sp. Leaf58; assembly: GCF_003627215.1. Taxonomy (NCBI): domain Bacteria; kingdom Pseudomonadati; phylum Pseudomonadota; class Gammaproteobacteria; order Pseudomonadales; family Pseudomonadaceae; genus Pseudomonas; species Pseudomonas sp. Leaf58. The sequence goes on from NZ_CP032677.1 coordinate 4,205,144, forward strand.
TTCGATGGCGGCACGGGTGACGGCACTCATGGACACTCCCATTGGCAAACTGAATGTAAAACAGGCGCCTATCCTAACCCGTCAATCGTCAACAGATGCTTCTGCTGGGTGAAATATATTCGCCAGCCCTTTATAGTGGCCGATCACCCTCATTTTTACCCCGTAGCCAGATAAGTAGCCGAGCCACCATGTCCGAGCCACGTCAGATTCTCGTCACCAGCGCCCTGCCCTATGCCAATGGATCGATCCACCTTGGCCATATGCTGGAGTACATCCAGACGGATATGTGGGTACGCTTCCAGAAGCTGCGCGGCAACCAGTGCATCTACGTTTGCGCCGACGACGCCCACGGCTCGGCCATCATGCTGCGCGCCGAGAAAGAAGGCATCACCCCGGAACAGTTGATTGCCAACGTTCAGGCCGAGCACAGCAGCGACTTCGCCGACTTCCTGGTGGACTTCGACAACTTCCACTCCACCCACAGCGAAGAGAACCGCGAGCTGTCGGGCCTGATCTACACGCGCCTGCGTGAAGCCGGGTACATCGCCACCCGCTCGGTCACCCAGTACTTCGACCCGGAAAAGGGCATGTTCCTGGCCGACCGCTTCATCAAGGGCACCTGCCCTAAGTGCGCGGCCGAAGACCAGTACGGCGACAACTGTGAAAAATGCGGCGCCACCTACGCGCCTACCGAGCTGAAAAACCCTAAGTCGGCGATCTCCGGTGCCACCCCGGTACTGCGTGATTCCCAGCACTTCTTCTTCAAGCTGCCGGACTTCCAGGCCATGCTGCAGCAGTGGACCCGCAGCGGCACCCTGCAGGACGCAGTCGCCAACAAGCTGGCCGAATGGCTGGACTCCGGTTTGCAGGAGTGGGACATCTCCCGCGACGCGCCGTATTTCGGCTTTGAAATCCCGGGCGAGCCGGGCAAGTACTTCTACGTGTGGCTGGATGCGCCAATCGGCTACATGGCCAGCTTCAAGAACCTCTGCGCACGTCGCCCGGAGTTGGACTTCGACGCTTTCTGGAACGAAGGCTCCAAGGCCGAGCTGTACCACTTCATCGGCAAGGACATCGTCAACTTCCACGCCCTGTTCTGGCCTGCCATGCTCGAGGGCGCCGGCTTCCGCAAGCCGACCGCAGTCAACGTGCACGGCTACCTGACCGTCAACGGCGCCAAGATGTCCAAGTCGCGTGGCACCTTCATCAAGGCCCGCACCTACCTGGATCACCTGCAACCGGAATACCTGCGTTATTACTACGCAGCCAAACTGGGCCGTGGCGTCGATGACCTGGACCTGAACCTGGAAGACTTCGTGCAGAAGGTCAACTCTGACCTGGTCGGCAAGGTGGTCAACATCGCCAGCCGCTGCGCCGGTTTCATCCACAAAGGCAATGAAGGCGTAATGGTCGCTGGCGATGCCGCGCCGGAGCTGACCGAGGCCTTCCTCGCTGCCGCGCCGTCGATCGCCGACGCCTATGAAGGCCGAGATTTCGGCCGCGCCATGCGCGAAATCATGGCCCTGGCCGACCGCGCCAACGCCTGGATCGCCGACAAGGCGCCGTGGTCGCTGGCCAAACAGGAAGGCAAGCAGGACGAAGTGCAGGCCATCTGCGCCCAGGGCATCAACCTGTTCCGCCAGCTGGTTATCTTCCTCAAGCCGGTGCTGCCGGTGCTGGCCGCTGACGCCGAGGCCTTCCTCAACGTGGCCCCGCTGACCTGGAGCGACCACCTGTCGCGCCTGGAAAACCACCCATTGAACCCGTTCAAGGCACTGATGAGCCGCATCGAGCCAGCCAAGGTCGAAGCCATGGTCGCCGCCAGCAAGGAAGACCTGCTGGCCGCGCAAACCAACGCCCCGGCTGGTAACGGCGAGCTCACCAAGGACCCGTTGTCGGCGGAAATCGAGTTTGACACGTTCGCGGCGGTCGACCTGCGCGTGGCGCTGATCGTCAAGGCTGAAGCCGTGGCGGGTGCAGACAAGCTGCTACAACTGACCCTGGACATCGGTGACGAGCGCCGCAACGTGTTTTCCGGCATCAAGTCGGCCTACCCCGACCCGTCCCAGCTGGAAGGTCGCCTGACCATGATGGTGGCCAACCTCAAACCGCGCAAAATGCGCTTTGGCGTGTCCGAAGGGATGGTCATGGCAGCCGGCCCTGGCGGTGAAGAAATTTACCTGCTGAGCCCGGACAGCGGCGCCAAGCCAGGCCAGCGCATCAAGTAACTGGATGTGCCGGGGGCTGCGTTGCGGCCCCCAGGCCCTCTCACCAAAGCCGGACAATCGCTACGATTCCCGGCTATCGTCATTTCATGAACGATTACCTCTTGGTCCTGATCAGCGCCGCGCTGGTCAATCACCTGCACCTGCAACAGCAGCCAATCCCCAGGCTGCAACTGCACGTGCACGGCCTTGCCTGTGCACTGTGCATTGCCTTGGGTGTAATCGGTGCACAGCTGCTAAAGCGCGGGGTGCTTGCCCCTTTACAGCTTCAAGACCTTGATCTATTTCTGTTGTTGCCATGGCTGGCACTGCTCGCTTGGGACGTACCCTGGCTACTGACCAAGTGCCGCCCGGCCTGGCCCGCGGTGGCGCTGCCAGCGCTGCTCTTGAGCAATGCCACCGTGCTGGGGCTAGCCCTGCGACAGGCAAACGATGACAGCACCTGGCTTGCCACGTTACTGCAAGCCCTGCTGGCCGGTGGCGGCTTCTGGGTGGTACTCATTATGTTCGCCGACCTGCGTCAACGCAGTGCCCATGCCGCCATCCCTCGGGCATTGCGCGGCCTGCCCATCGAACTGCTGGGTGCGGGGGTGATGGCCATGGCTTTCTCCGGTTTCTATGGACTGTTCGGCCAATGAGCAGCAAGCCTGACCCCCGCCTACGCACCAGCATGAGCCTGGTGCTGCTGGCCTGCGTGCCCGGCCTGCTGGCGCTGTTCTGGCTGCACGGCTGGGGATTACTGTTGAACCTGTTGCTTGGCGCCGCTGCCGCGCTGCTGTGCGAGGCGCTGCTGTTGATCATGCGCGCGCAACCACTAGGTCCGACACTAAGCGACGGTAGTGCGCTGGTAACCGCCGTGCTGCTGGCGGCCGGCCTGCCTGCTCTGGCACCTTGGTGGTTGCCGGTGGTGGCGGCCAGCGTTGCCATCGGCGTGGGCAAACAGGCCTTTGGCGGGGTTGGGCGCAATCTGTTTAACCCCGCCATGGTCGGCTATGCCTTCGTCCTGCTGAGCTTCCCACTGCACATGAACCATTGGCCGGCGCTGGCGCCTGGCCTGCTCGACAGCTTGCAGCAGGTGTTCGTCGGCGGCGACACGATTGATGCCTGGGCCAGGCCGACCCTGCTCGACGGCCTGCGCCACAACCGCAGCCTTACCCTCGATGAACTGTTCGCCAACCATCCGGGCTTCGGCAACATCGGTGGGCGCGGCAGCGAATGGGTCAACCTGGCGTTTCTGCTCGGCGGCTTGTTCCTGCTGCAGCGCAAGGTGATCAGCTGGCATGCGCCGGTTGGTTTGCTGGCGGGGCTGTTCATGTTCAGCCTATTGGCCTGGAACGGGTCGGGTTCGGACTCCAATGGCTCGCCCTTGCTGCACCTGTTTTCCGGCTCGACCATGATGGCGGCATTCTTCATAGCCACCGAACCTGTGTCCGGCCCTCGGCATGAGCGGGCCAGGCTACTATTCGGCGTGGGCACGGGCCTGCTGATCTACTTGATCCGCACGTGGGGCAGCTACCCGGATGGCACGGCGTTCGCCGTCTTGTTGATGAATCTCATGGTGCCGAGCCTTGAGCGCCTGGTGTTACAGCACCAGCAGGCTACCCGATGAAGCGCCTGGCACGTGATGTGGGCCTGCTGCTGTTGACCGGGGCACTTGCACTGTCGGCTACCCTGGCCTGGCGACACTGGACCAACACAGCCATCGCCGATGCTGAGAAACAATTGCAAAGCCGCCAGCGCCTGGCGGTGTTACCCGAAGGCAGTTACGACAACCAGCCACTGGACAGCCCGCTGCCAAGGCCAGCCTCGCAGCGGCCAAACAGCCGAATTCTGGCGGCCTACCGGGCTACACTGGCGGGTAAACCAACCGCCGTCATCCTGGTCACCCAGGCCCAGGGTTATGCAGGCCCGATCGTGCTGAGCGTCGCCATCGCCAAGGACGGTCGGCTGATCGGCAGCCAAGTGGTCGAGCAACAGGAAAGCCCCGGGCTGGGCGCACGCCTGGGTGACCCGCAGGTGAATTGGTTGGGGCAATTTGCCAACCGCCAGTTGAGCGATCACTGGGCACTGAAGCGGGATCAGGGCGATTTTGACCAACTGGCCGGCGCAACCGTGACTTCACGCACAGTGATCGGCGCGCTGCAGGAGGCCCTGAGCTATTTCGACGAGCAGCGCAGCGGGCTGCTGGAGGGCGCCACGGATGAATAGGTTGTACTTACTGGGCGCAAGCCTTGTGCCCTTGCTGGGCGCCACCCGAACGCTGAGTGAAGGTGTCACCATCGGTGCGTGCGCGGCGCTGATGAACAGCCTTCATCAACTGTTGCTGGCGCCCCTGCGCCAGCGCCTTGCCAGCTGGGCGTACGTAGTGGCCAGCCTGCTGCTGCTGGCTGCCCTGGCCTGTTGCGTGCAACTGGCACTGCGCGCGTGGTTACTGCCATTGGCACTTGCCCTCGGCCACTACCCTGCACTGCTGTGCTTGCAATGCCTGGCCGCTGACCACCTGCTGCCCAACCCAAGGCGCTGGCGCCTGCTCAGCAGGTTTGTCTGCGCCTTCTTTGCCACCTGCCTGCTGCTCGGCGCCAGCCGCCAATGGCTGGCCGAGGTTGCCGGCCTGCACCTGGCCAGCCTGGCCCCCGGCGCCCTCCTACTGCTCGGACTGCTATTGGCCTTGTACAATCGCCTGCATCCGGGCCCCGCCCACCCACGTCGTCAAGGAACGCTCTGATTTCATGAATGCCGCCAAACGCCTGGAGATTTTTCGCAGGCTGCACGAAGACAACCCCGACCCAAAGACCGAACTGGCCTACACCACCCCGTTCGAACTGCTGGTCGCCGTGACCCTGTCTGCGCAGGCCACCGACGTCGGCGTCAACAAGGCCACCGCCCGCCTGTTCCCCGTTGCCAACACCCCCGAGGCTATCTATGCCCTAGGCGTCGAAGGCCTGAGCGAATACATCAAGACCATTGGCCTGTACAACAGCAAGGCCAAGAATGTCATCGAAGCCTGTCGGCTGCTGATCGAACGCCACGCCAGCCAAGTGCCACAAACCCGCGAAGCCCTTGAGGCACTGCCAGGCGTTGGCCGCAAGACTGCCAACGTGGTGCTCAACACTGCGTTCCGTCAACCGACCATGGCGGTGGATACCCATATCTTCCGGGTCAGTAACCGTACCGGCATTGCGCCCGGCAAGACGGTACTGGAGGTGGAGAAAAAACTGATCAAGTTCGTACCCAAGGATTACCTGCTCGACGCCCACCACTGGCTGATCCTGCACGGGCGTTATGTGTGCCAGGCGCGCAAGCCAAGGTGCGGCAGCTGTCGCATCGAAGATTTGTGCGAGTACAAGCACAAGACCTCCGACGATTGACTCGATAGCTGAAAACCGCCTGCCACGATTGAAAAAATCTTTTTTACCAGCGTCTGCTTTCTGGTTATAAGGACGGCCAATGGCCCCTTGGCTTGGAGCGACTCATGAGCACCGATAAAGACGACCTGTCGATCGAAGATGATTTTGTTGCCGTAGAGGATGAAGCGGAGCCCCCGGTGGAAAGCGCAAAGACCAACCTGAGCAAACGCCGTACCATCGACAACATGCTTGAAGAACGGCGCCTGCAGAAGCAGCTGGCCGATTTTGATTACGACCTGTAGCGAGGGCCTGTAGCCTAGGCAAAGCCTCCAGGGTGGAGGCTTTACGACCTGCGGTCAGTTCAGCCCTTGACGCTGCGCCAGCTCGATAAGGTCGACCAGCGACCGGGCATTGAGCTTGAGCAAAAGGCGAGACTTGTAGGTACTGACCGTCTTGTTACTGAGGAACATGCTGTCGGCAATCTCCTTGTTCGAGCGGCCACGCGCCAGCTGTTGCAGCACCGTCATCTCGCGCGCCGAGAGGCGGTTGACCATGTCCGTCTCGCTCCCCCCACCTCTGCCGCGTGATGCATGCAGGGCCTGGTTGGGGAAGTAGCTGTAGCCCGATAACACCGCCTTGATAGCGCTGAGTAATTCGGTGAGCTCCTGTTGCTTGCACACATACCCCGCAGCCCCGGCCTGCATGCAGCGCATCGAGAAATTACCAGGCGCTTGCGACGTTAGCACCAGCACCTTGCTGCCCGGGCTGAAAGTCGCCATGCGGGCAATCACCTCCAGACCGTCCAGTTTAGGGATACCGATATCGAGCACGACAATATCCGGCAGGTGTTGCCGTGTGAGCTGCAGTGCAGCCACCCCGTTGTCGGTCTCCGCCACGACGTCATACCCATGCCGTTCCATCAGCATGCGTACGGCCAGGCGTATGACCGGATGATCATCCACGATAAGCACTTTATTCATGCGACATCCATTCATTCATTATTTTTGCTTGGTACGCCACGATAACCGACGGAACACCTGTTGGCGCGAGGATTTAGCGGCGAAATACATGGACAGATAAAGCCTACAACACTTACAGAAATTTCCTACACGCAGCTGCCGTACTTGTAACAACAAAATTCTTAATCAATGCAATAAACCTTATCACCTGCTTCGCAATACGGACCAGTTGAAAACTGTTCAGCCGCTGCCGAAAATTTCATTTCAATCGCAATGAAAAAGCGGAGCAACTACGCACCATCGCGATAATTCCTCGCCTGGGAAACACTCCAGTCTTTAGTTGAGTAGTTCGGTAAGGTAAAGATAGGCAAAAACGCAGGAGACAGCCATCATGAGCCAAACACAACCTGTCGCCCCGCTGACGATCGTTGCCATCTTCGCGGGGATCATCGAAGCCTCAGCCCTTGCGACCTTGCCGTTTCTCAGTGATTCCAGCCAGAAACTCTATACCTGGTTTCTGGTGGGATTCCCGTTCTTCCTGACAGCGCTGTTCTTCCTGACACTCAACTTCAATTACAAGTCGTTCTACAACCCAATGCCAAGTGAAGCAGCAAACATCGACTCGCCTATAGCAAATACCTTACCGCGTGAATGCAGCGAAACTGGGCAAGCCGCGCCTGTAACGGTCATGTTTTCCGGGCCCGATGCCTATCGCATGATGGAGCAACAACTCCTGCTTGCACTTGCCCAACCGCTGCAAACACCTCAAACGTGGCGCTTGTGCAACTTGGATAAACGCCAATGTGTACAGCTGTCGGTCAGTACCTTGGAGGAGGATGTTGCGACCTGAGCCGTTGAATGCCTTAGGTTATTCCAAAAAAAACCCCGGCCTGAGCCGGGGTTTTCATGACATGCGTCAGCAATCAGAGTAGCGAACGGCCCTTGTTGGCAGCAATACGCATACGCAGTGCGTTGAGCTTGATGAAGCCCGCAGCGTCCGCTTGGTTGTACGCGCCGCCATCTTCCTCGAAGGTGGCGATGTTGGCGTCGAACAGCGAGTCGTCCGACTTGCGGCCGACCACGGTGACATTGCCCTTGTACAATTTCAGGCGCACAACGCCATTCACGCTGGCTTGGGAAGCGTCGATCATCTGCTGCAGCATCAGACGCTCTGGGCTCCACCAGTAGCCGGTGTAGATCAGGCTGGCGTACTTCGGCATCAGCTCATCTTTCAGGTGAGCGACTTCGCGGTCCAGGGTGATCGACTCGATGGCACGGTGGGCCTTGAGCATGATGGTGCCGCCAGGCGTCTCGTAGCAGCCACGCGACTTCATGCCGACGTAACGGTTTTCTACGATGTCCAGGCGGCCGATGCCGTTGGCACCGCCGATACGGTTCAACTCGGCCAAGACGGTGGCTGGGCTTTTCTCGACGCCGTCGATGGCAACGATGTCACCGTTGCGGTAGCTCAGCTCGATGTAGGTAGCCTGGTCTGGCGCGTTTTCCGGCGAGACGCTCCAGCGCCACATGTCTTCTTCGTGCTCGGTCCAGGTATCTTCCAGGACGCCGCCTTCGTAGGAGATGTGCAGCAAGTTGGCGTCCATCGAGTACGGCGACTTCTTCTTGCCGTGGCGCTCGATCGGGATGCCGTGCTTCTCGGCGTAGTCCATCAGCTTTTCGCGGGACAGCAGGTCCCACTCACGCCATGGGGCGATGACCTTGACGCCTGGCTTCAGGGCGTAAGCACCCAGCTCGAAACGCACCTGGTCGTTGCCTTTACCGGTGGCGCCGTGGGAAATGGCGTCGGCGCCAGTTTCGTTGGCGATTTCGATCAGGCGCTTGGCGATCAGCGGACGGGCGATGGAAGTACCCAGCAGGTACTCGCCCTCGTAGACGGTGTTGGCGCGGAACATCGGGAACACGAAATCACGCACGAATTCTTCGCGCAGGTCGTCGATGTAGATCTCTTTAACGCCCATTGCCTGGGCCTTGGCGCGAGCCGGCTCAACCTCTTCGCCCTGCCCCAGGTCAGCGGTGAAGGTCACCACTTCGCAGTTGTAGGTATCCTGCAGCCACTTGAGAATCACCGAAGTATCAAGGCCGCCGGAATACGCCAGTACGACCTTTTTTACGTCCGCCATGCCATCACTCCACGGGGTTGTACGGAAAGCGGTCGATTCTAACGACGTTGCGGATAAATTTACAGTGGGGCGACAGCTTATGACGACAAAGCGACAAGAACTTTCGGAAGGGCGACGGGTGGTTGGTTGGGGTGATGCGGGATGCGGGACGCATGCCTTGAGGTAGTATCAGGGCCACAAGGTGCATGGCTTGAGCAGTTAAGCGCCTGTGGGATGGAGCGCCGCCCGCGCGGCGCTCGATCCCACAGGCGCTGAAAATGTTGTGCTGAACGCTTGGTGGCCTAGATATCACCCTTGGCCATGCACCCCGCAGCCCACCCGATCTTAGGGTGCCTTCGCCCCTGGCACACCCGAGGCCGGAACCGCAGCTGGACTGGCTGGCGCGGACGTCGGAGCAACCGGCACCACTTGTTCCACCGCCTTCTCCACCACTGCCACCCGCTCCAGCTCAATATTCACCCGACGATTCCGCGCCCGATTCGCCGCACTGTTGTTCTTCGCCAACGGATAACGCTCACCATGAAACTGCACGGTAATCTGCGCTTCCGCCACCCCATGGGCCATGAGGTAATCGGCCACCGCCAACGCCCGGCGGCGTGACAGGTCGCGGTTGGTCAGGCGATTACCACTGTTATCGGAATGCCCGTTGAGCTCGATATGGTTAACCGTGGGGTCGGCCTTCATGTAATCGAGGATTACGTCCAGCCGTGCCTTGGCCGCGTCATCCAGCTCGATGCCGCCCCCCGGGAAGCCAACCTGGGTCTGGCGCACCTGGTCGTAGTTCATCGGCAGCAGCTTGGCAGCACACACCAGATAGTCGCTATAGGCCTTGGCGAAGCTGACTGGCAATACCCGCACCTCCATCGGCCTGCCTGTCTCACCGGCGTAATTGCGCACCACTGTGCTGCGCCCGTCGAGCAGGCCGTTGATCAGGCGACTCGCCTGGCCTTGGGAGGAGCTGAACAACACGCCGGTACGGGCCAAGCGCACACTGCCCAGGCTGATGTCGCTGCGCCCGGGTTGCCACGGCGCCGCAGCCGCCAGCAAGGTCGCTGTGCCCGCGCCCAGCGCGTTACTGCCCGAGCGTAACTGGAACACCGGCTGCTCACCCGCGCGGCGGACGAACTCTCCACTGCCAAATCCGTCGATCGGCTGGATCAGCCGGCATTCGAATTGGTCACCCTCGACCTTCCAGGCAATATTCTCCATGCGCGTCTGGAATGTCAGCGCGCCGGCCGGCAGGCTGGCGAACAGGGTCAACAGGGCTAGGTAACGCTGGCGCACGGGCGGCTCCACAATTTCTGACGGCTTACCTGCAGGCTATCGGACGCCTGCCGCAAAACTTGATAGCCGTGCTCGTCCCAGGGTTTTCCGGTAGCATTGGGGCTTGAGTTCGACCCGCCTGGAATCCCCAATGTCCGATCGCCTGACCCTCCTGCGCCCCGACGACTGGCACATCCATCTGCGCGATGGTGCCGTCCTGCCCCACACCGTTGGCGACGTGGCGCGTACTTTCGCCCGTGCCATCATCATGCCCAACCTGGTTCCGCCGGTGCGCAATGCCGCCGAGGCCGACGCTTACCGTGAGCGCATCCTGGCCGCGCGTCCGGCCGGCAGCCGCTTCGAGCCGCTGATGGTGCTGTACCTCACCGACCGCACCAGCCCCGAGGATATCCGCGCGGCCAAAGCCAGCGGCTTCGTGTACGCCGCCAAACTGTACCCGGCTGGCGCCACCACCAACTCCGACTCGGGCGTGACCAGCATCGACAATATCTTCCCGGCCATCGAGGCACTGGCAGAAGTCGGTATGCCGCTGCTGGTGCACGGCGAAGTGACCCGCAGCGAGATCGACGTGTTCGACCGCGAGAAGCGCTTCATCGACGAACACATGCGCCGGGTGGTCGAGCGTTTCCCAACGCTGAAAGTGGTGTTCGAGCACATCACCACCAGCGATGCCGCGCAGTTCGTCACCGAGGCCCCGGCCAACGTCGGCGCGACCATCACCGCGCAGCACCTGCTGTACAACCGCAACCACATGCTGGTGGGTGGCATTCGCCCGCACTTCTACTGCCTGCCGATCCTCAAGCGCAACACCCACCAGGTGGCGCTGCTGGACGCGGCCACCAGCGGTAACCCGAAGTTCTTCCTGGGTACCGACTCGGCCCCGCACGCCCGCCATGCCAAAGAAGCCGCCTGCGGTTGCGCCGGCTGCTACACCGCCTATGCGGCCATCGAGATGTACGCCGAAGCGTTCGAACAGCGTAACGCGCTGGACAAGCTGGAAGGCTTTGCCAGCCTGCACGGCCCAGCCTTCTATGGCCTGCCGGTGAACACCGACACCATTACCCTGGTGCGCGAAGAATGGACTGCCCCGGCCACCCTGCCGTTTGGCGAGCAGACTGTAGTCCCCCTGCGCGCCGGCGAAAAACTGCGCTGGCGCCTGCTGGAGGAAAACGCGTGAGCGAAGACCTCTACGAAGACGACCTCGACACCCAGGGCAGCAGCGGTTCGCGCCACCCGATGGCCGAACGCTTCCGCGGCTACCTGCCGGTTGTAGTGGATGTGGAGACCGGTGGCTTCAACAGCGCCACCGATGCCCTATTGGAAATAGCCGCAGTCACCATCGGCATGGACGAAAAGGGCTTCCTGTTCCCTGAGCACACCTACTTCCACCGGGTGGAGCCGTTCGAGGGCGCCAACATCGAGCAGGCCGCACTGGAGTTCACCGGCATCAAGCTGGACCACCCGCTGCGCATGGCAGTCAGCGAGGAAAGCGCGCTGACCGACATCTTCCGTGGCGTACGCAAGGCGCTCAAGGCCAATGGCTGCAAGCGGGCGATCCTGGTCGGTCACAACAGCAGCTTCGACCTGGGTTTCCTCAATGCGGCGGTAATGCGCAACGACCTCAAGCGCAACCCGTTCCACCCATTCTCCAGCTTCGACACCGCTACCCTGGCGGGCCTGGCCTATGGTCAGACCGTACTGGCGCGGGCCTGCCAAAGCGCCGACATCGACTTTGACGGGCGTGAGGCGCACTCGGCGCGTTACGACACCGAGAAGACCGCCGAGCTGTTCTGCGGCATCGTCAACCGCTGGAAAGAGATGGGCGGCTGGCGCGATTTCAACGACTAGAAGCGGCAAGCGGCAAGCGGCAAGAAAAAGCAGACAGCATGCGCTCACTTTTTCTTGCAGCTTGAAGCCAAAAAAAACCGGCCACATGGGCCGGTTTTTTCATGCCCGCAGCAATTACAGCTTGCCAGCGTTCTCGCTCAGGTAGGCAGCAACACCTTCTGGCGAAGCGTTCATGCCTTTGTCGCCTTTTTTCCAGTTGGCAGGGCAGACTTCGCCGTGCTCTTCGTGGAACTGCAGGGCGTCGACCAGGCGCAGCAGCTCGTCCATGTTACGGCCCAGTGGCAGGTCGTTGACGATCTGCGAACGGACAACACCATTGGTGTCGATCAGGAAGGCGCCACGGAAGGCCACGCCACCTTCCGACTCAACGTCGTAGGCTTTGCAGATCTCGTGGGTCATGTCGGCAGCCAGGGTGTACTTCACCTGGCCGATACCGCCGTTGTTGACCGGGGTGTTACGCCAGGCGTTGTGGGTGAAGTGCGAGTCGATCGACACGCCGATCACTTCGACGTTGCGCGCTTGGAAGTCAGGGATGCGGTTGTCCAGGGCGATCAGCTCGGACGGGCAGACGAAGGTGAAGTCCAGCGGGTAGAAGAACACCAGGCCGTACTTGCCCTTGATGGCCGAGGCCAGGTTGAAGCTGTCGACGATCTCGCCATTGCCCAGCACGGCTGGAACGGTGAAATCGGGGGCTTTCTTACCAACGAGTACGCTCATTGTAATCTCCTGATGAGGGTGAAAAACCGTTTGCCGGGCCAGACGGGCTTGCCCGACATCCAACAAAGGCCGACTATCATACACGGCTTCTGATGACAGGCCGACTCCGTCGACGAAGCAACCACCGGTCGCTCAAGCACGGCTCTTCCAGAAAGTCCTTTGACAAGCATTCTCATTAACATTAAGCTCCAACCCATCGACTCAACCCGCGATGGTCAGCCCTTATGTATGTGTGTCTTTGTGTCGGCGTTACCGACGGACAGATCCGCGATGCGATCTATGAAGGATGCTGCAGTTACAAGGAAGTGCGAGCGGCGACCAACGTCGCCAGCCAGTGTGGCAAATGCGCCTGTCTGGCCAAGCAAGTGGTTCGCGAAACCCTGACCGAGTTGCAGGTCAGTCAGGCAGCCCTGCCCTACCCTGTGGAATTTACCGCGGCCTGAACATCCAGAATTTGAAGAACCGGACCTTGCGTCCGGTTTTTTATGCCTGCAATTCAATAAGTTAGAACCCCAACGCGGTTCACAAACATTCTTATTCCTATTAATTTTCACTTATTATTCAACTACTTAGGTTTGACACTCTTCAGTATCGGGCTCAGACTTCGCTGTATTGGCATACTTCAATAGGGCAGGAACCCGCAATGAAAGGCGACGTAAGCGTCATCCAGCATCTCAACAAGATCCTCGGAAACGAGCTGGTCGCGATCAACCAGTACTTCCTGCACGCACGCATGTACGAAGATTGGGGCCTGAACAAACTCGGCAAGCACGAGTACAAGGAATCCATCGATGAGATGAAGCACGCTGACAAACTGATCAAGCGTATTTTGTTCCTCGAAGGTATCCCCAACGTTCAGGACCTGGGCAAGCTGCTGATTGGTGAACACACCAAGGAGATGCTCGAGTGTGACCTGAAGATCGAACAGAAAGGCCTGGTCGACCTGAAAGCGGCCATCGCCCACTGCGAAACCGCTGGCGACTTTGGCTCGCGTGACATGCTCGAGGATATTCTCGAGTCCGAAGAAGAGCACATCGACTGGTTGGAAACCCAACTGGGCCTGATCGACAAGATCGGTATCGAGAATTACCTGCAGTCGCAGATGGGCGAAGAATAATTGTTCGCCGCATAAAAAAACCCGCGATCAGCGGGTTTTTTTATGCTTGCCAGTCGCTCAGGCTTCAGAAGCCTTGGCCTTGGCAGCCGCTTCCTTGATCAGGGTTTGCAGCTCACCCTTCTCGAACATTTCCAGCATGATGTCGCTACCGCCAACCAGCTCACCGGCTACCCACAGCTGCGGGAAAGTCGGCCAGTTGGCGTATTTTGGCAGGTTGGCGCGGATTTCCGGGTTCTGCAGGATGTCGACGTAGGCGAACTTCTCGCCACAACCCATCACAGCTTGCGATGCCTTGGCCGAGAACCCGCATTGCGGGGCATTCGGCGAGCCTTTCATGTAAAGCAGAATGGTGTTGTTGGCAATCTGCTCTTTGATCGTTTCGATGATATCCATGTAGCACCTCGGCTGAACTTTCCGACGCGGTCGTCGGCACGGTGGCGCATTGTAACGGAAAGCCGAGCAGCGCGCTCGGCCTTACCGTTCCCTACGCGGCTTCTACCTGCACAGGTACGCCGTTGAGCGCAGCGTTACCAGAAACCTCGTCCCGTAGGCGTTCGTCGGTCAGGTCATTGGCACTCACTCCAGGTTGCGCCTGGGCGATCTGCAAGTGCACACCTTGACGACCATGGCCGAAGCCATGGGGCAGGCTGACTACCCCTGGCATCATGTCTTCGCAGGCCTGCACTTCGACCTCCAGGGTGCCGGTACGCGAACGAATACGTACCCGCTGGCCATCTTGCAGCTGCCGTTGCTGCAGGTCTTGCGGGTGCATCAACAATTGATGGCGCGGCTTGCCTTTGACTAGGCGGTGGAAATTATGCATCCACGAATTGTTATTGCGCACATGACGGCGGCCGATCAACAGCAGCTCGCCCGCCGCCGGTGGTGCCTGTTGCGCCATCCGGCGCAGGTCGTCCAGCAGCACCTGCGGCGCCGCTTCGACAGCCTTGCTGGCGGTGGCCAGGCGGCCCGCCAGGTTGGCGCGCAACGGCCCCAGGTCAAGGCCATGCGGGTGATCGTCAAGGGTTGCCAGCGAAAGCTGCCAGGCCGTTGCTTGACCATAGCGCCCCTTGCGCAGGGCTAGGTCGATCATCTGCGCCGGTGCCAAGGTCGGTTTCAATTCAAGTTCGGCACGCCTGGCAAACGCCTGGGCCAAGCCGACGAAAATCTCCCAGTCGTGCAGCGCCCCCTCCGGCTTGGGCAAGATGGCCCGGTTGAAGCGGGTCACATTGCGCACTGCCAGCAAGTTGAAGGTACTGTCGTAGTGGTCGTTTTCCAGCGCCGTGGTGGACGGCAGAATCAAGTCGGCATGGCGTGTGGTTTCATTGATGTAGAGGTCAATACTGAGCATGAACTCCAGCCCTGCCAGCGCGGTATCCAGCTGGCGGCCGTTAGGCGTGGACAGCACGGGGTTGCCGGCCACCGTCACCAGAGCCCGCACCTGCCCCTCACCAGGTGTCAGCAACTCTTCGGCAAGGGCCGCCACGGGCAGCTCGCCGGCATATTCGGGCAAGCCCGATACCCGGCTTTGCCAGGCGTTGAAATGGCCACCGGAGGTGGTCGCCACCAGGTCGACGGCAGGCTCGGTACACAACGCGCCGCCCGTTCGGTCAAGGTTGCCGGTGACCAGGTTGAGCAGCTGCACCAGCCAGTGGCAGAGGGTGCCGAAGGCTTGGGTGGAGACCCCCAGGCGGCCATAGCACACCGCCGTGTCGGCCGCGGCGAAGTCCCTAGCCAACTGGCGAATTTCCGCTGCAGCAATGCCGCAGTGGGCGCTCATTGCCTCAGCGCTGAACGGGGCAAGCGCTTCGCGCACCTGCTGCAGGCCGATGACCGGCAAGTGCGAGCCGCGTGCCAGGCCTTCAGCGAAGAGGGTATTGAGCAAGCCGCACAACAACGCCGCATCCCCTCCTGGGCGGATAAACAGGTGGCTGTCGGCCATGGCCGCTGTTTCGCTACGGCGTGGGTCCACCACCACCAGGCGCCCGCCCCGGGCTCGCAGGGCCTTTAAGCGCTTTTCCACATCTGGCACCGTCATGATGCTGCCATTGGAGGCCAGCGGGTTGCCGCCCAGGATCAGCATGAAATGGGTCTGGTCGATGTCCGGGATCGGCAACAACAGGCCATGGCCATACATCAGGTGGCTGACCAAGTGCTGCGGCAACTGGTCCACCGACGTGGCAGAGAAGCGATTGCGGGTTTTCAACAGGCCGAGGAAATAGTTGCTGTGGGTCATCAAGCCGTAGTTGTGCACGCTCGGGTTGCCTTGGTAAACCGCCACGGCGTTGCGCCCATGCGCTTGCTGCACCGCCCATAGCCTGTCGGCGGCCAAGGCAAAGGCCTCGTCCCAGCCGATGGCCTGCCAATGCTCGCCCACCCGTTTGTGCGGCTGACGCAGGCGGTCGGGGTCATTCTGGATGTCCTGCAGGGCCACGGCCTTGGGGCAGACATGGCCGCGGCTAAACGGGTCCTGAGGGTCGCCCTTGATCGAATGGATCAACGCCCGCCCGCCGTCTTCTTGGCGGACTTCGATGTTCAGCCCGCAAATTGCTTCGCACAGGTGACAGGCACGGTGATGCAGGGTGTTGGTCATGGCCGCCTCTGCCTTGTTGTCGTGGTAAGTGGGTGACCGTGGTTTTGGACGGTTGTCTAACAGCGACTATGCACCCCGCCCCGCCCCCCTGCCAGCGCCCTTCGCGGTGTGAATCCACCGACATCAGGCAGACGATTTGCGACAGTCATTTGCCAAATTGCCAGCAAGCCGTGTACAACCCTCTGTAGCAAATAAAAAACAGCGCTGCCCAGCGGGCCAAGAAACCCTTTGGAACATTCTGTGTTATTCCACGCTGTTTCCCCTCTTGGCTTTAGGCGACATTTACTTATAGTATTGCGCCTTTCCCTATTTCGTCCGCCCCGTGCGGCTTACGCCGCGGGTCACTCCCGTTGTCAAAAAAAACCATACGGTCGACCTGCATACAGTTGCAGATAAGGTAGTCAATCATGAGCGCTAGGCACTTTCTCTCCCTGCTGGACTTCACCACCGACGAATTGCTCGGGGTGATCCGCCGCGGCATCGAGCTGAAGGACCTGCGCAAGCGAGGCGTGCTGTTCGAGCCCCTGAAGAGCCGCGTGCTGGGCATGATCTTCGAGAAGTCCTCAACCCGTACCCGTGTGTCGTTCGAGGCTGGCATGATCCAGCTCGGCGGCCAGGCCATCTTCTTGTCCCCGCGCGATACCCAACTGGGCCGTGGCGAGCCGATTGGCGACAGCGCCATCGTGCTGTCGAGCATGCTCGACGTGGTGATGATCCGTACCCACGCCCATAGCACTTTGACCGAGTTCGCCGCCAACTCGCGCGTGCCGGTAATCAACGCCCTGTCTGACGAATCGCACCCGTGCCAGCTGCTGGCCGACATGCAGACCTTCCTCGAACAGCGCGGCTCGATCCAAGGCAAGACCGTGGCCTGGATTGGCGACGGCTTCAACATGTGCAACTCGTATATCGAGGCGGCCAAACAGTTCGACTTCCAGCTGCGCATCGCCTGCCCGGAAGGCTACGAGCCAGACCCACGTTTCATGGCCATTGGCGGTGACCACGTGCAGATCGTCCGCGACCCTAAGGAAGCCCTGCGCGGCGCCCATCTGGTGACCACGGATGTCTGGACTTCCATGGGCCAGGAGGAGGAAACTGCACGGCGCCTGGCGCATTTCGCGCCTTACCAGGTCACCCGCGAACTGCTCGACCTGGCGGCACCCGACGCCCTGTTCATGCACTGCCTGCCAGCCCACCGTGGTGAAGAAATCAGCCATGACCTGCTCGACGACCCACGTTCGGTCGCGTGGGACCAGGCTGAAAACCGCCTGCATGCACAGAAGGCCCTTCTCGAATTCCTTGTAGAACCGGCTTACCACCACGCATGAGTCAACCCCTACTGCTCAACCTGCGCAACCTCGCCTGTGGCTATGGCGACCAGCGCATCGTCCAGAACCTCAACCTGCACCTGAACGCAGGCGACATTGGTTGCCTGCTGGGTTCATCCGGTTGCGGCAAAACCACTACCCTACGCGCCATCGCCGGTTTCGAGCCGGTGCACGAGGGCGAAATCCAGCTGGCAGGCGAGGTCATTTCCCGGGCCGGTTTCACCCTGGCCCCGGAAAAGCGCCGCATCGGTATGGTGTTTCAGGACTACGCACTGTTCCCGCACCTGACCGTGGCACAGAACATTGCCTTCGGCATCGCCAAGCACCCACGCCAGGCTGAGGTCATCGATGAGATGCTCGAACTGGTCAAGCTGGGCGGCCTGGGCGGGCGTTACCCGCATGAATTGTCCGGCGGCCAGCAGCAACGTGTTGCCCTGGCCCGTGCGCTGGCGCCTGAGCCGCAGTTACTGCTGCTCGACGAGCCGTTCTCCAACCTTGACGTGGAATTACGCCGGCGCCTGAGCCATGAAGTGCGCGACATCCTCAAGAGCCGTGGCACCAGCGCCATCCTGGTCACACACGACCAGGAAGAAGCCTTTGCCGTCAGCGACCAGGTCGGCGTGTTCAAGGAAGGCCGCCTGGAGCAATGGGACACGCCCTACAACCTTTACCACGAGCCACAGACGTCATTTGTAGCGAGTTTTATAGGCCAGGGGTATTTCATCCGGGGCCAGATGAGCAGCCACGAAGCGGTCGTTACCGAACTGGGTGAGCTGCGCGGCAACCGTGCCTATATCATGGCGCCAGGCAGCTCGGTGGACGTGCTGCTGCGGCCCGACGATATCGTGCATTCACCGGGCAGCGCGCTACAGGCGAGCATCGTTGGCAAGAGCTTCCTTGGGGCTTCAACCTTGTACCGCCTGCAGTTGCCCACCGGCAGCCAGCTGGAAGCGATTTTCCCGAGCCATGATGACCATCAGGTGGGTGAGAGTGTGGGGATTGCGGTGAAAGCCGATCACTTGGTGCTGTTCCCGGTGCCGGGCAGTGTGGCAGCACAGTTGCCACGGCAGGAGAACGGCGTTCGCCGGTACAGTTCGGCGACCTGACTCCAAATCCATGGGGCCGCTTTGCGGCCCCAACAATCTCAGCCCCGGCCGATCCCGGCAAACTTGCCTTGGGTATGCTCAGCCAGCACCGCCGCAGCCAATTCCACCTCCAGCCCACGCCGTCCAGCGCTTACATGGATGGTTGCAAAATGCTGCGCCGAATCATCGATAAAGGTCCGCAAGCGCTTCTTCTGCCCTAACGGGCTGATCCCGCCCACCAAATACCCTGTAGCCCGCTGCGCTACCGCCGGGTCGGCCATCTCGCATTTCTTCACCCCCGCCGCATGGGCCAGGGCCTTGAGGTCCAGCGTGCCCACCACCGGCACCACCGCCACCAGCAACTCGCCCTTCTCGCTGCTCGCCAGCAAGGTCTTGAACACCTGCTGCGGGTCGAGCCCAAGCTTTTCCGCCGCCTCCAGGCCGTACGACGCCGACTTGGGGTCATGTTCATAACTGTGCACACGGTGTTCGGCGCGGTGTTTCTTCAACAGGTCTAGGGCAGGGGTCATGCAGGGGCTCCGGTCTGGGACGGCTCGGCGGCTACTTTAGGACAATTCCCACAGTGCAGCCAGCGTACGGCAAATGCGCTGCTCTAGTACGGGTATCCGCACCGGTATAGAACGGCCAAATCGTGACCGATCGTTCACTTTCGACCTTTGACATCAGCGTTTCTTGTCTATATTTTTTCGTTTCTGAATAAATGGTGCACTTTTACGGTGCGATTACTCCATCTGCCTGGGGTCAACGGGGATAGACTCCGGGCTTTGCTGTCGAGCGCCACGCGCCTCACAACAAAACAAAAACGAGGTCATACATGACGACTGCTCTACGCCAACCCACGCTCTCCAGCCAGTGTCTGGCCGAATTCCTCGGCACCGCCCTGCTGATCTTCTTCGGTACCGGTTGCGTCGCCGCGCTCAAGGTCGCCGGCGCCAGCTTCGGCCTGTGGGAAATCAGCATCATCTGGGGCGTGGGAGTAAGCATGGCGATCTACTTCACCGCCGGCATTTCCGGCGCACACCTGAACCCGGCGGTGAGCATTGCCCTCACCCTGTTCGCCGGTTTCGACAAGCGCAAACTGCCCTTCTACATGCTGGCCCAAGTGTGTGGCGCATTCTGCGGCGCGGCGCTGGTCTATACGCTGTACAGCAACCTGTTCTTCGATTTCGAACAAGCCCACGCCATGTTGCGCGGTAGCGAAGCCAGCCTGGAACTGGCTTCGGTGTTCTCCACCTACCCGCACCCGTCGCTGTCCACGGGCCAGGCGTTCCTGGTCGAAGTGGTCATCACCGCCATTCTGATGGCCGTGATCATGGCCCTGACCGATGACAACAATGGCCTGCCCCGAGGTGCCATTGCCCCGCTGCTGATCGGCCTGCTGATCGCCGTGATCGGCAGTGCCATGGGCCCGCTGACCGGCTTTGCCATGAACCCGGCTCGCGATTTCGGGCCAAAACTCATGGCGTTCCTGGCCGGATGGGGTGAAATCGCCTTCACTGGCGGTCGGGACGTGCCTTACTTCCTGGTTCCGGTGTTCGCACCGATCCTTGGCGCCTGCCTGGGTGCAGCGACTTATCGCGGCCTGATCGCTCGCAACCTGCCAACGGCAGCCGCCGTGAACCCTGAGACAAATGACAATCGCCAGGGCGATACTCAAGTCAATTGATGCCGGCATCACGCCCAGCCCTGAACCCCTATTTTCGCAAGGCTACGACCATGACAGACACCCAGGATAAGAACTACATCATCGCCCTGGACCAGGGCACCACCAGTTCTCGGGCCATCATCTTCGACCGCGACGCCAATGTGGTGGGTACCTCCCAGCGCGAATTCGCCCAGCATTACCCGCAGGCGGGCTGGGTCGAGCACGACCCGATGGAAATCTTCGCCACGCAGAGCGCGACCATGGTCGAGGCCTTGGCCCAAGCGGGCATCAGCCACGCCCAGGTGGCCGCACTGGGCATCACCAACCAGCGCGAAACAACCGTGGTGTGGGACAAGGAAACCGGCCGCCCGGTGTACAACGCCATCGTCTGGCAGTGCCGCCGCAGTACCGAAATCTGCGCCCAACTCAAGCGTGACGGCCATGAAGACTACATTCGCGAAACCACCGGCCTGGTCACCGACCCGTACTTCTCCGGCACCAAGCTGAAGTGGATTCTCGACAATGTCGAGGGCGCTCGCGAACGCGCCGAGCGTGGTGAGCTGCTGTTCGGCACCATCGATACCTGGCTGATCTGGAAGTTCTCCGGCGGCAAGGTGCATGTCACCGACTACACCAACGCCTCGCGCACCCTGATGTTCAACATCCACAGCCTGCAGTGGGACGACAAGCTGCTGGAAATACTTGGCATCCCGCGGCAGATGCTGCCCGAGGTGCGCTCGTCTTCCGAAGTGTATGGCCACACCAAGAGCGGCATCGCCATTGCCGGTATCGCTGGCGACCAGCAGTCGGCGCTGTTCGGCCAGATGTGCGTAGAGCCGGGCCAGGCCAAGAACACTTATGGCACCGGCTGCTTCCTGCTGATGAACACCGGCGACCAGGCAGTAAAGTCGTCCCACGGCCTGCTCACCACCATCGCCTGCGGCCCGCGTGGCGAAGTGGCCTATGCGCTGGAAGGCGCGGTGTTTAACGGTGGCTCCACCGTGCAGTGGCTGCGTGACGAGCTGAAAATCATCAACGATGCACTGGATACCGAGTACTTCGCCAGCAAGGTCAAGGACAGCAACGGCGTGTACCTGGTGCCAGCGTTCACCGGCCTGGGTGCGCCGTACTGGGACCCGTATGCCCGTGGCGCGTTGTTCGGCCTGACCCGTGGCGTGAAGGTGGACCACATCATCCGTGCCGCGCTGGAGTCGATCGCCTACCAGACCCGCGACGTGCTCGACGCGATGCAGCAGGACTGCGGCCAGCGCCTCTGCGAGCTGCGGGTAGACGGCGGCGCGGTAGCCAACAACTTCCTCATGCAGTTCCAGGCCGACATCCTCGGCACCTGTGTGGAGCGCCCAAAAATGCGCGAAACCACAGCCCTGGGCGCCGCCTACCTGGCGGGCCTGGCCTGCGGTTTCTGGAGCGGCCTGGACGAGCTGCGCGACAAGGCGATCATCGAGCGCGAGTTCAGCCCGCAGTTGGATGAGGCACAGAAAGAGAAGCTGTATGCCGGCTGGAAGAAAGCCGTCGAGCGTACCCGCGACTGGGAAGACCACGAGGCTTGATGCCTGCCTGACAGGCGCTGCACTACCTGGGGGAGCGGCCTTGTGTCGCGCAAGGGCGCTCCCCCCAACCACCGCGCTAATGCGTCATCGTCTACTGGCTGTAGTCCGCGTCCTACGGCATCATTGCAGCATTTGTCCGGCAGCCCCAAAGGACCGCCCATGAATCTGCCCCCCCGCCAACAACAAATCCTCGAACTGGTGCGCGAGCGCGGCTACGTCAGTATCGAAGAAATGGCGCAGCTGTTCGCCGTCACACCGCAAACCATCCGTCGTGATATCAACCAGTTGGCCGAGCTCAATCTGCTGCGCCGTTACCACGGTGGCGCGGCCTATGACTCGAGCATCGAGAACACCGCCTACGCCATGCGCGCCGACCAGATGCGCGACGAAAAGCAACGCATCGCCGAAGCCGTGGCCCGGCAGATCCCCGATCATGCCTCGCTATTCATCAATATCGGCACCACCACCGAATCCATCGCCCGGGCGCTGCTCAACCACAACCATCTGAAGGTCATTACCAACAACCTGCACGTTGCCGCGATCCTTGCCGCCAAAGATGACTTCGAAGTACTGGTGGCAGGCGGCACGGTACGCCGCGATGGTGGCGTGGTGGGCCAGGCCAGTGTCGACTTCATCAACCAGTTCAAGGTCGATTTCGCATTGGTGGGTATCAGCGGCATCGACGAAGACGGCAGCCTGCTCGACTTCGACTACCAGGAGGTGCGGGTTTCGCAGGCAATCATCGCCAACGCCCGGCAGGTAGTCCTGGCTGCCGACTCCAGCAAGTTCGGGCGCAACGCCATGGTGCGCCTGGGCTCGATCAGCCTGGTCGATTGCCTGGTGACCGACCAAGTGCCAACGCCTGCTCTTACCCAGTTGCTGAACCAGTACAAGATTCGGCTTGAGGTGGTTTGAATAGTTGGGGCGGCGGCGGGCGCAAGGCGCATGCCTTGAGCCTTTGCAGCGTCTGAGAGATCGCGCGCCGCCCGCGCGGCGCTCGATCTCACAGGCGCCACACCTCTCAAAATGATCGCACTGATCCCCCCCTCGACCCGATCAACCCAACCACCCAAAATTTTCGTAAATGTTCACTTCCCTGTCATCTGATCAGTTTTTTCTATAAAGACTGACTGGCGAGCGGCGTTCTGTTGCGCTAGTATTTTCGCAAACGAACATCAATGTTCATATTCGATTAGAGCACCCTCAGGAGGCCACGCCCGTGTCCCAGCCCGTTACGTCCCAGCCGCCACTCGCCGACTGCTATGACCTCGCCGTGATCGGCGGCGGCATCAATGGCGTGGGTATCGCTGCCGACGCCGCCGGCCGCGGCCTCAAGGTCTTCCTCTGCGAAAAAGACGACCTCGCCCAGCACACCTCGTCGGCCAGCAGCAAATTGATCCATGGCGGCCTGCGCTACCTGGAACATTATGAATTCCGCCTGGTGCGCGAAGCGCTGGCCGAGCGAGAAGTACTGCTTGCCAAAGCCCCACATATCGTCAAGCCAATGCGCTTCGTGCTGCCGCACCGCCCGCACCTGCGCCCGGCCTGGATGATCCGTGCTGGCCTGTTCTTGTATGACCACCTGGGCAAGCGCAAACGCCTGGGCGCTTCGCGCAGCCTGCGTTTCGGCCCAGGCTACCCGCTCAAGCCGGCGATCACCCGCGGCTTTGAATACGCCGACTGCGCCGTGGACGACGCCCGCCTGGTGGTGCTCAACGCGATGGCCGCCCGCGAGCATGGCGCGCACATCCGCACCCGTACCCGCTGCCTGCGCGCCGAGCGCGTAGTTGGCCTGTGGCAGGTTGAGTTGCAGCATGCCGACGGCAGCTTGCAGAGCATTCGCGCCCGCGCGCTGGTCAACGCCGCTGGCCCCTGGGTCGCCAGCTTCATCAAGGACGACCTCAAGCTCGATGCGCCTTACGGCATTCGCCTGATCCAGGGCAGCCACCTCATCGTGCCGCGCCTTTACGAAGGCGACCACGCCTATATCCTGCAGAACGAAGACCAGCGCATCGTCTTCTGCATCCCGTACCTGGGCCGCTTCACTTTGATTGGCACTACCGATCGCGAGTACAGTGGCGACCCGGCCAAGGTAGCGATCACCGAGCAGGAAACCGACTACCTGCTGAAGGTGGTGAACGAGCATTTCAATCATCAGTTGAGCCGCAGCGATATCCTGCACACCTATTCGGGCGTTCGCCCATTGTGCAACGACGAGTCGGACAACCCGTCCGCAGTCACCCGCGACTACACCCTGGCCTTGTCAGCAGGCCAAGGCCAAGCGCCCCTGCTGTCCGTGTTCGGCGGCAAACTCACCACCTACCGCAAGCTGGCCGAATCGGCAATGGGCGAACTCAAGCCGTTCTTTAGCCAGATGCAACCCAGCTGGACCGCCCAGGCGCCCCTGCCCGGCGGGGAGAACATGAGCACTGTTCAGGCGTTGGTAGATGCAGTGCTGGCGCGCAATGGCTGGTTGCCGGTGGACATCGCCAAACGCTGGGCGATGACCTACGGTAGCCGCGTATGGCAATTGCTGGAAAACGTGCAAGGCCCCGAAGGCCTTGGGCAAGCCCTGGGCGGTGGCCTCTTCACGCGTGAGGTGGATTACCTGGCCAACGCAGAATGGGCTGTTACCGCCGAGGATATTCTGTGGCGCCGCACCAAACTTGGCCTGTTCACCAGCGCCAGCGAACAACAAGCACTGGTCGACTACCTGCAGCAACGGCAAGCCAACCAGGCTGCTACGCGTGCAGCCTGATTGAGATACGGGGCAGCGCCTACCTAGCCGGGGAACCTCGTCCACGCCTCCTCGGCCAAGGTTCTTAACAGCTGTTGTTCTGCAGATTCCAACGCCTGCATCAGCTCGCTCGCATGTTGCAGGTATGCCTGTTCTGTACCGCTTGCAGCTTGCACTTCGTATTCAGCCAGGCGTTGGTGAAACGGCGCAGCAAGGGCCTCGAAGCGTTCGGCGTAGCGCTGCCTGGCAAACCGTGCCCAGAAGGGCCGGTCGGCCAGCGTCTGTTGATTACCCTGTGGCGTTTCGGCCAGCAAAACCTCCGTCATGGCTTTCGCCAAGTCAGCCTCCTTGACGTTGGCAAACGAAGCGTAATGCATTTCGTCTGGCTGTATGGGCAACTCCAGCGCTTGCGCCAGCCTGTTTCGGTAGATCAGCCGCACTTCGATTTCATCGACCTGGCCTGGGGCTGTGACACGCATGCGCTGTACGTGCCGGGCTGCGATTGCGTCCACCAGGTCCAGCCGATATAACTGCCGCCCCAGGCGAACCAGGCTCTGCTCGGCCACTGCCGCAGGCACCCCACTGATCCCCTGCTGAACCAGTACGCCCGTCTCCAGCTGGTTCAATATCCAGAGCAGGCGATCCTCACAACTGCGCAGACCTCCCGCCTCACGAAAAATCTGATCACGTAGCACTTCGTTATGCTCGCAAGCATCGAGAACGCGCCATACCCGACGGCGAAAATGCCCAGGATGCTCCTGGAAATCCTCGCTATAGCTAAGATCGGCCAGGAAGCGGAACAGGTCGGCAGAGCCCGTTTGCTGCCGCAATCGGTCCCAACTTGCTTCGCGCTGCCTGCGCAGGGTCACGTCACGCGTCTCAGTCCAAAGGTCACGCACAGCACTGCTCGCCTCGCGGTGCTTATAGGATGAACTGCCCCTCGCGCCAGCCACAGCGCCGACGCGTGTACCGTCCAGTTGCTGGTGACCTGCGCTGTCGAGGGGGTTGTCATGCAAGTCCACTCGTGCCAGGCGCGAGCTTAGCCCGCTCACTTCCTGGCGCAATTCCCGGATGCGGTTCTCGCGTGCGTCGATCAACGATCGCCAGGATGCACGTTCAAGTAGCTCGCTGACATCCGCCAAATGGGTGCCGCGCAAACTCAGGTGCCGAACATGACGCAGGCCCGATAAGTCCGGCGCTTCCAGGAGCGGGTTGAAGCTCAACTCCATGCTTTCCAGCAGCGAAAGCTGGGCGAAGCGACGATTCGCCTCGGCATCGATGGCGATCTGGTTGTTGGACAGATTGACGCGCCTGAGCTGGGTGAGTGTTTCGATGCCAGCCGGCATCTGAGCCAGGCGGTTGTCGCTCAAGTCCAACTCGACCAGGTTAGGAAAACGCCGGAGAAAATCCTCGCTCACGGTTTGCAGCCCCATGTTGCGCAGAACCAGCCGGCGTATGTGGGCGTAAGCTACGCCTGCTGGCAGCGTCGGCAACTCGCCGACATGCTCGCCATCAATTACCAGCTCATATTCGTCATTGCTATCGACCAGCTTGCGGCGCCAACTCCGACGCAAGGTTTCAGCAACACGGCGCCGTCTGATGGCTTCGGCCGGGGTGCGCCATTGCGACTGCCAGTCACCCAGCGCCTGGCGCAGTTCGGCCAGTTGCTGCTGCAGGCTCAGGTAGTGGTCCCACAGGCTCACTCCCTGTGCCCGCACAGCATTGAGGTAAGCCTGCAACTGCAGGTCAGTGAGTGTTGGGAATATCTGGTGGATACCGCGCCTAATGGCCTGGTGACTACTTTCGCCGCCGCCACTGAACGTGTAAGCCAAGCGCCCGTCCGCAAAACGCAAGGGCGGGCGCACACCCGCACCTACCGGCGCCAGACCGATCAGCCGGGCCGCCTGCTCTCGGTCCGCACGGGCAGCATCGATCAAGGCGCTACGTAGCTGTTTGGCGCTCAGGTTGCGGTTACCCAACGCCGCCTTCTGTTCATCATCCAGGCACTTCAACACAACTTGAAGCAGTGGCTCGCCGACATTGGCAGGTAACGAGCCATCCGCCGCAACCAGCGAGTAGCCCTGCTCGTTTCGCACGATAACCCTCGCCGTCCCCGCCGGCGCGACCTCGCTTGCATACAGCAACGCACCCTCAGGGCTGCCGGAGCGCAGTTGCACCGGCGAAGAACCAGGCCAGGGCGTCTTCTGTGCGATCAGCTTAAGGGCCAGTATTTCGCTGTCTGCATTGGTCATGCCTTGCAAGCGAATGCCCAGACATGCCTGGTCAATCCGGCTGTCCCGCAAATGCCAGCGCGCCCGCTCCGCCACGCTCAATGGCAACTGCCCGGTGCTGCGAAGGCTTTCGAGCTGCGTGCTGCTGGTGTGCCGGATGATCTCCTCAGCTGCCCGGGGGGTAAGCCCCTTGAAGGCCTTGATCAGCAACGCCTGGTCTGCCGTGGGCGATGGGCGCAGGCTGGCCAGCTTGACTTCGAATGATGCCCCCTTCAGCTTAGGCTCGGCCCGGTGCAGCGCTATGCGCTCATGCATATCAACCAGCCGCGCAGGCGCTGCCGCCTGCTCAACGCACAGGCGGCGCAACTGCTCAGGGTTGCAACCGGTCACGGCCAGCAGTGTCTGGGCATCATCCGACAGGATATCTGCGAACAGTTCAGGGTGCAGGGCTTGCGCCAGCACCGTGACATTTTCCTCAACGTGCAGCTGTTCGAGGGTGCGCACTAGCTTGATCTTGTCCGCAGAAACCACTTTGGGGCTGAGGCCATCGACAAACCTAACTCGCCGCACCACCCCAAGCGCTGCCCCGGTGACACCCGCAAGGGCAATGCTTTGCGCTACACCCAACACATGATCAAGCGCCCCTTGGCGGTCACCCAGTTGCCAGTCTTCATACCCTTCGTAGATCTCATCAAAAACCTGCACGGCGTTGACCACCAGGAGAACAGCGCCCAGGCCCGGCAAGAAAAAAGAAGCCACCGTCAGCAAATCGAGCCCTGCCGACAGCAGGCTCTGCAAGCGCTCCTGCCGGGCCAGATGGCCTTCCTGGTCCGTCGGCACGGCGATGAAACGTGCATCATCGAAGATCTTCCTGACCTGTTGCGCTCGGACATGAGCGAACAGGTTGCCCTCGATAGGCAAGTTCCGCCCATCCAACTGCACCGTTGCGCCGGCCGCTGAAGCCTTGAGCAACGATGCCAGGGCCTGATCGAACGACGCTCGGTCCTGTACCTTGACGAAAACACTGAAAAACCGGCGAAACGCAGGTTGTCGCAAGCGGAGCGCAATACCGTCGTACAAAGCCGCCCATGAATCGTAATGCCAGAGGGTTTGCTGTGGGTCCGAGGGAAGCCACAGAATCACCTCATCGATCTCATCACTGCCTGCGGGCCGCCACTCCAGGGTGACGGCGCCGATCATGCATTTGCCGAGCAGATAGAGCTGGCGTGAAATCAATGTACCTTTGGCGGGCTCGGGTTGACCGTTGAACCACGCTAGCAATCGCTGTAGGTCCGACTCGTCTATCTCGCCCTTGAACCTCGACTCGTAAACCGAGGCTTGCATACGGCTTTGAAGACACCCTTCGAACAGTTGCTCGACGGCCCTGCGCGCCTGCCCTTCAGGCTGCCCGCGGCCAGACTTTGGCAGCAGTACCTTGTTGAGCAAAGCCTGATAGCCGGCACCGATGTCGAGACTGCGGCACAGGCTGGCGAAACGTTCGAACTGCAGGGTCAAGCGCGCCCCTTGAGGCCCTTCCAGGTGGGCCTGGCGCAGCGACCACAGGCGGGTCTCATGCTCGTGAAAGTTGTGCATTGCAGCAGCTAGCAGGCTGTGCCGGGAGTGGTAGGTCACACTCGGCCTGTAGAGTTTTTCTGCAGCCGATGGAAACTTGAACTCCTCTTTGGTCACCACAAATGCGTGCCGTGGGTCGAGTTGATGCAGGCCGACTCCGGAAAGCGCTTTTTCAAGCAGAGGCGCGGCATACGCCTCGATCGAAGGAATGCCATCGAGCAAGTGGCGCAAGCGTTCGACACTCGCTTGCTGCGCCTGCACGGCGTCCTGATAACCCTGTAGATGCTGCGCCTTCGCCCGGGTCAACCATTCGGGTAGCTGTCGTTCGATCACGTGATCGACAGAGGCGGTGTCAAACCTGTCAGTTGTTGGCATAGCAGTGGTCTCCGGTGGGTAAAGAACCAGAAGAACATTCACGCTATTGGCCAACGCGGTACTTAAAGCAGGCCAAGCAAGTTATGGATCAATCTGTTCGGGTTTCCGAACACGAAACAGGCATTCGTTCGGAAACCCGGAGTGGTTACTGCAGGTTTCCAGGTTCAAAAAAGTTTAATACTCCCGGTTTTCGTGACGTTATGATCGATATCAGAGCTTGGCACGACTCATGCTCTACACTTGGTAGCCGAATGCACTCGCTTCTTGCGGTATTCGTTGAACGAAAGAGTCCGCCAACGGCTCCATAAAAAAAACAAACACGTCGAGGAAAATTTGATGCGCATCGTTCGTCAATTGCTGGGCGCCGCCATCGCGGCCGCTGTGATCGCTTCGCCGGCCATGGCCGAAGAACTGACCGGCACCCTGAAGAAGATCAAGGATTCGGGCACCATCACCCTGGGCCACCGCGACTCCTCCATCCCGTTTTCCTACCTGGCCGGCAAACCCGAGCCCGTGGGCTACTCGCATGACATCCAGTTGGCTGTCGTCGACGCTTTGAAAAAGCAACTGGGTACGGACATCAAGGTCCGTTACAACCTGGTCACCTCCCAAACCCGTATCCCGCTGGTGCAGAACGGCACCGTCGACCTGGAGTGCGGCTCCACCACCAACAACGTCGAGCGTCAGCAACAAGTCGGCTTCTCGGTGGGCATCTTCGAAGTGGGTACGCGCCTGTTGACCAAGGTCAAGGACGGTCAGCCCGCGTACAAAGACTTCCCAGACCTGGCCGGCAAGAACGTAGTGACCACTGCCGGTACCACCTCCGAGCGCATCCTCAAGGCGATGAACGCCGACAAGCAGATGAAGATGAACGTGATTTCCGCCAAGGACCACGGTGAAGCCTTCAACATGCTCGAAAGCGGCCGCGCCGTGGCCTTCATGATGGACGACGCCCTGCTCGCCGGCGAAATGGCCAAGGCGCGCAAGCCAGCCGACTGGGTCATCACCGGTACCCCACAGTCGTACGAAATCTATGGCTGCATGGTGCGCAAGGATGACGCGGCCTTCAAGAAAGCGGTCGATGACGCCATCGTCGGTTACTTCAAGTCAGGCGAAGTCAACAAGAGCTACGACAAGTGGTTCCAACAGCCGATCCCACCAAAGGGCCTGAACCTGCAGTTCCCAATGAGCGACGAGCTGAAGAAACTGATCGCCGAGCCGACCGACAAGGCGGCGGACGAGAAGAAGTCCTGACTCTCAGATAGTGGCCTGGTGCTCGCGAGCACCAATCAATTCTGCAGGCCACTCATTAGTGTCTAACCTTTCATCCGAGGGCGCCCTGCGCCCCCGGATGCTCGAAGGTGCCCGTGAAACAATCGTCTGAGGGGAAATCCCGATGAATTACAACTGGGACTGGGGCGTGTTCTTCAAGTCCACCGGCGTGGGCAGCGAAACCTATCTGGACTGGTACGTCACCGGTTTGGGCTGGACCATCGCCATCGCCATTTCCGCCTGGATCATCGCCTTGCTGCTGGGCTCGGTGCTCGGTGTCATGCGCACCGTGCCGAACCGTGTGGTGTCGGGCATCGCCACCGCCTACGTGGAGCTGTTCCGCAACGTACCGCTGCTGGTGCAGCTGTTCATTTGGTACTTCCTGGTACCAGACCTGCTGCCTGAGGGCCTGCAGGAATGGTTCAAGCAAGACCTCAACCCGACCACCTCGGCACTGATCAGCGTGGTCATCTGCCTGGGCCTGTTCACCGCCGCGCGTGTTTGCGAACAGGTGCGTACCGGCATCCAGGCGCTGCCCCGCGGCCAAGAATCGGCCGCCCGCGCAATGGGCTTCAGCCTGTCGCAGATCTACACCAACGTACTGCTGCCGCAGGCCTACCGGATCATCATTCCGCCGCTCACGTCAGAATTTTTGAACGTGTTCAAGAACTCCTCAGTAGCGTCGCTGATCGGCCTGATGGAGCTGCTGGCACAAACCAAACAGACCGCCGAGTTTTCGGCCAACCTGTTCGAAGCCTTCACCTTGGCCACACTGATCTACTTCACCCTGAACATGGGTTTGATGCTGCTGATGCGCATGATCGAGAAGAAAGTCGCAGTGCCTGGCCTGATTTCCGTGGGGGGCAAATAAATGGAAATGGATTTCAGCGAAATCATCCCGGCATTGCCCGCCTTGTGGGACGGCATGCTGCTGACCTTGCAATTGATGCTCATGGGCGTGGTGGGCGGTATTGCACTGGGTACCATCCTGGCCCTGATGCGCCTGTCATCGAGCAAGCTGCTATCGCGGGTAGCCGGCGCCTACGTCAACTACTTCCGCTCGATCCCGCTGCTGCTGGTCATCACCTGGTTCTACCTGGCGGTACCGTTCGTGCTGCGCTGGATCACCGGCGAGGACACCCCGGTGGGTGCCTTCACCTCGTGCGTGGTGGCGTTCATGATGTTCGAGGCCGCCTACTTCTGCGAAATCGTCCGCGCCGGCGTGCAGTCGATCTCCAAGGGCCAGATGGGCGCCGCCCAGGCGTTGGGCATGACCTACGGCCAGACCATGCGCCTGATCATCCTGCCCCAGGCCTTCCGCAAAATGACCCCGCTGCTGCTGCAGCAGAGCATCATCCTGTTCCAGGACACCTCGCTGGTGTACACCGTGGGCCTGGTCGACTTCCTCAACTCTGCACGGTCCAACGGCGACATCATCGGGCGCTCGCATGAGTTCCTGATCTTCGCCGGTGTCGTGTACTTCATCATCAGCTTCTCCGCTTCGTGGCTGGTCAAGCGCCTGCAAAAAAGGATCACCGTATGATTTCCATCAAGAACGTCAACAAGTGGTACGGCGACTTCCAGGTGCTGACCGATTGCACCACCGAGGTGAAGAAGGGTGAAGTGGTGGTGGTGTGCGGCCCATCGGGTTCGGGCAAATCCACCCTGATCAAGTGCGTCAACGCCCTGGAGCCGTTCCAGAAAGGTGACATCGTGGTCGACGGCACCTCGATCGCCGACCCCAAGACCAACCTGCCCAAGCTGCGCTCGCGGGTAGGCATGGTGTTCCAGCACTTCGAACTGTTCCCGCACCTGTCCATCACCGAGAACCTGACCATCGCCCAGCGCAAGGTGCTGGGCCGCAGCGAGGCAGAAGCGACCAAGAAGGGCCTGGCCCTGCTCGATCGTGTTGGCCTCAGTGCGCACGCCAAGAAGCATCCCGGCCAGTTGTCCGGTGGCCAGCAGCAACGCGTGGCCATCGCCCGTGCCCTGTCGATGGACCCGATCGTCATGCTGTTCGACGAGCCGACCTCGGCCCTGGACCCGGAAATGGTCAACGAAGTTCTGGACGTGATGGTCGAGCTGGCCCACGAAGGCATGACCATGATGTGCGTCACCCACGAAATGGGTTTTGCCCGCAAAGTGGCCAACCGCGTGATTTTCATGGACAAGGGCAACATCATCGAGGACTGCCAGAAGGAAGCCTTCTTCGGCGACCCTACGGCACGCCACGAACGTACCCAGCACTTCCTCAGCAAGATCCTGCAACACTGATGTTGCATCACTGAATCGGTCGGCGCCGCTGCCCTTTCGGGCAGCTGGCGCTGGTCGTGACAAGGCCACTGTGATGAAATGCGACCCTTCGCTTCTTCTCCCTGCCAAGCCTGCCGTGAATTCCCGTCTGCTCCGCCAGTTGCTATTGCCGCCCCTGATCATCCTGCTGATGGTTGGCCTGGGCGTGGTTGGCTACTTGGTCAGCGAAAGCAACGGCATCCGCGCCCTCAGCGAAAACGGCGAGCGCCAGCTGGAGCTGCATGCGCGCACGGTCGAAAGCGAGATCAGCAAGTACACCTACCTGCCGAGCCTGCTAGAGCTGGAAGACAGCGTCTCGCACCTGCTTACCGACCCTGACGGCGGCTCACGGCAAACCGTCAACGAATACCTCGAGGGCCTCAACCGGCGCAGCCGCAGCCGGGCCATCTTCGTTCTCGACACCAATGGCCGGGTACAGGCCACCAGTAACTGGCGCGATGCCGATTCTTTCCTGGGTGAAGACCTGTCGTTCCGTGCTTACTTCCAAACTGCCGTGCGCGGTGAGCCCGGGCGCTTCTACGGCATTGGCAGCACCACCGGTGAGGCCGGTTACTATCTGGCCCACGGCCTGGAAGAACACGGCAAGATCATTGGCGTGGCGGTAATCAAGGTGCGCCTGGATACCCTTGAGGAGCGCTGGCAGCGTGCCCGCCTGGAGGCGTTCGTCAGTGACGAAAACGGCATCATCATCCTGTCCAGCGACCCGGCCCGGCGCTTGAAGTCGGTGCGCCCGCTCACCCCGCAAACCAAGGAACGCCTAGCACGCAGCCTGCAGTATTACTGGTGGCCGTTGAACGAGTTGCAGCCACTGGCCCGGGAAACCTTGGCCGACGGCGTGGAGAAACTGACCTTTCCGGCCAACCGGGAGACCGCGAAGGGCAAGACCCACGAAGTGGCTTACCTGGCCCAAACCCGGCGCCTGGTCGACACCCCTTGGCATTTCACCCTGCTAACCCCGCTGCAGGACCTGCGCCGCGAATCCATGGTGCAAGGCATCCTGGTGGGCGTGGCCTTCGCCTTGCTGGCAATTCTCGGCATTGCCTGGAACGAGCGGCGCAAAGTCATCGCCACCCGCCTTGCGGCCCGCGAGGCCCTGGAAGAAGCCAACAGCCAGCTGGAACGGCGTATTGCCGAACGCACCGCCGACCTGCGTGCCAGCAACGAACGCCTCAAAGGCCAGATCCGCGAGCGTCGGCATGCCGAGCAGACCCTACGCCATGCCCAGGACGAACTGGTGCAGGCCGGCAAGCTCGCCGCCATCGGGCAGATGTCCACCAGCATCGCCCACGAGCTGAACCAGCCGCTGGCCGCGTTGCGCACGTTGTCCGGTAACACCGTGCGCTTCCTCGAACGCGGGGCACTGGAAACCGCCAGCACCAACCTGCGCACCATGAACGACCTGATCGACCGCATGGGCCGCATTACCGCCAGCCTGCGCTCGTTTGCCCGACGCGGCGACGACAGCGGCCAGGCCTCGCTGGGCAAAGCGGTGGAGGCCAGCTTGCAGGTGCTAGCCAACCGCATCAGTGGTTGTAACCTGCAACTGCACAACCGGTTCGAAGACCAGCAGTTGGCTATCGACCAGACCCGCCTGGAGCAGATCCTGGTCAACCTGATCGGCAACGCCCTGGATGCCATGGCAGCGCAACCGTTGCCAGAACTGTGGCTGGAGGGCGAACTGCAAGGCGACAAGTACCGTTTGCAGGTGCGCGACAATGGCCACGGTATCGACGCCGAGGCGCGCAAGCACCTGTTCGAACCTTTCTTTACCACCAAACCGGGCGAACACGGCCTGGGCCTGGGCTTGACCCTGTCGGCGAGCCTTGCTGCCGCCGCCAAGGGCAGCCTCAACGTCGAGCACCCCGCCACTGGCGGCACGGCCTTCGTCCTGGCCCTGCCGCTGGTTACTCCCCCTAGCGAATCGGCAGAGCACCCATGAACCAAGCGCCTCTTACCGTCCTGATCGTCGAAGACGACCCGCATGTGCTGCTCGGCTGCCAACAGGCCCTGGCGCTGGAAGACATTGCCTGCGAAGGTGTTGGCAGCGCCGAGCAGGCGTTGGAGCGCATCGGCGACGACTTCGCCGGCATCGTCGTCAGTGATATTCGCCTGCCGGGCATCGATGGCCTGGAGCTACTCAACCGCCTCAAGGCCCGCGACCGCAGCCTGCCGGTGGTGCTGATCACCGGCCACGGCGATATCGACATGGCCGTCGGCGCCATGCGCAATGGCGCCTACGACTTCATGGAAAAGCCATTTTCCCCGGAACGCCTGGTCGATGTGGTACGCCGCGCCCTGGAACAGCGCGGCTTGGCCCGCGAAGTGGTTGCCCTGCGCCGGCAACTGGCCGAGCAGAGCAGCCTGGAAGGCCGCATCATCGGCCGCTCGCGGGCTATGGAGCAATTGCGCGAACTAATCGCCAACGTCGCCGACACCTCGGCCAACGTGCTGATCGAAGGCGAGACCGGCACCGGCAAGGAACTGGTCGCCCGCTGCCTGCATGACTTCAGCCGCCGCCAGGGCCAACCGTTCGTGGCGCTGAATTGTGGTGGCCTGCCGGAAAACCTGTTCGAAAGCGAGATATTCGGCCACGAGGCCAACGCTTTTACCGGTGCCGGCAAACGCCGCATCGGCAAGATCGAACACGCCAACGGCGGCACGCTGTTTCTCGACGAAGTGGAGAGCATGCCAATCAACCTGCAGATCAAGCTGCTGCGTGTGCTGCAGGAGCGCACCCTGGAGCGGCTGGGCTCGAACCAGAGCATTGCGGTGGACTGCCGGGTAATCGCTGCGACCAAGTCCGATCTGGATGCCATGGGCCAGAGCGGCCAGTTCCGCAGTGACTTGTACTACCGGCTGAACGTGGTGACCCTGGAGCTGCCGCCGCTGCGTGAGCGCCGCGAAGACATCCTGCAACTGTTCGAACACTTCCTGCAGCAGTCGGCACTGCGTTTCGACCGGGAAACACCGACACTGGACAGCCAGACCCTGTCGCGCCTCATGGCTCACGACTGGCCGGGCAACGTACGTGAGTTGCGCAACGTTGCCGAACGCTATGCCCTCGGCCTGCCAGCCTTCAAAAAAGGCCCCAGCGGCGCTGCCAGCCAGGGCCTGGGTTTTGCCGAAGCGGTAGAAGCGTTCGAACGCAACCTGCTCAGCGATGCCCTGCAGCGCACTGGTGGCAACCTGAGCCAAGCGAGCCAGGAGCTGGGCATGGCCAAGACCACGCTGTTCGACAAAGTGAAAAAATACGGCCTCGGCTGACCTCAACCCCAACCTAGAAATACACCGTGGACCTGGTATTCAAAGCCGCTTTGGGCGCTGGCGTGGTGGTGCTGCTGGCAATGCTGTCGAAGACGCGCAATTACTACATTGCCGGGCTGGTACCGCTGTTCCCCACCTTCGCCCTGATTGCCCACTACATCGTCGGCAAAGGACGCAGCATTGCCGACCTGAAAACCACCATCCTGTTCGGCATGTGGTCGATCATTCCGTACTTCGTGTACCTGGCGACGTTGTATGTACTGGTCGACCGCATGCGCCTGGAGGCGTCGCTGGCACTGGCCACGGTGGCCTGGCTAATGGCAGCGACCGTGCTGGTGACCGTGTGGGTGCGGATGCACTGACCTGTATCGGCGTGGCCTTCTTCGCGGGCGCCGTCGATTCAAAGCCCGGCGATATGCTTAACATCCTGCCGATGCGCCTGCAGATAGGGCAACACCGCCCCCAGCAGCGGCGCCTTGAACGCCTCCTGGAAGCGGTGCGCCAACCCCGGTATCAAACGCAGCTGGCTGCCCTGGATATGCGCCGCCAGATGCACGCCATGCATCACCGGCAGCAACGGGTCGGCCGTGCCATGCACCACCAAGGTCGGCACCCGCAGCTGGTTAAGCAACTCGACCCGGCTCGGCTCGGCCAGAATCGCCATGATCTGGCGTTTGGCCCCCTCCGGGTTGAACGCCCGGTCGTAGGCCACGGCTGCCTGCTGTAACAACAGCGCGCGATCGTCGTGCACCTGTGGGCTGCCTAAGGCCGCCAGCAGGTCGGCCTGCTGTTCGATGGCCACTGCTCGGTTGGGTGCGCTGCGCCGGGCCAGCAACTGCACCAGCGCCGGATCCGGCGCCGGCAAGCCCGCCGCCCCGGAGCTAGACATCACCAGCGTCAGGCTGCGCACGCGTTCGGGCGCCATGGCCGCCAGGTGCTGGGCGATCATGCCGCCCATGCTCACCCCCAGCACATGAAACTGGTGCACACCCAACGCATCCATCAGGTGCAGCCCATCGTCCGCCATGTCAGTCAGGGTATAGGGCGACGCCACCGACAAGCCCAACTTGTAGCGCAGCAGTTCAACCGTCAGGTTGGCCGACGGTGGCAATTGCTTCCAGCGGGACAGGCCAACATCGCGGTTGTCATAGCGGATCACCCGAAAGCCCTGGCGGCACAACGCCTCGACCACGTCATCCGGCCAATGGATCAGTTGCCCACCCAGGCCCATGACCAGCAGCAAGGCTGGGTCGCGCGGGGCACCGACGCTTTGATACACCAGGCTGACCGCGCCCAGTTCGGCCCGCTGTACCGGCACCTGGGCGTCACAACGCTGTTCGGCGAAACTCGCAGGTGCGCTGAATATGAAGAACAGAAAAAACCAAAAAGCCCGCATGACAGAAACACCAGAATGCAGATCCCCAGTAGAGCGCGAGTCTGATGAATTCTGTTCGGGCGCGCTGCCACAGTTGCGTGACAGTTTGATGACCCCCGCCAGACGGTGCGGCCGAACGCCCAGTCGACAGCTGCGTCAACATGAGGGAAACTCAACTCATTCCCTGTTTCCTCAAATCTACGCCCCGGAGTCAGCTGTGCTGGAGATCCGTCACCTGAAAACCCTTCATGCCCTACGCGAGGCCGACAGCCTGGTAGAGGCCGCCGAGCGCCTGCACCTGACCCAATCAGCGCTGTCGCACCAGTTCAAGGAGCTGGAAGAGCGCCTGGGCTTGCCCCTTTTCGTGCGCAAGAGCAAGCCGATTCGTTTCACCAGCGCCGGCCTGCGCCTGCTGCAACTGGCCGACGCCACCTTGCCGCTGCTGCGCGGCGCCGAGCGTGACATCGCGCGCCTGGCGGGTGGTACCGCCGGGCGCCTGCACATGGCCATCGAATGCCACAGTTGCTTCCAGTGGCTGATGCCGACCATCGACCAGTTCCGCGATGCCTGGCCGGAAGTGGAGCTGGACCTGGCCTCCGGCTTTGCTTTCGCCCCGTTGCCGGCCCTGGCCCGTGGTGACCTCGACCTGGTGGTAACCTCCGACCCAGTGGACCTGGCGGGGATCACCTATGTGCCCCTGTTTACCTACGAAGCGATGCTGGCCGTGGCCAATCAACACCCCCTGGCCAGCAAGCCGTACATCGTGCCGCAGGACCTGCTCGACCAAACCCTGATCACTTACCCGGTGGAGCGCGACCGCCTGGACATCTTCACCCGCTTCCTGGAGCCGGCCGACATCGAGCCGGCCGCCGTGCGCACTTCGGAGCTGACGGTGATGATGATGCAGCTGGTGGCCAGCGGCCGTGGCGTGTGCGGCATGCCGCATTGGGCCCTGCACGAGTACAGCTCGCGCGGTTACGTGAAGGGCAAGCGCCTGGGTGACAAAGGTTTGTTCGCCACGCTGTATGCCGCAGTGCGCACCGATATGCTCGATGCGCCGTACATGCGCGACTTTTTGCTGACCGCCAAGGACACCTCGTTCGCCACCCTCGATGGCGTCAGCGCGGTGCGTTGAGCGCCTGCTGGTAGTACAACGGCAAGATCAGGTCGCGGGTCAGCGGCGCCAGCGTCATCGCTGGCGTCTGGTCGGCGTCCAGCCACACTACCTCTTCAATTTCCGCGGCCGGGACCACGGCTTCGGCGCTGTCGACACGGAACAGTTCGGCTTGAACGTCAAAGCCCGGCTCGTTGGCGGCCGCGGCGCTGAACTGGCCCAGGTGCACGGCCTGGGCGGGGTCGATGCGCAGGCCCAGCTCCTCGTGCAACTCGCGCACCAGTGCCTGCACCGGCGATTCGCCAGCATCGATCTTGCCGCCGGGCTGCATGAAGGCCTGGGTCCCGCGCTTACGCACCAGCAGGGTGCGGCCCAGGGGGTCGATCAGCAGGGCGGCGGCAATGCGGATGGTGTTGGGCACGGGCTGGACTCGCTGGAAACAATGGCTGGGGAGGATCCCATGGGGTCAGCGGCGTGACAAGGCCAGTCTTTACTGTGCCGGCCTGTTCGCGGGTAAACCCGCGAACAGGCCGGCACAGGTTACAGCTGACCTTACAGACGAACGGCCCCTTGCCAACTCGCCCCGCACCCGCCATAACCAACGCATGAACCTGCCCGCCAAACACCACCCGGTGCTCGAGCTGTTCCACCCCGCCGTGCGCACCTGGTTCCGTCGCCATTTCGCCACGGTAACCGACGCCCAGGCCCAGGCCTGGCCATTGATCCACACCGGCCAGTCGATGCTACTGGCCGCACCGACTGGCTCGGGCAAAACCCTCAGCGCGTTCCTGGCCGTGCTCGACGAATTGTTCCGCGAAGGCCTGGAGCACCAAGGCGAGCTGCCCGCGCACACCAAAGTGATCTACGTTTCACCCCTAAAAGCCCTGTCCAACGACATCCGCCTGAACCTGCAAGCCCCGCTCGAAGGCATCAGCCAAGCCCTCGCTGAACAAGGCTTGAACGCCCCGCGCATCACCACTGCCGTGCGCACCGGCGATACGCCGCAGAAGGAACGTGCCGCCATGCGCAAGCTGGCGCCGCATATTCTGGTAACCACCCCCGAATCGCTCTACGTGCTGATGGGCTCGGCTTCGGGCCGTGAAGGCCTGGCCAGCGTGCACACGGTGATCGTCGACGAAATCCATGCCCTGGCCGGCAACAAGCGCGGCGCCCACCTGGCGCTGACCCTGGAGCGCCTGCAGGCCCTGTGCAAGCGGCCGCTGCGGCGCATCGGCCTGTCGGCCACGCAACGCCCGGTCGAGCGGGTGGCGCAATTTTTGGTCGGCACCGGGCGCCCCTGCGCCATCGTCGATGTCGGCCATGCACGGCAGCGCGATTTGGCCATCGAAGTACCGCCCGTACCGCTTGGCGCGGTAATGGCTACCGATGTCTGGGGCCTGGTCTACGACCGCCTGGCCGAGCTGGCCCGGGTGCACCGCACCACCCTGGTGTTCGTCAACACCCGGCGCCTGGCCGAACGCGTCACCCGCCACCTCAGCGACCGCCTGGGCAGAGCGGCGGTTGCCGCGCACCATGGCAGCCTGTCCAAAGAGCTACGCCTGGATGCCGAGCAACGCTTGAAACACGGCCAGCTGCAGGTGCTGGTGGCCACTGCGTCACTGGAACTGGGCATCGACATCGGCGACATCGACTTGGTTTGCCAGATAGCTTCGCCGGGGTCGATAGCGGCCTTCCTGCAACGGGTTGGCCGCGCCGGCCACCAGGTCGATGGCGTGCCCAAGGGGCGCTTGTTCCCGACCTCACGCGACGACCTGATCGAATGCGTGGCCCTGCTCGACTGCGTACGCCGGGGCGAACTGGACGAACTGCACATCCCCCGGGCGCCACTGGACGTGCTGGCCCAGCAGATCGTCGCCGAAGCCAGCAACCAGCCCTGGCATGAACAGGCCTTGTTCCAATGCCTGCGCCAGGCCACGCCCTACGCCGACCTCGACCAACACCATTACCAAGCCCTGTTACGCATGCTCGCCGAGGGCTACAACGGCCGCCAAGGCGTGCGCAGCGCCTACCTGCACCGCGACGCGGTGAGCGCCACCTTGCGTGGCCGCCGGGGTAGCCAGCTGACTGCCCTGACCAGTGGCGGCACCATCCCCGACAACGCTGACTATGCCGTGCTGCTCGAGCCACAGGCGCTGAACATCGGCAGCGTCAACGAAGACTTTGCCGTGGAAAGCATCGCCGGCGATATCTTCCAGCTGGGCAACGCCTCCTATCGCATTGTGCGCGTCGAGCCTGGCCGGGTGCGGGTGGAAGATGCCCAAGGCCTGCCGCCGACCATTCCATTCTGGCTGGGCGAGGCGCCGGGGCGCAGCGACGAGCTGTCTGCCGCGGTAGCACGGCTGCAGGCGCAGGTCGACCAGCAGCTGGCGCGCGCTGGCGACAATCAGGCCGAGGTACTGGCGTGGTTGCAGGGCACGTTCGAACTGGGCGAAGCCAGCGCCAGCCAGTTGCTCGACTACCTGGCCCGGACCCGCGAAGTACTCGGCGCCCTGCCCGCGCAAGACACGCTGCTGATGGAGCGCTTTTTCGATGAGTCCGGCGGCACCCAGCTGATCATCCATTCGCCCTATGGCAGCCGCATCAACCGCGCCTGGGGCCTGGCCCTGCGCAAGCGTTTCTGCCGCACCTTCAACTTCGAGTTGCAGGCGGCAGCCAGCGAGGACGCCATCGTCCTGTCGCTGTCCACCAGCCACAGTTTCGAACTGGACGACGTGTGGCGTTACCTGCATAGCCGCAGCGCCGAGCCGATCCTCATCCAGGCCGTGCTCGATGCACCGTTGTTCGGCGTGCGCTGGCGCTGGAATGCCAGCGTGGCCATGGCCCTGCCGCGCTTCGTGGGTGGGCGCAAGGTGGCGCCACAGCTCCAGCGGATGAAAAGCGAAGACCTGGTGGCCGCCGTGTTCCCCGAGCAGCTCGCCTGCCTGGAGAACATCGCCGGCGAGCGGCAGATACCCGATCACCCACTGGTCGAGCAAACCCTTGACGACTGCCTGCACGAGGCGATGGACAGCGAAGGCTGGCTGGCGCTGTTGCGGCGTATGGAAAGTGGCGCGGTGCGCCTGCTGTGCCGTGACCTGCCCGCCCCTTCGCCGCTGGCTTCGGCCATCCTCAATGCCCGGCCCTATGCCTTTCTGGATGACGCGCCGCTGGAAGAACGGCGCACCCAGGCGGTGCTCAACCGGCGCTGGAACGAGCTGCGCAGTGGCGACGAGCTCGGCGCACTGGACGCCGATGCCATTGCCGCCGTCGCTGCCGAGGCCTGGCCGCAGCCAGGCAACGCCGACGAAATGCATGAGGCGTTGATGGGCCTGGGTGCCATCAGCGAGGACGAGGTGCAGGGCAATGCCAGCTGGGAGCTGCTGCTGCGCCAGTTGGCCAAAGCCGGGCGGGCGTTGCGCCTGGTAGATGCAAAACTGTGGCTGGCGCGTGAGCGGTTAAGCCTGTTGCAGGTGCTGTACCCCGGTGCCCGGCGCGAACCTGCACTGCAGGTGTTGCCCGGCTTCGATCAGGCCGTCGAGCCAGCCCCCGCGCTGGTCGAATTGCTGCGCGCCCGCCTGAGCGGCCATGGCCCGCTGACCCAGGCACAAATTGCCGCACCGCTTGGCCAGCCGCTGCAAGCCATCGAACAAGGCCTGACCCACCTGGAAGCCGATGGCTATGTGCTGCGTGGGCATTTCAGCCCCGGGGTCGATGACCTGCAATGGTGCGAGCGCCATTTACTGGCGCGCATCCACCGCTACACGGTCAAGCGCCTGCGCCGGGAAATCGAGCCGGTCAGCCTGCAACACTTCATGCGTTTTCTGTTCGATTGGCAGCACCTGGCGCCTGAGGAACGCCTGCGCGGCCCACAGGCGGTGGCCGAAGTGCTGGGCCAGTTGCAGGGTTTCCCCAGCGCCGCCGGCGCCTGGGAGGCCGAACTGCTGCCGGCGCGCATTCACGACTACAGCCCGCACTGGCTCGACGATGCCTGCCGCAGCGGGCAGTTCGCCTGGAGCCGGCTGGCCGCCACCGTGTCGAGCAACACCTTGTCGAGCACACCACTGGTGCTGCTGCCCCGCGAGCACCTCGGCCTGTGGCGCAGCCTTGCCCC
Organism: Pseudomonas sp. Leaf58; assembly: GCF_003627215.1. NCBI lineage: Bacteria > Pseudomonadati > Pseudomonadota > Gammaproteobacteria > Pseudomonadales > Pseudomonadaceae > Pseudomonas > Pseudomonas sp. Leaf58. The sequence continues at coordinate 4,247,389 of NZ_CP032677.1, forward strand.
GCTGCCGGCTCTGGACAGCCTAGGTGCACGGGCGCAGCGCGTCCACGAGGTGCTGCAGGCGCATGGCGCGCTGTTCTTCGACGAGCTGACAGTGGATGCCCACCTGCTGCCCAGCGAGCTGGAGACGGCCTTGCAAGAACTGGTAGGCGCAGGCCTGGTGGGGGCCGACAGCTTCACCGGCCTGCGCAGCCTGATCACCCCGGCGGCAAAACGCACCGCGCGCAACAGCCGGCGCGGCCACCCGCCGCGCTCCAGCAGCATGTCCCATGCCGGGCGCTGGGCCTTGTTGCGCCGCAGCGCGGTGGACGACAACCAGCGCCTGGAGCACATCGCCCGGGCCCTGCTGCGGCGCTATGGGGTAGTGTGCTGGCGGCTACTGGAGCGCGAAAGTGATGTGCTGCCGCCGTGGCGCGAGCTGCTGCGTTGCTACCACCGGCTGGAGGCGCGGGGCGAAATTCGTGGCGGGCGCTTCATTGCCGGGCTGGCGGGTGAACAATTCGCCTTGCCCGAGGCGGTGGGGCTGCTGCGGCAGGTGCGCCGGCGTGCACTGGACGCAGCACTGGTGGTGGTCAGTGCCAGTGACCCGCTGAACCTGATCGGGTCGTTGCTGCCGGGGGCGAAAGTGCCAGCGGTGACTGGCAACCGCCTGTTGTATCGCGATGGCGTGCCGGTAGCGGTGCGGGTGGCCGGGCGCTATTCGTTCCTGGTCGAGGCGCCAGCACAGGAGCAGGAAAGCTGGCGGCAAAAGCTGCTGCGCGCCACACCCTGATTGCCACAAGGGTTGGCGAGAATGATTTTTGCTACCCCGATTTTAATTTGCACAGCCGTGCAACTTGGCTATGGTCGGGGTTTACCCCAGGCCCTGAGCCTGACCGCGCCATCGCAAGGACCCTGTATGAGCCTGTCACTTCTCAGCCGCTATGCCTTCTTCGCCGCCTGTGTGCTGTTCACCCTGGCGAGCCTGCCCTTCACCCACCATGAATGGCTGTGGCCGTTCACCCTGAGCACCGCCATCCTCAGCCTGATCGGCCTGTTCGACCTGCTGCAGCAACGCCACGCGGTACGCCGCAACTACCCGGTCCTGGGCAACATCCGTTACTTGGTGGAAGCCATTCGCCCGGAAATCCGCCAGTACCTGCTGGAGGCCGACAGCGATGCCCTGCCGTTTTCCCGCGCCCAGCGCTCGCTGGTGTACGCCCGCGCGAAGAACGAAGCCTCGGATAAACCCTTCGGCACGTTGATCGACGTGTATGAGTCCGGCTTCGAATTCATCGGCCACTCGATGCGCCCGGCCCCCCTGACCGACCCGGCAAGCTTTCGGGTCATCGTCGGCGGGCCACAGTGCAGCCAGCCGTATTCGGCATCGATCTTCAACATTTCAGCCATGAGCTTCGGCTCGCTCAGCGCCAACGCCATCCGCGCCCTCAACCAGGGCGCCAAGCTGGGCAATTTTCACCATGACACCGGTGAAGGTAGCATCAGCCCCTATCACCGCGAGCATGGTGGCGACCTGGTGTGGGAGCTGGGCAGCGGCTACTTCGGTTGCCGCACGCCGGATGGGCGCTTCGACCCCGAACGCTTCGCCACCCAGGCCCGCAGCCCACAAGTGCGCATGATCGAAATCAAGATGAGCCAAGGCGCCAAGCCCGGCCATGGCGGCATCCTGCCCAAGCACAAGGTGACCCAGGAAATTGCCGAAACCCGGGGCGTCTTGATGGGTGAAGACTGCATCTCGCCGTCCCGCCACAGCGCCTTCTCCACCCCCATCGAGATGATGCAGTTCATCGCCCAGCTGCGTGAGCTGTCTGGCGGTAAACCGGTAGGTTTCAAATTCTGCCTGGGCCACCCGTGGGAGTTCATGGGCATTGCCAAGGCCATGCTGGAAACCGGCATCCTGCCCGATTTCATCGTCGTCGACGGCAAGGAAGGCGGCACCGGTGCAGCACCCGTGGAGTTCACCGACCACATTGGCGTGCCGCTGCGTGAGGGCCTGCTGTTCGTGCACAACACTTTGGTTGGCCTGAACCTGCGCGACAAGATCAAGCTAGGGGCCAGCGGCAAGATCGTCAGCGCCTTCGACATCGCCAGCGTACTGGCCATTGGCGCCGATTGGGCCAACTCGGCGCGCGGCTTCATGTTCGCCATCGGCTGTATCCAGTCGCAAAGCTGTCACACCAACAAGTGCCCGACCGGCGTTGCCACGCAAGACCCGCTACGCCAGCGGGCGCTGGTTGTACCGGACAAGGCTCAGCGGGTCGTTAACTTCCACCACAACACCTTGCGTGCTCTGGCGGAAATGCTTGCCGCTGCGGGGCTGGAGCACCCGGCGCAGCTGGAGGCCAAGCACCTGGTGCGGCGCGTGTCGGCCACCGAAATCAAGCTGTTCTCGCAGATGCATGTGTTTTTGAAGCCGGGGGAACTGCTGACCGGCGAGGTGAACGGCCAGTTCTATTCGCGCATGTGGCAATTGGCGCGAGCGGACAGCTTTGAGCCCAATAGCGAAATAGCGGCGTGATAGAAACTTGGGGCTGCTGCACAGCCCCAAGAATTTCAGATCAGGAAGCGGTACTGGCCACACCCTGCGCTTCTTTCGGCGCCAGGCGGAACGTGTAATACAGCACCGTCAACAGCACCAGGAACGCCGGGCCGATGTACAGGGCCACGCGGGTGTCCTCGAAGTACGCCATCAGGCCGACCACCAGCACCAGGAAGGCCAGCGCCAGGTACGAGCTCAGCGGCCACAACCACATGCGGTACTTCAGCGCCTTGCGCTCGGCGGTGCTGAGGCCAGCGCGGAACTTCAACTGCGCCAGCAGGATCATCACCCAGGTCCAGATTGCACCGAAGGTAGCGATCGAAGTAACCCAGACGAAGACCTTTTCCGGTACCAGGTAGTTGGCCAGCACACCCAGCAGTAGCGCGCCGATCGACAGCAGCAGCGCATTGCGCGGCACGCCATTGTTCGAGGTACGGGCGAAGGCCGCCGGGGCCTGGCCGTTTTGCGCCAGGCTATAGAGCATGCGCCCGGTGCTGAAAATGCCGCCATTGCACGACGACAGTGCCGCGGTAATGACCACGAAGTTGATAATGCCAGCGGCGGTCTTGATGCCGAGGCGCTCGAAGGTCATCACGAACGGGCTGCCCTGGCTGCCGATTTCGTTCCACGGGTAGATCGACAGGATTACGAACAGCGCACCGACGTAGAACAACAGGATGCGCCAGAACACCGAGCCTATGGCCTGTGGAATGGTCTTTTGCGGGTTGCGTGCTTCACCGGCGGTCAGGCCAATCATTTCCACGCCCAGGTAAGCGAACATCACCATCTGCAGCGACATCAGCACGCCGGTCACGCCATTGGGCATGAAGCCGCCGTTGCTCCACAGGTTGGAGATACCCACTGCCACGCCGTCATTGCCGAAGCCAAAGGCAATGATGCCGATGCCGCCAAGGACCATGGCAACGATGGTGACAATCTTGATCAGGGCGAACCAGAACTCGAATTCACCGAAGGCCTTCACCGCCACCAGGTTGACCGCACCCATGCTCCCCAGGGCCGCAAGGGCCCAGATCCAGCGCGGTACATCAGGGAACCAGATGCCCATGTAGATGGCTACCGCGGTAATTTCGGCAACGCAGGTCACCAACCACAGGAACCAGTAGTTCCAACCGGTAAGAAAGCCCGCCAGTGGGCCAAGGTAGTCCTGTGCATAGCGGCTGAAGGAGCCGGCGACAGGGTTGTGCACGGCCATTTCGCCAAGGGCGCGCATGATCACCAGGATGGCCAAGCCGCCGATGATGTAGGACAGCATGATGGCCGGGCCGGCCATTTCGATGGCCTTGGCCGAACCGAGGAAAAGACCAACACCGATGCAGGCGCCCAGCGCCATCAGGCGGATGTGCCGTTCGCCCAGTTCACGCTTGAGCGGGCCGCCTTCATTGGCTTGGCCGTGGGCAGAGTGGTTGCCGACTGGCATAGCAATACAACCTCATTTTGTTATTGGATTTAACCTTCGTGCAGCACTGGCCACACCGATAGGCGTGGCGTTGGCTGGCCAGGCTGGCCTCGTGGGCCGGCCCGTGTGCCGGAATAGAGCGCTCGGCAGTGCGAAGGGTCGAGCAGTATAGGAAGACCGTTGCAGGGGTTTTCGCTGTATAAACAGGAAATTTCAGCGAGATCTCTGGGGGCACGCAGTGGCCCTAAGATCGCCCCGGCACCATAGCAATATCACCGCATGAAGAAACCCACACCAAAGCCGCATAGCCCCTACGCCACTTCCCCCACTTCCTACAAACTTTTCACCTAACCCGCTCAACGTCTAAGCTTCAGACAAGCAAGACGAAAATACCTGGCCGGATAGAAGACTATGGGCGCACTGTGGCAATCGGAACCAAGCAGAACGGAAGCACCCCAGATACCTCCGGCCGAGACGCCACAGCCCCAGCCCCCCCGTCAGCGTCGGCTGTGGTGGCGGCTGATCATTCTCATCCTGCTGGTGGCGCTGGTGGCCATCGGCTTCGCCGCGTACGACGAATTCCGCACCTCCAACCTGCAGTCGCGGGAATTCAGCAAACTGGCGACCACCCTCACCTATTCGCTGCAGCCAGGCCCCAGCGACGCCATCCTTTACCCCGGTGATGGGCCGTTCGACAAACGCCTGGGCTACAGCGCCCTGGGCGAATTCCTGCCGCGCCTGCTCAAGCGCGATTACCTGATCAGCGAGCAGGTGAGGTTCTCGCCGGCGTTGATGAACTACGTCGAGCATGGGCTGTTCGCCCCCTACATCGAGAAGATCCAGGCTGGCCTGTCGATCACCGACTGCCGCGGCGACATGTTGTACCAGTACAACTACCCGCAACACCTGTACCCAGACTTTGCAGCAATCCCACCGGTGATGGTCAACAGCCTGCTGTTCATCGAAAACCGTGACCTGCTCGACACCAAGGACCCACGCAACAACCCGGCCGTGGACTGGCCGCGCTTCGCCAAGGCGGCCTACAGCCAGGTGGCCAAGTACCTGGCCCTGCCCGGCCAGTCCGCTGGCGGCAGCACCCTGGCCACGCAGCTGGAGAAGTACCGCCACTCACCGGACGGCCTGACCGTATCTGGCGCCGAAAAGATCCGCCAGATGATTTCTGCCAGTGTGCGCGCCTACCAGGGCGGCCCCGACACCACCGAGGCGCGTCAGCGCATCGTGCGTGATTACCTCAACAGCGTGCCATTGTCAGCAGTGCCTGGGCATGGCGAAGTGCATGGTATGGCCGAAGGCTTACGGGTGTGGTACGGCGCCGACTTCGACCAGGTCAACCAGGCCCTCACCTCCACCGCCACCGACCCCCAGAGCTTGGCCACACGCGGCCTGGCTCTGCGCCAGGTGCTGTCGTTAATGATTGCCCAGCGCCGGCCTTCGCATTACCTGTCCAAGGGCCGGGTCGAGCTGGCCGAACTGACCGACTCGCACATCCGCGTACTGGCTGCCAGCCAGGTCATCGAGCAGCCGCTGGCCGACGCTGCGCTGGCCAGCAAGGCGGTGTACCGCGACTGGGTGGCGCAACCGACCATCGTGCCAATCGTCACCAACAAGGGCATCAGCCTGGCGCGCAACCGCCTGGCAGCCATGCTCAATCGCCCACTGTACGACCTCGACCGGCTCGATGTGTCGGCCACCAGTACCCTGCAGGCCGACCTGCAACTGCAGGTGAGCCAGTACCTGAAGAACCTGGCCGACCCCGAGTTCGCCGCGCAGATGGGCTTGATTGGCGAGCGCCTGCTCACGGCCAAGACCACCGATCAGGTGAGCTACAGCTTCACCTTGTTCGAGCGCACCGCCGATGGCTCGCGGGTACGGGTACAGACCGACAGCACGGACCAGCCCTTCGACATCAACGAAGGCAGCAAGCTGGAGCTGGGCTCCACCGCCAAGCTGCGGGTACTCACTACCTACCTGGAGATCATCGCCGAGTTGCACGACAAGTACGCCGGCAAGCCTGCCGCCGAGCTGAAGAAAGTCGAAGTCGCCGAACTTGACCGTATTACCCAATGGTCACTGGAATGGCTGGCGCAGAACAGCAAGAACCAGAGCCTGGACGCCATGCTCGACGCGGCGCTGGAACGCAAGTATTCGGCCAACACCGGCGAAGCCTTCTTCACCGGCGGCGGTATGCATGTGTTCAACAACTTCCGCAAGGAAGACAACAGCCGCAACCCGACCCTCAAGGATGCGTTGCGCGAGTCGATCAACCTGCCGTTCATCCGCCTGATGCGCGACCTGGTGCGCTATGTCACCTACCAGCAGCCGTATAACCGCGTGCCGTTGCTCAAGGACGACTCCGACCCGCGTCGCCAGGAGTACCTGGCCCGTTTCGCCGACAAGGAAGGCACCAACTACCTGATGCGCTTCTGGAAGAAGTACCAGCGCAAGACCTCGCAACAGCGCCTGGATACCTTCCTCGACAGCATGCGCGTGACCCCGCAACGGCTGGCGGCGGTGCACCGCTACCTGTTCCCCGAGGCTGGTCAGGAAACCTTCAACGCCTTCGTCCGCGCCCACCTGAAAGGTGACAAGATCACCCTCGGCAAACTGACCGACGGCCGCCTGTCGGAGATGTACGACGCCTATGGGCCGGGTAAGTACGACCTGCCCGACCAGGGCTACATCGCCAAGGTCCACCCGCTGGACCTGTGGCTGCTCGGTTACCTGCTGAAAAACCCTGGTTCGACGTTGACCGAGATGGTCAACGCCAGCCGCTTCGAGCGCCAGGAGGTGTACGGCTGGCTGTTCAAGAGCCGTCACCAAGGCGCCCGTGACAGCCGCATCCGCACCATGGTCGAGATCGAGGCATTCCTCGACATCCACCAGCGCTGGAAGCGCGTAGGCTACCCATTCGACCACCTGGTACCCTCCCTGGCCACCGCCATCGGCAGCTCGGGCGACCGCCCTGCCGCCCTTTCCGAACTGGTCGGCATCATCCAGAACGACGGCGTGCGCCTGCCGACCTTGCGTATAGACACTCTGCACTTCGCGGCCAACACCCCTTACGAAACCAAGCTGGTCAGCGACCCGGATCGGGGCGTGCGGATTCTGCCTGTCGAAGTGGCGCGCGCCCTCAAAGGCGCCATGTCGCAGGTGGTGGATGCCGGTACCGCGCGGCGTATTTCTGGCAGTTTCAAGCTGCAGGACGGCACGCCACTGGTGATGGGCGGCAAGACCGGTACCGGTGACAACCGCATCGAAAGCTTCGGCGCCGGCGGCCGGCTGATCGGTTCGCGCTCGCTGAACCGTACCGCCACCTTCGTGTTCTTCCTTGGCGACAATCACTTCGGCACCCTGACCGCATTCGTACCGGGGCGCTCGGCGGAGGCATTCAAATTCACCTCGGCGCTGCCGGTGCAGGTACTCAAAGGCATGGCACCGATCCTCATGCCGTACCTGCAGCCGGGCAATCCGAATGAGTGCAAACCGCCGCGGGTGGCAGCGCACCCAGCTCCGCCACAAGGGGAAGCATCGATCCTTTAGATGATAATCATCTGCAATTAAGGGCTTGTCTTTAGATATATCTTGAGTAATATCTTACGATATATCGCAAACGACGGAGCCCTGCCCCCATGCGCGAACACACCCCCCATGATCCCTTCGAGCGGCGCCCCGGCCGTGGCGAGCGCGGCCCCCGCGTCTTCGCCCCCGGCGACCTCAAACTGCTGATGTTGGCCCTGCTCGCCGAACAACCCGGTCACGGTTACGACCTGATTCGCCAGATCGAAAACCTGTTCGATGGCAGCTACAGCCCAAGCCCCGGGGTGATTTACCCCACGCTCAACTTCCTTGAGGAAGCCGAGCTGATCAGCGGCCAGGTGCAGGGCAGCAAACGTCTCTATGCCATCACCGATGCCGGCCGCACCGCTCTGGCCGAACAAGCTGTTGCCTTGGACGGTGTGCGCATGCGCATCGAAGTGAGCAAACGCGCCCTGCGCGGCCACGACCGCCCGCCAGAAATTCACGAAGCGGTCGGCAACCTGCGCCACGCACTGCACATGCACAGCGGCCGTTGGACAGCGGATGAAATCGAGCGGGTCCGCGACCTGCTCAACCATGCTGCCAAGGCCATCGCCTCGGGGCCGGCCGAACCTGTCAGGGAGACACCCCATGAATGACACCATTCACCGCGTCAACCACGAGATCCGCCAGCGCCGCCTGCAGGTGCTACGGGTCACCGAGCTGACACCGCGCATGCGCCGCATCACCCTTGGTGGCGCCGAGCTGCAAGGCTTCACCAGCGTGGGCAGCGACGACCATATCAAGCTGCTGTTCGCCGAAACGCCAGAGCAACAGCAGGCCATCGAGGCCCGTAATCTGGGCCGGGAAGGTGGCGCACGGCCGACCATGCGCGAGTACACGCCACGGCGCATCGACCTGGTGGCCAACGAGCTGGACATCGATTTCGTGCTGCACGGCGACGGCCCTGCCTCCACCTGGGCCGCCCAGGCCGCGCCGGGGCAAACCCTGGACATCGCCGGGCCTCGGGCGTCGATGGTGGTACCGGATATCTTCGACAGCTACCTGCTGATCGGTGATGAAACGGCCATTCCGGCGATTGGCCGGCGGCTAGAGGAGTTGCCCGCAGGCCGTCAGGTGCTGGCGGTGATCCAGATCGAGGACGAGCAGGAGCGCCAGCCACTGCCAAGCAAGGCCCAGGTGGAGGTCATCTGGGTACGTCGCCAACAGGAGGACTTGCTGGCGCTGGTGAAGAACCTGACCTTGCCACAAGGCAGGGTGTACGGCTGGGTGGCCCTGGAAAAAGCCCTGACCCGCCAGGCCAAGGCGCTGTTGCTAGAGAAGGGGGTGCCTGAGGATGCGCTGAAGGCTGCGGCCTACTGGCGTGCCGACGGGGCTGTGGACGACGAGTAAATGGTGGTTTCCAGTCCCGGCCTCTTCGCGGGCAAGCCCGCTCCTACAGGCTATTCACAGCCCCCGTAGGAGCGGGCTTGCCCGCGAAGAGGCCGGCACAGGTTAAGCAAACTTATGCACCCGACGCCACCGATCCAGCCCCAGCAACACCAGCCCAATCCCCCAAAAACCCGCCAGCACGCCCAGGGCATTGAGCATCACCTGCCCATACCCCAGGTTCGTCACATCGATGAATGGGTAGGCATACACACCAATCTCGTGCCCCCGCCACAGCGCATAGGCGAAGTACACCGCCGGGTACACCGCCCACAACGCCAGGTGCCGCAGCCGCAAGCTGCCCTTGGGCACCTGACACCACCAGTACAAGGCATACAGCGCTGGCATCACATCGTGCAGCAACTCATCCGCCAGCCATTGCCAGCCTTGCGGTTGCCACAAGTGGCGCAGCAACACGCTGTAGGCCAGCGCCACCAAGACGATGCTGGCGGCCACTGCCGAACTCACCGAAGGCGACAGGAAAAAGCGCTTCGCGCGGCCCTCCCGCCCGAACGCGGCATAGCTGAGCACCGTGGCCACCAGGGTATTGGTCAACACGGTGAAATAGCCGAACACATTGATCAGGCCGCCTATCAGGCTGGCCTGTTCCTGCCAGCGCGCCAGCAGCACCAAGTACACCTGCACGGTCAAGCCGAACCAGCCCAGCACCGCCATGCCGGTCAGCCAGGGGCGCCGTGGCATATCAGGCCTGGCGCTGCAGTTTCACGTAAAGCTGCTCGACCTTTTCTCGTGCCCACGGCGTTTTGCGCAGGAAGGTCAGGCTCGACTTGATGGTGGGGTTGCTCTTGAAGCAGCGCACATCGATGCGCTCGGCCAGGCCCTGCCATTGGTAGTGCGCCACCAGCTCGGTGAGGATCTGTTCGAGGGTCTTGCCGTGCAGTGCGTTGTGTTGGGCCGTGCTCATGCTGTGCTCCGTAGGAAAGATGCGCACCTTACACGAGTGTAGTGGTAGGTGGGATCAGGCGAGACGACAGAAAAATCGCTGGCCAGGCGCAAAATCTCTGTGCTGAAATAGTTATGTTATGTTGTAACATTACAAAGCACCTGCCAAGGAACGCCCCATCCCCATGCTGTACACACCGCTTCGCCTCTCGCCCCTTGCCGTCGCACTTTGGCTAGCTGCTTCGCCCAGCCAGGCCGTGGAGCTCGAACCCCAAGTCATCACCGCCAACCCATTAGGTAACCGCCAACTGGCCGCCCCCAGCAGCGTGCTCGAAGGCGATAACCTGCTGCAACAGCAGCACAGCAGCCTTGGGGAGACCCTGAACAAACAGCCCGGCGTCGCCTCCACTTGGTTCGGCCCTGGCGCTAGCCGCCCGGTGATCCGAGGCCTGGATGGCGACCGCATTCGCATCCTGCGCAATGGCGTCGGCGCCCTGGATGCGTCGTCGCTGTCCTATGACCACGCCGTGCCGCTGGACCCGGTGAGCGTCGACCGCGTCGAGATCGTCCGCGGCCCGGCGGCCTTGCTCTACGGCGGCAACGCCATCGGCGGGGTGGTCAATACCTTCGACAACCGCATCCCGGACGCCCCCATCGAGGGCCTCCAAGGTGCCGGTGAACTGCGCTATGGCGGCGCCGACACCACCCGCAGCAGCGCGGGCAAGTTGGAGGCCGGCAACGGCGCCTTCGCCCTGCACCTGGATGCCAACAGCCGCCAGTTCAACGACCTGCGCATCCCCGGCTACGCCCGCAGTTCCAAGGTGCGTGATGCTGACGAACCGGGCAGCAAACACCGCCTGGAAAACAGCGACGGCCGCCAGGACGGTGGCGCCGTGGGTGGCGCCTACCATTGGGGCCGCGGTTACGCCGGCCTGTCGTACAGCCGCTACGACAGCAACTATGGCTCGGTGGCCGAGCCTGGCGTGCGCCTGGACATGCAGCAGGACCACTACGCCTTCGCCTCCGAACTGCGTGACCTGGACGGCCCGTTCAGCTCGGTCAAGGTCGATGCCGGCTACACCGACTACGCACACCGTGAAATCGAGGGGGGCGAAGTCCACACCACCTTCAAGAACAAAGGCTATGAAGCGCGCATCGAAGCCCACCACCAACCGCTCGGGCCGGTACAAGGTGTGATCGGCGCGCAGGTCAGTCGCAACGAGTTCTCCGCCTTGGGTGAGGAAGCCTTCGTTCCGCACACCAACACTGATAGCCTGGCGCTGTTCATGCTGGAGCAGTGGCAGGCCACCGAGCGCCTGAACCTGAGCCTGGGCGCACGCCTGGAGCACACCCGCGTCGACCCGGACGCCAAGGGCAACGAAATCTTCGTCGACGCCGACAGCGCCAGCAGCTTCAATGCCTTCAGCCTGTCTTCGGGGGCGGTGTACCAGCTCGACCCAATCTGGTCGCTGGCCGCCAACCTCGGCTACACCGAGCGCGCCCCGACCTTCTACGAGCTGTACGCCAATGGCGCCCACGTGGCCACTGGTGCCTTTGAAGTCGGTGATGCCGGCCTGAACAAGGAAAAGGCCATTTCCGCCGACCTGGCGCTGCGCTTCGACAATGGCACCCACAAAGGCAGTGTCGGGGTGTTCTACAGCCACTTCCGTAACTACATCGGCCTGATCGGCACCGGCAGCCTGCGCGAGGGCGGGCATGAGCACGATCATGACGAGGATGACCATGACCACGATCATGACCACGATGGCTTCCCGGAATACCAGTACCAGGGCGTGCGGGCGCGCTTCTATGGCATCGAGGCCCAGGACCGCTGGCAGTTGGCGGAAAACCACTACGGCAGCTTCGCCCTGGAGCTGTCGGGTGACTACACCCGGGCGAAAAACCTCGACAATGGCCAGCCGCTGCCACGCATCGCCCCGCTACGCTTGAACAGCGGCCTGGTCTGGGAACTGAACCGCTGGCAAGCGCGGGTCGATGTGCAGCATGCTGCATCGCAGCATCGCAAGCCGGCCGACGAAACCAGCACCGAGGGCTACACCACCTTGGGTGCGAGCGTTGGCTACCGCTTCGACATTGGCCATAGCCAATGGCTGGCATTTGTGCGCGGCGAGAACCTGAACGACCAGACCGTGCGCTATGCCAGCTCGATCCTGCGGGACATCGCGCCGGCACCGGGGCGCAGTGTGGAAGTGGGCCTGCGCACCACCTTCTGACATTGCAGGGGCGCTTTTGCGCCCCTCTGCAGCCAATTGTTACCTGTTGAACAACAATCCCCTGCGACATTTTGTCTTTTTTTCTTACAAGTTCCCCTATATCCTCCCGCCGCAAGCTGAATCGCTTCATCGAACCCATCTGTCGCCATATCCATTGAAGGGCCCACCCTTCGATGCGCTTGCCGTTTATTCAATAATCAAAAGATAGCGCTATCTCATGTTCCAACTGCCCAAAATCTGCTGCATCGGCCTTGCCCTCAGCGCCCTGGCGACCCCCGCCGGCGCCAGCGAAATGTTCGCCAGCGACTCCCCGTGGATGCTCGGCGACTGGGGTGGCACCCGCAGCCAATTGCTGGAAAAAGGCTACGACTTCACCCTCGGCTACACCGGCGAGATGGGTAGCAACTTGCACGGTGGCTACGACCACGACCGTACCGCGCGCTACAGCGACCAGTTCACCTTCGGCAGCCACCTGGACCTGGAAAAGATCCTCGGCTGGCACGACACCGAAATGCAGCTGACTATCACCGAGCGCCACGGCGACAACATCAGCAACGACCGCATCAACGACCCGCGGGTCGGCGGCTTCACCTCGGCTCAGGAGGTCTGGGGCCGGGGTGAAACCTGGCGGTTGACCCAGATGTGGATCAAGCAGAAGTACTTCGACGGCGCCCTGGACGTGAAATTCGGCCGCTTCGGCGAAGGCGAAGACTTCAACAGCTTCCCTTGCGACTTCCAGAACCTGGCGTTCTGCGGCTCACAGGTGGGCAACTGGGTGGGCGGCATCTGGTACAACTGGCCGGTCAGCCAGTGGGCCCTGCGCGTGCGCTACAACCTCAGCCCAGCGCTGTACGCCCAGGTCGGCGTATTCGAGCAGAACCCTTCCAACCTGGAATCGGGCAACGGCTTCAAGCTCAGCGGCAGCGGCACCCAGGGCGCGGTAATGCCAGTCGAACTGGTGTGGAGCCCACGTATCCAAGGCCTGAAAGGGGAATATCGCGCCGGCTACTACTACAGTAATGCCAAGGCACAGGATGTTCTCAAGGACAGCAACGGCCAGCCGGCAGCCCTGAGCGGCGCCGCCTACCGCAGCAGCTCGAGCAAGCACGGCTTGTGGCTCGGCGCCCAGCAGCAGGTAACTTCACTGGCGTCCGACCAGTCGCGTGGCCTGAGCCTGTTTGCCAACGCCACGGTGCACGACAAGAAGACCAATGCCATCGACAACTATGTGCAGGCAGGACTGGTATACAAAGGGCTCTTCGACGCCCGCGCCAAGGACGACATCGGTTTCGCCCTGGCCCGTGTGCACGTCAACCCGGCCTACCGCAAGAACGCCCGGCTGGCCAATCAGGCTGCGGGCCTCGACGATTATGACAACCCAGGTTTCCTGCCGGTGCAGGACACTGAGTACAGCGCCGAGCTGTACTACGGCATCCACTTGGCCGATTGGCTCACGGTACGCCCCAACCTGCAGTACATCCGCCACCCGGGCGGGGTGTCGCAGGTCGATGGCGCCCTGATCGGCGGCCTGAAGATCCAGAGCAGTTTCTAACCCCCTTTTTTGACCTGACGGAGAACCTACGATGAGCACTGAAGGTGCCAACAATGGAAGCCGCTGGCTACCGCGCCTGATCGGCGCGCTGCTGTTGCTGATGGGCCTGGCCCTGCTGGCCGGCGGCATCAAGCTGAGCCAGCTGGGCGGATCGCTGTACTACCTGATCGCCGGTATCGGCTTTGCCTTGTCGGGCATCCTGCTGCTGGCCCAACGCCGCATTGCCCTGGGCCTGTACGGCCTGGTATTGCTGGGCAGCACCGTGTGGGCCCTGCTCGAAGTGGGCCTGGACTGGTGGCAACTGGTACCGCGCCTAGCCATCTGGTTCGCCATTGGTGTGGTGTTGCTGCTGCCCTGGGCGCGCCGCCCGCTGATTGGCCCAGCCAACAAAGCCAACACTGCACTGCTCAGCGTTGCCGTGGTCGCTTCGGGTGCTTGCGCCTTGGGTAGCCAGTTCACCCACCCCGGTGAAGTGTTCGGCGAACTGGGCCGCGAAAGCAGCGAAATGGCCAGCGCCGCCCCCGCCATGCCAGACGGTGAATGGCAGGCCTACGGCCGCACCGAGCATGGTGACCGCTATTCACCGCTGCGCCAGATCACCCCGCAGAACGCCTACCGCCTGGAAGAGGCCTGGCGCATTCGCACCGGTGACCTGCCGACCGAAAACGACCCGGTAGAGCTGACCAACCAGAACACCCCGCTGAAGGTCAACGGCATGCTCTATGCCTGCACCGCGCACAGCCGCGTGCTGGCACTCGACCCGGACACCGGCGCGGAAATCTGGCGCTACGACCCACAGGTCAAGAGCCCGGTCGGCACTTTCAAGGGCTTTGCCCACATGACCTGCCGCGGCGTTTCTTACTATGACGAAAACCGCTACGTCAGCCGCGACGGCAGCCCGGCGCCGAAAATTACCGACGCCGGCCAGGCCGTGGCCCAGGCCTGCCCGCGACGCCTCTACCTGCCGACTGCGGACGCCCGCCTAATCGCCATCAACGCCGACAACGGCAAGGTCTGCGAAGGCTTCGCCAACCAGGGCGTGATCGACCTCACCACCGGCATCGGCCCGTTCACCGCTGGCGGCTACTACTCCACCTCACCGGCCGCGGTTACCCGTGACCTGGTGATCATCGGTGGCCACGTCACCGACAACGAATCGACCAACGAGCCGTCCGGCGTAATCCGCGCCTATGACGTGCACGACGGCCACCTGGTGTGGAACTGGGACAGCAACAACCCAGACGACACCAAACCGTTGGCCCCCGGCAAGATGTACAGCCGCAACTCGGCCAACATGTGGTCGATCGCCAGTGTCGACGAAGACCTTGGCATGATCTACCTGCCGCTGGGCAACCAGACCCCGGACCAGTGGGGCGCCAACCGAACCCCAGGCGCCGAGAAGTACAGCGCCGGCGTGGTCGCCCTGGACCTGGCCACCGGCAAGGCCCGCTGGAACTACCAGTTCACCCACCACGACCTGTGGGACATGGACGTCGGCAGCCAGCCGACCCTGGTTCACCTGAAGACCAACGACGGTGTGAAACCGGCGATCATCGTACCGACCAAGCAAGGCAGCCTGTACGTGCTCGACCGCCGCGACGGTACGCCGATCGTGCCAATCCGCGAGATCCCGACCCCACAAGGCGCGGTGAAGGGCGACCACACCTCGCCGACCCAAGCCCGCTCTGACCTCAACCTGCTCGGCCCTGAGCTGACCGAACAGGCCATGTGGGGCGCCACGCCGTTCGACCAGATGCTGTGCCGCATCCAGTTCCGCGAACTGCGCTACGAAGGCCAGTACACCCCGCCGTCCGAGCAGGGCTCGCTGATCTACCCAGGCAACGTCGGTGTGTTCAACTGGGGCAGCGTGTCAGTGGACCCAGTGCGCCAGCTGCTGTTCACTTCGCCTAACTACATGGCCTTCGTGTCGAAAATGATCCCGCGTGAGCAGGTAGCCGAAGGCAGCAAGCGCGAAAGCGAGACCAGCGGCGTGCAGCCGAACACCGGCGCGCCGTACGCGGTGACCATGCACCCATTCATGTCGCCACTGGGCGTACCCTGCCAGGCCCCGGCTTGGGGCTATGTCGCCGCCATCGACCTGTTCACCAACAAGGTGGTGTGGAAGCACAAGAACGGCACCACCCGCGACAGCACGCCAGTGCCGATCGGCATGCCGGTAGGTGTGCCAAGCATGGGCGGCTCGATCGTCACCGCCGGTGGCGTCGGCTTCCTCAGCGGCACCCTGGACCAGTACCTGCGCGCCTATGACGTGAACAACGGCAAGGAACTGTGGAAAGCCCGCCTGCCAGCGGGAGGCCAGGCCACGCCGATGAGCTACACCGGCAAGGATGGCAAGCAGTACGTGCTGGTAACCGCCGGCGGGCATGGCTCGCTGGGTACCAAGATGGGCGATTACATCATCGCTTACAAATTGGCTGAGTAAGCTGCACGCTGCAAGAGAAAGCGGGACCTGAAGGATCCCGCTTTCTGTTGCGGCTTGCAGCTTGAAACTTGTAGCTTGAAACCCTTCCCCCCCCGCCCCATCTAAGCACCATAGTCATTCACGCAGGTGCCCCATGAGCGACCAGCAGGATTTCCCTGAACTCCCTGACGAACACAGCGAAGTCGAACACACCCCCCCCCAGGCCGAAGCCGGCCACGCCCTTGCCCTGCCCGGCCAACAGCTGCCGGACAAGGTCTACGTAATCCCGATTCACAACCGCCCGTTCTTCCCGGCCCAGGTACTGCCGGTCATCGTCAATGAAGAACCTTGGGCAGAAACCCTCGACCTGGTGGCCAAGTCTCCCGACCACAGCCTGGCGCTGTTCTACATGGACACCCCGCCAGAAGACCACCGCCACTTCGATACCGCGTCCTTGCCGCAGTACGGCACGCTGGTCAAGGTGCACCATGCCAGCCGCGAAAACGGCAAGCTGCAGTTCGTTGCCCAAGGCCTGAGCCGGGTACGCATCCGCACCTGGCTCAAGCACCACCGCCCACCGTACCTGGTCGAGGTCGAATACCCGCGCCAGCCTGCCGAGCCGACCGACGAGGTCAAAGCCTATGGCATGGCGCTGATCAATGCGATCAAGGAGCTGTTACCGCTCAACCCGCTGTACAGCGAAGAGCTGAAGAACTACCTCAACCGCTTCAGCCCCAACGACCCCTCGCCACTCACCGACTTCGCTGCCGCCCTCACTTCGGCCACTGGCAGCCAGTTGCAGGAAGTGCTCGACTGCGTACCCATGCTCAAGCGCATGGAAAAGGTCCTGCCGATGCTGCGCAAAGAGGTCGAAGTGGCGCGCCTGCAGAACGAGATCTCGGCCGAGGTCAACCGACAGATCGGCGAGCACCAGCGCGAATTCTTCCTCAAGGAACAGCTCAAGGTCATCCAGCAGGAGCTGGGCCTGACCAAAGACGACCGCAGCGCCGACCTCGAGCAGTTCGAGCAGCGCCTCGAAGGCAAGACCCTGCCAGACCAGGCCCGCAAGCGCATCGATGAAGAAATGGGCAAGCTGGCCATCCTCGAAACCGGCTCGCCCGAATACGCCGTCACGCGCAACTACCTGGACTGGGCAACCGCCCTGCCCTGGGGCATTTATGGCAAGGACAAGCTCGACCTCAAGCATGCGCGCAAAGTGCTCGACCGGCACCACGCCGGCCTCGACGACATCAAGGAGCGCATCCTCGAATTCCTCGCCGTCGGCGCCTGGAAAGGTGAGATCAGCGGTTCGATCGTGCTCTTGGTGGGCCCGCCTGGGGTCGGCAAAACCAGCATCGGCAAGTCCATCGCCGAATCGCTCGGCCGGCCGTTCTACCGCTTCAGCGTCGGCGGCATGCGTGACGAAGCCGAGATCAAGGGCCACCGCCGCACCTACATCGGCGCCCAGCCCGGCAAACTGGTGCAGGCCCTGAAAGACGTCGAAGTGATGAACCCGGTGATCATGCTCGACGAGATCGACAAGATGGGCCAAAGCTACCAGGGCGACCCGGCTTCAGCGTTACTGGAAACCCTCGACCCGGAGCAGAACGTCGACTTCCTCGACCACTACCTGGACTTGCGCCTGGACCTGTCCAAAGTGCTGTTCGTGTGCACCGCCAACACCCTCGATTCCATCCCTGGGCCATTGCTCGACCGCATGGAAGTGATCCGCCTGTCGGGCTATATCACCGAAGAAAAACTGGCCATCGCCAAGCGCCACCTGTGGCCCAAGCAACTGGAAAAAGCCGGCGTGGCCAAGACCAGCCTCAGCATCAGCGATAGCGCCCTGCGCACGGTGATCGAAGGCTATGCCCGCGAGGCCGGCGTACGCCAGCTGGAGAAGCAACTGGGCAAGCTGGTGCGTAAGGCCGTGGTCAAGTTGCTGGAAAACCCCGACGCCAAGCTGAAGATCGCCAACAAGGACCTGGAGGCCGCCTTGGGCATGCCGGTGTTCCGCAGCGAGCAGGTGCTGGCTGGCAAAGGCGTGATCACCGGCCTGGCCTGGACCAGCATGGGCGGCGCCACGCTCCCGATCGAAGCCACCCGCATCCACACCCTTAACCGCGGCTTCAAGCTGACCGGCAAGCTGGGTGATGTGATGAAGGAATCGGCCGAAATCGCCTACAGCTACGTCAGCTCCAACCTCAAGCAGTTTGGCGGTGACCCAGGGTTCTTCAACGAAGCGTTCATTCACCTGCACGTGCCCGAAGGCGCCACGCCCAAGGACGGCCCGAGTGCCGGCATCACCATGGCCAGCGCGCTGCTGTCGCTGGCCCGTGACCAGGCGCCGAAGAAAGGCGTGGCCATGACCGGCGAGCTGACCCTGACCGGGCAAGTGCTGCCGATTGGCGGTGTGCGCGAGAAGGTGATTGCGGCGCGGCGGCAGAAGATTTTCGAGCTGATCTTGCCAGAGCCTAACCGTGGGGATTACGAAGAACTGCCGGACTACCTGCGTGAAGGCCTGACCGTGCACTTCGCCAAGCGCTTTGCCGACGTGGCGAAAGTCTTGTTCTGACCTGGTCCGGCCTCTTCGCCCATCCAATATCTGTAGGAGCGGGCTTGCCCGCGAAGAGGCCGGCACTGGCAACACAAAACCCCTCGATCATCGGTTATCCTCAGGCAATCGCCCGCCTTCGGAGCCAACATGACCGCCCCTCGTCTGCTCGTTCCCCTGAGCTTCGCCCTGCTTTCCGCCTGCGCCCAACAGCCGACGCAACCTGTCGAACTGGATGCCGAAAGCGAATGCCCCACACACCTGCAAGTTGGCCAGGGCCTCACCCTGACCCTGCCCAGCAACCCCTCCACCGGCTATCGCTGGCTGGTGCAGAACCCGGCAACCAACGTGCTGCAAAGCCTCGGCCCCGAGGTCTACAGCGCACCTGAAGACGCCGGTATCGTTGGCAACGCTGGCATCTCGACCTGGCGCTACCAGGCCCGCGCCACAGGCGAAGGCCACTTGGTACTGGTCTACCAGCAACCCTGGGCCCCGGAAGTCCCCCCGGTGCAGACCTTCGATTGCGCCATTCGGGTCAATTGAACGCACAGCGCCGGTCAGTCAATCATGCATCCGGGCTGCGGTTTGGCTAGAATGCGCCCCCTGCCTATCACCAGTTGCCTGGATTCGCCGTGAGCAAACAACCCGACCGCCTCTTCGCCCAGCCCCTGGAGCAGGTGCCCGACTTCGTCTTCAACGAGGATGTAGTGCGTGTGTTCCCGGACATGATCAAGCGCTCGGTGCCCGGGTACCCGACCATCGTCGAAAACCTCGGCGTGCTCGCGGCCCGCTTCGCCCAGCCCAATACCGCACTGTACGACCTAGGGGCATCCCTGGGCGCCGTCACCCAGTCACTGCGCCGCCATGTGCGCAGTGACGGCTGCCGGGTGATTGCCGTGGACAACTCTGCAGCCATGGTCGAACGCTGCCGCCAGTACCTCACCGCCCAAGACTCGATGTTTCAGGAGTTGCTACCGGTGCAAGTGCTGGAAGCCGATATCCTGGCCCTGCCCTTCCAGCCCGCCTCGGTAGTGGCGATGAACTTCACCCTGCAGTTCATCGCCCCCGACCAGCGCCTGGAGCTGCTCGGCCGCATCCGCCAGGCGCTGCTGCCCGGCGGCGCGCTGATCCTTTCGGAAAAACTGCGCTTCGCCGATGACGAAGAGCAGGACCTGCTCAATGAACTGCACCTGGACTTCAAGCGTGCCAATGGCTACAGCGAACTGGAAATTGCCCAGAAGCGCAGCGCCATCGAAAACGTGATGCGGCCCGACACCCTCGAAGCCCACAAGGAGCGCCTGCGCGCTGCCGGCTTCTCGAAAGTGCTGCCGTGGTTCCAATGCCTTAACTTTGCCTCGTTGATAGCCCTGCCATGATCGATCTGTCCCCCCTCGTCCGCCGCCTGGCGGGCACGCCCTTGGCTTCCTGGTCGCAAGGCCTGCAAGCCCAACTGGATGCCAAGCTGGAGAAGGGCCACGGTGATCTCGACCGCTGGCGTGGTGCACTGGATGCGTTGCCCGCCCTGCAGCCGAGCGAAATCGACCTGGTCAACGGGCTGCGCCTGGATTGCGATTGCGATGATGCAACCCGCGCCCAGATGCGCCAGGCCTTGATGGGCCTGTCGCCCTGGCGCAAAGGGCCGTTCGACCTGTTCGGTGTGCATGTGGACACCGAATGGCATTCAGATTGGAAGTGGTCGCGGGTTGGCCCGCACCTGGACCTCAAGGGCAAGCGCGTGCTCGATGTGGGCTGCGGCAACGGTTACTACCAGTGGCGTATGCTCGGGGCCGGGGCCGACATGGTGATTGGCGTCGACCCCAACTGGCTGTTCTTCTGCCAGTTCCAGGCCGTGCAGCAATACTTGCCCGAGCTACCCGCCTGGCACCTGCCGTTTGCCCTGGAAGACCTGCCGGCCAACCTGGAAGGCTTCGACACGGTGTTCTCCATGGGCGTGTTCTACCACCGTCGCTCGCCCATCGAACACCTGCTAGCGCTCAAGGACTGCCTGGTCAAAGGCGGCGAGCTGGTGCTGGAAACCCTGGTGATCGAGGGCGACGAAAACCAGGTGCTGGTACCTGAGGACCGCTATGCGCAGATGCGCAACGTTTGGTACCTGCCGTCGGTACCGGCTCTGGCGCGCTGGCTGCGCCGTGCCGGCTTCAGCGACGTGCGTTGCGTCGATGTCAGTGTGACCAGCGTCGAGGAACAACGCAGCACCGAGTGGATGCGCTACCAGTCACTGGGCGACTTCCTCGATCCGAACGACCACAGCAAAACCATCGAAGGCCTCCCGGCCCCACGCCGCGCCACCCTGCTGGCGCGCAAATAAAAAAGGCGCCCACTTGGGCGCCTGAATACACCTGCGGCGTGGAGCTGTCGCACCGCAGGTGCTGTTAGCTCAGTCCTTGGCCAGCTCGCGGGCCTTCTCCTGCGTTTTGCGCTCGCGTTCGGCAACGGCCTGCTGCTTGTCGTCGTGCAGGCGCTGCTGGTCTGCACGAAACGCCTGCCAGAACTGCTTGGAGCGCTCCGCACCGCCCTCGGCATAAACATTGGTGCTACCCAGGGCAAGGGTGGCCAACAGCAGGTATGGGGTCAGGTTCATCGTGTTTGCCTCGTGATAACCGATCAGATAGGGCCATCCTAGCGAGGGCTAGCTAACGGCAAGGTGAGGCGGGGATTACAGTCCTGCAATGTGGCCCTGTTTCTGTGCCTGCCTCTTCGCTGGCAAGCCCGCACCTACAGCGTCCCTGGGGTTTTGATTTCCCTGTAGGGGCGGGTTTACCCGTGAAAGGGCCAGAACAGACAACCCGATAACAGCAGCATTACAAATCCGTTATCTGCGCCGTATGCCCTTACTCATGCCGTAACATTCCCGCCCCTTGACCCTGATGCCACTACAGGGCCGAGAATCGCCCCCTTTCATTACACCGAGCCCGCCATGCGCCTACTGATCATCGAGGACGAACTGCGTACCGCCGACTACCTGCAACAGGGCCTGCGCGAGAACGGCTACGTCGTCGACTGCGCCCACACCGGCACCGACGGCCTGCACCTGGCCCGGCAGCAGCCTTACGACCTGGTCATCCTCGACGTCAACCTGCCCGAACTCGATGGCTGGGCCGTGCTGCAGCGGCTGCGCGCCGAATCGGCCACGCGCATCATGATGCTCACCGCCCACGGCCGCCTGGCCGACCGGGTCAAGGGCCTGGACCTGGGGGCCGACGATTACCTGCTCAAACCCTTCGAGTTCCCGGAACTGCTGGCCCGCATCCGCAGCCTGCTGCGCCGCAACGACCAGCAGCTGCAGCCCAGCACCTTGCGCGTCGCCGACCTGGAACTCGACCCCGGCCGCCACCGCGCCTACCGCGCCGGGCAGCGTATCGACCTGACCGCCAAGGAATTCGCCCTGTTGCACCTGCTGATGCGCCAGGCCGGCGAGGTGCTGTCGCGCACCCAGATCATCTCGCTGGTGTGGGACATGAACTTCGACTGTGACACCAACGTGGTCGAGGTCTCGATCCGGCGCCTGCGGGCGAAGATCGACGACCCGTTCGACAACAAGTTGATCCATACCCTGCGTGGCGTTGGCTATGTGCTCGAGGCGCGCTTTTGAAAAACGCCAGCCTGTCGCTCCGCCTAGGCCTGAGCGTGACTTTGATGGGCGCCGCACTGGTGCTGCTGTTGGCCTGCCTGGCGGTGTTCGCCCTGGATCACGAACTGGACAGCCGCGCCCGCAAGGACTTGGCGCGCAAGATGCTTCAAGTCGAGCACAACCTGCGCGTCGACCTGCGCAGCGAAGACCTGGGCAGCCGTGCCCATCCATTGCTCGACCTGGTAATGGGGCATGACAACCTCAGCCTCAGCGTGCTGGCCATCGACAGCCGCCACCCGCACCTGCTTAGCCTCGGGCCAGCCGTGGAATCGCGAGTGAGCGAGCTGCCCACCGCTGGCCGCTTGGCCTTCCACGCGTGGCGCGACAGCAGCGGCAAGCAGATTCTCACCGTAACCCGGCTGATGCGCCTGCAGGACAACACCCCGGTCAAAGTGATGATGTCGCTCAACCGTGCTGACGACAACGCCCTGCTGCAGGCTTACCTGCACTCCACCTTGCTCGCGTTACCGTTGTTGCTGCTGCTGATTGGCGCAGGGGCCTGGTGGCTGATGCAGCGCGGCCTGAAGCCGCTGCGGCAGTTCCGGCGCATTGCCCGGCAGGTCTCAGCCCAGGACCTGCAACATCGCCTGCCCACAACCGGCCTGCCGCTGGAACTGGCAGCGCTGGCCAGCAGCATCAACGTGATGCTCGACCGCCTTGATCAGGGTGTCAGCCAGCTGTCGCAGTTTTCCGACGACCTGGCTCATGAACTGCGCACCCCGTTGAGTAACCTGATGGGCAAGGCGCAAGTGACCCTGGCCCGTGAGCGCGACAACGCGAACTACCGGGAAGTACTGGAAGACAGCATCGAAGAACTGACCCGACTCAACCGTATCATCAACGACATGCTGTTTCTCGCCCAGGTCAGCCAGCCTCAGGCCCAAGTGGTGCTCAAGCCGATGGCATTGGCCGACGAGGCGGCACGGGTTGTCGAACTGTTCGCCTTCAGTGCCGAGCTAAAAGATGTTGAACTGCGTGTCCAGGGCTGGGGGACGGCATTGGCGGATCGGCTGATGTTGCAACGGGCGTTGTCGAACCTGTTGAGCAATGCCATTCGGCACTGCCCCGCTGGCAAACCGGTGGAGTTGCGCATCGAACGTTTGGGTAGCGAAGTTCGGCTAGCGGTGGAAAACCAGGGGCCAGGTATTGCTGAGGAGCATCAATCACGCCTGTTCGAGCGATTTTACCGGGTGGGCTCGGGGCGCTCGCGGCTGGAGGGCGGCACCGGGTTGGGGCTGTCAATCGTGAAGTCGATCATGCAGCTGCATGGTGGCCGGGTCGAAGTGAGCAGCAATCCCTTGGGGCCTACCTGCTTCACCCTAGTGTTTCCTGCCGAATGATTGGCTGCCTGTACTGGCCCTTTCGCGGGCAAGCCCGCGCCTACAGGGAGTAACCCATAGGCGCGAGCTTGCCCGCGAAAGGGCCAGTACAGACGACTGCTAGATCAGCGCGAAGCCGCCACGATCAGCGCCTTCATTTCGGCCACCGCGGCCTTGAAGCCAACGAACAAAGCATGCGCCACCAGCGCATGGCCGATGTTCAGCTCATTGATGCCCTTGATCGCCGCCACGGCCTCGACGTTGTGGTAATGCAGGCCATGCCCGGCATTGACGATTAGCCCCTGGCCCACGCCAAAGGCCACGCCATCGACGATACGCTTGAGCTCCTCGGCCACCTCGGTCGGGGTTTCGGCATCGGCGTAACGCCCGGTGTGCAGCTCGATAGCCGGCGCGCCAACCCGGCGCGAAGCCTCAATCTGCCGCTCATCGGCATCGATGAACAGCGAAACCTCCGCACCGGTGCGCGCCAGGCGCTCCACTGCCGCTTTGATCCGCGCCTCCTGGCCTGCCACGTCCAGGCCGCCTTCGGTGGTCAGTTCCTGACGGGTTTCAGGTACCAGGCAAATGTGCGCCGGGCGGATCCTCTCGGCAAAGGCCATCATCTCCTCGGTAACGCCCATCTCGAAGTTCATGCGGGTCTGCAGTACATCCTTGAGCAGCACCACGTCACGCTCCTGGATGTGCCGACGGTCTTCGCGCAGGTGCACGGTGATGCCATCGGCGCCCGCTTCCTCGGCATCCAGGGCAGCCTTGACCGGATCAGGGTAACGCGTGCCCCGGGCTTGGCGCAGGGTCGCCACGTGGTCGATGTTTACGCCGAGAAGCATGCGGTTGCTGTGAGTCACGAAAGGCTCTCCTGAAGATTGAGCCCCACAGCATACGTCGTGATCAGCGCTTGCGAAACAGTTCCCGGCTGACCAATGGTTTTGCCCCCAGGTGAACCGCCAGTGCCTGGCGCATCAGGCGCTTGGCAGCGAGCAAAGCCCCGGGGCTATCCCAGTCGGCTTCGGCCAGAGCCTGCAGTTCGGTGCCGCGGAACAGGCCGGGCTGCGCCAGCTCAACCCGCTCCAGGCCGGCGTCCACCCGCAAGCGGTACAGGCCTTCGGCTGCTATCGGCAGGTCATTGACGTCATGCTTCAACGAAAATGCGTAACCGAGCTCGTCCAGCAGCCGCCACTCGAACGAGCGCAGCAACGGCTCCAACGGGCGCCCGCCCGCCAGGGCCTGCAAGGTCAGGGTGTAATGCTCGAACAGGGCCGGGAACGGCGCTTCGGCGGGCAACAGGCGCATGAGCAGCTCGTTGAGGTACAGCCCACTGAACAGGGCATCGCCGTGTAGCCAGGCCGCGATGCCGGCGCTGTCCATGCGACCAACGTTCTTCAGCTCACCACGCCCGCGCAGCTCCAACTCCAGCGGTACGAACGGCCGCACCAGGCTGCCCCCTTTGCCACGCGCACGGCGCAACACAGCACGCATGCGGCCCTGCGGGGTGAAGAAGTCCACCAGCGCGCTGGTTTCCTTGTAGGCACGGCTGTGCAGCACGTAGGCTGGCTGGCCGACAGGTTGGTCCATAAACGATCTCTAGTAGCCCCAAACAACTGTGGGAGCGGGTTCACCGGCGAATACGGTGGTGGACCCACTGACGCATTCGCAGGTAAACCCGCTCCCACAGAGTAACCTGAGCCGACAGGCAGATTTACAGGTCGCCGTAGCCCAGCGAGCGCAGGGCGCGCTCGTCGTCGGACCAGCCGCCCTTGACCTTGACCCAGAGGTTGAGCATGACCTTGGAATCGAACAGCACTTCCATGTCCTTGCGCGCTTCAGAGCCAATGCGCTTGATGCGCTCGCCCTTGTCGCCAATGATGATCTTCTTCTGGCCGTCACGCTCGACCAGGATCAGCGCGTGGATGTGCAGCACATGCCCTTGTTGCTTGAACTCTTCGATTTCCACGGTGATCTGGTACGGCAGCTCGGCACCCAACTGACGCATGATCTTTTCGCGCACCAGCTCGGCGGCCAGGAAACGGCTGCTACGGTCGGTGATCTGGTCTTCCGGGAAGAAGTGATCGTTTTCCGGCAGGTGCTTGGCGATTTGAGCTTCCAAAGCTTCGAGGTTGTGCCCCTGCTGTGCAGAAATCGGCATTACCTCGGCGTTCGGCAGCTGCTCCTGCAGCCACTGCAGGTGTGGAATCAGCTCGGCCTTTTCTTCCATGCGGTCGGTCTTGTTGACCGCAATGATCAGCGGGCCGGTCACGTACTGCACACGCTCGAGCACCAATTGGTCCTCGTCGGTCCACTTGGTACGGTCGACCACGAAGATCACCACGTCGACGTCCTTCAGGGCCGCCGATGCGTTACGGTTCATGTAACGGTTCAGGGCCTTGTCGTTGGCCTTGTGCATACCGGGGGTATCGACGTAGATCGCCTGCACATCACCCTCGGTCTTGATACCGAGCATGTTATGGCGGGTGGTCTGCGGCTTGCGCGAGGTGATCGCCAGCTTTTGGCCGAGGATGTGGTTGAGCAGGGTCGACTTGCCCACGTTTGGGCGGCCGACAATGGCTACGTAGCCGCAGCGGGTCGGGTTGCTATCAGTCATTGCCATTCTCCACGCCCAGGGCGATCAGTGCAGACGCGGCGGCGACTTGCTCGGCAATACGCCGGCTAACGCCCTGACCACGGCTCTTGTTGTTCAGCAGCACCACTTCGCATTCGACGAAGAAGGTCCGGCAGTGCGGTTCACCCTGGATATCCACCACCTCATAACGCGGCAGCTCGCAGCTGCGCGACTGCAGGAACTCTTGCAGGCGGGTTTTCGGATCTTTGTTGGTATCGACCAGGGTCAGGCCTTCGAACTCGTCGGCCAGCCAGGCCAGCACGCGTTCTCTGGCCGTTTCCATGTCGGCGTCCAGGTAGATGGCACCAATCAGTGCCTCGAGGGCGTCGGCCAGGATCGACTCACGGCGAAAACCGCCGCTCTTGAGTTCGCCCGACCCCAGGCGCAGGTAATCACCCAGGTCGAAACCACGCGCCAGGCGGGCCAGGGTCTCGCCCTTGACCAGGCGTGCGCGCAAGCGCGACAGCTGGCCTTCGCGGGCCTGCGGGAAGCGCTCGAACAGCGCCTCGCCGGCGACGAAGTTGAGAATGGCATCACCGAGGAACTCCAGGCGCTCGTTATTGCGCCCGGCGTAGCTACGATGGGTCAATGCCAGGAGCATCTGGTCCTGGTTCTTGAAGGTGTAACCGAGCTTTCGCTCCAGACGGGCAAGGGAAGCACTCATGCGGCCACCCGTTGGTTATTCAACGCGTTGTTCAAATCAACATCCTGAAAGACTGTTTGGCTGTGGTTCGTCGCGCGATGTGCGGCGAATCTCTCGATCCCTGAGAACACAGCCTATGTCAGAAATGCATTCGGCGCTGTCTGCTGGACAGCGCCGATGGGTATCAATGGATCAGACCGACCCGCGACAGGTTGGGCAGGTGGCTGAGCTTGGGCTCTGGCCAGCTCATCCATACCGCAAAGGCCTTGCCGACGATGTTCCGGTCCGGAACCATGCCGTGCAGTTCCTTGGGAATGTTCGGGTCATCCCAGTAACGGCTGTCGTTGGAGTTGTCGCGGTTGTCGCCCATCATGAAGTAATGGCCTGCCGGTACGGTCCACTGCTGGTCCGGGGGCATGCGGTAACGGCTCATTTCCTTGCGAATCAGGTGTTCGGCCTCGCCGAGCTTTTCCTTGTACAGCTCGGCGCTGCCCAGGGTGCCCGGTTCGCTGCCCACCAGTTGTTCGGCAATCGGCTGGCCGTTGACGAACAGCCGCTTGTCGTTGGTATAGCGGATCTGGTCGCCCGGCAGGCCGACCACACGCTTGATGTAGTTGACGTTCGGGTCGCTCGGATAGCGGAACACCATCACATCACCGCGTTGCGGGTCACCCACTTCGATGACCTTCTTGTCGATCACCGGCAGGCGAATGCCGTACGAGAACTTGTTCACCAGGATGAAGTCGCCCACTTCCAGCGTCGGCTTCATCGACCCCGACGGGATCTGGAACGGCTCGACCAGGAACGAACGCAGCACCAGCACGATAAACAGTACCGGGAAGAACGACTTGCCGTACTCGACCAGCAACGGCTCCTTGTTCAGGCGCTCGACCACCGCCATCTCGGGCTGGCTGACGCTGCCCTGGTAATTAGCGATTGCCGCACGCCGGCGCGGGGCCAGGAACAGCAGGTCGATCAAGCCCAGCAGGCCGCAGACAAACACGGCGATGACTAGCAACAGCGGGAAATTTAGCGACATAGGACCTAGCTATCCAACCTGAGCACGGCGAGGAAGGCTTCCTGTGGAATCTCCACGTTACCTACCTGTTTCATGCGTTTCTTACCGGCCTTCTGCTTCTCCAGCAGTTTCTTCTTACGGCTGACGTCACCACCGTAGCACTTGGCCAGTACGTTCTTTCTGAGCGCCTTGACGGTTGTACGCGCGATGATCTGGCCGCCGATAGCTGCCTGGATCGCCACGTCGAACATCTGCCGAGGGATCAGCTCCTTCATCTTCTCGGTCAACGCGCGGCCTTTATAGGCCGCGTTGTCGCGGTGCACGATCAATGCCAGGGCATCAACCTTGTCGCCGTTGATCAGTACGTCCAGCTTGACCAGGTTGGCCGACTGGTAACGATCGAAATGATAGTCCAGCGAAGCATAGCCGCGGCTGGTCGATTTCAGGCGATCGAAGAAGTCGAGCACGACTTCGTTCATCGGCATGTCATAGCGCACCTGCACCTGGCTGCCGAGGAACTGCATATCGCGCTGCACACCCCGTTTCTCGATGCACAGGGTGATGACGTTGCCCAGGTGCTCCTGCGGCACCAGGATGGTCGCTGTGACGATCGGCTCGCGGAAGTCGGTGACCGCAGACACATCAGGCAGCTTCGACGGGTTGTCGACGATGATGGTTTCACCGGTCTTGAGCTCGAGCTCGTAGATTACGCTAGGCGCCGTGGTGATCAGGTCCAGGTCGTATTCGCGCTCCAGGCGCTCCTGGATGATTTCCATGTGCAGCATGCCGAGGAAGCCGCAACGGAAGCCGAAGCCCAGTGCGTCGGAGCTTTCCGGCATGTATTGCAGCGACGAATCGTTCAGGGTCAGCTTCTGCAGGGCATCGCGGAAATCCTCGAAGTCGTCGGAGCTGACCGGGAACAGCCCAGCGTAGACCTGCGGCTGGATTTTCTTGAAACCTGCCAGCACTTCGACTTCCGGGGTGGAGGACAGGGTCAGGGTGTCACCCACCGGGGCACCGTGAATGTCCTTGATGCTGGCGATGATGAAGCCTACTTCACCGGCTTTCAGATCAGCGGTCTGGGTGTGCTTAGGGGTGAAGACACCGACGCTGTCGACCAGATGCACCTTGCCGGTGGACTTGACCAGGATCTTGTCGCCTTTCTTGACACGGCCCTGACGCACACGAACCAACGAGACCACGCCCAGGTAGTTGTCAAACCACGAGTCGATGATCAACGCCTGCAGCGGCGCATCGATTTCGCCTTCCGGCGCCGGGATGGTCTGCACCAAGCGTTCGAGCACTTCGTCCACGCCCATGCCGCTTTTGGCGCTGCACGCCACGGCGTCGGTGGCGTCGATGCCGATGATCTTCTCGATCTCGTCCTTGACGCGATCCGGGTCGGCTTGAGGCAGGTCCATTTTGTTCAACACCGGCATGACCTCCAGGCCCTGCTCGATGGCGGTGTAGCAGTTGGCGACGGACTGGGCTTCCACGCCTTGTCCGGCGTCGACGACCAGCAACGCACCTTCACAGGCCGCCAACGACCGCGAGACTTCATAGGTGAAGTCAACGTGACCGGGGGTATCGATGAAGTTCAGCTGGTAGGTCTTGCCGTCCTGCGCCTTGTAGTGAAGCGTGACGCTGTGGGCCTTGATGGTGATACCGCGCTCACGCTCCAGGTCCATGGAATCGAGCACCTGGGCTTCCATTTCGCGCGCAGAAAGGCCACCGCACATCTGGATGAAACGGTCGGCCAGCGTCGACTTGCCATGGTCGATGTGGGCGATGATGGAGAAATTGCGGATATGACTCAAATCACTCACGGGTCAACACTCGGAAAAGGCTGCGAGCCGGACGCCCGCCGAAAAATAGCCGGGAATTGTACCTCAAGCCAGAGCTTGCCGCCACGCCATCGAGCCACGGGTGAGCCCGACTGTCTGACATAAGCGCGACCTGATATTTCTGCCAGTACTCGCCGCCCAGGGAATCACCCATTCTTGCAAACATCTCGACCGAGGTGACAAGCATGCCCGAACATCACGTGATTCCCGGGGGCTACGACCCCACATTTGGAGAGTTTGGCAGGGCCGAACTCCCTACCTTCACCGCCCCATTCGCTGGACGAAACCTGACTGGCATTATGCGCCAAGGCAATAAAATACTTGTCAGCGCGCTCGCCTTTGACGAAAAACAAGGGCGTCATTTTGCCCTGACCCGCTTTATCGGCAACGGCTCAGTAGACAAGACCTTTGCACAAGATGGCGTCATCGTTGGCCGTTACGTCACTGACGAACAAGCCTCGACTGAAGCGCTGACCGTCCTTGCTGACCAACGCTTCGCGATGCTGGGGTGGAGTGCGAACAACTCGAACTTCCTGGCCAAGCCAAGGCTCACCTGGTACGACCAAGATGGCGGTGCAACACAAACACAAGTGCTGCCTGTGCCAGCCGATACGGGCATCGTGATTGGCAGCGGCCGCCTTGCCAGCAACGGCCCATACCTGATGGTCTCTCTCAACCTCCACAGGACTCAAGGCGCACCGTCGGCAATGGCCAGGGTATACCTGCTGGAACACTCCGCTCAGCCAATACCAGGGCTTCCCGAATTCATCGATATTCTGCCGGGTACAGGTCAGATCGATGTCGCCAACATCGTTCAGTTACCGGATGGATTTGTGGTCGGCGGAACCCGCTCGCAGCAAGCCCAGGCCGCAGAAGGTTTTATCGCCCGCTACCGTCATGATGGCGCACTGGATACCTCCTTCGGTGACGGCGGCACGGTGTTTTTCCGGGCTGAGGGCTTCGCTACAGAGGTCAGCACGCTGCTACGCAGGCCAGAAGGGCAGCTACTGATAGCCGGTAATGCAACATCTGGGGAAGGCGTACCGCAAGCATTGCTGTGGCAGTTTGACGCCAGTGGCACGAAAGATCCGACATTCAATGGTGGCGAGCCCGTTTTGGACGACTCAGGCATGACCGCCTGGCGTGCAGTGACCGTCGATGAGCAGCGTCGGCTGTTTGCGTTCGGCGTGGGCAGAATCCTGGAATACCGCCGCTATCTTGCGGATGGCCGCCCTGATGCGGGCTTTCAACCCAGCAATGACCTGATCGGCATTATCGATGCCATGACTTGCTTAGACGATGGGGGGCGCACAGTGATCGGCTTCAATTCCGGCGCCGTTGTGGGATATATCGGCACGTTGATGTCCATATTCAACTGAATACCCCCGAATGAACAAAGCCCGATGCTCACGCACCGGGCTTGTTTAAGCTAGGCAATGCCCGCGAAGGCAAAACTACAGCTTACTCAGCGAGTTTGAAGGTAATGAAGCTGGCGCGCCCCTGACGTAGCACGCGCATCGACACCGAGCGGTTCTTCGGCAGTTCCTTGGCGATTTCGGTGAACTCCTTGGCCGAACCGATGGCCTGGTTGTTCAGGTGACTGATGACATCACCCGGGCGCAGGCCGATCATCGCTGCCGGGCCATCCTGCACTTCTTTGATGAGCACGCCACCCTTGAGCTCCAGGGTTTTCTTCTGCTCAGCGGTCAGGTCGGTGACCGAGACACCCAAGCGGTTGCTGCTGCGCTCGACACCGCCTTCGGCGCCGGTGCCGGTGCCAATATCGGCGTCATCATCAGGCATTGCGCCGACGCTGATGTCTAGATTCTGGCGCTTACCGTTGCGAATGATCTCCAGCTTGGCCTTTTCGCCATCCTTGAGGCTGCCCACCAAGTGCGGCAGGTCGGCCGACATGATGATCGGCTGGCCGTTCATGCTCAGGATCACGTCACCCACCTGCAGGCCGCCCTTGGCTGCCGGGCCGTTTTCCAGTACCTGGGCCACTAGGGCACCGGCCGGTTTGTCCAGCCCGAAGGACTCAGCCAGGTCCTTGTTGACCTCCTGAATCACCACCCCCAGCCAGCCGCGGCTGACCTTGCCATCTTTCTTCAACTGGTTGGACACATCGATCGCGACATCGATCGGAATAGCGAACGACAGGCCCATGAACCCGCCAGAGCGGGTGAAAATCTGCGAGTTGATACCCACGACTTCGCCATTCATGTTGAACAGCGGGCCGCCGGAGTTACCCGGGTTGATGGCCACGTCGGTCTGGATGAACGGTACGTAGGTGTCATTGGGCAAGGTACGCCCCTTGGCACTGACGATACCTTTGGTCACCGAATGGTCGAAGCCGAACGGCGAACCGATGGCCAGTACCCACTCGCCGACCTTGAGCTTTTCGGAGTCACCGAGTTTCACAGTGGGCAGGTTCTTGCCCTCGACTTTGAGCAGGGCTACGTCGGTACGTGGATCAGTGCCGACCAGCTTGGCCTGCAACTCGCTGCGGTCCGACAAGCGGACGATGATCTCGTCGGCATCGGCCACCACGTGGTTGTTGGTAAGCACATAGCCATCACTTGAAATGATGAAGCCCGAACCCAGCGACTGCGCCTCACGCTGGCGTTCACCGCGCGGCGAGCGCGGCTGCTGCGGCATGTTGCGCTCGAAGAACTCGCGGAACATTGGCGGCAGCCCTTCCAGGTCAGGCATCTGCCCGGCGGCCATGCGGCGGTCCGGTAGTTTCTGCTTGGTACTGATGTTGACCACGGCTGGCGAGGCCTGCTCGACCAGGGTGGTGAAGTTAGGCAGGGCTTCCTCGGCCTGGGCGGTGAGCACCTGGCCAAGCATCAGCACGGCGGCGAACATCGATAGGTAGGATTTCAAGCGTGGGTTTGACATACGGCTCCCGTCACAACGAGCGGTAGTTTAGAAAGGCCCCTGCACAAAGCAGGAAAGGCCAGGCTCCAAGAAGCCTGACCTATAGAAAATTTACCGATAGATTGCAAATGACAATGCTTTAATTTCATTTCAGCCGCATGTCCGTATGCCTTGGTATAACCCGCAAAAGCGTGCCATCACTGGCGCGCCTGGGCATCCTGCGGGCGCATCGACAGGGCGACGCGTTCTGCCGTACCCAGCGGAATTTCGCCGACCACGGTGACCATTACCTTGCCTTTGGGGGTGTTCAGCCGACGCGAAACCGCCGCGGTTGGGCCCAACTGGGCGCGCGTATCGGTGCCCCCATCATCATTTACCGGCTCGAGAAATACCGAAAAGCGCGCCAGGCCATCGTCGTACATCAGGCTACTGACCGTGCTGCCTTGCTTCGGATCGCGGCGCACCGAGCTGTTGACCAGTTCGAACCCAGGCGGCAGCCAGTCGGAACGCCAGCCAGCGACACTGTCATTGTTCGCCGGGGCAACCTGCTGCACCGGTTTGCACGCAGCACTGGGGCGCAGGTCGTTATCGCTGGGGGGCTCGTTAGTATCGAGACGGGTCATCTGGAAGCGCTCCAGCAACTGCCCCTTGTCGTTGACCATCAACGAGCGCAGCGGCAACCCGGTAGTGCGGTCCAGATGCAGTTCGAAGGCATAGCGGTGCTGGTCGCGCGGCGTGAGCGCCACGATCACGGCATCGCGCCCTGCGACCCGTGACTTGCCCGCCACGCTCAAATCGTACCAGCCCATCAGTTTCAGTGGATCAAGCACACGCTGCGCGGCGTTCGCAGGCGCTGAAATAGCGCTGGAAAAGGCCCCGCTGACACACTCCACCTTGCCATCCACGCGCACGATTTCCTGGGCGGTGCCATCAAGCTGTAACAGCCGCTCGCTGACCTTGCCGCCCTCGACCCTGTGCCAGATATCATGGGAAGAGAAACTGCCGTTGCGTTCGTAGACAAAAGAGCCCTGATAGCTCTGATTTTGCTCGGCCTGTGCCAGCTTGTTCAGCCACTCGCTCGCCTCGGGCGAGGAATTGGCCGCCAACGCTGGCACCGTCATGCAGCTGCTAATCAGCAGCGACAGGAGAGGTAGCGCGCGCATGATCCTCCTTACTTAACGGTTTTCCAGGCTGGCGGCGCGGGCATACGGCAATGCCGTTTCGGTGCCCTTGAGCGCAGATTCCTGGGCATGCTGACGCAGGTAGCCTGGTAGACGCTGATCCCAGCCGGCCTGGTTCTGCAGCACGCCGTTGGCCATTGGCCCGGTCGGTTGCTCACTGCTCTCACTATAGCCTGCCAAAACGGCTGGGCCCTGGGCTTGTGGCACCGTGAGGCCTTGCTGGGCAGGTTGCTGGGCAGCCAGCTCGGCGCCAGTAATTTCGTCCTGGTTGTACATGCGCACACCGGCCAGCACCGCTACGGTGACCGAGGCAGCCACTGCCAGGCGGCCAATACTGCGCCATGGGCCCTTCTTGACCTTGGCCGGCACGGCTTCGTCAGCCAGCGCCGCAGACACCGCCGAGGCGATATCCAGGTTAGGCAGCAACAGCTCCTTGTGCATGGCTGCACGCGCCACCTGGTAACGCGACCAAGTGGCTCGGGTTTCAGCATCGTCGACGGCATTCAACACTCGACGCAGTTCAAGCTCGTCCGCTTCGTTATCCATTACCGCGGACAGCGATTCCTGCAAAGCTTCACGACTCATGGCGGTTCCTCTCTTGGCTATCGCCGCTGTCTCAGGTTTCCTGCAGCAAAGGTTGCAGGGCTTTGTCTATGGCCTCCCGAGCGCGGAAGATTCGAGAGCGCACGGTACCCACCGGACATTGCATGACACTGGCAATGTCTTCGTAACTCAGCCCGTCGAACTCACGCAGGGTCAAGGCCGTGCGTAGGTCTTCAGGCAGTTGCTGGATGGTGCGATGGACAGTGCCTTCGATTTCATCCCGCAACAACGAGCGCTCTGGGGACTCGAGATCCTTGAGGCCATGATCGCCGTCGTAAAACTCCGCATCCTCGGAGCTGACATCGCTGTCTGGCGGCCGTCTTCCACGGGACACCAGGTAGTTCTTCGCCGTGTTGATGGCGATGCGGTACAGCCAGGTATAAAACGCACTGTCTCCGCGGAAATTGCCAAGCGCACGGTAGGCCTTGATGAAGGCTTCCTGTGCTACATCCTGGGCCTCGTGGGTGTCGTGAACGAACCGCACGATCAACCCGAGAATCTTGTGCTGATACTTCAGCACCAACAGATCGAACGCTCGCCTGTCACCGCGCTGAACGCGCTCGACAAGCTGCTGATCCTCTTCCTGGGTTAGCATGAACACTCCTCAGTGAACTCGAAGGAGCGTTGCAACAGCCATCGTTCAGGCTTGCAACCATAGACTCGGGCTTTGCGCAAAAGTTCTCCCCTCCAAGCAAGTTTCCTGCAGCCCTTGGTCGGCTTGCAGGAAAGACGCGGCACGGTCACGGCCGGTTACGTCGATAATCAGGTTTTCGAGTACGCAGGGACAGCCCGGACAGGCCTGCCGCCCTGCGTCGCCGCGGCAAATTGTGGCGTGCGGGCAGCCTTCATAGGATTTCCGGCCACACCGGAAAGTTCCCACAAAGGTTGCCGCGACCACGCAAGTGGCATGGAAATTGGCCACCCGGGGCTGCTATAAAGACAACCCGGCCAGTTTTAACGATAGTTTCACAATGCCATCGGCGCGTGACTATTGTGCCGCGCCCCTTCCGAAGAATACTAGTGTCCCGACATGAGCCAACAATTCCAACATGATGTCCTGGTGATCGGCAGCGGTGCCGCCGGTCTCAGCCTGGCACTGAACCTCCCCAGCCACCTGCGCGTCGCCGTACTCAGCAAGGGCGACCTTGCCAACGGCTCGACCTTTTGGGCCCAGGGCGGCGTTGCGGCAGTGCTGGACAATACCGATACCGTGCAGTCGCACGTCGAGGACACCCTCAATGCCGGCGGCGGCCTGTGCCACGAAGATGCGGTGCGGTTTACCGTCGAGCACAGCCGCGAAGCCATTGAATGGTTGATCGAGCAAGGCGTGCCGTTTACCCGCGACGAGCACCATAGTGTCGACGACGGTGGCTTCGAGTTCCACCTGACCCGCGAAGGCGGCCATAGCCACCGGCGCATCATCCATGCCGCCGACGCCACCGGTGCCGCGATCTTCACCACGCTGCTGGAACAGGCCCGCCTGTGCCCGAACATTCAACTGCTGGAGCAACGGGTGGCGGTCGACCTGATCACCGAACGTCGCCTGGGCCTGCCCGGCGAGCGCTGCCTGGGTGCCTACGTGCTCAACCGCAACACCGGCGAAGTGGACACCTTCGGTGCACGCTTCACCGTGCTGGCTACCGGCGGTGCGGCCAAGGTCTATCTGTATACCAGCAACCCCGATGGCGCCTGCGGCGACGGCATCGCAATGGCCTGGCGCGCCGGCTGCCGGGTGGCGAACCTGGAATTCAACCAGTTCCACCCGACCTGCCTGTACCACCCGCAGGCCAAGAGCTTCCTGATTACCGAAGCCCTGCGCGGCGAAGGCGCCCTGCTGCGCCTGCCCAACGGCGAGCGCTTCATGCCGCGCTTCGACCCGCGTGAAGAGCTCGCCCCGCGCGATATCGTGGCCCGCGCCATCGACCACGAGATGAAGCGCCTGGGCGTTGACTGCGTTTACCTGGACATCACTCACAAGCCGGCCGACTTCATCAAGAGCCACTTCCCTACGGTATACGAGCGCTGCCTGGCCTTTGGCATCGACATCACGCGCCAACCGATCCCGGTGGTACCGGCGGCGCACTACACCTGTGGCGGGGTGATGGTCGACGACCGCGGCCACACCGACGTGCCCGGGCTGTATGCCATCGGCGAAACCAGCTTCACCGGCCTGCACGGTGCCAACCGCATGGCCAGCAACTCACTGTTGGAGTGCTTCGTCTATGGCCGCTCCGCCGCGGCCGACATTGAGGCGCACCTGGATGAGGTGAACATGCCTAAGGCCCTGCCCGGCTGGGACGCCAGCCAGGTCACCGACTCGGACGAAGACGTGATCATTGCGCACAACTGGGACGAACTGCGGCGCTTCATGTGGGACTACGTGGGCATCGTGCGCACCAGCAAGCGCCTGCAGCGGGCCCAGCACCGTATTCGCCTGCTGCTGGACGAAATCGACGAGTTCTACAGCAACTACAAAGTCAGCCGCGACCTGATCGAACTGCGCAACCTGGCGCAGGTGGCCGAGCTGATGATTCTGTCGGCCATGCAGCGCAAGGAAAGCCGCGGACTGCATTACACGCTGGATTACCCGGGCATGCTGGACGAGGCTAAGGACACCATTCTCAGCCCGCTCTGAAATCGGCGTCGCGGCCTTCGCGGGTAAACCCGCTCCCACAGGTACTGCGCAGGCATCAAGCTTGGCGCTGTGCCTGTGGTAACCCGCGAAGAAGCCAACTCGGTCTTGACCTATGCCCGGTTAACTTCAGCCCACCGCCGGCGGCTGAATTTGAGCCGCACCCGCAAGCGCCGGTGCTCATCAGCCCCCAACGCATCCTGCGGTATGCACTGGCTCTCCCCCAGCCACCGCCCCGCCCGCACAAAACGCAACACCACCAGCCCAGGCAACGCGACGCTATCCCGGCACAAACGCACCGGCTGCCAGCCGCGGGCACGGCTGAACACGCGCCAGCCGCGCACATCACGACGCAGGCCAACAACGGCATGTTCATGGGTCAGCAGAATACGTCGGGGAATGGCCCAGCCAGCATGGGCGATACAGGCGGCGATGACAGAAAGCTTGAACCACCCGGGCAGCGGGCTCGCCCATACGGCGAACCACGCCAGCACCTGACAACCCAGGTAGGCCGCTAGCAGCAGGCGCGAGCCTTGCCAACGGCACTCGAAACACTCACTTGGGCTGGACACGGTCCAGAATGATACGGACCATGCGCTGCAGCTCTGGGTCTTCGGACTCGGTGCGTTCCATGAACCAGCCGAACATGTCCTGATCCTCGCAGCTCAACAGACGCACGTAGAGTTCGCGGTCGGTTTCGTTGAGGGTGGCGTAGACTTCCTGGGTGAAAGGCACCAACAGTACGTCCAGTTCCAGCATGCCACGGCGGCTATGCCAGAAAAGCCGATTGATTTCAGTTTGTTCGACCATGGGGCCCTCCTCGAGTGGCCCGCCAGTATACAGCCAGGCGAGCGAAGCGACACCGGGCGTTGGTCTAGTCACCTACCTATTTTGTTACCGTCGTTCTATGATGGCCGCCAGTCTTTAGCCACCGCGATGACCCATGGCCGATTCCGCTTTCTTCTGCCCCCTGTCCCACGAGGGCATCCTCGCCGTCCGCGGCTCCGATGCAGGCAAGTTCCTGCAAGGCCAGCTGACCTGCAACATCAACTACCTCAGCCAGGAACACGCCGGCCTCGGCGCCCGCTGCATGGTCAAGGGGCGCATGCAGTCGAGCTTCCGCATCCTGCCCGAAGGCAACGGCTACCTGCTGGCCATGGCCTGCGAATTGCTCGACGCCCAGTTGGCCGACCTGAAGAAGTATGCCGTGTTCTCCAAGGCCACGCTGACCGACGAAAGCGCTGCCTGGGTACGTTTTGGCCTGCAGGGTGGCACCGCGGCGCTGCAGGCGCTGGGGCTGGAAGTGCCAGCAGCCGCGGGCAGCACCGTGCGCCATGAAGGGCTGATCGCCATTACCGTGTCCGCTGACCGCGTAGAGCTGTGGGTGCCGGCAGACAACGCCGCCACTGTTCGCCAGGTGCTGGCCGCCGCGCTGCCCGAAGGCAGCCTCAACGACTGGCTGCTGGGGCAAATTCGCGCCGGTATCGGCCAGGTCATGGGGCCGACCCGCGAGCTGTTCATCCCGCAAATGATCAACTTGCAGGCCGTCGACGGCGTCAGCTTCAAGAAAGGTTGCTACACCGGCCAAGAAATCGTCGCCCGCATGCAGTACCTGGGCAAACTCAAGCGCCGCCAGTACCGCCTGGCATTGGACCAGCAGGCCATTCCCGCGCCGGGTGCCGAGATCTTCTCGCCCACCCATGGTTCGTCGGTCGGTGAAGTGGTCCTTGCGGCGGGCAACGGTGCTGGCTGCGAACTGCTTGCCGTGCTCAGCGCCGAAGCGGTGGAAGACGACAACCTGCACCTGGGCAGCCTTGAAGGCCCACGCCTGCAGGTACTGACCCTGCCCTATGAATTGGACCGCGACCGGGAAATCCAGCGCTGACCAGCCTGCCCCGCCCATGCGACGGGGCCGCACCCCCACTGCGGTAGACACGCCCATGAACAAGCTGGCCGAGATGGTTCAAGCACAGTTGCTCGATGCCATCGAAAAGGATGACCTGGTCTTGCCGACCCTGCCCGAGGTTGCCTTGAGCATCCGCGAAGCAGCGGAAGACAGCGAGATCAGCGTAGCGGCCCTGAGCAAGGTGATCGGTCGCGATGCGGCCCTTTCGGCGCGCCTGATCAAGGTCGTCAACAGCCCGCTGCTGCGCGCGGCGGTCGAGGTCACCGACCTGCACACCGCCATCACGCGGCTGGGCATAAACTACAGCTGCAACCTGGCTATAGGCCTGGTCATCGAGCAGATCTTCCACGCGCGCGCGCCGGCGGTGCAGCAAAAGCTGCGCGAAATCTGGGCCAACAGCCTGGATGTAGCGGGTATCAGCTACGAAATCTGCCGTCGCTATACGCAACTGAAACCCGACCAGGCCACCCTCGGCGGGCTGGTCAACCAGATTGGCGCGTTGCCGGTACTGATCTACGCCGAAGAGCACAACGAGCTGTTGTCCGACCCGGTATGCCTGCATTACGTGATCGAACAGATCCAGCCGGTGCTGGGCGACAAGATCCTCAAGGCCTGGGAGTTTCCGGAGCAACTGGTCAACCTGCCGAGCCAGGTGCAAGACCTGGATCGGCAGACCGACAAGATCGACTACATCGACATCGTGCAGATCGCCCGCTGCATCAGCCAACATGGCCGCCACCGGCCACTGGCAGCGCTGCCGGCGTACCGCCACCTGGGGTTGCCGTTCGGTACCGAACTAGAAGTGGATGAGCTGCTCGAGGCGCGAAGCATGTTGCGCTAAGCGGTGTCAGCCTGCACTGGCCTGTTCGCGGGCGGGCCACGCAATCCGGGTAGGAGCGGGCTTGCCCGCGAAAGGGCCGGCACAGGCAACACATCAATCTGCGATAAAACTCACCCGCACCCGCAACCCGCCTTTTTCGCCATCATGCAGGCTGACCTGCGCCAGATGCGCCCGGCAGATCTCGCCAACGATCGCCAACCCTAGCCCACTGCCCTGTGCACTGCGCCGATAGAAACGCTCGAATACCCGCTCGCGCTCGGCCTCGGGGATGCCCGGCCCGTCGTCCTCCACCTCCAGCACCGCTGGCGCCACCACTCGCAAAATCACGTTGCCGCCCGCGGGCGTATGCGCCAAGGCATTGTCCACCAAGTTACTGAGCAGCTCGTTGAGCAGCGTTGGCTCGCCCTTCAACCACACCGGCGCCTCGGCCTCCAGGGCCAGTGCCACCCCGCGTTTGTGCGCCAGTGGCGCCATGGCCATGCCCAGTTCGCGGGCCAACTGGCTCAGGTCAAGGCGCTGCGCGCCACCTTCGGCAATCGCCCGCGCGCCGTTCTCGACCCGCGCCAACGACAGAAGCTGGTTAGCCAGATGAGTCAGCCGGTCGGTGCCTTGGGCGGCAGCCTCCAGTGTCTGCCGCCACTCCTGCGGTTCGCAGGAGCGCAAGCCCAATTCGACACGCGCCTTCAGGGCCGCCAGTGGCGTGCGCAACTCGTGGGCAGCGTCGGCGATAAACTGCGCCTGGCGCTCGAACTGGCCGCGCAAGCGCTCGGTGAAATGGTTGAGCGCCCGCACCAGCGGGCTGAGTTCGCGTTGCACCTGCACCACCGGCAAGGCCCGCAGGTCGTCCGGCTGGCGCTCCTCCACTGCCGTGCGCAGGCGCTCCAACGGCCGCAACGCGGCACTCACGGCAAACCACACCATCACCAGCGCGCCCAGCGCCAGCATACCCAGGCGCAGCAAGGTATCGGCCATCAGCCCACGGGCCATGCTCACCCGTGCCTCCTCGGTTTCGGCCACGCGGATTTCCGCCATGCCGTTCATGTTCGGTTCGCTTACCGGCTTCAGCAGGCTGACCACCCGCACGTCCTGGCCCAGGTAGGTGGCGTTGTAAAACCGTGCCAACGCCGGGTAGTCGTCGGTGCGCGGCGTACCCGGCGGCGGCGGCGGCAAGTTCTCGTAACCGGAAATCAGCCGTTGCTTGATGTCCAGCACCGTGTAGTAGATGCGCCCGGCACTGTCGTAGGCGAACGTGTCCAGGGCCACGTAGGGCACGTCCGCGCTCAGCGAACCGTCACGCTGCGACACGCCGGCAGCAATGGTCCGCGCCGAGGCCAGCAGCGTGCGGTCATAGGCGGTGTCGGCGGCCTCGCGGCCGTTCCAGTAGGCACTTAGCCCGCTGGCCAGCATCAGCACCACCAGCAGCAAGGCCAAGTTGCCCAGCAAGCGCCCGCGCAGGCTGCCGTTGTCACGCATCGCGGTGCTCAAGCAGGTAGCCCAAACCGCGGAAGGTGACGATGGCCACTGGGTGGCCGTCGAGCTTCTTGCGCAGGCGGTGGATATAGATTTCGATGGCGTCAGGGCTGGCCTCTTCGTCCAGGCCGAACACCTGCGCGGCCAGTTGTTCCTTGCTCATTACCCGGCCCGGGCGGGCAATCAGCGCTTCCAGCACGCTCTGCTCGCGCGAAGTCAGGGTCAGGTTATCGTCACCCAAGGTGAAGCGCCGGGTGTCCAGGTCGTACACCAGCGGCCCACAGCGTTGCTGGCGCTCGCCGCCGAGCACGCTGCGCCGCAGCAGGGCCTTGACCCGCGCTTCCAGCTCAGTCAGTTCGAATGGCTTGGCCAGGTAATCGTCGGCGCCCAAGTTCAGGCCGTGGACGCGGTCCTTGACGTCGCTGCGCGCGGTCAGCATCAGCACCGGCAAGGTCTTGCCGCGGCCGCGCAAGCGCGCCAGTACTTCGAAACCATCCATGCGCGGCAAACCGACATCCAGCACCGCCACGGCGTACTCCTCACTGGCCAGGGCCAGGTCGGCGGCCACGCCGTCGTGCAACACATCCACGGTCAGGCCGTGGCTTTTCAAGGCCTGGGCCACGCTTTCGGCCAGTTGCAGGTGGTCTTCGACCAGCAGCACACGCATCGGATTCTCCCTGCTTGGGTGGGGGCGGTGGCGCGGAGTGTACCGCTGTCGGCAGGCCTGTGAAGCCCTGCCAACAAACCTTTCACGCTGAAAGGTTAGCGAAAGGTTCGTTGCCTAGCATCGCACCACGGTCGCCCTTCGCGCCGAATAAAGCACCAGCAAGGTGCAACGAATAAGAACAATAAACGGAGTCATCGACGATGCTGTCATCGCAGCCGCAGGCGTTCGCGCCTACCCGTTCCTTTGCCGCACGCCCCTCTGCCATCGTCAGCGCCCTTGCGCTCGCCGGTGTCGCCCCGATGAGCCAGGCCGCCTTCTTCGACGACAGCACGGCCAGCTTCGAAACCCGCAACATGTACTTCAACCGCGACTTCCGCGACGGCACCAGCGCGCAGCAATCCAAGCGCGACGAATGGGCCCAGGGCTTCATCCTCAATTTCGAATCCGGCTATACCGATGGCGCCGTGGGCTTCGGCCTGGATGCGTTGGGCATGCTGGGTATCAAGCTCGACTCCAGCCCAGACCGCACCGACACCGGCCTGCTGCCGACTCACGATGACGGCAAGGCCGCCGACGAATATTCCAAGCTTGGCCTGACCGGCAAGGTGAAGGTGTCGCAGACCGAGCTGAAGATCGGCACCTTGATCCCCGAGCTGCCAACCCTGCAGCCCAATGACGGACGCATCCTGCCGCAAACCTTCGAAGGCGGCCTGCTGACCTCGAAGGAGGTCAAGGGCCTGACCTTTACCGGCGGCCGCCTGGACAAGGCCAAGGACCGCAACGACACCAATTGGGAAGACCTGGCGCTGAACAACAAGAATGGCCGTTTCGGCGGTTCGTTCAGCGCGGACAATTTGGCCCTGGGCGGCCTGGACTATCAGTTCACCGACCGCATCACCGGCAGCTACCACTTCGCTCAACTCGATGATATCTACCGCCAGCACTTCATCGGCATGGTCGCCACCCAGCCATGGGGCCCGGGCACCTTCGGCGCCGACCTGCGCTTGGCGGTCAGTGACGATGCGGGTGCCGCCAAGGCCGGCAATATCGACAACACCACCGTCAACGGCATGCTCAGCTACGCCCTGGGCGGGCACAAGGTCAGTGCCGCCTGGCAGCAGCTGTCTGGCGACAGCGCCTTCCCGTACGTCGATGGCGCCGACCCGTACCTGGTCAACTTCGTTCAGATCAACGACTTCGCCGGCGCCGACGAACGTTCTTGGCAAGCGCGTTACGACTACAACTTTGCCGCCCTCGGCGTACCCGGCTTGACCTTCATGACCCGCTATATCAGCGGTGACAACGTCAGCCGCGCCGCAGCTGGCGAGGGCAAGGAATGGGAACGCGATACCGAAATGAAGTACGTGGTACAAAGCGGCCCGTTGAAAAACGTCGCCGTGCGCCTGCGCAACGCCACCTTCCGCTCCAATTTTGCCCGCGACGCCGACGAAGTGCGGCTGCTGGTGAGCTACAGCGTGGCGCTGTGGTAACCCCCTAGCGGTAATCCAATAACAACAACGCTTACGGAGATTGACGATGACCTTTTCACTGCGCCGCCTCGTCCTCGCTACCGGCTGCCTGCTGCTGGCCGGCAACGCCCTCGCTGCCGAACCGAAACGCCCCGAATGCATCGCCCCCGCCTCACCCGGCGGTGGCTTCGACCTGACCTGCAAGCTGGTGCAAAGCGCCCTGGTGCAGGAAAAGATCCTCAGCAAGCCAATGCGTGTCACCTACATGCCTGGCGGTGTCGGCGCGGTGGCCTATAACGCCGTGGTCGCCCAGCGCCCGGCTGATGCCGGCACCCTGGTGGCCTGGTCCAGCGGCTCGCTGCTGAACCTGGCCCAAGGCAAGTTCGGCCGTTTCGACGAGAACGCGGTGAAATGGCTGGCCGCTGTCGGCACCAGCTATGGCGCCATCGCAGTCAAGAGCGACTCGCCCTACAAGACCCTCGACGACCTGGTCGCGGCGCTGAAAAAAGACCCAAGCAAGGTGGTGATCGGCTCCGGCGGCACCGTCGGCAGCCAGGACTGGATGCAGACCGCGCTGATCGCCAAGGCCGCTGGCATCAACCCGCGTGACTTGCGCTACGTGGCCCTGGAAGGCGGCGGTGAAATCGCCACGGCCCTGCTGGGTGGGCACATCCAGGTGGGCTCGACCGACATCTCCGACTCCATGCCACACATCCAGAGCGGCAACATGCGCATCCTTGCGGTGTTCTCGGAAAACCGCCTGGACGAGCCCGAGATGAAAGACATCCCCACCGCCAAGGAACAGGGCTACGACATCGTTTGGCCGGTCGTGCGCGGCTTCTACCTGGGGCCCAAGGTAAGCGACGAAGACTACGCCTGGTGGAAGGCCTCGTTCGACAAGATGCTGGCCTCCGAAGACTTCGCCAAGCTGCGTGACCAGCGCGAGCTGTTCCCGTTTGCCATGACCGGCGAAGAGCTGGACAGCTATGTGAAAAAGCAAGTGGCTGACTACAAGGCACTGGCCAGGGAATTTGGCCTGATCCAGTAAGCCACCTTTTCACCAATCCCTGTGGGAGCGGGCGTGCCCGCGAAGAGCAAACCGCGGTGCCTGGTACCAGCGCCGGAGTTCGCGGGCTTGCCCGCTCCCACAAACGAGGACTTTGCAATGATCCTGCAACGCATCTTCGCCCTGGCCCTGCTAGCGGTGTGCGCCGCCCTGGCCGTGATGGCCTGGCCCTACCAAGCCGCGTTTTCCTATGAACCGGTCGGCCCGCGCGCCTACCCACTGCTGATGCTCGGCCTGATGGGCGTGGGCCTGCTGTACCTGGTGTTCCGCCCCACACCGATCGTGCGCAAGGACGACGAACCCGAGCTGGACCGCGAGACCCTGATCAAGATCGCCGCCTGTGTCGGCCTGCTGATCGTCTTCGCC
The DNA here is from genome assembly GCF_003627215.1 of Pseudomonas sp. Leaf58. Classification (NCBI taxonomy): domain Bacteria; kingdom Pseudomonadati; phylum Pseudomonadota; class Gammaproteobacteria; order Pseudomonadales; family Pseudomonadaceae; genus Pseudomonas; species Pseudomonas sp. Leaf58. The sequence goes on from NZ_CP032677.1 coordinate 4,292,188, forward strand.
GCCACGTTCGAGCCGCTGGGCTTCATCCTCAGCGCCATCCTCATTGGCCTGCCCATGGCGCGCCTGTACGGCGGCCGCTGGCTGCACAGCGCCATCGTGGTGGTCGGCATGAGCGTGTTCCTCTACTGGCTGTTCGACCGTGTGATGGACGTGCCCCTGCCCCTTGGCCTGCTGAGCGTATTGGAGAACTGACACATGGATACCTTGAGCTACCTCGGCCAGGGCTTCGGCGTCGCCCTGTCCCCCTACAACCTGGTCACCGCCCTGTGCGGCACCTTGATTGGCACCGTGGTCGGCCTGCTGCCGGGCCTGGGCCCGATCAACGGCGTAGCCCTGCTGATCCCCATCGCCTTTGCCCTTGGCCTGCCGCCAGAATCAGCACTGATCCTGCTGGCAGCGGTGTACCTGGGCTGCGAATACGGCGGGCGCATCAGCTCGATCCTGCTGAACATCCCCGGCGAAGCCTCGACGGTGATGACTACCCTCGACGGTTACCCGATGGCCCGCCAAGGCCTGGCCGGTGTGGCCTTGTCGTTGTCGGCCTGGAGTTCGTTCATCGGCGCTTTTATCGCCACCTGCGGCATGGTGCTGTTCGCCCCACTGCTGGCGAAATGGGCCATCGCCTTCGGCCCGGCGGAGTACTTCGTGCTGATGGTGTTCGCCATCGTCTGCCTGGGCGGCATGGCCGGTGACAAACCGCTGAAAACCTTCATTGCCGCACTGATCGGCCTGTTCCTGTCGGCGGTCGGTATCGACGCCAACAGTGGCGTGTACCGTTTCACCGGTGACAGCGTGCACCTGGCTGACGGCATCCAGTTCGTGGTGCTGGTGCTGGGCCTGTTCTCGGTCAGCGAAATCCTGCTGCTGCTGGAAAAGACCCACCATGGTCACCAAGCGGTCAAGGCCACCGGGCGCATGCTGTTCAACTTCAAGGAAGCGGCCTCGGTATTCGTGGTCAACATCCGCTGCGGCCTGCTGGGCTTCATCATGGGCGTACTGCCGGGTGCCGGCGCAACGCTGGCCAGTGCCGTAGCCTACATGACCGAGAAGCGCATCGCCGGCGCCAGCGGCAAGTTCGGCAAAGGCGACGCCCGCGGCCTGGCTGCGCCGGAAACCGCAATTGGCGCGTCGTGCTGTGGCGCCCTGGTACCGATGCTGACCCTGGGTGTACCGGGCTCGGGCACCACCGCGGTGATGATCGGCGCGCTGACCCTGTACAACATCACCCCCGGCCCCCTGCTATTTGAACAGCAGCCGGATATCGTTTGGGGGCTGATCGCCTCGTTGTTCATCGCCAACATCATGCTGGTGATCCTCAACATCCCGATGATCCGCATCTTCACCCGCATCCTCGCGGTGCCGAACTGGGCGCTGGTGCCAGTGATCGCCATCATCACCGCGATCGGCGTGTACGCCGTGCATGCCACCACGTTCGACCTGTTCCTGATGGTCGGCATCGGCATCATGGGCTACATCCTGCGCAAGCTGGACTTCCCGCTGTCGCCGATCCTGCTCGGTTTCATCCTCGGCGGGCTAATGGAGCAAAACCTGCGCCGAGCACTGTCGATTTCCAACGGTGAACTGGGCATTCTCTGGTCGAGCCCGATCAGCCTGTCGGTCTGGGTGCTGACCATTTGCATGCTGACCCTGCCGCTGCTGCGTATCTGGCGCAAACGCAGCCTGCAGCGCCGGGCCATGGCCGATGCCTGATCGGTCAGTGCCACTGTTCGTCGCGACCGGGCTGGTCGGCCTTGCTGGCGGTTTTGCCGCCAGCAAGGCCGGCTGGCCTTTGCCGTGGATGGTGGGCTCACTGCTGGCGATTATCCTGGTGCGCTGCCTGACGCCCTGGCAATTGCCGGAAATCCATAATGGGCGCAAATGCGGGCAGTGGATCATCGGCATCGGCATCGGCCTGCACTTTACCCCAGCGGTGATCGAGCAGGTGGCCAGCCATTTTGCGCTGATCTTCTTCGGCGCATTGTTCACCACCTTGTCCAGCGTGATTAGCGTGTGGCTGCTACGGCGCACCGGTGAGGACCGCGCTACCGCATTCTTCGCCAGCATGCCCGGCGGTTCGGGGGAGATGGTCAACCTGGGGGCACGCAATGGCGCGGTGCTCAGCCAAGTGGCGGCGGCGCAGAGCCTGCGCGTGTTGGCGGTGGTGCTGTGCGTGCCGGCGCTGTTCAAGTACTTGCTGGGTGACGGGGTGCCGCTGAATCACGCCGGCAGCGTCAGCTGGGGCTGGCTGGCGGTCATTGCCCCGTTGGGCGTTGCCGTGGCCTTGCTCTGGCAGCACTTGCGCCAGCCCAACCCCTGGTTGTTCGGGCCATTGCTGGTGGCGGCCACGCTGAGCCTGGCGGGTAACTTGCAAATCGCCCTGCCCCATGGCGCCAGCCAAGTCGGCCAATGGCTGATCGGCAGTGGCCTGGCGTGCCACTTCAACCGGGCGTTCTTCCGCCGGGCACCGTCATTTCTCGGGCGCACCCTGGTGGCCACGGCGTTGTGCATGGCGATTGCCGCCAGTGCCGCCTGGGCACTGAGCAGGATGACCACGCTGGACCTGCGTTCGCTGACCCTGGGGATGATGCCAGGCGGGATCGCCGAAATGAGCCTGACCGCAGAGACCTTGCAACTGTCGGTACCGCTGGTGACGGCGCTGCAGGTGATGCGGCTGCTGTTTGTGCTGTTTCTGGCAGAGCCGTTGTTCCGGCTGTGGAATGCAAAACCGGAATAACCGCGTCGCCTTCTTCGCAGGCAAGCCCGCGAAGAAGGCGACGCGGTGTTTCGCTGCTCACAACGGCGGCAACGCCCAGTTGATCGGCGCCAGCCCACGCTGTTCAAGAAAACTGTTGGTGCGGCTGAAATGCCCACAGCCCAGGAACCCACGGTAAGCCGACAACGGCGACGGATGCACCGACTTCAGCACCAGGTGCTTGGTCCCATCAATCAGCTTCTGCTTGCTTTGCGCATGCGCGCCCCACAGCAAAAACACCACGTTCGGGCACTGCTCGCTAACCACCTGAATGACCCGGTCGGTAAAGAATTCCCAGCCCTTCTTGGCATGCGACGCCGCATTGGCGCGCTCCACCGTCATGGTCGTGTTGAGTAGCAACACGCCCTGCTCAGCCCAGCTTTGCAGGTAGCCATGGCTGGCGATCGGGATATTCAGGTCGCGCTGCAGTTCCTTGTAGATGTTGACCAGCGACGGTGGCGTGGCCACGCCCGGCTGCACCGAGAAGCACAGGCCATGGGCCTGGCCTGGCCCGTGATACGGGTCCTGACCGAGGATGACCACCTTCACCTGGTCCAGCGGCGTCGAATTGAGCGCATTGAAGATCAGCGGCCCGGGCGGGTAGATTTCCTTGCCAGCGGCGTACTCATTGCGCAGAAATTCGCGCAACTGGTGCATGTAAGGCTGGTCGAATTCGGCGCGCAAGGCGGCCTTCCAGCTGGGTTCGAGTTTGATGCGGTCGTCGTCAGTCATGCGGCCTTCCATAAACAATGGCGCGACACTAGGTAAGCCCTTCTCGCTTGTCAAACGATCCGACCGACGACCGGCATGTTCGGCCAAGCAAGCCATACTTGTGCGATGACTTGAGCGAGGTAGTCCATGGCCATTCATTGCGAGGTACTCACCGGCGCCGATGGCGCCCGCATCGGCATCGCCACCCTCGATGCGCCCAAGGCGCTGAATGCCCTTAACCTGCCGATGATCGAGGTTTTGGGCAAACAGCTGCACACCTGGGCCCACGACCCAGGCATTGTCTGCGTGCTGCTGCGCGGCAACGGTGCCAGGGCCTTCTGCGCCGGGGGCGATGTGCGTGCGCTGGTGCAAGCCTGCTACAACCACCCCGGCAGCGTGCCACCGCTGGCCGCCACCTTCTTCGCCGCCGAGTACCGCCTGGACTATGCCCTGCATACCTACCCCAAGCCGCTGCTGTGCTGGGGCCACGGGCATGTACTGGGCGGTGGCATGGGGCTGCTGCAAGGCGCCAATGTGCGCATCGTCACACCCAGCAGCAAGTTGGCCATGCCAGAAATCAGCATCGGCCTGTACCCCGACGTAGGTGCCAGTTGGTTCCTGGCCCGGCTGCCCGGCAAGCTGGGCTTGTTCCTTGGCCTGACAGGCGCGCCGATCAACGCCCGCGATGCCCTTGACTTGGGCTTGGCCGATCGCTTTCTGGGCGAACACCAGCAAGAAGCGCTGATCGAGGAATTGCTGCAACTGAATTGGCAGGAGCAGACCGCACTGCAACTGAACAGCCTGCTCAAGGCCGAACAGCACCGTGCCTGCGCCGAATTGCCCGAAGCGCAGTGGCTGCCACGGCGGCAGGTCATCGACCAACTGCTAGACGTAGCCGATGCTGCCGCAGCCTGGCGAGCGCTGGAGGGGCTCAAGCAGCATGACGACCCGCTACTGGCGGATGCCGGCCAACGGCTGCATGAGGGTTGCCCGCTGACTGCACACTTGGTGTGGGAACAGATTCGCCGGGCCCGGCACCTGTCGTTGGCGCAAGTGTTCCAGATGGAATACAGCATGAGCCTGAACTGCTGCCGCCACCCAGAATTCAGCGAAGGCGTGCGGGCCCGCTTGCTGGACAAGGACAACCAACCGCGTTGGCACTGGCCCGATGTGGCGCAGGTGCCCGCGGCGGTGGTGGAGGCGCATTTTGCCAAGGCATGGGAAGGCCGCCACCCGCTCGCAGACCTGGGTTAATTTCAAGAATATGGGGCTGCCTTGCAGCCCCGCTTTCATTCACCTAGCGCTGCCAGTTACCGCCTTGCCCCTGCCCACGCCGACCCTCCCAGCGCCCGCCGCCATTCCCCTGCCCTCTGGAGTGCCAGTCGCCATGCTGGTAACGCTGGCTGCCATCCCGATAGTCATGCCGATCGCGGTCACGCCCATAGTCATTGCGCTGCCGGTTGCCATAGTCATAACGCGGGTTGCCGTGCCATCGGTTCATCCCAGGTTGCGGCTGCGACCGATAAATGGGCGTGGGGTGGTAGTAATAGCGCGGCGCCGGCTGGTAGTAATAGCGCGGTTGCGGCGTCACGTAATAGCGGTCATAGCGGTAATAACCCGGCGACACATAGCGGTCGCGGGAGTAGTAGTCCGAACGGTAATAGCCCCCGCTCTCGTAGTACGGGGCGCAGGCGGAAGTCATCAGCCCCAGCAGGGCGATCAACAAAATTCGATAGGACATGGCGGCCTCCTGGACCGCTGGAGTGCCCGAACAGCGGCGCTGGCGAGCATCGATGGAAAAAGCGTTCATCGACACTGAATAAGACCGCTGCGGCGAGGTGCAGTGCCATTTTTGCAACAATTTGATACAGCTGGAATGCCCCTGAAAAACTTGCAGTCATTTTCCGGTCATCTCACTAGAATGGGCGGCTCGGCACATATCACGGGAAGATCATGCCCTCACGTTCCGCTCTGTTTTCACAGCGCTCGCTGATCGTTACCCTGCTGGTACTGTTGGCTTGCGGCTTCCTCGCCACATCACTGCTCAGCTACTTTGCCTCGCGCAGCGCCATCCGTGACGGCATCATCAATACCGAGCTGCCGCTGACCTCCGACACGGTCTACTCGGAAATCCAGAAAGACCTGATCCGCCCGGTGCTGATCGCGTCGATGATGGCCCAGGACACATTCCTGCGTGACTGGGTGCTGTCCGGTGAGCAAGACACCCCGCGCATCACCCGCTACCTGGGCGAAGTCATGGGCAAGCAGGACACCTTCACCTCGTTCTTCGTGTCCGACCGCTCCCTCACCTACTACCAGGCCAAGGGTGTGCTCAAGCAGATGCAGCCGGGCACTTGGCGCGATGCCTGGTACTTCCGCCTGCGCGAGCTCAAGGCCCCCTACGAAATCAACGTCGACCTCGACATGGCCAACCAGGACAGCCTGACCGTGTTCATCAACTACCAGGTGCATGATTACCAGCAGCGCTTCATCGGCGCAGCAGGGGTGGGGCTGAGTGTGTCGTCGGTGGTCAAGCTGATCGACCAGTACCAGCAGCGCTACCAGCGCCGGGTACTGTTTACCGATGCCAATGGCAAGGTGTTGCTGACCGGCTCGGCAGGTGGCCCCCATGGCCTGCGGGTTGGCCAGCAATTGAGCGATAACCCCGAGCTGAGCGATGTACTGGCCCAGCAACGGGTGCCCGGGGCAGGCAGCCATGAGTATCTCGACAGCGACAACCACAGCCACTTCCTGAACGTGCGCCACCTGCCTGAGCTGGACTGGTACCTGCTGGTGGACAAACGCGAAACTGGCGCCCTGGACCGCATCCGCCACTCGCTGTACCTAAACCTGGCGATCTGCACCATGATCACCTTGGTGGTGCTGGCACTGGTGCATGCCATGGTCCGCCGCCACCAGGCCAGCACCGAGGCCCTGGCCACCCTCGACAGCCTCACCGGCCTGCCCAACCGGCGCAGCTTCGACTTGCTTGCCGCCCAGGCCTTGCAAGAAGCCCAGCGTGCCTGCAGCCCGCTGATTGCGCTGCTGATAGACCTGGACCACTTCAAGGTCCTAAATGACACCCACGGCCACCTGGCAGGCGACGAAGTGCTACGCCAATTCGCCAATGTACTGCAGGGTAGCGTTCGCCAGTCCGATATACTGTGCCGCTGGGGCGGTGAGGAATTTATTGTGTTGCTGCGTGAAGCCGAAGGCCGGCAGGCCCTCGAAGTGGCGGAAAAAATTCGCCAGCGTACCGAACAGCTGACGTTCAGCTACGACGACCAGCCGCTGCGCCTGACCACCAGCATCGGGCTGAGCAGCCTGCAGCCAGGCGATACCCTGCACGCCCTGCTGAGCCGCGCCGACCGGGCGCTTTATCGTGCCAAGCAGGCCGGCCGCAACCGAGTCTGCAGTGAAACCCGCCATGACTGACCGCCAACACTGCCCCGCTTGCGGCGCCCCCAACCAATGCAGCCTGGCCGACCCACGCAGCGCAACCCAGGCCTGCTGGTGCTACGGCGTGACCATCGACCCGGCGGTGCTCCTGGCCCTGCCCGCCGAGCTGCGCGACAAGGCCTGCCTGTGCCCGCGTTGCGCTGCCGTTGAAGAACAACTCCGATCCCCCGCCCGCCATTGACTGTTTCCATGCGCCTCGACCGTTTCCTCGCCAACCTGCCCAGCCATAACCGCCAACAAGTCCGCCTGATGCTGGCGCAACGCCGCGTGCGGCTGGATGGCCAGGTGGTCAGCGACCCGCTAGCCGAAGTACGTGAATTCAGCCGCGTGGAGCTGGATGACCAGCTGCTGCAAGCCGGCCGCCCGGCGCGCTACCTGATGCTGCATAAGCCCACTGGCTGTGTCAGCGCCACCCAGGACCCGCAGCACCGCACCGTGCTCGACCTGCTGCCCGCCGCGTTGCAAGGCGACCTGCACATTGCCGGGCGCCTGGACTTCAACACCACCGGCCTGATGATTTTGACCAACGATGGCCAGTGGTCACGGCGGCTTACCCAGCCGGCAACCAAACAGCCCAAGCACTATTTGGTGGAAACCGAGGACGAGATTGGCGTGCACTATGTGGCCAAGTTCCGCGAGGGCTTGTACTTCGCCTTCGAAAACCTCACTACCCTGCCCGCCCAACTGGACATACTGGGCCCACGCCAGGCACGGCTGGCGATCGTCGAAGGGCGTTACCACCAGGTCAAGCGCATGTTCGGGCATTTCGACAACAAGGTGGTGGCACTGCATCGCGAGAGCATGGGAGCGATTCGGCTGGACCCGGGGTTGGCGCCAGGGGCGTTCCGTGAACTAACTGCGGATGAAATCGCCACTGTCTAGGTTGCCTGTTCCGCCCTTTTCGCGGGCTCGCCCGCTCCAACAGGGTCATCGATAAGTCTGAGGCCTGTGATGCTCCTGTGGGGGCCGGAACAAACAGTAGAGGGTCGTCCTACGACCGCTCAGCGACAAAAGTCACATTTCCCCCCGAACGGCACTTGCGGGATCGGCAACCCACTGCTTGAATCCAAATCGTCAGTCTGCATGTGACTACCAAGTCACGCCCGCAGTCGAAGACACCTTTTGCCGGCCACCCAAAGCCTAGATGCCTTGGGGCACGGCAAATTGCCCGCCTACAACAACATCGTCGACGCAAGTGCCAAGGATCGACACAGGGCCCCCCAGACACTCTTCAGGCGAATGCCTACCTGTCATAAAGAACGTGCACCCTAGGTGACGCGAATACCCTTTTTGCGCCAGGAGTCGATGACATGAGGCCAGAAATTGCTGTACTTGATATCCAAGGTCAGTATCGGGTTTACACGGAGTTCTATCGCGCGGATGCGGCCGAGAAGACGATCATCCTGATCAACGGTTCGCTGGCCACTACGGCCTCGTTCGCCCAGACGGTACGGAACCTGCACCCGCAGTTCAACGTAGTGCTGTTCGACCAACCGTATGCGGGCAAGTCCAAGCCGCACAACCGCCAGGAACGGTTTATCAGCAAGGAGACCGAGGCGCATATCCTCCTTGAGCTGATCGAGCACTTCCAGGCAGACCACGTGATGTCGTTCTCGTGGGGTGGCGCAAGTACGCTGCTGGCGCTGGCGCATCAGCCGCGGCGGGTGAAGAAGGCGGTAGTAAGCTCTTTCTCGCCGGTGATCAATGAACCGATGCGCGACTACCTGGACCGTGGCTGCCAGTATCTGGCCGCCTGTGATCGCTATCAGGTCGGCAACCTGGTCAACGACACTATCGGCAAGCACCTGCCATCGCTGTTCAAACGTTTCAACTACCGGCATGTCAGCAGCCTGGACAGCCACGAGTACGCGCAAATGCACTTCCACATCAATGAAGTATTGCAGCATGACCTGCAGCGGGCCCTGAATGGCGCGCGCAACATCGATATCCCGGTGCTGTTCATCAACGGCGACCGCGACGAGTACACCACGGTCGAAGATGCCCGGGAGTTCGGCAAGCATGTGGGCAACAGCCAGTTCAGCGTGATCCGTGACGCGGGGCACTTCCTCGACATGGAAACCAAGGCCGCTTGCGAAAACACCCGCAGCGTCCTGCTCGGTTTCCTCAAACCGACAGTACGCGAGCCACGTCAACGCTACCAGCACGTACAACAGGGGCAGCATGCATTGGCAATCTGAGCGCATCGGCGCCCTGTAGGTGTTTTGCGCAAGCTGCGGGGTGCCGACAAGCTTTTTTATAACGTGGGCTTCTAATTCGTGCGGGGTTCTGGTAAAAAGTGCAGCGCAGACGCGGGTATAGTTTAGTGGCAAAACGAAAGCTTCCCAAGCTTTAGTTGAGGGTTCGATTCCCTCTACCCGCTCCACATCGCATCACCGCATGGCGTTCCCGTAGCGTCATCGCTGTCAAAAGGAGCCTTGGCTCCTTTTTTCGTTTCTGCCGTCCCTACATTGACCTGGCCCATGGCCATTTGCCTACCGATCCGCTTCAATGCGCAGCGGGTGCATGCGCGTGCAAGCGAAACGGTTTGGCGCGGATATGCTCAATGGATTCGCGAAACATTTCGAAAGGACGACGCATGTTTCTCTCTCGCTGGCTACCGGGCCTCGCCAACCTGCTGCACTACCGTCGCGAATGGTTCCACGCCGATTTGCAGGCCGGGCTTTCGGTGGCAGCGATCCAGATCCCCATTGCCATTGCCTACGCGCAAATCGTCGGCCTGCCACCGCAATACGGCCTGTACGCCTGCGTGCTACCGATGATGGTCTACGCCCTGATTGGCAGTTCGCGGCAATTGATGGTTGGCCCGGACGCCGCCACTTGCGCGATGATTGCCGGTGCCGTGGCGCCCTTGGCCATGGGCGACACACAGCGCATTGCCGAACTGTCGGTCATTGTCACCGTGCTGGTGGGGGTCATGCTGATCGCCGCTGGCGTAGCCCGGGCCGGGTTCATCGCCAGCTTCTTCTCCCGGCCGATCCTGATCGGTTACCTCAACGGCATCGGCCTGAGCCTGATCGCCGGGCAGCTGTCCAAGGTAGTGGGGTTCAAGATCGAAGGCGATGGCTTCATCCTCAGCCTGATCAACTTCCTCCAGCGCCTAGGCGAAATTCACTGGGTGACGCTGCTGATCGGCCTGGCCGCGTTGGGCCTGCTGATCTGGCTGCCCCGCCGCTACCCGCGCCTGCCAGCGGCGTTGGCGGTAGTGGCGCTGTTCATGCTGCTGGTCGGGCTGTTCGGCCTTGACCGTTTTGGCGTCGCCATCCTTGGCCCAGTACCTGCCGGCATCCCGCAGCTGGCCTGGCCGCACAGCAACCTGGCAGAAATGAAAAGCCTGCTGCGCGACGCCTTGGGTATCGCCACCGTCAGCTTCTGCAGCGCCATGCTCACCGCACGCAGCTTTGCCGCCCGGCATGGCTATGCGATCAACGCCAACCACGAATTCGTCGCCCTGGGCGTAAGCAACCTGGCGGCCGGGGTTTCCCAGGGCTTTGCCATCAGCGGCGCCGACTCGCGCACTGCAGTCAACGACATGGTCGGCGGCAAAAGCCAGCTAGTGGGCATCATCGCCGCACTGGTCATCGCCCTGATCCTGCTGTTTTTCACCGCGCCAATGGCGTGGATCCCCCAGGCAGCACTGGGCGCCGTGCTGCTGATGGCCGGCTGGGGGCTGATCGACATTAAGTCGCTGCAGCACATCCGCCGCCTGAGCCGCTTCGAGTTCTGGCTGTGCCTGCTGACCACAGTGGGCGTGCTGGGCCTGGGCGTACTGCCCGGTATCGTGTTTGCCGTGACCTTGGCGATCCTGCGGCTGCTGTACAGCATCTACCAGCCCACCGACGCCGTGCTGGGCTGGTTGCCAGGCACCGAAGGCCAGGTAGACATCCGCAAGCACCAAGGGGCCCGCACGGTGCCAGGCCTGGTGGTGTACCGCTTCGACGACGCGATCCTGTTCTTCAACGCCGACTACTTCAAAATGCGCCTGCTCGAAGCCGTACAAAGCCAGGAGCAGCCCAAGGCCGTGTTATTCGATGCCGAAGCAGTCACCCGTATCGACGTCAGCGGCATCGCCGCCCTGCGCGAAGTGCGCGACACCTTGGCGGCCCAGGGCATTTTCTTCGCCATCGCCCGTGCCCGCGGCACCTTCCTGCGCATGCTGGTGCGCTCGGGGATGGCGCGGGAGATGGAGGACAAACTGCTGTTCGGTTCGGTACGCGCAGGCATCCGCGCGTATCGGGTGTGGCGAAACAGGAGCCGCAGTGTTCCGATAGCTGAGCAGGGCTGAGGGGGACGATGCCAGCCGCATGACATGCTAAAGTCGCCCCCGTTCCCCGCTCCACCAACGGACCCCAGCATGCCCGCACTCAACGCCGCTCTCACCCCCTGGCCAGCACTCGCCGCCCACCGCCCTTGCGACGCCCTGCTGCTGGGCAACGGTGCCAGCCGCGCGCTGTGGAAGCCGTTCGGCTACTTCTCGCTGTTCGAGGAAGCGCAACGCGCCGGCCGCAAAAAAGGCCTGGCCATCAGCGACCAGGCACTGTTCAAGTCCCTGGGCACGGAGCTGTTCGAGCCGGTGCTCAGCACCCTGAACACCACCGTACGCGCCAACGCCGCGCTGGCCATCAACTCCACCGCGCCGCTGAACCGTTACTACTCGATCAAAGAAGCGCTGATCCACGCCGTACGCACGGTGCACCTGCCGTGGCCATTGCTGCCCCCAACCACGCTGGCCACCCTCAACCAGGCCCTGCGCGGCTACCGCAGCGTGTACACCAGCAACTATGACCTGCTGCTGCCCTGGGCCGTGCAACATGCCCCGCAGGGCTTCGCCAAATTGTTCGACGAGCAAGGCTTCTTCGACGTGCGCCGCACCAGCAGCAAAGGCACCCGGGTGCTGCATCTGCATGGCGGCCTGCACCTACTCAAGCTGCCCGACGGCACCACTCGCCAACGCAGCGCCGACAGCGCCGAACTGCTCGATGGGTTTGCCGTGAACATCCCCGGTGAAGTGCCGCTGTTCATCAACGAAGACCGCAGCGAGGAAAAACTGCGCGCCATCCGCCATTCGGACTACCTGAGCTGGTGCCTGGGGCAACTGGCGCGGGAAAGCCAGGGGCTATGCCTGTTCGGGCAGCATTTGGACAGCAGTGACCAGCATCTGCTCGAAGCCATTCGGCTGGCCCGGCCGAAGCACCTGTCGATTGCTATTCGGCCGTTGAGCGAGGCATCGGTGATCAACCAGAAGCAGCATTTCGTGGATCGGTTTGGGGATATGCCGGGGACCGAGCTACATTTCTTCGATGCCAGTAGCCATCCTTTAGGGCAGGAAATATTGGCTATTGATGTACCGCTCACCCGTAGGTGAAGAGCCTTGGGGCACAGGCTTAATGGGCTACTTTTTTAGAAGCGCCGAAGATTCGCTCATAGGCGTTGGATACATTGACTGCCATAGCCACATGGGCCAATTCCAGTGTGTCCTGACCCATTGAGTAGTTACCTCGCGCCTGCATCCAAGCCAGAATGTCGGCTAGATGCCAAAGCGGAGTGCTACATCGTGCCCAGGTGCAGGGAATGGTCCTACGTGAAGTCGGGATTTTTTGCCCAAAGCATGTTGGGTGCCGCTAGGAGAAACGGGGCAATCAAAGCAATCCATCGGCCCGCAACAGCATCTCCAGGCAATGCTCCTGCACCCCATAAAACGCCTTGAGCTGGGCAATCTTCTCCAGCAACGCGCCGTTATCCACCGCCTGCCGGCGCTTCACCGCAAGAATCATCTTGTTCTTGTTGGTGTGCTCCAGCGAGATGAACTCGAACACCTTGGTCTCATAACCGCAGGCTTCCAGATACAGCGCGCGCAAGCTGTCGGTGAGCATCTCGGCCTGCTGCCCCAGGTGTAGACCGTACTGCAACATCGGTTGCAACAACCCCGGGCTGTGCAGTTGCGGGCGAATCTGTTTGTGGCAGCACGGCGAGCACATGATGATCGCGGCGTTGCAGCGGATGCCGGTGTGAATGGCGTAGTCGGTGGCAATGTCACAGGCATGCAGGGCGATCATGACTTCGATGGCCGCCGGCACCACGCTGCGCACGTCGCCACACTGGAACTCCAGGCCGGGATGCTCCAGGCGCGAGGCGGCGGCGTTGCACAGGTCGACCATGTCCTGGCGCAGCTCTACACCGGTCACCTGCGCCTCACGGCCCAGGCTGTTGCGCAGGTAATCGTGCATGGCGAAGGTCAGGTAACCCTTGCCCGAGCCGAAGTCGGCCACCCGCAGCGCCTGCTCCGCGGGCACCGGGGCGCTGGCCAGGGCGTGGTCGAAGACCTCGATGAACTTGTTGATTTGCTTCCACTTGCGCGACATCGACGGGATCAGCGCGCCTTGCGCGTCAGTCACGCCAAGGTCGCGCAGAAACGGCCGCGACAGCTCCAAATAGCGCTTTTTCTCGCGGTCATGGCCACTGCTCGCGGCAGCCTCACGCGGTGCCTGCGCGCCGTGGCGCTGGAGCATCGGCTTGCCCTTCTTGCTGAAGGTCAGCTGCACTTCGCCGTCGGCGTCGAACAGGTGGGCGTTGCGAAAGCTGTCTGGCAGCAATTCGCTGACCAGTGCCAACACCTGGTCCAGCGGCAGGTTGCGGGTGATGTCGCGGGTTTGGTGGCGGTAGACCAGCGACAGGCACGGCTGGCCCTTGACCTGCAGCGGCTTGGCGATGATCCGTTGCAAGGTCTGGTCGGCACCCACATGGCGCGCCAGCACCAGTTTGACCAGGGTGTTGCCGTGCAAAGCGGCGTTCAGCAGGTCGAGAAACTGGGCGCACGCATCCGGCGCGGAGGAAGCGGAAGAACTGGCGGACATGGAGAAACGTTGCCTCGGGTAGCGGGAAGCGCTTGGCGCAATACGTGCATTCTACAGGGTGGTTCGGTTCCTGTGGGGGCGGGCTTCCCCGCGAAACATTCAACGCGCTGCCTGGCACCGGCTGCACCGGTGTTCGCGGGCAAACCCGCTCCTACAGGGTCAGGTTCTGAATCAATCGAGAATCACCAACCGGTTTGGCAGTTCGTTACGCGCATGGGTAGGCGGCACATGCTCGCTAAGCAGCTCGCCACACGCCTCGATGCATTCGACAAAGCCCTGCAAAGTGCGGCCCTGGCGCACCTGCTCGGTAAAACGGCCGACGATAGCCGCACGAGCCGTGGCATCCAAGTAGTGCTCGATACCGCGGTCGACCAGGATCTCCACATACCGCTCCGCCTCGCTGACAAAGATCAGCACGCCGGTGGCGCCTGCTGTGCGCTGCAGGTTCTGTTCGCGAAATTGCTGGCGGGCCAGCCGCGAGGCGCGCCAGCGGCGCAAAGCCCGGGGGATAAGCCACCCGGCCAGGCGCGGGTTGCGCAGCAGCAGGCACAGGCCGACGAACAGCGACACATTGGCTACCAGCAGGCCACGCCCCCCTGGCCAGCCCAGCACCCCGTGCAACAGCCCTGGCACAGCCAATGCCAGCACCGCGGCCCAGAACAAGGGCCAATAGGCATAATCATCGGCACGGCGGGCCAGCACCGTCACCAGTTCGGCATCGGTGCGCCGTTCGGCACGGGCAATGGCTTCGGCAATTTGCCGCTGATGGTATTCGTCGAGGGGGGTCATGCCGTCGGTCTCTTGAGCATTCTTATAGTTGTTGTCCCGGCATTCGGGGCTTCGTCCGCAGGCGACATATTCAGGCATAATCCGCCGCTGGAATAAATGCCTGCAAATCGTACAACAAATAGCCGCCTGAAAACTTCGGCCGCGCGCGTATCACCGTGGATACGGCAGGGGCCCCATAACGGAATTCATGATGAAACTGTCTTTGCTGGGCCTGGCCATGGGCCTTGCCAGTCAGGCGGCCCTCGCCGCCCCCTCCGCCCCGCCCCTGCAGGACAAGCAGGCGTTCATCGATCATCTGATCAGCCAGATGACCGAAGCCGAGAAAATCGGCCAACTGCGCCTGATCAGCATCGGCCCGGAAATGCCCCACGAAAAGATCCGCGAGGAAATCGCCGCCGGCCGTATCGGTGGCACCTTCAACTCGCGCACCGCGCCAGAGAACCGGCCGATGCAAGACGCGGCAATGCGCAGCCGCCTGAAGATCCCGATGTTCTTCGCCTACGACACCGTCCACGGCGAACGCACGATCTTCCCGATCGGCCTGGGCATGGCCGCGACCTGGGACATGGACGCCGTCGCCAAGGTCGGCCGCACCGCCGCCATCGAAGCCTCGGCCGATGCCCTGGACATGACCTTCGCGCCGATGGTCGACATCGCCCGCGACCCGCGCTGGGGCCGCACCAGTGAAGGCTTTGGCGAAGACACCTACCTGACCTCGAAGATCGGCCAGGTGATGGTCCGCTCGTTCCAGGGCAGCAGCCCGGCCAACCCCGACAGCATCATGGCCATCGTCAAGCACTTCGCCCTGTATGGCGCGGTAGAAGGCGGACGCGACTACAACACGGTGGATATGAGCCTGCCGAAAATGTACAACGACTACCTGCCGCCCTACCGCGCCGCCCTGGACGCCGGTGCCGGCGGGGTGATGGTGGCGCTGAACTCGATCAACGGCGTGCCGGCCACCTCCAACACCTGGCTGATGAACGACTTGCTGCGCAAGGAATGGGGCTTCAAGGGCGTGACCATCAGCGACCATGGCGCCATCCAGGAGCTGATCCGCCATGGCGTTGCCCGCGACGGCCGCGAAGCGGCCAAGCTGGCGATCAAGGCCGGCATCGACATGAGCATGAACGACACGCTCTACGGCGAAGAGCTGCCAGGCCTGCTGAAGTCCGGCGAAGTAACCCAAGGCGAACTGGACCAGGCGGTGCGCGAAGTGCTTGGCGCCAAATACGACATGGGCCTGTTCAAAAACCCGTACGTGCGCATTGGCAAGGCCGAAACCGACCTCAAGGACTACTACGGCAACGACCGCCTGCACCGCGAAGCCGCACGGGACGTCGCGCGCCGCAGCCTGGTGCTGCTGGAAAACCGCAACCAGACCCTGCCGCTGAAAAAGGCCGGCACCATTGCCCTGGTCGGCCCGCTGGCCGATGCCCCGATCGACATGATGGGCAGCTGGGCCGCCGACGGCAAACCGGTGCATTCGGTGACCGTGCGCGAAGGCCTGCGCCGCGCCGTAGAGGGCAAGGCCCAGCTGGTGTACGCCAAAGGCTCCAACGTCACCGGCGACAAGGCGATGTTCGATTACCTGAACTTCCTCAACTTCGATGCACCGGAAATCGTCGACGACCTGCGCCCGCCTGCAGTGCTGATCGACGAAGCGGTGAAAGCGGCGAAGCAGGCCGACGTGGTGGTGGCAGTGGTCGGCGAATCGCGTGGCATGTCCCACGAATCGTCAAGCCGCACCACCCTGGAAATCCCGGCCAGCCAGCGTGAGCTGATCAAAGCCCTGAAGGCCACCGGCAAGCCGCTGGTGCTGGTGCTGATGAACGGCCGGCCACTGTCGATCAGCTGGGAGCGCGAACAAGCCGATGCCATCCTTGAAACCTGGTTCGCCGGTACCGAAGGCGGCAACGCCATTGCCGACGTGCTGTTTGGCGACTACAACCCGTCCGGCAAGCTGGCCATCACCTTCCCGCGTTCGGTCGGGCAAATCCCGATGTACTACAACCACACCCGCATCGGCCGGCCGTTCACGCCGGGCAAGCCGGGCAACTACACCTCGCAGTACTTCGAGGAGCCCAACGGCCCGCTGTACCCGTTCGGCTATGGCCTGAGCTACAGCAGTTTCGAGCTGTCGGACCTGACCCTGTCCGACAACAACCTCAAGCGTGGCGACACCCTGCAGGCCAAGGTAAGAGTGACGAACACCGGCAAGCGTGACGGTGAAACCGTGGTGCAGCTGTACCTGCAGGATGTGTCGGCATCGATGAGCCGCCCGGTGAAGGAGCTGAAGAACTTCCAGAAGCTGATGCTCAAGCCAGGCGAGTCGCGCACGTTGAGCTTCCGCATCAGCGAGGAAGACCTGAAGTTCTACAATGGCCAGCTGCAGCGGGTCGCCGAGCCAGGTGAGTTCAATGTCCAGGTAGGGCTGGATTCCCAGGCGGTGCAGCAGCAGAGCTTTGAACTGCTGTAACTGAATAGGTCGCCTGTACCGGCCTCTTCGCGGGTAAACCCGCTCCCACAGGTACTCTGCAAGCAGATGCCCTGCACGATACCTGTGGGAGCGGGTTCACCCGCGAAGAGGCCGGCCCTGATATCCCATTCATCCGGATCCGCCCCAATGCCCTTTTCCGTTCGCGCCCTGCGTCTGGGGCTGATCACCCTGCTGATCGTGCTGGGTACCGCTCTCAGTGCTGGTTGGGCCATGCACCAGGCCAAGCGCCAGGCCATGGAAGACGACGCCCGGCGTGCCAGCCAGCAATTGGGCCTGTACGCCAATGCCCTGCACACCTTGATCGACCGCTACCGCGCGCTGCCCGCCGTACTGGCGCTGGACCCGGAGCTGATCGCCGCCCTGCGCGGCCCGGTCAGCGAACCGGTGCAGGACGCGCTGAACCGCAAGCTCGAACGCATCAATGGCGCCGCCAACTCCTCCACCCTCGAGCTGCTTGACCGCAGCGGCCTGGCCATCGCCGCCAGCAACTGGCGGCTGCCCAGCAGCTACGTGGGCTCCAACTACGGCTTTCGGCCCTATTTCAAGCAAACCCGCAGCCAAGGCAGCGGCCGCTTCTACGCCGTGGGCGTGACCAGCGGCGTGCCGGGCTACTTCCTCGCCAGCGCGGTGAATGACGAGCAGGGCCGCTTCCTCGGCGCCATGGTGGTGAAACTGGAGTTCCCTGAGCTGGAACGCGAATGGCGCCAGGGCAGCGACATCCTGCTGGTGAGCGACGCCCGCGGCATTACCTTCATCGCCAACCAGGACGGCTGGCGCTACCGTGAACTGCAACCGCTGACGGGTGCCGACCGCGCCGAATTGGCCGCAACCCGCCAGTACGATAAGCAACCGCTCGTGCCGCTACAGCACCAGGTGCTGACCCGCTTCGCCGCCAACAGCACCCTTAGCCGGGTGCAAGGCCCGGACGGCAGCGCCGAGTACCTGTGGGAAAGCCTGCCGCTGGAAGGCGAAGGCTGGACCTTGCACCTGCTACGCAAGCCACAGGTCGCCGCCGATGGTCGCAATGCCGCGCTCGGCGCCGCCGCCGTGTGGCTGAGCCTGGTGTTCGCTGCGCTGTTCGTCAGCCAGCGCCTACGCCTGGCCCGGCTGCGCCAGCGCAGCCGGCAAGAGCTCAAGCGCCAGGTCGAGGAACGCACCCGCGAGCTGCGCACCGCCCAGGAGGGCCTGGTGCAATCGGCCAAGCTGGCCGCGCTCGGGCAGATGTCGGCGGCCATGGCCCATGAAATCAACCAGCCGCTGACCACCCAGCGCATGCAGCTGGAAACCCTGCGCCTGCTGCTCGACCATGGCCGCTATGACGAAGCGCGCCAGGCGCTGGAGCCGTTGGAGCAGATGCTCACGCGCATGGCGGCGCTCACCAGCCACCTGAAAACCTTCGCCCGCAACAGCCCGGTCGGCCTGCGCGAACGCCTCGACCTGGCCACCGTGGTCGACCAGGCGCTGCACCTGCTGGAAACCCGCATTCGCAGCGAAGGGGTGGCAGTGGCCCAGTACCTGGCGCGCCCGGCCTGGGTCCGCGGCGATGCCATCCGCCTGGAACAGGTGCTGATCAACCTGCTGCGCAATGCCCTCGACGCCATGGCCGACAAGCGCTACAAACGCTTGGAGATCCGCATCGAGCCCGACGGCGAGCTGTGGCGCCTGAGCGTGCTGGATTCGGGTGGCGGCATTGCCGAGGCCGACCTGGCCAAGGTCTTCGACCCCTTCTTCACCACCAAGCCGGTGGGCGAAGGCCTGGGGCTGGGCCTGGCCATTTCCTACGGCATCGTGCATGAGGCCGGTGGCCAGCTGCAGGCCGAAAACCTGCCCGGCGGCGCGCGCCTGAGCCTTACCCTGCCCCGTGACCTGGAGCCTGTATGCTGAACACCGTGATCGTCGTCGATGACGAAGCCAGTATCCGTACCGCCGTCGAGCAATGGCTGAGCCTGTCGGGCTTCAGCGTGCAGCTGTTCGCCCGCGCCGAAGAATGCCTGGCGCACCTGCCACGGCATTTCCCGGGGGTAATCATCAGCGATGTGCGCATGCCGGGCATGGATGGCCTGCAACTGCTCGAACGCCTGCAGGCGGACGACCCCGACCTGCCGGTAATCCTGCTAACCGGCCACGGCGACGTGCCGATGGCGGTCGAAGCCATGCGCAGCGGGGCCTACGACTTCCTGGAGAAGCCCTTTACCCCACAGCACCTGCTGGGCAGCCTGCGCCGGGCCCTGGAGAAGCGCCAGCTGGTATTGGAAAACCGCCGGCTGCACGAACAGGCCGACCTCAAGTCACGCCTGGAGGGCACGTTGCTGGGCATGTCCCAGGGCCTGCAACAGCTGCGTCGGCAAGTGCTTGAGCTGGCCAGCTTGCCAGTCAATGTGCTGATCCGTGGCGAAACGGGTAGCGGCAAGGAGCGCGTGGCCCGCTGCCTGCACGATTTCGGTCCGCGCGCCGGCAAGCCCTTCGTCGCCCTCAACTGCGCCGCCATCCCCGAGTCACTGTTCGAGGCTGAGCTGTTCGGCCATGAAAGCGGCGCCTTCACCGGTGCTCAGGGCAAGCGCATCGGCAAGCTGGAATATGCCAATGGTGGTACGGTGTTCCTCGACGAAATCGAAAGCATGCCACTGGCCCAACAGGCCAAGCTGTTGCGGGTGATCCAGGAGCAGAAGCTGGAGCGCTTGGGCGCCAACCAGAGCATCAGCGTTGACCTGCGCATCATCGCCGCGACCAAGCCCGACCTGCTCGAAGAGGCCCGCGCCGGGCGCTTTCGCGAAGACCTTGCCTATCGCCTGAACGTAGCCGAGTTGCGCCTGGCGCCACTGCGCGAGCGGCGTGAGGACATTGCCCTGCTGTTCGAGCATTTTGCCCGTGCTGCCGGGGAAAAGCTGGGCCGTACCGCCCCGCCGCTGTCGGGCGCGCAACTGGCGCAGCTGCTGTCGCATGACTGGCCGGGCAACGTGCGAGAGTTGGCCAATGCGGCGGAGCGCCACGCCTTGGGCCTGGGCGCGCCAAACATCGAGGTGGCACCTGCCGGGCAGTCGTTGAGCGAGCAGATGGAGGCGTTCGAGGCGCAATGCCTGCGCGCGGCGTTGCGCCAGCACGGGGGTGAGATCAAGGCGGTGATGGAGGCCTTGCAGCTGCCGCGGCGCACGCTGAACGAGAAGATGCAGCGGCATGGCTTGGTGCGGGAGGATTTCGTCGGGCGAGAATGAGCGGAAATCCGCCTATCAGGCTCAGCCAGTAAGCAAAAAACCGCTCACAACGCGGTTTTTTGCGGGCTGCGTTGCAGCCCTTCGCGGGCATGCCCGCTCCCACAAAGAAATGCGCCACGTCAGGCTTCACGCAGCACCAGTGGGAGCGGGCGAGCCCGCAAAGGGCGCACAGCGCCTCCAAATGAATCACCCCGCACCCATTTGGCACACCTTCTGCAATTGCCTGGGCAAGCTGCGCCACGGCGCGCTCCACAAAAACAACGAGAAGGTATCCCTGATGGATAACGCCACCTCCCTGCCCACCGGGGCGGCCACCGCGCCTGCCGCAGAAAAAACCACCGCCAGCCGCCTGAAGTCGATCTTCAGCGGGTCCATCGGCAACATGGTCGAATGGTACGACTGGTACGTCTACGCCGCATTCTCGCTGTACTTCGCCAAGGCCTTCTTCCCGGCTGGCGACTCCACCGCACAACTGCTCAACACCGCCGCGATCTTCGCCGTAGGCTTCCTCATGCGCCCAATCGGTGGCTGGCTGATGGGCCTCTACGCCGACCGCAAAGGCCGCAAGGCCGCACTGATGGCCTCGGTGCTGCTGATGTGCGCAGGCTCGCTGGTCATCGCCCTGACCCCGGGTTATGAAACCATCGGCGTCGCCGCGCCGATCCTGCTGGTCGTCGCACGCTTGCTGCAAGGCCTGTCGGTGGGCGGTGAATACGGCACCTCGGCCACCTACCTCAGCGAAATGGCCAGCAAGGAGCGCCGTGGCTTCTTCTCCAGCTTCCAGTATGTGACCCTGATTTCCGGTCAGCTCATCGCCCTGGCGGTGCTGATCGTGCTGCAGCAAACCCTGACCACCGAGCAACTGTATGCCTGGGGCTGGCGCGTACCGTTCGTGATCGGTGCACTGTGCGCCGTGGTGGCCCTGTACCTGCGTCGCGGCATGGAAGAAACCGCCTCGTTCACCAAGAAGGAAAAGGCCAAAGAAAGCCTGATGCGCACCCTGATGCGCCACCCCAAGGAGCTGATGACCGTGGTCGGCCTGACCATGGGCGGCACCCTGGCCTTCTACACCTACACCACCTACATGCAGAAGTACCTGGTCAACACCGTGGGCATGAGCATCAGCGACTCGACCACTATCTCGGCCGCCACACTGTTCCTGTTCATGTGCCTGCAGCCGGTGATCGGTGGCCTGTCCGACAAGATCGGCCGTCGCCCGATCCTGATCGCCTTCGGTGTGCTCGGCACCCTGTTCACCGTACCGATCCTCAGCACCCTGCACACCATCCAGACCTGGTGGGGCGCGTTCTTCCTGATCATGGCGGCGCTGATCATCGTCAGCGGCTACACCTCGATCAACGCGGTGGTCAAAGCCGAACTGTTCCCCACCGAAATCCGCGCCCTGGGCGTGGGCCTGCCGTACGCCCTGACTGTGTCGATCTTCGGCGGCACCGCCGAGTACGTGGCCTTGTGGTTCAAGAGCGCTGGTATGGAGAGCGGCTTCTACTGGTACGTCACCGCCTGCATCGCTTGTTCGCTGCTGGTGTACGCGACCATGAAGGACACCAAGCAACACTCGCGGATCACTACTGAATGATGCTGGCCTGGCAGTACTGAAAAGGGGCGCTCCATCGCATGGGGCGCCTTTTTTTTGGGGTGCGCGGCAGCCTGTGAGCCGATTAACGGCCTTATTCGGCTCACGCCATGAGCCGAATAGCGCTATTATTCGGCTCACGGGATGAGCCGAATAACCGGCTTATCCGGCTCTCGGGATGAACAAGCAGCAATCATGAACAGCCCTTTCTGGATCTGGCAGCGACCTGCCTGGCCGAATTTCACCTGGCAAAACGACGCCATCGCACCTGTGCTACGCAACTGCATCGACATGCAAGGGCGCCTGCTGGGCAAGATCGGCAGCGTCGATGCGCTCAGCGAGTGCCAGAACATCCTGGACACTCTGTTGCAGAACATCGTCACCTCCTCGGCAATCGAAGGTGAGCAGTTGAACGTCGGCTCTGTCCGCTCTTCGCTCGCTCACCGGCTGGGCATCGAGGAACAGGGGGCGACCAATGCCCGCAGTGAAGGGCTGGCGGAGTTGATGCTGGATGCAACGCAAGGGTTTGACCAACCACTGACCCTGCAGCGCCTGTTCGCCTGGCACCAGTGGCTGTTCCCGCTAGCACAAGGCAGCTTGAGCAAAGCGGTACTGGTCGGCCAGTTGCGTGATGAAGTGCCTATGCAGGTGATCTCCGGTCGGCTCGACAAGCCTACCGTACATTTTGAAGCCCCACCGCGCGATGGCCTGGACGCCCAGCTCTCCGAGTTTCTCGACTGGTTTGCCAACAGCCGCGATTCCGCCGGTATGGACCCACTGCTACGTGCCGGCATCGCCCATTTCTGGTTCGTCACCCTGCATCCGTTTGACGACGGCAATGGCCGCCTGACTCGGGCGATCACCGACCTGGCGCTGGCGCAAGGTGAGCGGCAGGCAATCCGCTTCTATGCCATGTCCGCCAGCATCCTCGATGACAGGGCCGGCTATTACCAGGTGCTGGAGAGCAGCCAGAAAGGCGACCTGGATATCACCCCGTGGCTGTCCTGGTTTCTTGCCACCCTGCTACGCAGCCTTGAGCAGGCTTTGGCCAACATCGACCGGATACTGGCCAAAGCCAGGTTCTGGCACGCGCATCGCGCAGATGGCTTGTTGCCCGAACAGGTCAAGGTACTCAACAGATTGCTCGATGGTGGCCCCCGCGGTTTCGAGGAAGGCATCAATGCCGCGCAATACCAGGCGCTGGCAAAAGTGTCCAAGGCCACTGCGACCCGTCACCTTACCGATCTGCTCGGTAAGGCCTGCCTGGTTCGCCTGCCAGGCGGGGGCCGCAGTACCCGCTACCGCATCAACACTCAGGACATCTCCAACGCCTGACGCGGTTCACGCCGCTGGTACCAGGTAGCCATCAGCACCAGCACCAGCAACACCCCGCCCAGCACTGCCGAAGAGCCGACTGTGCCGAAGTCCAGGCCACCTTTTTCATGGGGCTTGGTGAGGAAGTCACCCAAGGTGGCGCCGAACGGGCGGGTGAGCACGAACGCAACCCAGAACAACACCATCCCGGGGATGCGTGTCCAGTAGCGGGCCACCACCACCAAGGCGATGGCACTGCCGACCAGCAGCGCACCACCGGCAAAACCGAGCCCCGAATCATCGGCCAGGTAATCGCCCAAAGCCGTGCCCAGCGTGTTGGAGAACAGGATCGCCACCCAGTAGAACAGCTCGCCGCTGCGGTTCTTGATGCGGGTGACATCCAGCGGGTTGCCGCTCAAGCGCCATACCAGGAAGGTCAGCAGCAGGATGCCGATGAGGATGGCCGAACCGGCGGCATAGCCCAGGCCCAGGGTGCGGTCCATGAAGTCGGACATGGTGGTGCCGGCGGTGCTGGTGGAAAGGATCACCAGCCAGTACAGCAGCGGGTGGTAGCGGCGCGAGTACAGCTGGCCGAGCAAGGTCAGCAGGAACACGCTGATCAGTAGCAGCGAGCTAAGTGCATAACCGATGTTCAGGGTCATCGACAGCAAGTCACCTGCCGTTTCGCCAAGGGTGGTAGCGCAGATCTTCATGACCCAGAAGGCCAAGGTGATTTGCGGAAGTTTGTTCATTGGTGTGCCGCTCCGGTTTTAGGTGCGGCGATGGTGCTGAGCAGCATCTGAAAAATAGGTTGGTGGCGTATGAAAAATCCGTTCATCAGGCTAAAGCGCCCTAATTTCCTTCCTTAACACCCCATTAATGCCGCCCCCTCAAGCTGCAATCGCTGGCAGAACGTCGGCGCCCGGGCAGCAGCATCCTGGCCAATAACCGTTACTAGATGCGCCCCATGCACACCCACATACATCGAATTATTCGATTTTTAAGCGCTATTATTTGCGCTTTTTTATCAAATTAATCGGCGTAGGATCAAACCCATAGAAACAACACAACCTCTCGAACCCCCGGAGCAACGACCATGAAAAACAAACTGATCCTCACCCTGGCGCTGTCGGTTTTCGCTGCTGGTGCCTTTGCCGAAGATGGCTTTAACCGCACCAACGCCCACACCTTCGCAGCGGCTCAAACCCAGTCCGCTAGCTACGCTGAAGATGGTTTCGACCGCACCGGCGGCCAACGCTTCGCCGAAGACGGTTTCGACCGCACCGGCGGCCAGCGCTTCGCTGAAGATGGCTTCGACCGCACTGGCGGCCAACGCTTCGCTGAAGATGGCTTCGACCGCACTGGCGGCCAACGCTTCGCCGAAGATGGCTTCGACCGCACTGGCGGCCAACGCTTCGCTGAAGATGGCTTCGACCGCACTGGCGGCCAACGCTTCGCCGAAGATGGCTTCGACCGCACTGGCGGCCAACGCTTCGCTGAAGATGGCTTCGACCGCACTGGCGGCCACCGCATTAGCTGATCCCTGATGCGAGCACCCAGCCCGGCTTTGGCCGGGCTTAATCATTTTCAGGCGGGCAAAGGCTTGGCACACTAGGCGCCTTGTCCACCAGGAGGTAGGGCCAGCAAGCCCCGCACAGATGTATTACTACGAACCCGCCAAAGGCCACGGCCTGCCCCACGACCCGTTCAACGCCATCGTCGGCCCCCGCCCCATCGGCTGGATTTCCTCACAGGACCGCGAAGGCCGCCTGAACCTGGCGCCCTACAGCTTCTTCAATGCCTTCAATTACATCCCGCCGATCATCGGTTTCTGCAGTGTCGGGCGCAAAGACAGCCTGAACAACATCGAGCAGACCGGCGAATTCGTCTGGAACCTGGCCACCCGCCCATTAGCCGAGCAGATGAACCAGAGCTGCGCGCCGGTTGCCGCCGAGGTGAGCGAATTCGAATTGAGCGGCCTCACCGCTGCGCCGTCGCGCATCGTCAGCGTGCCGCGTGTCGGCGAAACCCCGGTGGCCTTCGAGTGCAAGGTCAGCCAGATCGTCCAGCTCAAGCGGGCCGACCAAGAACCGGTGCCAAGCTGGCTGATCCTGGGTGAAGTGGTGGCGGTGCACATTGCCGAGCACCTGTTGAAGAACGGCATCTACGACACCGCTGCCGCCGAACCGATCCTGCGTGGCGGTGGCCCGGCGGACTACTTCGAGCTGGGCAACCTGTTCAAGATGGCCCGGCCGCCAGCCTGATCACCAGACCAGCTCACCCTCTTCGCTGACGCCCTGCAGGCGTTGCAGCTCGGCCGTAGCCGCTTCGTCGGCGGCCATGGCGCCTTCGAACACCTGCCCGTCGAGCACCTTGTGAAAGCGCGGCGCGCCGCCCATGCCCAAGGCCTTGACCGCGATGGCGGCGTTATAGCCGCCGCCTTCCACCGGGACCATCGCCGAAACCGCTTCGAAATGCGGGAATTCCCTACGTGCCATGTTGCTCTCTAACTGGTTGATCAAGGCTCGGCATCTTACCCCATCAACCAGCCACTGCGATCCCTGCAAGCGCGGCCTTGCGTCAGCTGACCAATCAATCAAAGGTATGCAGGTCCAGGCTACTGACCACCCGCGCCTGTACCAGCTCACCAAAAACCTGCAACGTCGGCGAAGCAAAGTAGCCACTCATCGCTTGCTGGTCCTGCCAACTACCACTGAGCAACCACAGGTCGGCATCTGCCTGCGAACGCTGCACCGTGAAACTCAGGCAACCCGGCGCACGCAGCGAGGGCTCCAACAGGTCACGCAGGCGCGCGCCCAGCTCCGCCGAGCGCCCGCTGCTGGCACGAATGAACGCAAGGTGGGTGACCGGTTGTTTTAGGGTCATTGCACAATCTCCTTGAAGCAGGCGGACGGAAAAGCCAGGCTGCCAAGGTTAGGGGCTCACCCGCGCGGCGCGTTAGGCCATTACTGCACGTCGATTGCCTGATCCTGCAGCACGGCAGGATCAGGCAATCGACGTGCAGCTTTTGACTAGCGCCCACCCTTGCCCAAACCTATGCTGCGTCGGTCAGCAGAGGAAAGCCATCATGACCACCGCCACGTCCACCGACCCGACCCTGGAACTGCAGCGCCTGGAGCTGGCCGAGCTGATTACCCGCCATGCCGGCGATCCCCACGGCCCGGCATCGGCCATCGCTGGCCTGTACCTGGTGCGCTACACCGAAAACGTGCGTTCAGTACCGACCCTGGCGCAACCTGCCCTGTGCATCCTTGCCCAAGGCAGCAAAAGCCTGTTCCTCGGCGACGAGCAGTACGCCTACGACCCGCTGCACTACATGGTGGTCTCGGTAACCTTGCCGCTCAGTGGCGTGAGGCTCGATGCCAGCCCGGAGAACCCCAGCCTGGGGCTGCGTATGGACCTGGACCCGGCCGAGATCAGCCAGTTGATCGCCGAAAGCGGGCCGATGCTGGTGCCCAACCGGCCTTCCGGCCGCGGCCTGTATGTGGATAGAACCGATGCCACACTGCTTGATGCCCTGCTGCGGCTGATCCGCCTGCTGGACACCCCACGCGATATCGCAATGCTCGCACCGCTGTTCCGCCGCGAGATTCTCTATCGCATGTTGCGCGGGCCGCAGGGCTATCGGTTGTATGAAATCGCCCTGGCCAACAGCCAGACCCACCGGGTTTGCCAGGCCATTACCTGGCTTAACAACAACTATCAGCAGCCGCTGCGTATCGAGGACCTGGCTCGTGAGGTCAACCTCAGTACCTCAACCCTGCACCACCGCTTCAAGTCGGTGACGTCGATGAGCCCGTTGCAGTACCAGAAGCAACTGCGTCTGCAGGAGGCGCGGCGGCTGATGCTGAATGACGGGCTCGAGGCTGCGGTGGCGGCCTATCGGGTGGGATATGAAAGCCCATCGCAGTTCAGCCGGGAATACAGCCGATTGTACGGCGCGCCGCCGATTCGGGATGTGGCGCGGTTGCGGGCGACTGCGGGCTGAGTTCTGTTGGGCGGGTACAGGCAATAGCCCTACTTCAACCCCACACAGTCTCCTGCCACTGATTCTGATCAACCTGGATCAAGGTCGGCCCCTTGCGCTCGACCGCCTGTCCCAGCGCCGCCTGCAGCTGCGCCACATCCGCCACATGCTCAGCCGCCGCACCCAATGCCCGCGCCACGCCAATGAAGTCCGGGGTATGGATATCCACACCAACCGGCTCAATCGCCCGGTTGACCATGTATTTCTTGATTTCCTCGTACCCCTGGTTGTTCCACAGCAGCACAATCAGCGGCACCTGCGCCTCCACCGCACTGGCCAGCTCTGGCAGGGTGAACTGTAAACCACCATCGCCAATCAGGCACACCACCGGCGCACGCTCAGCAGGCTGCTCGGCGCTGCCCAACCAGGCGCCCATGGCCGCCGGCAGCGCATACCCCAAGGTGCCATAACCGGTCGAGGCATTGAACCAGCGCCGTGGCTGGTCCATGTCCAGGGTCAGGTTGCCGGTGTATACCGGCTGGGTCGAATCGCCCACCAGAATGGCATTGGGCAGGCGCGCCAGAATGGCGTTCAACAAGCGTGTCTGGCTCAAGGTCGGCTGATCCCAACCTGCAACCAGTGCCTGGCGCAGGTTGTCCACGCGGGTCACACCCCAAGTGCTTTCGTGAACAGGTTGCGGCTGAGCCTGCAAGGCAACCAACAGCGCGTCGACGGCCAACTCGGCATCGGCCACCAGCGCCAGCTCCGGCAGGTAGTTGCGCACCGTCTGGTCCGGGTCGATGTCGATGCGCAGCAGGCTGCCCGGGATCTCGAAACCACCTTTGAAGGTCACGTCATAGTCGGTTTCGGCCAGTTCGGTGCCGATCGCCAGCACCACGTCCGCCTCGGCCACCAGCGACCGTGTTGCCGGCAGTGACTGGGTCGAGCCGATCTGCAGCGGGTGGCTGGAAGGCAATAGACCCTTGGCATTGATGGTCAGCGCCACCGGGGCTTGAAGGTGTTCGGCCAGACGTGCCAGCAAAGCACCCGCAGCCAACGCACCGCCACCCGCCAGGATCAAAGGCCGCCGTGCATTGGCCAGGCGCTCGGCCATGCGCGCCACAGCCTGCGGCGCGGCCCCCGCCCGGCTGGCACGCACCGGGCGCCCCGGCAGCAAGTGGTCGGCCGGCTCGACCAGCACATCGAGCGGGATCTCGATATGCACCGGGCGCGGCCGCGCGCCGTCGAACACGGCGAACGCTCGGGCCAACACCTGCGGCAGGTCGGCAGCATTCATCAAGGTGTGGGAAAACGCCGCCACACCCGCCACCAGCGCCGCCTGGTTGGGCAACTCGTGCAGTTTGCCGCGGCCACCACCCAGCTGGTCGCGGGCCTGCACGCTGGAAATCACCAGCATCGGGATCGAGTCGGCATAGGCCTGGCCCATGGCCGTGGTGATATTGGTCATGCCCGGGCCGGTGATGATGAAGCACACCCCGGGCTTGCCCCGGGTGCGCGCATAGCCATCAGCCATGAACCCGGCGCCTTGCTCATGGCGCGGGGTGATATGACGGATGGACGAGCCCGCTAGGCCGCGATAGAGCTCTACGGTATGTACACCGGGAATGCCGAAGACATGGTCCACGCCATAGCCTTCAAGGAGTTTGACCAATACTTCACCGCAAGTTGCCATCAGGTTTCACCGCTAATCTTGTTGGGTTATGCCCTTATTGGACCCAAGCCACGGCTATCGCCACAATGCAAAAAAACACATACTAGCCATGTCCTGTCGTCATGGCTAAACGCGATGAAGCGCCTCCCACCCCTGCCCGCCCTGCACACCTTTCTGGTCACTGCCCAGCACTGCAACTTCACCCGTGCCGGGCAACAGCTGCACATCACCCAAGGCGCCGTCAGCCGCCAAATCGCCGCCCTTGAGGAGCACTTGGGGTATGCCCTGTTCCAACGCCAGGCCCGCGGGCTGAGCCTGACCCGTGAAGGCCAGGACTGGCTGCCACGGGTACAGCAGGTGTTCGCGCTGATCGAACAAGGGGTGCGCGAGGTCGGTGAGCACAGCACCACCCTGCAACTGAAGGCGCCAACCTGCGTGATGCGCTGGCTGCTGCCGCGCCTGATGGAGTGGCAGGCGCTACGCCCGGACGTACCGGTGGAGCTGACCACCACGGTGCAGCATGGTGTGGATTTTCGCCGCGAGGGCTTCGATGCAGCGGTGGTCTATGGCGATGCGCCGAACCACGGGCTGCGCGTGCGCAAGCTGTTCGACGAGCAGCTGACGCCGGTGTGCGCGCCGTCGCTATGCCAGGGGCCGATACCCTTGCAGAAGGTTGAAGACCTGGCGCGGCACATGTTGCTGCACCCGTCGCGGGATGAGCATGACTGGCGGTTGTGGTTGCAGACGGCGGGGATGACGCAGGCCACGCAAGGGCCGAAGCAGCACTTCGAGACGCTGGACATGGCGATGGCCATGGCCTCGCAGGGAACGGGGGTGGCTATCGGCGACTGGTCGCTGATTGGCGATGACTTGCGCGGGGGGCGGCTGTGCATGCCGTTTCCCCTGAAGGTGCTGACGGGCAAGGGCTATTACCTGGTGAGCCAGGCCAGGAGCTTGCCGCCGGGGTTGCTGGAGTTACTGGATTGGCTGGAGGGCCAGGTCAGCCTGTAAGGGCCTCTTCGCGGGCTCGCCCGCTCCCACAGGGACAGCACAGGCCTTGGAATCTGTGCGGTACCTGTGTGGGCATGCCCGCAGCAGGCGACTCAGTAGCCGACTGTGAAGCGCTGCCGCGAATGCGCCGGCTTTTCCAGCTCGTCGAGCAGGGCAATCGCATAATCGGCAAAGGTGATCCAGCTTTTGCCATCCGCGCCAATCAGCAGGTGATCCTTACCTAACGTGTAGTGCCCACTGCGCTCGCCTTCAACGAACTCCGCCGAAGGCGACAGGAAGGTCCAGTCCAGGTTCGGCTCCCGTTGCAACACTTGCAGAAAATGCACCCCGGCTGTGGCCTCGGCCTTGTATGCCTCGGGAAAGTCCGGGCTGTCGATCACCCGGTGCCCCGACGGCAGCAACAGGCTGCCGGCACCACCCACTACCAGCAGGCGCCTAACCCCGGCCCGCTTGATCGGCTCGATGATGGCCTGCGGTGCGATGGTCGAAAAATGCGCTGCACTCAGCACTGCGTCCACCCCCGCGACCGCCGTTTGCAGGGCCGCGCTGTCCTGGGCATCCAGCGCCTTCACGGTCACCCCGTCACGCCCTTGCAGCTTCGACGGGTCACGGGCAATGGCCAGCACACTGTGGCCACGGCGCAGGGCCTCCTCCAGCAACTGGCTACCCGCGCGGCCAGTGGCACCGATGATTGCAATTTTGCTCATGGGATATTCTCCATAGTTGAACGGAACTACCACTTCATTTCGCCCTTGGCGACCTTGGCCCCTAGCGCCAACGAGCTTTCATCGGCGAGGTCCGGGTAATGCTGCTTCATGGCCTTGATCAATGCGCCAGCATCTTTCGCCTTGGCGGTTTCCGCATCGAAAGCGCGCATGTAATTGACGGTAAAGCGCACGGCTTCCAGCGAGCGGCTGCTATCGCCCAAGTAATGGCCCGGGATGACGGTGCGCGGCGCCAGCGCTTCGATGTGCGCCAGGGTGCCAAGCCAGTCGGCATGCGACTTGGCTGTTTGGGTGTCAGCCATCCACACATGAATGTGCTCGGACACCACCACGCCCCCGACCACTGCCTTAATCGACGGAATCCAGACAAAACTGCGCTCAGGCTGCGGGCCGTCCAGGCCAATCACTTCGAGGGCCTGCCCCTCCAGCGTCAGCTGGTGGCCCTCAAGCACCTGCGGCAGCACCAGCCGCGCCGGCTTGTCCGCGCCCAGCTGCGGTCCCCAGTAGGCCAGTTTGGCGTCCATGGTCTGGCGGATATGCGCAACAGTGGCGGCCGAGGCCAGCACCTTGGCCTCGGGGAAGGCCTGGGTCAGGGTATCCAGGCCAAAGTAGTAATCCGGGTCGCCATGGCTGATATAGATGCTGGTCAGGTGCTTGCCACTCGCGCGCAGGCGTTGCACCAGCTGCTCGGCCTGAGCCTTGCCAAACTGGGCATCGATTAGCACGGCGTCGTGCTCGCCACTGACGATCACCGAGCTGACCGGGAAGATCGCCGCGTGCCCGGGGTTGTACACCTCTAGCTGCAAGGGTTCGGTGGCCAGCACCGGGCCGGCCAAGGTAACGCAGGCCAGCACCAGGCCACGCAAAGGAGCGAACAGGGACATTGGCAACGCCTTCAGAAGATCAATGGCGAACAGCTTAGTTGCCCGATCCATGACAAAAAATGCGATGCTCAAACATAGTTTGTTTCTGAAACCGGGCAAATCATGGACCGTCTCAACGCCATGCGCGTGTTTGTCACCGTTGTCGACTTGGGTAGCCAGTCGGCAGCGGCGGATCATCTGCAGCTGTCGCGGCCGGTCGTGTCGCGCTACCTCGCCGAGCTGGAAGACTGGGTTGGCGCGCGGCTGATGCAGCGCACCACGCGCAAGCTCAGCCTCACTGCCGCTGGCCAAGAAACTTTGCCCCGCTGTCGGCAACTGCTGGAACTGGCCGGTGACCTGCAAGCCGCCGTGCAGCAACCGGACGATGCGCCCAAGGGCGCACTGCGCATCAGCGTTAGCACCTCATTCGGCCAGGCGCAGTTGGTGGATGCAGTTGCCGCTTACGTGCGGCGCTACCCGGGAGTGAAGGTGGAACTGCAAATGCTCGATCGCACCGTCAACCTTGTGGACGAGCGGATCGATCTGGCCATTCGCACCAGCAATGACCTGGACCCCAACCTGATCGCCCGGCGCCTGAGCGTATGCCGTTCGGTGGTATGCGCGGCACCGGCTTATCTGCGCGAGCACGGTACGCCGCAACAGGTTGAAGAGCTGAGCCGGCACAACTGCCTGACCCATGCCTACTTCGGCCACAACCTGTGGCATTTCGACGTAGCCGGCCGGCAGGTCGCCGTACCGGTGGCCGGTAACATCAGTGCCAACGAGGCGATGACACTGCAAAAAGCGGCGCTGGCCGGTGCAGGCATCGCCATGCTGCCGACCTACCAGGCCGCCGAGGCATTGCGCCGGGGCGAACTGGTGCGTTTGCTGCCAGAGGCCAAGCCCCGCGAGCTAAACCTGAATGCGGTGTATACCTCACGCAAGCACATGCCAGCGACCTTGCGCAGCATGCTGGATTTCCTGGTGCAGCGGTTCCAGGACGAACCGGAGTGGGACCGAGCGCTATAAGGTTTTTGCGGGAGCAGGCTACTCCTCGACGCTCATGTATTCCTTGGCCCAACGGATGTAATCCTCGGGCTGGGTGTAGGTGTGCGAGAGTTCGGTGGCGCTGAGGTTTTCCGATTTGTTCTGCTGGCCGCGCTGCAGCCGCAGGCAGTCGTAGGTAGCCTTGATCGCGGCAAAGTAAGCCGCGTGACCATCGACCACAATGCGTACGCCCAGGCGCGCCAGGCGCTCGTCGTCGCGCAGGTTCGGATTGCCATAGGTCACCAACATCAACGGTATGGTCAGGTGCTCGGCAATCTGCTCGAGCTGCTCGAAGTCCTTCACACCCACCATGCAGATACCGTCGGCACCCGCCTTCTGGTAGCTCTGGGTACGCACGATGATCTCTTCGGTGGTGAGCACGCCGGCATTGGTGCGGGCAATGATCGACAGTGACGAATCGACCCGGGCCTCCAGCGCCGCACGGATTTTGCCAACGCCCTCTTCGACCGTGATCAGGTCGGTGGACTTGCGCCCGAACTGGGCTGGCAGCAGGGTGTCCTCGATGGTCAGCGCGGCCACACCAGCCCGCTCCAGCTCGATAACCGTACGCATGACATTCAGCGCATTGCCATAGCCGTGGTCGGCATCCGCCAAAAACGGCAGTTGCGCCACGCGGCCAATACGGGTGGCCTGTTCGACGAATTCACTGAGGGTGATCAGCGCGAAGTCCGGCGCGGCCAGCACCTGCAACGATGCGACGGAACCGCCGAGGATGCCGACCTCGAAACCCAGGTCTGCGGCAATGCGTGCCGACATCGGGTCGAACACCGAGGCGGTGTGATAACAGGAACCTGAAGCGAGCAGCTCGCGGAAGGCAAAACGCAGATCTTGATGGGAAGCCTTGGGCATGATCACTCCGCAAAATAAGTTGAAATTCGAACGGTAACTACCGACCCCTGTAATCGGGTCTACCTGGCCTGTTCCAACCGTCGCCATTTGGGCGGTCATGCTCGACATGCAGGTAGAGGAATAAAAGGTGTGGGAGACAGTGGCCTGAAAACACGGCGGCAAAATGTTGCACCAAGCTGGTGCAAGCCGCGGATTTCAGCCCCTGTGGCATACCAACGATATCACGCGGCCATGCAGCACTGGATGAATGCGCCAATGCCGATTCGGCATAGGGGATGCAGATAGTACATAGGAAGCTACCTAACTCAGGTTACAATCCGAGGGCGCGGGTTCATCTGTGAAGAGGCCGCCACAGACAAACAAGGTATTCCCGTGACCGCCGCCCTGCCCCCCACTACCCTGCGCAACGTGCTCACCGCCCTGATGCTGGCGATCTTCCTCGGCGCGCTGGACCAAACCATCGTCGCCGTTTCGCTGCCGGCAATTTCTACCCAGTTCAACGATGTAGGCCTGCTGGCCTGGGTCATCTCCGGCTACATGGTGGCGATGACCGTGGCCGTACCAATCTACGGCAAGCTGGGCGACCTGTACGGGCGGCGGCGAATGATCCTGACCGGCATCAGCCTGTTCACCCTGGCTTCCATCGCCTGCGCCCTGGCCCAGGACATGCCGCAACTGGTGCTGGCCCGGGTACTGCAGGGCATTGGCGCTGGCGGCATGGTTTCGGTGAGCCAGGCGATCATCGGCGACTTTGTGCCACCGCGCGAGCGCGGCCGCTACCAAGGCTACTTCAGCAGCATGTATGCGGTAGCTAGCGTCGCCGGGCCGGTGCTGGGCGGCTGGCTGACCGAATACCTGTCATGGCGCTGGGTATTCTGGATCAACCTGCCGCTAGGGCTGGTCGCCCTGTGGGCCATTCGCCGTGCCCTCGGCGGCATGCCGGTGCAACGCCGCGAGGCGCGGGTGGACTACCTCGGCGCCGTACTGCTGATCCTCGGCTTGGGTAGCCTGTTGCTGAGCATCACCCTGGTCGGCCAGGGGCACACCTGGGCCGACCCGGCGGTACTGGCCCTGTTCGCCTGTGCCGCGCTAGGCCTACTGTTATTCATCGCCCATGAACGCCGCTGCCCGGAGCCGCTACTCCCGCTTAGCCTGTTCGGCAACCGCGTGGCGGTGCTGTGCTGGGGGGTGATCTTCTTCGCCAGCTTCCAGTCAATCTCGCTAACCATGCTGATGCCATTGCGCTACCAGGGCATCACCGGCGCCGGTGCCGACAGCGCCGCCCTGCACCTGCTACCGCTGGTAATGGGGTTGCCCATAGGTGCCTTCACCGGCGGGCGCATGACCAGCCTGACCGGACGCTACAAGCCGCAGATCCTGACCGGCGCACTGCTGATGCCAGTGGCCATTTTTGCCATGGCGCTGACCCCACCGCAGGCGGGTTGGCTGAGTGCATTGTTCATGCTGCTAACCGGCATTGCCTGTGGGCTGCAGTTCCCGACCACACTAGTGGGCACGCAAAGTGCGGTGGACAGCAAGGACATCGGCGTGGCCACCAGCACCACCAACCTGTTCCGTTCGCTGGGCGGCGCCATGGGCGTGGCGTGCATGTCCAGCTTGCTGCTGGCGCTGCTGCACCAGGGTGGGTTCAAGGTGCTGGGGAATCCGTTGCTGGGCAGCTTGAAGGCGGGCGAGGTCGACCTGGTAACGCAAGGCCGGCTGCTAGAGACGTTCCGCCAGCTGCTGATGGGGAGTGCCGGGGTGGCGGTGTTCGGGCTGATAGCGGCAGTGGCATTGCCAGACCGGCAACTACGCGGGCGCTAACAGGCTGCGCGCCTGCAGGTTTACACCCGATGCCAGACCGGGAAGCATTAATCCTCTCTTAATACAAAGAGGAAACACTCCCTCACAATCCTTAACAAAGTGTCATTTGCGCAGTGCCGGGCTCAAGCGCAGCATATCCAGCCCGGTATCGACCCATTTTTCGACATCGTTCAACAAATCGACACTGTCAGGCAGCAACAGCCAGCGCCCGATCAGGCCATCGACATAAGCGAACATGGCCACCGCCGCACGCTCGACGTCCAGCTCGCCTGGCAACTGGCCGCGGCGCACGGCATTGGCCAACGCCAAGGTGATGCCCTGGTGGCAATCCAGTACCGCCCCCTGGCGCTGCTGGCGAATTTCACACATGTCATCGGTGAACTCGCACTTGTGATGCAGGATTTCATTGATACGCCGGCTTCGGGCATCGAGCACCAGCTCGTTGAACACCTGCAGCAACAGCTTGCGCATGCAGCCAAGCGGGTCGACTTCGTCCTCGCTTTCGCTCGCCCGCGCCAAGTGGTCATGGGTTTCATGCAGGCTGTCGAGCAGCGCCTGCACCAGTTCGGCCTTGTTGTTGAAGTGCCAGTAGATCGCCCCCCGCGTCACACCTGCCCGTTCGGCGATGTCGGCCAGGGTGGTTCGCGCAACCCCGCGCTTGTAGAAGGCCTTTTCCGCCGCCTCGATGATCTGGGCGCGGGTTTCCTGGGCTTCTTCTTTGGTTCGACGGACCATGGCAGTACCAACCTCATCTGGCCCGAACGCGCAGCGCGTACGGGAAACACTCCGGCGACACCTCTGCAGGGTGCCTCGCGGATGAGCTAATCAAGGGCTGTGGCAGTACCCAAGTACGACCCAGCGGTATTTACAAACAACCATGAATGTAAGTATATTCCTTAGCAAGCTATTTATCCACCGGATAGCATTTTTTCCAGATCAAGACTCTTCCATTACTCTTTGAGCGTCTCCCAGCTCCAGCGACCCGAGGATCCTCATGCAATTCAAGCCAGCCGTTACCGCTCTGGTTTCCGCCGTCGCCCTGGCAACCCTGCTCAGTGGCTGTAAGAAAGAAGAAGCAGCGCCAGCGGCGCAGGCTCCTCAGGTCGGCGTCGTGACACTACAGCCCCAAGCCTTCACCCTGACCTCGGAATTGCCGGGGCGCACCACTGCCTACCGCGTCGCCGAAGTGCGCCCGCAGGTCAATGGCATCATCCTCAAGCGCCTGTTCAAGGAAGGCAGCGAGGTCAAGGAAGGCCAGCAGCTGTACCAAATCGACCCTGCCGTGTACGAAGCCAACCTGGCCAATGCCCAGGCCAACCTGCAGGCTACCCGCTCGCTAGCCGAGCGCTACAAGCAGCTGATCGACGAACAGGCAGTGTCCAAGCAAGAGTACGACGACGCCAATGCCAAACGATTGCAGGCCGAGGCTTCGCTCAAAAGTGCACAGATCGACCTGCGTTACACCAAGGTCCTGGCACCGATCAGCGGCCGTATCGGCCGCTCTTCGTTCACCGAGGGTGCACTGGTAAGCAATGGCCAAACCAATGCCATGGCGACCATCCAGCAACTCGACCCGATCTACGTCGACGTCACCCAGTCCACCGCCGAGTTGCTCAAGCTGCGCCGTGACCTGGAAAGCGGCCAACTGCAGAAGGCCGGCAACAATGCCGCTTCGGTGCAACTGGTGCTGGAAGACGGCAGCCTGTTCAAGCAGGAAGGCCGCCTGGAATTCTCCGAAGTCGCGGTTGACGAGACCACCGGCTCGGTCACCCTGCGCGCCCTCTTCCCCAACCCTGACCACACCCTGTTGCCAGGTATGTTCGTGCATGCGCGGCTGAAGGCTGGGGTCAACACCAACGCCATCCTGGCCCCGCAACAAGGCGTGACCCGCGACCTGAAAGGCGCGCCAACGGCCTTGGTGGTCAACCAGGA
This sequence comes from Pseudomonas sp. Leaf58, assembly GCF_003627215.1. Classification (NCBI taxonomy): domain Bacteria; kingdom Pseudomonadati; phylum Pseudomonadota; class Gammaproteobacteria; order Pseudomonadales; family Pseudomonadaceae; genus Pseudomonas; species Pseudomonas sp. Leaf58. The sequence continues at coordinate 4,329,323 of NZ_CP032677.1, forward strand.
GAACAAGGTCGAACTGCGCCAGCTCAAGGCCAGCCGCACGCTGGGCAGCGACTGGCTGATCGAGGAAGGCCTGAACCCCGGTGACCGCCTGATCACCGAAGGGCTGCAGTACGTGCGCCCGGGCGTCGAGGTCAAGGTCAGCGAAGCCACCAACGTCAAGAAGCCGGCCAGCCCGGTTCAGGCCAACGCGGCCAAAGCAGACGCCAAAGCGGAGTAAACCATGTCGAAGTTCTTTATCGATCGCCCGATCTTCGCCTGGGTGATCGCCTTGGTGATCATGCTGGTCGGCGCCTTGTCGATCCTGAAGCTGCCGATCAACCAGTACCCCAGCATCGCGCCGCCGGCCATCGCCATCGCCGTGACCTACCCAGGCGCCTCGGCGCAGACCGTGCAGGACACCGTGGTGCAGGTGATCGAGCAACAGCTCAACGGTATCGACAACCTGCGTTATGTATCGTCGGAAAGTAACTCTGACGGCAGCATGACCATTACCGCCACCTTCGAGCAGGGCACCAACCCCGACACCGCACAGGTGCAGGTACAGAACAAGCTGAACCTGGCTACCCCGCTGTTGCCACAAGAAGTGCAGCAACAAGGTATCCGCGTCACCAAGGCAGTGAAGAACTTCCTGCTGGTGATCGGCCTGGTGTCCGAAGACGGCAGCATGACCAAGGACGACCTGGCCAACTACATCGTCTCCAACATGCAAGACCCGATCTCGCGCACCGCAGGTGTGGGTGACTTCCAAGTGTTCGGTGCGCAGTACGCCATGCGTATCTGGCTCGATCCGGCCAAGCTGAACAAGTTCCAGCTAACCCCGGTCGACGTCAAGACCGCCGTGGCCGCGCAAAACGTGCAGGTGTCCTCCGGCCAGCTCGGCGGCCTGCCTGCCACACCCGGTACCCAGCTGAACGCAACCATCATCGGCAAAACCCGCCTGCAGACCGCCGAGCAGTTCGAGAAGATCCTGCTCAAGGTCAACAACGACGGTTCGCAGGTGCGCTTGGGTGATGTCGCCGAAGTCGGCCTGGGCGGTGAAAACTACGCGGTCAGTGCCCAGTTCAACGGCAAGCCGGCCTCCGGCCTTGCGGTAAAACTGGCCACCGGTGCCAACGCGCTGGATACCGCCAAGGCCCTGCGCAAAACCATCAGCGACCTGGAACCATTCTTCCCACCAGGGGTGAAAGCGGTATTCCCGTACGACACCACGCCGGTGGTCACCGAATCCATCAGCGGCGTAATTCACACCCTGATCGAAGCCGTGGTCCTGGTGTTCCTGGTGATGTACCTGTTCCTGCAGAACTTCCGCGCCACCATCATCACCACCATGACCGTACCGGTGGTGTTGCTGGGTACCTTCGGCATCCTTGCCGCCGCAGGCTTCAGCATCAACACCCTGACCATGTTCGCCATGGTCCTGGCCATCGGCTTGCTGGTGGACGATGCCATCGTCGTGGTGGAGAACGTCGAGCGGGTGATGTCCGAAGAAGGGCTACCGCCCAAGGAAGCCACCAAGCGCTCGATGGAGCAGATTCAGGGGGCCTTGGTGGGTATCGCCCTGGTGCTGTCGGCGGTACTGCTGCCAATGGCGTTCTTCGGCGGCTCCACCGGAGTGATCTACCGGCAGTTCTCCATCACCATCGTCTCGGCCATGGGCCTGTCGGTGCTGGTGGCGCTTATTTTCACCCCGGCCCTGTGCGCCACCATGCTCAAGCCGCTGAAGAAGGGCGAGCACCATGTGGCCAAGCGCGGCTTCTTTGGCTGGTTCAACCGCAACTTCGACCGCAGCGTAAACGGCTACGAGCGCAGCGTTGGCACCATCCTGCGCAACAAGGTGCCGTTCCTGCTGGCCTATGCACTGATCGTGGTCGGCATGATCTGGCTGTTCGCCCGCATCCCTACCGCGTTCCTGCCAGAAGAAGACCAGGGCGTACTGTTTGCCCAGGTACAGACCCCAGCCGGTTCCAGTGCCGAGCGCACCCAGGTGGTGGTCGACCAAATGCGTGAATACCTGCTGAAGGAAGAAGCCGACACCGTGTCGTCGGTGTTCACCGTCAACGGCTTCAACTTCGCCGGCCGCGGCCAGAGCTCGGGCATGGCGTTCATCATGCTCAAGCCGTGGGGCGAGCGTTCGGCCGAGAACAGCGTGTTCAACCTGTCGCAGCGTGCCCAGCAGCACTTCTTCAGCTTCCGCGATGCGATGGTGTTCGCCTTCGCCCCGCCAGCGGTGCTCGAATTGGGTAACGCCACCGGCTTCGACGTGTTCTTGCAGGACCGCGCCGGCGTTGGTCACGCCAAGCTGATGGAAGCACGCAACCAGTTCCTGGCTAAAGCGGCACAAAGCAAGGTGCTGATGGCGGTGCGCCCGAATGGCCTGAACGACGAGCCGCAGTATCAGCTGACCATCGATGACGAACGTGCCAGCGCCTTGGGCGTGACCATCGCCGACATCAACAACACCCTGTCGATTGCCCTGGGTGCCAGCTACGTCAACGACTTCATCGACCGTGGCCGGGTCAAGAAGGTGTACATCCAAGGCGAGCCGAACGCCCGGATGAGCCCGGAAGACCTGCAGAAATGGTACGTGCGCAATGGCGCCGGCGAGATGGTGCCGTTCTCCTCCTTCGCCAAGGGTGAATGGACCTACGGTTCGCCGAAGCTGTCGCGCTACAACGGCGTCGAAGCAATGGAGATCCTGGGGGCACCGGCACCTGGCTACAGTACCGGTGAAGCCATGGCCGAGGTCGAGCGCATTGCAGGCGAACTGCCAAGCGGCATCGGCTTCTCCTGGACCGGCATGTCCTACGAGGAAAAACTCTCCGGCTCGCAAATGCCGGCGCTGTTCGCCCTCTCGGTATTGTTCGTGTTCCTGTGCCTGGCAGCCCTGTACGAAAGTTGGTCGATCCCGATCGCCGTGGTGCTGGTAGTACCGCTGGGTATCATCGGTGCACTGATCGCCACCAGCCTGCGCGGGTTGTCCAACGACGTGTACTTCTTGGTCGGCCTGTTGACCACCATCGGCCTGGCGGCGAAAAACGCCATTCTGATCGTCGAGTTCGCCAAGGAACTGCACGAGCAAGGCCGCAGCCTGTACGACGCCGCGATCGAAGCATGCCGCATGCGTCTGCGCCCGATCATCATGACCTCGCTGGCGTTCATCCTCGGCGTGGTACCGTTGACTATCGCCAGCGGCGCCGGCGCCGGCAGCCAGCACGCCATCGGCACCGGTGTGATTGGCGGCATGATCAGTGCGACCGTACTGGCTATCTTCTGGGTACCGCTGTTCTTCGTCGCAGTGTCGTCGCTGTTCGGCAGCAAACAGCCGGAAAAAGACGTCACCCCTGAAACTCCACGTTATGAGGCTGGGCAATGACCAAGTCTTTGTTGTCCCTGGCGGTAACCGCTTTCATTCTTGGCGGCTGCTCGCTGATCCCTGACTACCAGACCCCGGAATCGCCGGCGGCTGCGCAGTGGCCGCAAGGCCCTGCGTACTCGCCTACGCAATCGGCGGAGGTTGCCGCCGCCGAGCAAGGCTGGCGCCAGTTCTTCCACGACCCGGCACTGCAGCAACTGATCCAGACCTCGCTGGTCAACAACCGCGACCTGCGCGTCGCCGCGTTGAACCTTGACGCCTACCGCGCACAGTACCGCATCCAGCGTGCCGACCTGTTCCCGGCAGTTTCGGCCACCGGCAGCGGTAGCCGCCAGCGCCTACCGGCGAACATGTCGCAAACCGGTGAGTCGAGCATCAGCAGCCAGTACTCGGCCACCCTGGGCGTCAGTGCCTATGAGCTGGACCTGTTTGGCCGCGTACGCAGCCTGACCGAGCAGGCCCTGGAAACCTACCTGTCCAGCGAGCAGGCGCGCCGCTCCACGCAAATTGCCCTGGTGGCCAGCGTGGCCAACGCCTACTACACCTGGCAGGCCGACCAGGCGCTGTTCAAGCTGACCGAAGAAACGCTGAAGACCTACGAGGAAAGCTACAACCTCACCCGTCGCAGCAACGAAGTCGGCGTGGCTTCGGCACTCGACGTCAGCCAGGCGCGCACCGCCGTGGAAGGCGCCCGGGTCAAGTACTCGCAATACCAGCGCCTGGTTGCCCAGGACGTCAACAGCCTGACCGTACTGCTGGGCACCGGCATTCCTGCCGACCTGGCCAAGCCGCTGGAGCTCAACGCCGACCAGCTGGCCGAAGTGCCGGCCGGCCTGCCGTCGGACATCCTCCAGCGCCGCCCGGACATCCAGGAAGCCGAGCACCTGCTCAAGGCCGCCAACGCCAACATTGGCGCCGCCCGCGCAGCGTTCTTCCCAAGCATCAGCCTGACGGCCAACGCCGGCAGCTTGAGCCCTGACATGGGCCACCTGTTCGCCGGAGGCCAGGGCACCTGGCTGTTCCAGCCGCAGATCAACCTGCCGATTTTCAATGCCGGCAGCCTCAAGGCCAGCTTGGATTACTCGAAGATCCAGAAGGACATCAACGTCGCCAAGTACGAAAAGACCATCCAGACCGCCTTCCAGGAAGTCTCCGATGGCTTGGCGGCGCGCAAGACCTTCGAAGAGCAACTGCAGGCGCAACGCGACCTGGTGCAGGCGAACCAGGATTACTACCGCCTGGCCGAACGCCGTTACCGCATCGGGATCGACAGCAACCTGACGTTCCTCGATGCCCAGCGCAACCTGTTCAGCGCCCAGCAGGCACTGATCGGCGACCGCCTGTCGCAGCTGACCAGCGAGGTCAACCTGTACAAGGCACTCGGCGGTGGCTGGTACGAGCAGACCGGGCAGGCCAACCAGCAGGCAGCGGTGGAAACACCGAAGGGCTGATTGAGGCTGCTACAGCATCAAGCCCACCCTCGCGGTGGGCTTTTTGTTTTGTGTCGTCTGTATTGGCCTTATCGCGGGTAAACCCGCGCCTACAACGGTATGCGCAAACTTTGTAGGCGCGGGTTTACCCGTGAAGAGGCCGGCACAGAAAAACAATTAACCAGCTAGAACATTCCGTTCGATTATCGCCCGGTTCCGCTTGCGGCGAATTGCCTCGCCCCTGCCCTACCCCGCACCATCCTCCCCACGCAACGTTGCCCCGGTTCATCCCCAAAGCCCCGCACCTGCAGGCCGCATCCTGCAGCGCACCGGCTCACCCATAAAAACAAGAGATCCACGACAGATGAGCACTTTGCAACCCGCACGCCAGCTGCTGCCCGGCCTGTTGGCCATGTCCTGCGCCCTTCCCGTGTTCGCCGCCGACCAAGGTGGTTTCATGGAGGATGCCAAGGCCACCCTCAACCTGCGCAACTTCTACATCAACCGCAACTTCGTCGACCCGGCCCACCCGCAGGCCAAGGGCGAGGAATGGACCCAAAGCTTTATCCTTGATGCCCGCTCCGGCTTCACCCAAGGCGTCGTCGGTTTCGGCGTGGACGTACTGGGCTTGTATTCGGTCAAACTCGACGGCGGCAAAGGCACCACCAACACTCACCTGCTGCCGGTACACGATGATGGCCGGCCTGCCGATGACTTCGGCCGCCTGGGTGTGGCGTTCAAGGCCAAGCTTTCCGAAACCGAGCTGAAAGTCGGTGAATGGATGCCGGTGCTGCCCATTCTGCGCTCGGACGATGGCCGCTCGCTGCCGCAGACCTTCCGCGGGGGCCAGCTGACCTCCAAGGAAATCGCTGGCCTAAGCCTGTACGCCGGCCAGTTCCGCGGAAACAGCCCGCGCAATGACGCCAGCATGGAAGACATGTCGCTGAACGGTAAGGCAGCGTTCACCTCCGACCGCTTCAACTTTGGCGGCGGCGAGTACACCTTCAACGACAAGCGCACCCTGATTGGCCTGTGGGATGCCCAGCTCAAGGACATCTACCACCAGCAGTACCTCAACCTGACACACAGCCAGCCCCTGGGTGACTGGACCTTGGGTGCCAACCTGGGTTACTTCATCGGCAAGGAAGACGGCGCCGAACGCGCTGGCAAACTGGACAACCGCACCGCCTCGGCGCTGCTCTCGGCGCGCTACCAGGGCCACACCTTCTATGTCGGCCTGCAGAAGGTCAGCGGCGACGATGCCTGGATGCGGGTTAACGGCACCAGCGGCGGCACCCTGGCCAACGACAGCTACAACTCCAGCTTCGACAATGCCAAGGAGCGTTCCTGGCAGGTGCGCCATGACTTTAACTTCGCCACCGTTGGCGTACCGGGCCTGACCCTGATGAACCGCTACATCAAGGGTGATAACGTCACCGCCGGTGGCGTGGACGATGGCAAGGAATGGGCGCGGGAAACCGAGCTGGCCTATGTGGTGCAGTCGGGCAGCTTCAAGGACTTGTCGGTCAAATGGCGCAACTCCACCATGCGCCGGGACTTCAGCACCAACGCCTTTGATGAGAACCGCCTGATCGTAAGTTACCCGCTAAACCTGCTTTAAACCGACCGGCCTCTTCGCGGGTGAACCCGCCCCTACACGAACGCCCCCCGTTGTAGGAGCGGGCTTGCCCGCGAAGAGGCCAAACGCCGCAGCAAATAACTAATAGACATAAACAAATCAATAAACCTTCTTTGACGACATATGCAGTAACCGCTTGAATAGCCTCCTGATCCCCGCCCCAGAGCCGTGACATGGACCTCCGTCAGCTGCGCTACTTCATCGCCCTCACCGAATACCGCAGTTTCGTCCGTGCCGCCGAGGCCATGGGCATCACCCAACCCGCCTTCAGCCGCGCCATCCAAAGCCTGGAACACAGCTTCGGCTGCCCACTGGTCGACCGTGCCAGCAAAGCCCTGCCACCCACCCCCGAAGGTCTGGTGGTGTTGCAACATGCCCGGCGCCTGGTACAAGGCGCGGCGCAACTGAGCAACGAAGTACTACAAATGACCAAGCTCGACGCCGGCGAACTGCATTTTGGTAGCGGCCCGGCACTGGCCGCGCGCCTGGTACCCGACGCCCTGCGCCACTTCATCGAACGCCATTCGGGCATCCGCACCTCGCTGCTGGTGGACAATGCCGAACGCCTAGGTCAGGCCCTGCGCCGCGAGCAGATCGAATTTTTCGTCGACGATATCCGCCCATTCGAAGCTGACCCCAACTTCCACACCGAGCCGCTCTCGCCCCGTCCCGGGCTGTTCTTTTGCCGCCCAGGCCACCCGTTGTTAAACAAGGACAGCCTGTCGACCAACGACCTGTTCAACTACCCGTTGGCCAGCGCCCTGCTCGCCCCCGGCGTGCGCAAACGCCTGGCTAACCTCAGCGGGCGCAGTGACTTCACCCCGCACCTGCAGACCGAACACCTGGCCGTGCTGCGCAGTGTGGTGCAGGCCAGCGACGCCATCGGCACTGCCAGCGAGGAGGCCGTGGCCGAAGACCTGGCCAGCGGCCGCCTGGTGCGCCTGCACTGGCGCAACCTGCCGCCGGCACTGGAGGTGCTGAGCGTGCGCTGTGGCGTGGTCAGCCGCAGCGGCTACCGGCTGTCGCCGGCGGCGCGGGCTATGATCGAAACGCTGGTGGGGCTGGATATGCCGGTGCAGGCTGCTGCCATTCGCTGAGCTAATGATGGTGGTGGCTGCGGGCTATCCTGAGCTATATCGGTTGCCAGCACCGGCGATAGGGCCGGTACAGGCAATACACCTCGACCAGGCACCCAGGGAGGCACAACAATGAAAACCCTCGTCGACCACCTGAGCCAATACGCCAGCTACCACCGCGACCCACGCAACATCGCCACCCACTTCATCGGCATCCCCATGATCGTGCTGGCGGTGACCATCTTGCTGTCCCGCCCCGGCTGGGAGATGGCCGGCATGTGGCTGTCCCCTGCCCTGCTGGCCGCCGCGGCCTCGGCATGGTTCTACCTGCGCCTGGACCTGCGCTTCGGGCTGGTGATGGGGTTGTTGCTGGGGCTATGCCTGTGGGTTGGCCAGGTGCTGGCCATGAAGACGACGGGGCTGTGGCTCAGCACCGGGCTGGGGGCGTTCGTGGTGGGCTGGATCATCCAGTTCGTCGGCCATTACTACGAAGGCCGCAAGCCGGCATTTGTCGACGATGTCAGCGGCCTGATCATCGGGCCGCTGTTCGTGGTGGCAGAGGCGGCGTTCATGCTGGGCTGGTGCCCCGCGCTGAAACAAGCCGTAGAAACCAACGCCGGCCCGGTGGCCATGCGGTAGAAGAACACGGCAATGTAAACATTCCATGGCCCTATCGCCGGCAAGCCAGCTCCCACAGGGATTGCATCAGGCCTGAGGGCCGTGCAGCACCTGTGGGAGCGAGCTTGCCGGCGATAGCGCGGTACAGGTTACTGCTGTCGAGACTCTACACCTAACTCATCCCACACCGATTCAGCCAGGTGGAAGGTGGCATTGGCCGCCGGGATGCCGCAGTAGATCGCGCTTTGCATCAGCACTTCCTTGATCTCATCACGGGTCACGCCATTGTTGGCGGCCGCACGCAGGTGCAGCTTCAACTCGTCGTTGCGGTTCATGCCGATCAGCATGGCGATGGTGATCAGGCTGCGGGTATGGCGCGGCAAACCCGGGCGGGTCCAGATGTCACCCCAAGCATGGCGGGTGATCATTTCCTGGAACTCGCCGTTGAAGTCGGTAAGCTTCTCCAGGCTGCGGTCCACGTGGGCATCGCCAAGCACTGCGCGGCGTACCTGCATGCCGGCGTCGTAACGTTGTTTCTCGTCCATGGCGCTGTCCTCAGTAAGCCAGCAGGAAGTCGAGCAGGCGCCGGCTGAACGCCTCGCCAATTTCGACGTTGGACAAGTGCGCCGCCGGGAATTCGACGTACTCGGCGCCTTCGATGCCCGCCTGCATGAAGCGGCCATGCTCCGGGGTGGTCACCACGTCTTCGGTACCGGCAACGATCAGCGTCGGCACCTTTATACCGCCCAATTGCTCGCGATAATCGGCATCACGCACCGCCGCGCAGTTGCCGGCATAACCCTGCGGGCTGGTTTGCGCCAGCATTTGGCAAATGCGTTGGGCCTGCTCAGGCTGAGCCTGGGCAAAACCCGCGGTGAACCAGCGGGCGATGGAGGCATCGCGCAGGTCGACCATGGCCTGCTGGCCGCCCTTGAGCACAGTGTCGATACGGGTGTTCCACACCTCGTCGTTGGCAATTTTGGCAGCGGTGTTGCACAAGGTCAGGCTGCGCAGGCGCTCGCCAGCATTGATGCCCAGCCACTGGCCGATCAGCCCGCCCATCGACAGGCCGATGAAGTGCGCCTTGTTAATGTCCAGCCCGTCGAGCAGCGCCAGTACGTCGCGGCCCAGCTGGTCGATGGTGTAAGGGCCTTCAGTGACCAGCGAGCCACCGTGGCCGCGGGTGTCGTAGCGCAGCACGCGCAGGTGCTGGCTCCACAGGGGAATTTGCGTGTCCCACATGCCCAGGTCAGTGCCCAGCGAGTTGGACAGCACCAGCACCGGAGCGTTTTCCGGGCCATCTATTTGGTAGTTCAAAACGCCATCGGCCAATTGCAAGTGCGCCACAGCGGTCTCCTTCAGGCAGTAAAACGTTGATGTTCGGACACGGCGCGCGCCACCCAGACGCGGGCCTGGCCCAAGTAATGGGCGGGGTCGAGCAAGCGGTCGAGTTCTTCAGCGGACAGCTCGGCGCTGACCTGCGGCTCGTCACCCAGCACGGCACGCAGGTGGCGCTGTTCGGCCACCGCACGCTGGCAGCATTGCTCCAGCAAGTGGTGAGCGCGGTCGCGGCCCAGGCGCTGAGCGAGGACGATACTCACCGCTTCGGCCAGTACCAGGCCTTGGGTCAGGTCAAGGTTGCGGCGCATGCGCGCGGCATCCACCTCCATGCCCTCGGCAATCACCTGGGCCTGGCGCAAGGCGCCGGAGACCAGGCAACAAATATCTGGCAGGGTTTCCCATTCGGCATGCCACAGGCCAAGGCTGCGCTCGTGCTCTTGGGGCATGGCGGCAAACAGCGTCGAGAGCAGGCCCGGCACGCGGGTGGCGGCACCGATCAGTACGGCGGCACCAACCGGGTTACGCTTGTGCGGCATGGTCGACGAGCCGCCCTTGCCCGGTGCGCAAGGCTCGAACAGCTCCCCCGCCTCGGTTTGCATCAGCAGGCTGACATCGCGGCCAAACTTGCCCAGGCTGCCGGCGACCAGGCCCAGCACCGCGGCAAATTCCACCAGCCGATCGCGCTGGGTATGCCAGGGCTGCTCGGGCAGTGTCAGCTTGAGCTGTGCGGCCAGGGCTTCGGCCACCGGCATTGCCTTGCTGCCCAGGGCGGCCAGGCTGCCCGAAGCACCGCCGAACTGCAGCACCAGCAGGCGTGGGCGCAGCTCCTGCAAACGCTGACGGTGGCGGGTCAAGGCACCCAACACGCCAGCCAGCTTCATGCCCAGGGTCACCGGGGTAGCGTGCTGCAGCCAGGTGCGGCCCACCAACGGCGTATCGGCATGCTTCAAGGCCTGCTGCGACAAGGTATCGGCCAGCTTGCCAAGGTCGCTTTCGATCAGTTCGAGGGCATCGCGCAACTGCAACACCAGGCCAGTGTCCATCGCGTCCTGGCTGGTGGCGCCTAGGTGCACATAGCGCTCGGCTTCCGGCACACCCGTGGCGATCACTTTGCCCAACGCCTTCACCAGCGGGATCGCCGAATTGCCAGCGGTGGCGATGGCATTGGCCAACGCGCCAACGTCATAGCGTTCGGCCTGGCATGCAGCTTCGATGGCCGCCACAGCGCTGTGGGGGACCAGCCCGGCAGCGGCTTCGGCACGGGCCAGTGCAGCTTCGAAATCGAGCATGCCCTGCAAGCGGCCACGGTCGGAGAAGACCTCGCGCATGGCCGGCGCGGTGAAGTAGGCGTCGAACAGTTGGTTGCTCATGCAGCGTCCTTAATCATCATGGTGCAGGTACGCCGCCTGCTTGGGCAGGCGCAGGCTGAACAGGAAGGCGATCGCCATCATCGCCGTCACGTACCAATAGAAGGTATTTTCCATCCCCAGGGTTTTCAGGCCCAGTGCCACATATTCGGCCGAACCGCCGAACATTGCGTTGGCCACCGCATAGGCCAGGCCCACACCCAATGCGCGTACCTGCGGCGGGAACATCTCGGCCTTCACCAGGCCGCTGATCGAGGTGTAGAAACTGACGATACACAACGCCAGGCTGATCAGCACAAAGGCCATGAACGGGCTGGTCACGGTTTTCAGCGCCATCAACAGCGGCACCGTGCACAGCGTGCCAAGGGCACCAAACAGCAGCATCGAATTACGTCGGCCGATACGGTCCGAGAGCATGCCGAAGAACGGCTGCAGCACCATGAACAGGAACAGCGCCCCCGTCATCACGTAGCTGGCATTTTTCGCCGTCATGCCTGCGGTATTGACCAGGTACTTCTGCATGTAGGTGGTGAAGGTGTAGAAGATCAGCGAGCCGCCTGCGGTGTAACCCAGTACGGTGACAAACGCCGCTGCGTGATTGCGGAACAAGCCACTAACGGAACCCGCGTCCTTGTCATTGCGGGTTTCGGCACTGCTGGTTTCATGCAGCGAGCGGCGTAGCATCAGCGATATCAGCGCGGCGATGGCCCCCACCACGAACGGAATGCGCCAGCCCCAAGCCCGCAGCTCGTCTTCGGTCAGTAACTGCTGCAGGATCACCACCACCAGAACCGCCAGCAACTGGCCGCCGATCAAGGTGACATACTGGAACGAGGCAAAGAAGCCACGTTGCCCGCGCAGGGCCACTTCACTCATGTAGGTGGCGGTGGTGCCGTACTCGCCGCCGACCGACAGCCCTTGGATCAGGCGGGCCAGCAACAGCAACGCCGGGGCCCAGGTGCCAATGCTGGTGTAGGTGGGCAGGCAGGCGATCATCAGCGAGCCGAAGCACATCATCAGCACCGAGATCATCAGGGAATTCTTGCGACCATGGCGGTCAGCGAGGCGGCCGAAAATCCAGCCACCGATGGGGCGCATCAAAAAGCCTGCGGCGAACACGCCTGCAGTGTTCAGTAACTGCACGGTAGGGTCGTCGGAGGGGAAGAAAGCTGGGGCAAAGTAGATAGCGCAGAAGGCGTAGACGTAGAAGTCGAACCATTCCACCAAGTTGCCTGAAGAGGCACCCACAATAGCGAAGATGCGTTTGCTGCGTTCTTCGCCGGTGTAATAGGTTGAGGTCATGGTGCGTTTGCTCCTGGAGGGTCACAGGTAATTCTAGACATACCTGGTAACACACTCGTTCCGCCTTATGCCTGGCAATTAGCCTTGGGCCGATCGTACCGGCCTCTTCGCGGGCAAGCCCGCGCCTACAGGTTCCCGTTGTGCAGTGGGCAACGATCATCCTGTGGGAGCGGGTGTGCCCGCGAAGAGGCCAGAACTGGTTAAACCCGTTCGATAGCCAATGCCAAACCTTGGCCGACGCCCACACACATGGTCGCCAGGCCTTTACGCCCACCACTCTTCTCCAATTGGTGAAGCGCCGTCAGCACCAGGCGCGCACCGCTCATGCCCAGCGGGTGGCCCAAGGCGATCGCGCCGCCGTTGGGGTTTACCTGCGGCGCATCATCGGCCACACCCAGCTCACGCAGCACCGCCAGGCCTTGGCTGGCAAAGGCTTCGTTAAGCTCGATCACGTCAAAATCATTCACTGCCACGCCCAGCCGTTCGGTCAGCTTGCGCACCGCCGGTACCGGGCCAATGCCCATCACCCGTGGCGCGACACCGCCGCTGGCCATCCCCAGGATGCGGGCTCGCGGGGTCAGGCCGTGTTTCTTCACCGCTTCGGCCGAGGCCAGGATCAGCGCCGCAGCACCGTCGTTCACGCCCGAGGCGTTGCCAGCGGTGACGGTCTTGTCCGGGCCGTTGACCGGCTTGAGCTTGGTCAAGGCTTCCAGGGTGGTTTCCGGGCGCAGGTGCTCGTCCTGTTCGACGATGGTCTCGCCCTTCTTGTGTGCGATACGCACCGGCACAATTTCTTCAGCGAAGAAGCCGGCAGCCTGGGCGGCGGCGGCCTTCTGCTGGCTGCGCAGGGCGAAAGCGTCCTGGTCTGCGCGCGAGACCTGGTAATCATCAGCCACGTTGTCAGCGGTTTCTGGCATTGAGTCCACACCGTACTGGCTCTTCATCAGTGGGTTGATGAAACGCCAGCCGATGGTGGTGTCTTCAAGCTTCATGTTGCGCGAGTAGCCGCTTTCGGCTTTGCCCATGACAAACGGGGCACGCGACATCGATTCGACGCCGCCGGCAATCGCCAGCTCCATTTCACCGCTGGCGATGGCGCGGAAGGCCGTGCCAATGGCATCCATGCCCGACGCGCACAGGCGGTTCAAGGTAACGCCTGGGATGCTCTGCGGCAGGCCGGCCAGCAACAGCGCCATACGGGCCACGTTGCGGTTGTCTTCACCGGCCTGGTTGGCGCAGCCGAAGAACACTTCGTCAACCTGGTCCCACTGCACGCCAGGGTTGCGCTCGATCAGCGCCTTCAGCGGCACGGCTGCCAGGTCGTCGGCCCGCACCCCGGCCAGGGCGCCGCCAAAGCGGCCGATCGGGGTACGGATGGCGTCACAGATGAATACGTCTCGCATCAGGCTTCTCCTGCCGGCTGGCCTTGGGCAGCGGCGGTACGGGCTTCGAGGTCACGCAGGGCGGACAGCTCGATTGCGGTGGGTTCGGTAGTGGTCTGCTCGTGGCATTTGGAGGCTCCTGGTCAGGGTGCTTCAGTGAGCTCAGATTAAGGAGACTGAAGGCTGCCTTACAATCCGATAATCGACTATTTGTGCGATTATCGAACCATTTGTTGCCCTGCTACCCAGCAGCCGAGGGCCGCTATGCGGCCCCGGTCCCTCAGGTGGCGTCAGCGTGGCTGACCAGCCCCTTGACGATCACACCCACGGTCGCCAATGCAGCCGGCACCAGCAACGCCGTCAGCACCTGCTCGAACGTCCAGCCCAGCCCCAGCAGCGTTGCACCGCTCCAAGCCCCGAGAATCGCGCCAAAGCGGCCGATACCCAGCATCCACGATACCCCCGTGGCGCGGCCCTGAGTCGGGTAGAAGCGAGCCGCCAGCGAGGGCATCGCCGACTGCGCGCCGTTCACGCACATACCAGCGACCAGCACCAACGTGGCCAACACGGTGATATTGCCCAGGCTTTGCCCCACGGCGTAGGCGAACACCCCGGCCAGCAGGTAGAAAATGCCGATCACCTTGTGCGGATTGAAGCGGTCCATGGCCCAGCCCACACCCACTGCACTCAGCACCCCACCGAACTGGAATAGCGCGCCAATGAACGCAGCCTGCTCCATGCTCGCGCCGCTGTCGCGCATCAGGGTCGGTAGCCAGCTGGTCAGCAGGTAAACGATCACCAGGCCCATGAAGTAGGTCAGCCACAGCAGCACCGTACCCAGGCCGTAGGTGCCGGAAAAGATCACCGCAAACACGTTGCGCGCGGCCACCGCCTTTTGTTCCGGCACGCTGAAGCTGCCCGCCTCGGCCACCACTTGCGGCGCGATGGGCGACAGGGTCTTGCGCACCTTGTCGGTACCACGGTTACGCACCACCAGGAACCGCGCCGACTCCGGCAGCCATACCATCAGCACCAGCGCCAGCAGCAACGGCAGCACGCCCCCGATGACCAGCAGGCTATGCCAGCCATAGGCCGGGATCATCTTGGCAGAAATGAACCCACCACCGGCCATGCCCAGGTTGAAGCCGCAGAACATGCTGGTCACCAGCAGGGACTTGAGGCGCTCAGGGGTGTATTCGGACAGCAGCGTGGTGGCGTTGGGCATGCCTGCGCCAAGGCCCAGGCCGGTCAGGAAGCGCAGTACCAGCAGCTGGTCGACGTTGCTCGCGTAGGCCGAGGCCAAGCTGAAGCCGCCGAACACCAGCACCGCGCCCACCAGCACGCCCTTGCGGCCAAAGCGGTCAGCCAATGGGCCGGAACCCAGGGCGCCGAACACCATGCCGATCAATGCAGCACTCATGACCGGGCCGAGGCTGGCGCGGTCGATCCCCCACTCCTGCGACAGGGCCGGGGCGATGAAGCCCATGGCGGCGGTGTCCAGGCCATCGAGGAAGACGATCAGAAAGCACAACAGCACGACCCGCCATTGGTAACGGGACAGCGGCTGCTGGTTGATGAACGACTGAACGTCTAGGCTTTTGCCGACGTTGGTTTGCGCTTGGTTCATTGTTGTTATCCAGAATGAGGGGCACAGCCTAGCCACTGCACGCGGTCAACCGGTACAGAGGGCGAGAGTTGGGGAAGAGGGCCTGCGTCAGCCTGGATACAACAGTACTGCGCGCGGGTGCGGCCGCGGCAGCGAGGGGACAGTATTCATGGTAAGTGCCTCTTATGTTTTTTTTGTTCGGCCGGCACAGCCGACCGTTGCGAGAGACATTAATCAGCGCGCGGAAGTGACGCAATTCACCGCGAACGACACTGTGCGTTTATCGCACAGGAAACGGTTTTGCCTGTTCTAAATTGGAAAGGGGGGCGCAAAGCGGCCCCCTGCTGGCTCAACCAAATAACTGATGGCAAAGGTCCCGGCTAGCCGCCAACAGAATCGGCAAGAAGCGCTGCTCCAGCTCGCTGCGCGTAACCCGCCCAACGTGGGTGCTCACGTTCAACGCCGCCAGCACCTGCCCGGAGGCGTCATACACCGGTACGGCTATTGAACGCAGCCCTTGTTCCAGCTCCTGGTCCACCACGCACCAGCCTTGGGCGCGTACCTGCTGGATACAGGCAAACAGCGATTCGGCGTCATGCACGGTACGGCTGGTACGCGCCTTCAGGTCGGCACGCTCCAGGTATTCACGCAGGCTGGTGTCGTCCATGGCCGCCAGCAGAATACGCCCCATCGACGTGCAATAGGCCGGCAGGCGCCCCCCCACCGACAGGTCGACCGAAATCAGCCGCTCTACCGTGGCCGAACGGGCAATGTAAAGAATGTCATCGCCTTCGAGGGTGGCCATGTTGGCAGCCTCGTGCAGTTGGTCGCTGATGCGGTCCAGATAAGGCTGGGCAGAGATCGCCAGCGGCGTCGAAGACAGGTACGCATGCCCCAGCGTCAGCACTTTAGGCAACAGCGAATAAGTGCGCCCGTCGGTGGTGGCGTAACCCAACTTGATCAGCGTGTGCAGGCAACGGCGCACTGCCGCGCGGGGGATTTCGGTGCGGTGGCTGATCTGGGCGATGGTCAGGTGGCGCTTGCGCTCCTGAAACGCCTGAATCACCGCCAGGCCACGCGCCAGGGAGGTCATGAAGTCCGGGTCGCCGGTGAAGGCCTGGATGCGCTTGGCCGGGGAAGCCACGATCGGCGGCGCCAAGGCAGCCGAGGCGGGCCTTGCCGACTCGGGATTGACGGAATCATTGCCTAGGGTTTCGTCACTCATCGCACACCTCAAAAAAAAACGCCCAGTCGTGCGATTATCGAACAAACGGCCGATAATCGCAATTGACCGCTGACACGTTTGCTTATACCTTTCTCATGCCACTTGTGGCTTCTTTGGAGAGACTGGTCAGGTACCCACCGTAGAAGTCCCCAGGCAACGGCCTCGCCTTTTGGCGAGGCCGTTTTACTTTTCCCGCCCCTTCAAATGCATCCCCGGATTGCAACGAACTTTTTTCCGTCATACCTTTCAAACTTGTACGGAAGGCCCAACCTGTTCTCGGACGCATTCAGTAACTTGCGTCAGATCTTGTCAGGGTTGGGTAAATAACGATGTTCGGCGAAATATCGGTTGCTATAATCAACCGCACAGGCCCTTACCCTGCTTTGGCAATGCAACCTCCGTTGTATCAAGCGGTTGCGTCCAGCAAGGTCTGTGCGCGTTGCACGACGCATAACAACAGTCATTACACTTAATTCAGGTACTACCGTGACGAAAGATGAACTGCGCGCAGAACTGGAGCGCCAGGCTGAACGTTACCAAGGTGTATACGGTGGCGAAGTCACCACTTACGCCGCTCAACCGGATCCGGAACGCAAACCGTGGCGCAAACGTGCCAGCGTGCGCGACCAGGCTTTCAACCAGGAACTGGAACGCATGGAAAAAGAGCTGCGCAGCGACAAGCCCTGAACCCAGGGACCACGCCAACGCGTCGTCGCCCGGCCTGCCCGGGCGCGGTCGATCTTTACCGCCAGGCCGAAGGTGAAATGGAATTACACAAATTTCATACGGTCGTTTGAAAGATAACGAAGCGGGCTTTTATCCAGCTTTTTGCCCGTTTTCACCAGCTTTTGCGCTTTTTACCGCACATTTCCCTGCCTGCCAGCCTTACCCTGCACGTCGCCTGCCCGACAGGAAATTCGCCACCGGTCTATAGCAAGTGCATCGATTGCCAAGGTTTTCTGGCATAATCCCGCCCCCCTAAGACCGCCAGACAACCTTCATGATCGATTTATTCAGCGGACTGGATGCCTGGGTATTGGTGAGCCTACTGCTCGCCTTGACCTTCGTACTCGCCTTCGAGTTCATCAATGGCTTTCATGACACCGCCAACGCGGTAGCCACCGTCATCTATACCAAAGCCATGCCGCCACACCTCGCCGTGTTCTTCTCCGGGGTGTTCAACTTCCTTGGCGTTCTGCTCGGCGGTGTCGGGGTGGCCTATGCCATCGTTCACCTGCTGCCGGTAGAGCTGCTGATCAATGTGAACACCGGACACGGCCTGGCCATGGTCTTCTCGCTGCTGGCCGCGGCCATCACTTGGAACCTGGGCACCTGGTACTTCGGCATCCCCGCCTCCAGCTCGCACACCCTGATCGGCTCCATCCTCGGTGTCGGCCTGGCCAATGCCCTGATCAACGACATCCCGCTGGGCGACGGTGTCAACTGGCAGAAGGCAATCGACATCGCCATGTCGCTGGTGGTCTCGCCAATGGCCGGCTTCGCCGTTGCAGCCCTGGTGCTGATCGGCCTGAAGTGGTGGCGCCCGCTGTCGAAGATGCACAAAACCCCCGACCAGCGCCGCAAGCTCGACGACAAGAAGCACCCGCCGTTCTGGAACCGCTTGGTCCTGGTGGTTTCGGCCATGGGTGTGAGCTTCGTGCACGGCTCCAACGACGGCCAGAAAGGCATTGGCCTGATTATGCTGGTGCTGATCGGTATCGTTCCGGCCAAGTTCGTCCTCGACCTGAACAGCACCACCTACCAGATCGAGCGTACCCGCGACGCCACCCTGCACATGAGCCAGTTCTACCAGCGCAACGCCGCCACCTTGGGCGAGTTCCTGGCACTGGGCAAGGCCAAGTCCAGCGACCTGCCGGAGCAGTTCAGCTGCAACCCGCAGCAGACCGAGCCGACCATTGCCGCGCTGCAGTCCTCGCTGCAGGGCGTGACCGACTACCATAGCCTGGATGCCGACAAGCGCGTCGAAGTACGTCGCTATCTGCTGTGTCTGGACGACACGGCGAAGAAGGTCGGCAAACTGCCAGGCCTGGACGCCCGTGAAAAGGCCGACCTGGAAAAACTGCGCAAAGACCTCACTGCCACCACCGAATACGCCCCGTTCTGGGTGATCGTGGCTGTCGCCCTGGCTCTGGGCCTAGGCACCATGGTTGGCTGGAAGCGCGTGGTACTGACTGTTGGCGAGAAGATCGGCAAGCAGGGCATGACTTATGCCCAGGGCATGTCGGCGCAGATCACCGCGGCTTGCGCTATCGGCATGGCCAACGTGTTCGCGCTACCGGTATCGACAACCCACGTGCTGTCGTCCGGCGTTGCCGGCACCATGGTCGCCAACAAAAGCGGCCTGCAAGGTGG
Source organism: Pseudomonas sp. Leaf58 (assembly GCF_003627215.1). Lineage (NCBI taxonomy): Bacteria > Pseudomonadati > Pseudomonadota > Gammaproteobacteria > Pseudomonadales > Pseudomonadaceae > Pseudomonas > Pseudomonas sp. Leaf58. The sequence continues at coordinate 4,348,055 of NZ_CP032677.1, forward strand.
CACCGTCAAGACTATCCTGCTGGCCTGGGTACTCACCCTGCCGGCGTCGATGGGCCTGGCGGCCGGCCTGTTCTGGCTGGCGTCCAAGGCTATTGGCTGAGTGATACCGCAATACAAGAAGGCGCCCTCGCAGGCGCCTTTTTCATGGGTGCTGTTCCTGCGCGGCCTTTTCGCGGGCGAGCCCGCGAAGAGTCCGGCACAGGCAAACTACCTTTTCTTGCCTCCCAGCAACGACCCCATCAACCCCCGCACCAACTGCCGCCCCAACTGGTTGGCCGCTTGGCGCACCGCCGATTTGATCGCCTGCCCCGCCGCACTCTGCAAAAACTCGCCCGCCTTGTCAGCAAAGCTTTCCTCGTCCGCCTTGGGTTGCGGCGTCGGCTCCACCGGTTCACCCTTGCGCTGGGTCAGCATTTCATAGGCCGACTCACGGTCCACCGGCTTGTCATAACGCCCCGCCAGCGGCGAAGCAGCAATCAGCGCACTGCGCTCCACGCTACTCAACGGGCCAATACGCGACTGCGGCGGAGCAATCAGCACCCGCTGGACCATGGCCGGTGTACCCTTGTCTTCCAGCGCCCCCACCAAGGCCTCGCCAATACCCAGCTCGGTCAGCACCGCCAGGGTGTTGAACGCTGGGTTGGGGCGGAAGCCATCGGCCACCGCCCGTAGCGACTTCTGCTCCTTGGCAGTAAATGCCCGCAGGCCATGCTGAATGCGCAAGCCCAACTGGGCCAGCACTGTATCTGGCAAATCCCCCGGCGACTGGGTGACAAAGTACACCCCCACGCCCTTGGAGCGGATTAGCCGTACCACTTGTTCTAGTCGGTCCTGCAACGCCTTGGGCGTATCGTTGAACAGCAAGTGCGCTTCATCGAAGAACAACGCCAGCACAGGCTTGTCGGCATCGCCGCGTTCGGGCAACTGTTCAAACAACTCGGCCAGCAGCCACAACAGGAAGGTGGCGTACACCTTGGGCGCCTCGTGCACCAACCGGCTGGCGTCCAGCAAGTGGATGCGCCCACGGCCATCCGCGTCTGGCCGCAGCAGATCCTCTAGCTGTAGCCCTGGCTCGCCGAACAGCGCCTCGGCGCCCTGCTGCTCCAGGGTCGCCAACCGACGTAACAAGGCCTGGGTGGAGGCCGCGGCCATCAGCGCGCTGTCTTCGCCGAGCAGTTGCGGGTTGTCCTTCAGGTGCGCAAGCAGCGCCTTGAGGTCCTTGAGGTCCAGCAGCAACAGGCCTTCACGGTCGGCTACCTTGAACGCTGCGTACAGCGCCGCCTGCTGGCTGTCGGTCAGCTCCAGCAAGTTGCCCAGCAGCAGCGGCCCCATTTCACTGAGGGTGGTGCGCAGCGGGTGGCCGGACTGCCCGGCGATATCCCACAGGCTCACCGGGTAGGCCCGGGGACGGTGCCCCAACCAAGGCATGCTGGCAATGCGTTCGGCCACCTTGCCCTGGGGCGCACCAGCAGCGCCGAGGCCACAGAGGTCGCCTTTGACATCGGCGGCGAACACGGCCACCCCTGCGTCACTGAACGCTTCCGCCAGATGCTGCAGGGTGACCGTCTTGCCAGTACCTGTCGCGCCTGCCACCAGGCCATGGCGGTTTGCCAGCCTCATCGCTTGCCCGACTGGCTGGCCATCTGGGCCTGCGCCTACAACGATGGTCGAAAATTCCGACATCTCTTTAATCCTCTGCTCAAGCTTTACCTTAATTCGGCCGATACCTGTGGGTGATATTCGCCTTAATTAGAGAGGGACAACCGAAAAGGGACTTTTCGGGATGTTGCACTGCTTTAGACGCCACGTGTGCAAGCGCCTGATATAAAACCTTAGCGGAACCGATTACGCCATGAACAAAAGCCTTCGTTTCAGCCACAAGATTCTTTTGGCAGCATCACTGATCGTGATACTCGCCTTCAGCCTGTTCACGCTCTACAACGATTACCTCCAGCGTAATGCGATCCGCGACGACCTGGAGAACTATCTGGCTGAAATGGGCGCTGCCACTTCGACCACTATTCGCAACCTGTTCGAAGGCCGTATCAAGCTGGTGGAAAACCTGGCACAAAACATCGCCCAGGAACCGGCCAACGCCGAAACATTGATGAGCCAGAATGCGCTGATATCCAGCTTCCTCACGGTTTACGTGGGCAAGGTCGACGGCGGCTTCAGCGTGCGCCCAGACACGAAAATGCCCGACGGCTACGACCCACGCACCCGCCCCTGGTATAAGGACGGCATGACCGCCACCGGCCCGATCCTGACCGAACCCTACATCGATATGGCCACCAACAAGATGGTGATCGGCATCATCAACAAGGTTTCCAGCAGTGTCGGCGTGGTCGGTGGCGACCTGGCCCTGGACGGCCTGGTGCAGATCATCAACTCGCTGAACTTCGGCGGCATTGGCTACGCGTTCCTGGTCAACGACCAGGGCAAGATCCTGGTGCACCCGAACAAAGAGCTGGTGATGAAGTCACTGTCGGACCTGTTCCCGCAGCACACGCCGAAACTGACAGGTGCACTGACCGAGGTGCAGAGCGAAGGCCAGGCGCGTCTGCTCAGCTTCACCCCGATCAGTGGCCTGCCGTCAGCCAACTGGTACATCGGCCTGTCAGTAGACAAGGACAAGGCCTTCTCGATGCTAAGCACCTTCCGCACCTCGGCGGTGATTGCCACGCTGGTGGCCGTAGTGATCATCATCGGCCTGCTCGGCCTGCTGATCCGTGTGCTAATGCAGCCGCTGCACACCATGACCCGCGCCATGGAAGACATCGCCGAAGGTGAAGGCGACCTGACCAAGCGCCTGCGCATCGACAACCACGACGAATTCGGCATCCTGGGCAGCGCCTTCAACCGGTTCGTCGAGCGTATTCACAGTTCGATCCGCGAAGTGTCGTCGGCCACCGAGCAAGTTAACGAAGTGGCCCTGCGAGTCATCAGCGCCTCGAACTCGTCGATGACCAACTCCGACGAGCAGTCCAACCGCACCAACAGCGTGGCAGCTGCCATCAACGAACTGGGCGCAGCTGCCCAGGAAATTGCCGGCAACGCCGCCCAGGCTTCGCAGCACGCAAGCTCGGCGCGCTTGCTGGCCGAAGAGGGGCAGCAGGTGGTGGAACGCAACATTGCGGCGATGAACCGCCTGTCCGACCTGATCGTCACCTCCAGCGCGCACATCGAGACGCTGAACAACAAGACCGTCAACATCGGCCAGATCCTCGAGGTGATCACCAGCATTTCCCAGCAGACCAACTTGCTGGCGCTGAACGCGGCTATCGAAGCGGCCCGTGCCGGTGAAGCCGGGCGTGGTTTTGCCGTGGTCGCCGATGAAGTACGCAACCTGGCCCACCGCACCCAGGAGTCAGCGCAGCAAGTGCAGACCATGATCGAAGAATTGCAGGTCGGCGCCCGCGAGTCGGTCGAGACCATGGACCAAAGCCAGCGCCACAGCCAGGACAGCGTGCAGATCGCCAACCAGGCTGGCGAGCGCCTGGACAGCGTTACCGTGCGCATTGGCGAAATCGACGGCATGAACCAGTCGGTGGCCACCGCCACCGAAGAGCAAACCGCCGTGGTCGAGGCGATCAACATGGATATCAACGAGATCAACATGCTCAACCAGGAAGGGGTAGAGAACCTGCAGGCCACCCTGCGCGCGTGCTCGGACCTGGAGCAGCAGGCCGGCCGCTTGAAGCACCTGGTAGGCAGCTTCCGCATCTAATCACAAACCGCGTCGCCTGCTTCGCGGGCAAGCCCGCTCCTACCGGAATAACACATGCCTGGAGGAGCGGGTTTACCCGCGAAGAAGCCCACCCCGCTCCCCAGCCCTCCCCCCGCCCAACCCCGATCGAACAAACTATCCTTCTGATAGGTCAACCTTTAGGCGCGTCATCGCCGGCTCGTTAGCGCCGGATGACAGACCCGAAGACGATCCCGGAGGGATGCTGATCGTGCACATCGCCGACATCACCATGTTCTACGCCCCCGCAAGTGGTGGCGTACGTACTTATCTTGATGCCAAACACCACCGCCTCGGCGCCCTCCAGGGCGTCCGCCACAGCCTGCTGATACCTGGTGCCAGCGCACAACACGCCGACGGCATCTACCAAGTGCCTGCACCGCCCCTGCCGTTCGGCAACGGCTACCGTTTCCCGGTGCGCCTGGCCCCTTGGTGCAATGTGCTGCGCAGGCTCAAGCCCGACTTGATCGAGGTAGGCGACCCCTACCTGACCGCCTGGGCAGCGCTGGAGGCGCGGCGCCAGCTCGATGTGCCGGTGATCGGCTTCTACCACTCCGACCTGCCGTTGCTGGTCAGCAACCGCATGGGCAACTGGTTTACCCCCAATGTCGAGGCCTACGTCAGCAAGCTGTACGGCAATTTCGACCGGGTCCTGGCACCCAGCCAGGTCATGGCCGACAAGTTGCGCCGGCTGGGGGTGCGTGACGTGCATGTACAGCGCCTGGGTGTCGACCTGAACACCTTCCACCCCAGCCAACGTGACCCGCACCTGCGTGCCGAACTGGGCATCGCCGACACCAGCCGCCTGCTGATCTACGCCGGCCGAGGCTCGCGGGAAAAAAACCTGCCGGTGCTGCTCGACTGCATGCAGCAGCTCGGGCGCCCCTACCACCTGTTACTGGTGGGCTCGAACATGCCGGCCAACGTGCCGCCGAACGTCAGCGTGATCAATCACTTCTGCCCGGCACAGGAGGTCGCCAGGTTGATGGCCAGCGCCGACCTGCTGGTGCATGCCGGCGACCAGGAGACCTTTGGCCTGGTCATTCTCGAAGCAATGGCCAGCGCCACCCCGGTGGTGGCCGTGCGTGCCGGCGCGTTCGGCGAAATCGTCAACGAACAATGCGGGCGCCTGTGCCGGCCAAACGATGGCCAGGCCATGGCGATGGCCGTGCGCGAAACGTTCGAAGCAGGGGTGCGCAAACTCGGCGCACAGGCGCGCCGGCATGCCGAGCAGCATTATTCGTGGGACCATGTGGTAGCCGGCTTGCTGCAGCACTACCAGGCCGTGCTCGGCCACCAGCCGACGGTACGCGCCCATGGCTGAGCCCTTGCCAGAGCCATTGCCGCCATCACCCAGCCTGATGCTGGTACTGCATGATGTGGCGCCCGAGACCTGGCCCGACTACCAGCCCTTCGTCCAGGCCATAGACGCCATTGGTGGTGTGCCCATGACTTGGCTGGTGGTACCGAACTTTCACCAGCGCAATCCGCTACTGCGCTCGCCCAGCTTCTGTCGCCTGCTCGATCGGCGCCTGGCACAGGGTGACGAGCTGGCCCTGCACGGTTACTACCATGCCGACAACGGCCCGCCACCGCGCACACCCGGCGATTACTTCATGCGCCGCATCTACACCCACGAAGGCGAGTTCTACGCCCTTGACCAGCAGCAAGCCCTGCAACGCCTGGAAAACGGCCTGGCCCTGTTCAACCGTCAGGGCTGGCCAGTGGCCGGCTTCGTCGCGCCGGCCTGGCTGATGAGCGAAGGCACCCGCCAAGCCCTGCGCCAGCTGCCCCTGCGTTACACCAGCACGCCGCAGCACCTGTACCGCTTGCCGGACTTCACCGCGATCGAGGCCCCGGGGCTGGTCTGGAGTGCGCGCAGCGCCTGGCGCCGCGGGTTGTCGCGGGTGCTATGCGACTGGCAATGCCGACGCTGGCACAACGCCGATACCCTGCGCTTGGGCCTGCACCCGGTAGACATGCGCCACCGCGCGTCCCGCGACTACTGGCTGACCACCTTGCGCGGCCTGCTGGCGCAGGGCCGTGAGCCCCTGACCAAATCGGCCTGGCTGGCCCGCCAGGTCCGCGCATGAACCGCCTGGCCTGGCTCGGCCTGGCACTGCTTGGCGCGGTGCTGGTGCCGGCCTTGCTAGGTGGCAGCGAGCTGTTACCGAGGTTGCAGCGCTTCGACCTCGGCCTGATGCTGACCCTGCTGGGCATGATCCTGCTGTGCTGGGTCATCAACGCGCTACGCCTGCGCCTGTTGCTCGGCCAGCAAGGTGCGAGGCTTGGGCACCTGCGCAGCCTGGGCGTGGTAATGGCCACCGAGTTCGCCATCTGCACCACCCCCGGCGGCAGCGGCGGCCCCTTGACCCTGATGGCCCTACTGGCACGCGAACGCATCGGCCCGGCGCGCAGTGGCGCCGTGTTCGCCATGGACCAGCTGAACGACCTGCTGTTCTTTTTCTGCGCAATGTTGGCAATTGCCGGCTACGCGCTGTTCCACGGCCTGGGCCGCAGCCAGGAAAGCATGTTGCTGGGCAGTGCATTGCTACTGTGCACGGCGCTGGCTGGGCTGCTTGCGCTACTGCGCTACCGGCGCACGGTGATGCGCGTGAATGGCCGGTTGCTGCGGCGCCTAGGCATGAACCAGGCGCGCAGGCGCCGCTGGGCGCGTAAACTGCTGCACTTCATTGACGCCCTGGTGCAAACCTGGCGCTTGCCCAAACGTACGCTGACCGTGGTGTTCACCCTGACCTGCGCGCACTGGGGCCTGCGCTACAGCGTGTTGTACCTGGTGTTGCAAGGGCTGGGGGTGGATCTGGCGTGGATCCCCAGCTTTTTAGTGCAGATGCTGTCGCTCAGTGCTGGCCAGCTGAGCCTGCTACCGGGGGGCGCTGGCGCCACCGAGCTGACCTCGGCCAGCCTGCTGACGCCGCTGGTGGGTAGTTCGACAGCCGCTGCAGCGATCCTGATATGGCGAGCGGTCACTTACTACTTTTATCTGCTGGCGGGAGGGCCGGTATTTGTGTGCCTGCTGGCGCGTCCATTGCTGGAGCGCTGGCGGCGTCAGGCGGGTTAAGGTGCTGCCAGAGTTCGGCAGCGCCGGGGAAGTCGGTGCCATCGCTGTCGCCCAGGGCATCAGGGTCGTAGCGGGCCAGGCAGCCTTCGCCGAGGGTGGCTGGGGGTGAGGCAGTGGGTTGGTTGCGCTGCTTGGCCATCGGCTTATCCCTCAGATTGCAGGGGGCGCTTGGTGCCCCTTTCGCCGGCAAGCCATGTGCAATCGCTGTGAGGGCTGGCTTGCCGGCGATGGGCTGCAAAGCAGCCCCCAAAATCACTTAAGCAAGCTGTATCAGTCAAACACCACAGTCTTGTTGCCGTGCACCAGCACGCGGTCTTCCAGGTGATAACGCAGGCCGCGGGCCAGCACCATCTTCTCCACATCACGACCAAAGCGGACCATGTCCTCGATGCTGTCGGCATGGCTGACCCGCACCACGTCCTGCTCGATGATCGGGCCGGCGTCCAGCTCTTCGGTAACGTAGTGGCACGTCGCGCCGATCAGCTTCACGCCGCGCAGGGCGGCCTGGTGATACGGCTTGGCACCGACGAACGATGGCAGGAAGCTGTGGTGGATGTTGATCACCTTTTCGGCGTAGTCCTGGCACAGTTGCGGCGGCAGGATTTGCATGTAGCGGGCCAGTACCACCACGTCGGCAGCGTGCTCCTGGACCAGGCGCGACACCTCGGCAAAGGCCGGGGCCTTGTCCTTGGGGTCGACCGCTACATGGAAGAACGGAATACCGTGCCACTCGACCATGCTGCGCAGGTCGTTGTGGTTGGAGATCACGCAAGGGATCTCGCAGTCCAACTCGTCGGTGTGCCAGCGGTGCAGCAGGTCGGCCAGGCAGTGCGACTCGCGGCTGGCCATCAGCACCACGCGCTTTTTCTGCGCAGAGTCGGTAATGCGCCAGGTCATGGAGAACTCTTCGGCGATTGGCGCAAACGCTTCACGGAAGGCTTCGATACCGAACGGCAGCGACTCAGCGCGGATTTCATGGCGCATGAAGAACCAACCACTGTGCTCATCGGAGTGGTGGCTGGCTTCGTTGATCCAACCATTGTACAAGGCCAGGAAATTACTGACTTTCGCCACGATGCCAACACGGTCGGGGCAGGCGATCACCAGACGGAAGGTGCGCATGAATGAGACTCCAGAACTTCGCAAAGGCGCTTATTCTAGCGGCCCGCCAGCAAAAACGCAGTATTGATTGCACCGGCCATGGCCTGTGTACGTCACCCCACCCGCCGCGCGCATTGTCTGACAGACATGACGAAACGCAGGGTTAATTGTAAATTTTTGTTCACGTAGAGAAATGTTGTCATAGCTTAATTAACAGTTAACTGGCCAATAATATATTTACTTGGGCGTATCGCCTGTCTATTATTGCCCCACACATTTCTGAACACGCATTAAGGAACACTCCATGTCCCTGATCAACGAGTACCGCGCTACCGAAGAAGCTATCAAGGAACTTCAAGCTCGCCTGGCCAACCTGTCTCAGGATGACAAGCTGAAGAAAGAACTGGAGTTCGAAGGCAAACTGCGCACCCTGATGGGCGAGTACTCCAAGTCGCTGCGCGACGTGATTGCACTGCTCGACCCAGAGTCGAAACTGAGCAAAGCACCGCGTGGCGCGCTGAAGCCTACCGTCACCAAGCGTGCGCGCAAGGTCAAGCAATACAAGAACCCGCACAATAATGAAGTGATCGAAACCAAAGGCGGCAACCACAAGACCCTGAAAGAGTGGAAAGCCAAGTGGGGTGGCGATGTGGTTGAGAGCTGGGCGACCCTGCTGGACTGATTGTCCACCGCCGCCGACTGCTTATCGCATCAAAAACGCCGGCACATTGCCGGCGTTTTTTTGTCCGCGTTTTTTCTCAGCACTCAGCCAATTGCAAACTGTGCCTGCAATTGCCTGGCATGCGCCTGCCAGGCCTCCAGCACACGCCGCCCCGCCTCGTCAGCGCCCGCCCAGGCCTGCTGCCGCGCCTGCTCGAAGTCACCCAGGGTATTCGGCGCGCCCCACTGCGGGTCGCTCAGGCGCTGCTGGCAGAAGGCAAACCAGCGTTGTCGCTCTTCGCTGCTCAAGGTGTCGGGGAAGTTGCGCGCCCGATAGCGGAACAATAGTTCGGGCATGCGCGGGTCATCGAACATCCAGTGGCCACTGCCCAACTGCGCCGGTTCCACTGCGCGAACTTGCTCGCATAAGCGGCGGTCACGGTCCCCCAGAAAACCGTCATACAACTGCTGTTCCGGGTCTTCACTGGGAACGAAGTCCTCCTTTGCGTAGATGTGTTCCAGCTTGTCTTGCCATTGCCCCTGTTGCTTGGCCAGTTCTTCACCGCGCAATTGTAACAACGTCAAGTCCAGGCCCAACCGTTGTTGATCGACCGGGCGCAATACTGACAGCGGCGCCAATACCGGGCAGCGATTGATCTGTACCAGTTTGAGCGGCACAGGTAATTCACCTTCGGCCAATGCTTCATGGCGGGTATACAAGCGCTGGCGCAGAACTTCAGCACTTTCCCGTAGTAACGGTAGGGTTTCCTGATGCAGGTCGCAGACAATCAGTGCGTTGCGATTGCGCGGGTGCCAAGCCAGTGGCAATACCACGCCCAGGTAATTACGCGCCGCCGAAAAGCGCCCTGATATATGCACCAGCGGCTGCAACAAACGGATCTGCTCCATCACTTTATGCTTGCTGCGTAACTGGAACAGCCAGTCATACAACTTGGGCTGTTTCTGCCGAATCAAGCGCGCCAGGGCGATGGTCGCCCGTACGTCGGAAAGCGCTTCGTGAGCATGCCCATGGTCGATGCCATTGGCTTTGCTCAGCAGCTCCAAGCGCAGGCTGGTGCGCCCATCCTGTTGCGGCCACTCAATACCGTCAGGGCGCAAGGCATAGGCCGTGCGCACGATATCGATCAGGTCCCAGCGGCTGTTGCCGCCCTGCCACTCACGGGCATACGGGTCAAAAAAGTTGCGGTACAGGCTGTAGCGGGTTACCTCGTCGTCGAAGCGCAGGGTGTTGTAGCCAGCGCCACAGGTGCCTGGGCGGGCCAATTGCTCATGCACTCGGGTCATGAATTCGGCTTCGCCCAGCCCCTGCTCGGCCAACTGCTGCGGGGTGATGCCGGTCACCAGGCAGGCAGCCGGGTGCGGCAGGATGTCGTCGGAGGGGCGGCAATAAAGGCTGATCGGCTCGTCGATTTCGTTGAGGTCGAAGTCGGTGCGCACACCGGCCACCTGCAGCGGCCGGTCGCAGCGCGGGTTGATGCCGGTAGTTTCGTAGTCGTGCCAGAAAATGCTGGAGGTCACGGGGTCGTCCTGTATCGAAGTCGACCCGATTCTAGCGCAGCCTCAGACCGAAGCGTTGGCCGGAAGAAAACTGAAATAATCGCGCAACGAACGGACGAATTCGTCGTACTCACGGGGTGCCTGTAGGAGCATGAAGCCCGAATCGTAGTGCCCGGGCGTCTGGTCCTCGCGGCACCACAGGCAACTGGCGGTCAGGTTGACGAACTGGTACCCACCGCCGGCCAGCGGCAAGCGCAATTGCAGCTCGTAATCGGGCCCTACCAGCACCGGCAGCTGGCTGATTACCATCAACCCGTCTTCGGAGGCATTACCCAACTGGCCGATCGCCTGGTCGGTAAAGCGGTTGAATACCTTGAGGATGCAAGGCAGTTGATGACGTTCGATATGGCGCTTGTTGAACATGATCGCGAGTGTATTCCGTACCTGATGCCAGGAATACAAGGTACTGGCGGTTGTTGTAACAGCTGAGTTACAGATTAGCGCAGCGCGCCCGGCAAATCTCGTGAAATAAATCACACCTTGGTGTTAGCGCCAAGGTGCAGTCGTCACCGGGTTGGCCACGGCCGTTTCGCCACCCCGCAGATGGCCGAGTTTTTCCAGGGTCTGCAGGCGCGCCTTCGCGCGATAGGCATACTCGTTGCCCGGGTATTGCTGGATCAGGTACTGGTAAGTCTGCGCAGCATCCACGTACAACGCCTGGCGCTCCAGGCACTGGCCGCGCAGCAGCGAGACCTCGGGGTGGATGAACGGTCGCGCACGACTGGTGCGGTCGACCTGCGACAACTCGAGCATGACCCGCTGGCAATCGCCACGGTCATAGGCGCGGTAGGCATTGTTCAGGTGGTGGTCCATGGACCAGCGGGTGCAACCGACGGCGCTGGCCGCCAGCGCTAAAACGATCAGGGCTCGCATGGGGATCTCCTTTGATGTGAAGTCTATCGGCAAAGCTTGGGTTTTCTTCAGCGGCAAGCGGCAAGCGGCAAGAAAAATCCGCGCTTACGCCGCTCGCGCGTTTACTTGTAGCGTGCCGCTTGTAGCTTGCAGCTGCCCTACCCCAGAAGGTCGCAGGTAGTGCAACCGAACAATGACTACAGCGAGATTCAGGAGTAGCCTTTCGCTGCGCTTCACTATAGGAGTCTGTGCATGACCATCCGCCGTACCAAAATCGTCGCCACCCTTGGCCCCGCCAGCAACTCGCCGGAAGTGATCGAACAACTGATCCTTGCCGGCCTGGACGTGGCACGCCTGAACTTCTCCCACGGCACCCCGGACGAGCACAAGGCCCGCGCCCGCCTGATCCGTGACATCGCCGCCAAGAACGGTCGCCATGTCGCACTGCTGGGCGACCTGCAGGGTCCGAAGATTCGCATCGCCAAGTTCGCCAACAAGCGCATCGAATTGAAGATTGGTGACAAGTTCACCTTCTCCACCGCCCACCCGCTGACCGAAGGCAACCAGGATATCGTCGGCATCGACTACCCGGATCTGGTCAAGGACTGCGGCGTCGGTGACGAGCTGCTGCTTGACGATGGCCGCGTGGTCATGCGCGTCGAAACCGCCACCGCCGACGCCCTGCACTGCGTGGTGATCATCGGCGGCCCGCTGTCGGACCACAAAGGCATCAACCGTAAAGGTGGCGGCCTGACCGCACCGGCCCTGACCGAAAAAGACAAGGCCGACATCAAGCTGGCCGCAGAAATGGACCTGGACTACCTGGCTGTTTCCTTCCCGCGCGACGCCAGCGACATGGAATACGCCCGCAAGCTGCGTGACGAGTCCGGTGGCAGCGCCTGGCTGGTGGCCAAGATCGAACGCGCCGAAGCGGTTGCCGACGACGAGACCCTCGACAAGCTGATCGCCGCTTCCGACGCTGTGATGGTGGCCCGTGGTGACCTGGGCGTGGAAATCGGCGACGCCGAGCTGATCGCCATCCAGAAGAAGATCATCCAGCACGCCCGCCGCAACAACAAGGCGGTGATCGTGGCGACCCAGATGATGGAGTCGATGATCCAGAACCCGATGCCGACCCGCGCCGAAGTGTCCGACGTGGCCAACGCCGTGCTGGACAACACCGATGCGGTGATGCTGTCGGCCGAAAGCGCCGCTGGCGCCTACCCGATCGAAGCCGTACAGGCCATGGCCCGTATCTGCCAGGGCGCCGAGAAGCACCCGACCAGCCAGAAGTCCAGCCACCGCCTGCACACCACCTTCGAGCGTTGCGACGAAAGCATCGCCCTGGCGGCCATGTACACCGCTAACCACTTCCCGGGCGTGAAAGCGATCATCGCCCTGACCGAGAGTGGCTACACCCCGTTGATCATGTCGCGCCTGCGCTCGCACGTGCCGATTTTCGCGCTGTCGCCGCACCGCGCTACCCAGGCCCGTGCCAACATGTTCCGTGGCGTGTATCCGATCGCCTTCGACCCCGCTTCGCTGCCGGCCGACAAGGTAAGCCAGGCCGCAGTCGACGAACTGCTCAAGCGTGGTTTGGTCGAGCAAGGTGACTGGGTGATCCTGACCAAGGGTGACAGCTATCACACCATTGGTGGTACCAATGGCATGAAAATCCTGCACGTGGGTGATCCGCTGGTCGGCTGATTCAGCAAGGGCCGCTGTGCGGCCCCTTCGCGGGCAAGCCCGCTCCTACACTTGTGGGAGGGGGCTTGCCCGCGAAGGGGGCGGCACAATAAACACAAATGCCTCAGGCATGCTCAACGAACACATCAGCAAACACCTGCCCCCGCGGCACCCCGGCGATGAACAGCCGCCGAGCAAACTGCTCGACACTCCCCGGTGCCCCACACACCAGCGCCACCGTCTGCCGCGATGACGGCCGCAACCCGGCTAGCACTTCCTCCAGCTGCTGCGCCAGCACCAGTTCGACTTTCACGCCCGCCATCTCCAGCAACGGCTCAGCCAGGTAATGCCCAGCGCTATTTTGCGCCACATGCACCACCCGAACTTCCCCTTGATGCCCCTCGCGTAACGCCTCACGCAAGATGCCCCACAACGGTGCCAGCCCGGTACCCGTCGCTAGCAACCACAGCGGCCGCACCTGCCAGTCGGGGTCGTAATGCAAAGCCCCGCCCCTGAGTTCGCCCAGGCGCAGCACATCACCCAACTGCAAGCCACGGGCCTTGTCACAGAAGGCGCCGGGACGCTGGCAGTCGATATGAAACTCGAGGAAATCGTCTTCCCCCGGCAGGCTGGCCAAGGAGTAAGGCCGCGCTACCGCGCCATGCCACAGCACCATATGCTGCCCCGCCTGGTAACGCACCGCCCGCTCGGGCCGAAGCCGCAAGCGCAATACCTCGCCAGCCCAGTCCAGTGCACAGACCTGCGCCGGCACGCCATCACGCAGCGGGTCGAACAGCGCCACATGCAGGTCCTCGACTACCCGGCACTGGCAGGCCAGGCGCCAACCTCGGGCGTGCTTTTCCAGCGCCAGGGCCTCGGGCAGGGCATCCAGCGGTTGGCCGTCCAGGCAATGCACCAGGCACGCATGGCAACTGCCAGCTCGGCAGCTGTAGGGCACGTTCAAACCTACCTCGTTCAGGGCATCGAGCAGGTTACTGCCGGTGGGCACCGTCCAGCAGCGCTCGCCCACACAAAGTTCGGGCATGGTCATAGATCTCCGGAGTAGGCGAATACCTTAAACCAAGCGCTCATGTTCTGCACGAATGGTAACGTTGTTGGCCGCTGATTCAACTGGCTTACAAGTCAACTGGTATTTTTGACAGTTTACAGTCAATGCTCAAGAGCGATGATGGGCTTTCTATACAGAGGAGCACTCACGCATGAAACATTCACCACTGCTGGACCCCTCTTATGGCGAGCAAGGGGTTTCCCGCCCCGACAAACGCCTTTTTTCAATCAATGCTTCGATAAAAAGCGATAGCGGTCGAATAGCTGTGGGGCAAGCCAGAATTGCTGATGGCTGGGGCTATGTAGTGTTGCGCGTCGATAACGCGGGTAATCTGGATACTGGGTTTGGTGACGGAGGTCTGACCATTGGGCGCTTCAAGGCGGGATTTAATTCGGCAGCCGCTGGCGTCCATATTTATGACCAGCACATTATTATCACAGGAAGTTACAATGACGAGGCGACGTTGAGCTCCATGCCCGCACTGGCGCGCTTCGACCTGGATGGAAAACCTGACATAAGCTTCGGCGATAACGGTAATAAAATCATTGAGTTACCGGAAAACCCGCGACCCTCTACAGCGCTCCGGTCAACCGACGAAGTTGTCACCAGCAGTACGCTCGGTGAAGGGGGAATTTTCCTCAGCTATCAATACCCGTGGTCACATGGCGTCATCATGAAACTCGACGTCAACGGCGAATATGACAAGCGTTTCAATGGGACGGGCTATAAGTTTCTGAAACCACCGGAGTCTACCGAAAGCTCAGGCCGTGTGCGATTGATCGTTGATGGCAGAATTTATCTTACCGGGGCCACCAATATCAATGGAATCTCCGGCCCCTACATCGCCTGCTTGAAAGACACTGGCGAGGAGGAGGTAACGTTCGGTAAAGGGGGCTATTTGTTAACTGAACTGCCAAGCAACTTAATGTTTCTTGACCTGGCGAAATTGGACAACAACGGCAACTTCGTTTGCATCGGTTCCGTGGGCACGGACGAAGGGTTCATCACAGCGTTCACCTCCTCCGGAGAAAAACTATCTGGTTTCAAAGAGGGCACCACCCGTTTTGGCGGGTATGGCGGACAGTGGACGGAAGGACATGTCTGTACTTTAACGGGGAAGATCATCGCCATCGGCACAACGTTAGGGGCTGACGAAGCAGATGTGGTGGTGGGGCGCTTTACACTGGATGGGGCACCTGATACCGAATTCGGCGATCATCAAGGTTGGGGACGGATAGCATTGGGTGGCAGTATCGATGTGGCCATGAACTCCAGCCTCGAGGAGGACGGCAAAACTCTCATCGTGGGCAGCGACTTTGAAACTGGCTCACAGCGTCAAGGCTTCTTGCTCCGTTGCATGACAGACAGTTGAGTTTGTGTCCCTTGTGAAAGGGACGGCCACGCCATAAGCGTGGCCGTCTCTTTTTTTAACCAGATCACCTCGCCTCGTTACATCGCCAATGGTCCAAGGCTGGTAGAAAAACGCAGAAAGTACCTTGGATACCCCTCGCTTACCAAGGTCTAGCGGCTGTCCAGGTGTTTCGCCGCCACAGCCGCGCTATACTGCCGCGCCCTTTTGCGTCGGCCATGCTGCCGGCGCGCCTTTGCAAGGCGTTTCGACACGCTGGTCGGCACCGTCGAGCGTCTTTTTGAATGTTCCCGTCTTTAAGAGGAGCGCGCTGCATGACCGTGATCAAGCAAGACGACCTGATTCAGAGCGTCGCCGATGCCCTGCAATTCATTTCGTACTACCACCCCGTCGATTTCATCCAGGCCATGCACGAGGCCTATCTGCGTGAAGAGTCGCCCGCTGCGCGCGATTCCATCGCCCAGATCCTGATCAACTCGCGCATGTGCGCCACCGGCCACCGCCCGATCTGCCAAGACACCGGTATCGTCACCGTGTTCGTCCGCGTGGGCATGGACGTGCGCTGGGACGGCGCCACCCTGAGCGTCGACGACATGATCAACGAAGGTGTGCGTCGCGCCTACAACCTGCCAGAAAACGTCCTGCGCGCCTCGATCCTGGCCGACCCGGCCGGTGCCCGCAAGAACACCAAGGACAACACCCCGGCAGTGATCCACTACTCCATCGTCCCCGGCGACAAGGTCGAGGTCGATGTCGCAGCCAAGGGCGGCGGCTCGGAAAACAAGTCGAAGATGGCCATGCTCAACCCGTCCGACTCGATCGTCGACTGGGTACTGAAGACCGTGCCGACCATGGGCGCTGGCTGGTGCCCGCCTGGCATGCTCGGCATCGGCATCGGCGGCACCGCCGAGAAGGCTGCGGTTATGGCCAAAGAAGTGTTGATGGAGTCCATCGACATCCACGAACTGAAAGCCCGTGGCCCGCAGAACCGCATTGAAGAGATCCGCCTGGAGCTGTTCGACAAGGTCAACCAGCTGGGTATCGGCGCCCAGGGCCTGGGTGGCCTGACCACCGTGCTCGACGTCAAGATCATGGATTACCCAACCCACGCCGCTTCGCTGCCGGTGTGCATGATCCCCAACTGCGCCGCTACCCGCCACGCCCACTTCGTGCTCGATGGCTCCGGCCCGGCCGAGCTGGAAGCGCCGTCGCTGGACGCCTACCCAGAAATCGTCTGGGAAGCCGGCCCGAGCGCGCGTCGCGTCGACCTCGACGCCATCACCCCGGAAGAAGTCGCCAGCTGGAAGCCGGGCGAAACCATCCTGCTCAACGGCAAGATGCTGACCGGCCGCGATGCTGCGCACAAGCGCATGGTCGAAATGCTCAACCGTGGCGAAGAGCTGCCGGTAGACCTGAAAGGCCGCTTCATCTACTACGTTGGCCCGGTCGACCCGGTCGGTGACGAAGTGGTAGGCCCAGCCGGCCCGACCACCGCCACCCGTATGGACAAGTTCACCCGCCAGATCCTCGAGCAAACCGGCCTTTTGGGCATGATCGGCAAATCCGAGCGCGGCCCAACCGCCATCGAAGCGATCAAGGACAACAAGGCCGTGTACCTGATGGCCGTCGGCGGCGCTGCCTACCTGGTAGCCCAGGCCATCCGCAAGTCGAAGGTCCTGGCCTTCGCCGAGCTGGGCATGGAAGCGATCTACGAGTTCGAGGTCAAGGACATGCCGGTGACCGTCGCCGTAGACAGCAACGGTGAGTCGGTGCACATCACTGGCCCTGCCCTGTGGCAGAGCAAGATTGCCCAGAGCCTGGCAGTCGAAGTGAAGTAAACCTGATGTAACAGCGGCGCCTGCTTCGCGGGTAAACCCGCTCCTACACACCCCTGTAGGAGCGGGTTTACCCGCGAAGAGGCCGCTCCTGTTTTCACACGATCCGGTCAAACTGCTCTGGCCAGTCCCTGCGGGTAAACACCTGCCCTTCCCGCCTTACCCGCCGCACTTCTTCCAGGTCCACGTCACACACCAGCCACTGGCTAGTGGCAGGGCGCAACTGCTCACTCAAGGCCAGCACCCCATCCCCCGGCATCCCATGATCCGGTGGCACGAATAACCCTGCCCGGCCGATATTCTCATCCAGCGCCGGCGACCAGGGCGCCAGCCCGACCGTGGGGCTCTGCAATACCGCTATCTGGTTCTCCAACGCCCGCGCCTGGGCGCCGATGCGCACCCGGTGGTAACCCGCCTCGGTGTCGGTACAGCTCGGCGCCAGGACCAGGTCGGCACCCGCCTCGGCCAAGTGCCGGGCCAGCATCGGGAATTCATTGTCGTAGCAGATCAGAATCCCCAGGCGCCCCAACTCGGTGTCGAACACCTGCAGCCCCTGGCCCGCGGCAATGCCCCACTGCTCGCGCTCGAAGCGGGTCATCATCAGTTTGTCCTGATAGCCCAGCACCCCCTTGGGGCCACACAACCAGGCCCGGTTGCGGTAGCGGCCATCACTGTCGAGCACCGGCAGGCTGCCGGGTTGCAAATAGACCCCCCAGCGCCGGGCGATGCCCTCGCACAATGCCAACCACGGTTCGACCAGCGGCTGTATGCCCGCGATAGAGGCCTTCAGGTCACCCCGCTGCTCGGGCACCAACTGCCCACTAAGCACCAGCCCGGCGTACTCCGGCAGCAGCAACAAGCGCGCGCCCGCCTCCACCGCTTCGGCGCACAGGCCTTGCAGGTGGTCAGCGTAGGCGTCCCAGGTTTCGTGCAGCTCGATGGCGTACTGGCAGGCCGCCAGGCGGATCATATCGGCAGTTCCTTGAGCCAGAACGACATCAGCTTGTCCGAACTCTGCGCCTCGTCCAGGTCGCGCCACGCGTAGCGCGTGCGCAGTGACGGGTCGTGCAGGAAACCGCGGTTACGCCAAAAGCCGTGCAAGGGTTTGTAGTTAGCCGGCCGCCGTGGGTGCACACCTGGCCGCTCGACCGCGCAGAACGCGCAGTAGTCGAACTCGGCGAGTTTGTGCGCGTAGGACTCGCGCTCGATAAAGAAGCGCACCCCCAGGCCTTGGCCACGGTATTCGGGCAGCACCACCGACTCACCGAAGTAATACACGCTGGCCGGGTCGCGCCCTTGGGCCAGGAATGGCTGCTGGAGTTCGGGGGCGACGTCCACCAGCGGCAAGCCGGTGGAGGCGCCGACCACCTTGCCTTGGTCCAGCGCCAATACCACTAGGCTGCGCCCGGAGCGGGCATAGGTGGCCAGGTAATCGGCCTCGTACTCTGCGGTGCCGTCATAAAGGTAGGGAAACTCGCGGAACACGGTAAGGCGCAGGCGAGCGAGGTCATCGATGTAAGGCGCGATAGCGGCGCCGTGCAACAGGCGTATTTCCATGCTTGGCGGTCGTTTTGTCGATGTGGATGACGCGCTCGGCTAAGCCGGGCTTGAGGGGAAACCCTATCATCCGAGACCACGACCCGCCTTTTCCCTACACGACAGGTATTGTTCCATGACCGCTACCGAACTGGTAAATGCTTACTACACCGCTTTCAACGCGGGTGACATGCCAGCCTTTCTCGCCCTGCTCAGTGAAGACGTGATCCACGACATCAACCAAGGCGAGCGGCAGATGGGCAAGGCCCGCTTTGCCGCGTTCATGGACAAGATGAACCGCTGCTACCGCGAGCGCTTGGCCGATATCGTAGTCATGCAAAACGCCGAAGGCAGCCGCGCGGCAGCGGAGTTCACCGTGCATGGCGAATACCTGGCCAATGACGAAGGGTTGCCGCCCGCCAACGGGCAAACCTATGTGTTGCCGGCGGGCGCGTTCTTCTATATCCACTGCGGCAAGATTGCCCGGGTGACCAACTACTACAACCTCAATGACTGGGTTGAGCAGGTCGGTTAAGCCGGCCAGAGATGTGTTGCCTGTACTTGTCCTTTCGCGGGCAAGCCCGCTCCTACAGGGAGCCACAATGCTCAGGCTGGTGATGCCACTGTAGGAGCGGGTTTACCCGCGAAGAGGCCTGGTCAGACGATACGGGTGCCCAGCACCTTGAGGAAGGCCGCCAGCCACGCCGGGTGCGCCGGCCATGCTGGCGCGGTCACCAGATTGCCGTCCACGTGCGCCTGGTCCACCGCGATATCGATGAATGTCCCGCCGGCCAAGCGCACCTCCGGCGCACACGCCGGATAAGCACTGCATTCACGCCCTTCCAGCACGCCGGCCGCCGCCAGCAGCTGGGCCCCATGGCACACCGCTGCAATCGGCTTGCCGGCCTGGTCGAACGCCCGCACCAGCTCCAGCACCTTCTCATCCAGGCGCAGGTACTCAGGCGCACGGCCGCCGGGGATCAGCAGCGCGTCGTAACTTTCGGCCCGCACGCGCACGAAATCGTAGTTCAAGGCAAAGTTGTGGCCTGGCTTTTCGCTGTAGGTCTGTTCACCCTCGAAATCGTGAATCGCGGTACGCACGGTCTGCCCCGCCACCTTCTCCGGGCATACCGCATGCACCGTGTGGCCGACCATACCCAGCGCCTGGAACGGCACCATGGCCTCGTAATCTTCAACGTAGTCGCCGACCAACATGAGAATTTTCTTAGCCGTCATCGCACCCACTCCTTCGCTTGCCTAGAGACAGTCACTGCACGATAGCCGGTCTCAGTCGCGACGGTCGAGCAAGTTGACCACCAATCGGTCCAGCCAGCCCCACACCCGCTGCTTCACCCGGCGCCACAGTGGCCGGGAATGCCAATGGCCGAGGTCAACCACCTCGCTCAAGGCAAAATCGCGCTCGAAGCTGGCCTGTACCGCAGCCGTCAGCGGCGGATCGAGTGCCTCGATGTTGGCCTCAAGGTTGAAGCGCAGGTTCCAATGGTCGAAGTTGCACGAGCCGATACTGACCCAGTCGTCGATCAGCACCATCTTCAGGTGCAGAAAACACGGCTGGTACTCGTAGATACGTACCCCTGCGCGCAACAAACGGGGGTAATAGCGGTGCCCGGCGTAACGTACCGAAGGATGATCGGTGCGCGGCCCGGTCAGCAGCAGCCGCACATCGACCCCCTTGCTGGCAGCCCGGCGCAGCGACCGGCGCACGCTCCAGGTTGGCAGAAAGTAGGGTGTAGCCAGCCACACCCGCCGCTTGCCGCTGTTGATCGCGCGCACCAGCGAATGCAGGATGTCCTGGTGCTGACGGGCGTCGGCATAGGCCACCCGGCCCATACCCTGACCCTGGGTAGGCACCTTGGGTAGGCGCGGCAGGCCAAAACCTTCCGCTGGGCGCCAAGCGGTTCGGCGGTTGTTGGCATGCCACTGGCGGTCGAACAGCAATTGCCAGTCGTTCACTACCGGCCCCTGCATCTGCACCATTACCTCGTGCCATTCACTGGTCGCCTCGCCCGGCGTCCAGAACTCGTCGGTGACACCCGTGCCGCCCACCACTGCCCAGCGCTCATCCACCAGCAGCAGCTTGCGGTGATCGCGGTACAGGTTGCGCAGGCCACGCTTCCAACGCAGGCGGTTGTACCAGCGCAGGTACACACCGGCATCCAGCAGACGCTGGCGCAACGTGCTGTTGAAAGCCAGTGAGCCATAGTCGTCGAACAGGCAGCGCACCCGTACACCGCGTCGGGCAGCCTGCTCCAGCACTTCGACCACGGCATCGGCGCAGTCGCCGGCCTCGACCAGGTACAGCTCCAGGTCAACCTGCGACTGGGCGCGCACGATCGCCTGGAGCATGCGCGGAAAGAACTCGGGGCCGTCGATCAGCAGCTCGAACTGGTTGCCATCCCGCCAGGGGAAGACCGGCCCTGGCATGTCAGCGAGCGGTGAAGATCAGCACCGCGTTAACCGGCACCGACGGGTTGATGGATTTGAGCTTGGCAAATTTGCGCAAGCTTTCCAGGCCCGGCAGCAGGCCGAAATCCTCGGCGCGCAGCACCAGTGGCTCGAGGGTTACTACCTGGAAGCGGCGCTCGTCCAGGCGGGTGGCCAGCAGCAGGGCGTTGTAGCTGTGAGACTGGCCATGCAGGGTCACCGTGAGCGGCAGGCGCAGCTCGATCTGGGCACCGGTGGCCAGGTCGTTGATCGGCCGCAGGTCCAATTGCGCCTGCACCTTGGCTTCGGCAAAACGCTCCACCTCGAACAGGTCGTCACGCATGCGTTCGTCACGCAATGGGACGCCGCTGTTCACCGAGTCCATCTCGATGCTCAACCCCGCCGCACCCTTGCGGTCGACCGTGCCATGCAGCACCAGGAAGCGATGCACTTCGGCGGTATCACCGTTTTTGCCGGTTATGAACGACAGGCGCGACGATTCGCCATCGAGGTGCCAGTTGGCGTGAGCAGGCAGGCAAAAAGCCAGCAACATGGCGGGCAGCAGACGGGGCAGTTTGAACATGACAGATCTCGTGAAACCAAGCCGCCAACCTTACCCGCCCGCCTTCACGGCAGCAAGCGGCAGCCCTCGCGCGGGCCTTGCCAGGCCGCCTGGTTGCGCCGCCCCAGGCCCTCGGCGGTGACTTGCCGCTGCTGGCTGTTTTCCTCCAGCAGGCTCAACGGCAGCCATTGCTTCACATAGCCTTGGCAATACGCCGGGGCAAAACCCATGACGAAGCGGCACGAGCAGTATTCCTTGGCCGAGTAGGCCGACAGGATGCCGGGGAAGTCCGCCAGCGCCTGCCGTTCGTGCCAGGCCCAGTACAACAGCCCCAGCATCACCAGTAGCAGGCCCCGCTTCATGCGCCCTCCCCGGCCAACGTCGCCAGTATGCGCTTGAGCAGTTCGTCGTGCTGGTAGCTGCCGTCGCGGTCATCGGCATAACGCACGATCACCAGCTTGTGCGCAGGCAGCACATACAGCGCCTGGCCCCAATGGCCGAGGGCGGCGTAAGTATCTGCCGGCGCATTCGGCCAAGGCCGTGGGGCGCCAAGCAGCGGCTGGTTGAGCCACCAGTGGCCGCCGGGGTTAGCCTCGCCGGGCACGGTTGCGGCGTGGGTAAACGGCATGCGGTTGAAGGCAACCCAGGCTTTGGGCAGCAATTGCCGGCCCTGCCAGCGCCCATCGCGCTGCATCAACAGGCCGATGCGCGCCAGGTCACGGGCTGTGAGGTACAAGTAGGAAGAGCCCACGTAGGTACCCGCCCGGTCCCGTTCCCACACCGCACTGCCGATCCCCAACGGGGTGAACAGCGCGTGCCAGGGGTAATCGGCGTACTGGTCGGCATCGAGCATGCCGCGCAGCGCGGCGGCCAGCAGGTTGCTGTCACCACTGGAATAGAGAAACCGCTGGCCTGGGTTGGCCGCCGTGCCCTGCGCTGCGGTGTACGCTGCCATGTCCTGGCGGCCACGGGTATACAGCATGGCCACTACCGAGGACTTGAGCGGGGTGTATTCGTAGCCTTCCTGCCAGTCCAGGCCGCTGGCCCAGTGCAACAGGTCGGCCATGCGCACGCCGGGGTGGGCGCGCATCGCCGGGTAGTAGCGGCTGACCGGGTCCTGCAGCTGAAAACGTCCCTCGCCCTGGGCCACGCCCAGTAGCGTGGCCAACACGCTCTTGCTTACCGACCAAGTGAGGTGAGCGGTGGCGACGCTGGTGGGAGCGCTGTAGCGTTCGTGGAGGATGCGGCCGTCGCGGATGATCAGCAGGGCGTCGGTGCGGATACCGCTGCGTGCGGGGCTGGTGGATGCTGGGAAGGCGTAGGCGTCGACGGCTTGCCAGTTGAGGGTGGCGTTGTCGATGGGCCAGTCGGGTTGGGGCCAGTCTTCGGCCCATGCGCAACCCGTAACCATCGCCAGTGTCAGCAGGAGAGCCTTCATCATGTGCGCCTTTTTTGAGGCTGCGATGCAGCCCATCGCCGGCAAGCCAGCTCCCACAGGTACTGCTCAAGGCTTGAGGTCGATGCTGTCGATGTGGGAGCTGGCTTGCCGGCGATGGGCCGCAAAGCGGCCCCAGGATTCATAGGTTCACACAAGCCTACCGGCTGCTCATGACAATCCCGCAGCAGCCCACGCCTTGTTCAACCGCTTCTCCCGCGCCGCCGCCGCTAACGCCATCACCCCTTGGTCGCGCTGCCAAATCTCGGCCCAATGCACTGGCCCCGCCGCCAACGCCGCATCGATCTCCCCCCGCAGCGCCTGAAACTGTGCAAACAACCCGCCCAGCAACAAATGGCAGCCAACACTATCGGCACACTGCCGGCTACCCTCAGCACACCCCGCCAGCAGCCCAAGCAAGCGCAGGCGCAGGCCCTGTGGCCAGGCGCTCTCCTGCCCCACGCCATACAGCCAGGCCGTCAGTGCCGCGAGCACATACAAATCCTCCAGTGAGCGGAACGGCTTCACGTAGGCATCCCAACCATCCCCCGCCAGCAACTCGCACGCCGCTTGCTCCAGCAGCAATCGGCCATGGCCCACCTCCGGCATCAGCGGCAGGGTTGGCAGCGCTTCCAGCGTCACCCCTGGCTCCCCGGGGTAGACCACCGCCAGGTTCAAGTGCGGCGCCGCGCCCGCCACCTCGCTGCGCGCCGCCACCAGCAGCCACTCTGCGTCCAGGCCCGCGGTGACGAAATCTTTACTGCCCGTCAGCCGCAACCCGTCCAGGCGCGTGCGCATGTCCGCCGGGCGCACGCTGCGCCGCTCGGTGGCGCAGAGGGCGCCGAGGCTGGCCGGTGCGCTGGGCCACAGCACACGCAAGGCGGCTTGGTAACCCACCAAAAACGCCAGGCCCGGCGTGGCCATCGCGCGCCCGCCCAGTACCGCCAGTTCGAACGGGGCAACCTGGCCAAGGCGCTCGAGCAGCGCCGCGTAGGTTTCGCCCAGAGTGCCCGCCAGCGTTTGGCGCAGCGGGTCGTTGAGTCGTTGCAACCAGGCCATGGAGCGGCTCCTTGCAGGGGCTTCAGTTAAGGCTCAGGGGTGTCACGCAAGCATCACCAAAGATTCACCGAGGTGACACCGCGTCTACCTAGGCTGACTTTGCACAACAAAGCCGACCGGCCGCAACCCTTCATGGCTGGCTTATGGAGACTCGTAATGACTCGGATCGCTCACGCTGGTGACACCAGCACCGAACGCCGTCTGCAAGCCGAACGCCTGGTTGGCGCTGCGGCCCTGCACGAAGCCCAGGCCCTACGCTACAAAGTGTTCAGCGCAGAATTCAAGGCCAAGCTCAAAGGTGCCGAGCAGGGCCTGGACATGGACGACTACGACGTGCATTGCCGCCACATTGGCGTACGCGACCTGAGCACCGGCGAGCTGGTCGCCACCACCCGCCTGCTCGACCACCAGGCCGCCAGCAGCCTGGGGCGCTTCTACAGCGAAGAAGAGTTCAGCCTGCACGGCCTGTTGCAATTGCAGGGCCCGATCCTGGAGCTAGGCCGCACGTGCGTGGCCCCCAACTACCGTAACGGCGGCACCATTGCCGTGCTTTGGGGCGAACTGGCCGAAGTGCTCAACGAGGGCGGTTACAGCTACCTGATGGGTTGCGCCAGCATTCCCATGCAGGATGGCGGGGTGCAGGCCCACGCCGTGATGCAGCGCCTGCGCGACCGCTACTTGTGCACCGAACACCTACGTGCCGAACCGAAAAACCCGTTGCCCAAGCTGGCCTTACCCGGCAACGTCATCGCCGAAATGCCACCGCTGCTCAAGGCCTATATGCGCCTGGGTGCAAAAATCTGCGGCGAGCCGTGTTGGGACCAGGACTTCCAGGTGGCCGACGTATTCATCCTGCTCAAGCGCGACGAACTGTGCCCACGTTACGCCCGCCACTTCAAGGCAGCGGTCTGATGGCGAAGCTGCGGGTACTGGCCCGCCTGGCTCGGCTGCTGTGGGTACTGCTGTTGGGCATGCTGATGGCGAGCGTGATCGCCTTGGGCGAACGCCTGGGGTTCAAGGCGCCCATCGAGCGCCGCCAGCGCTGGACCCGCCTGTTCATGAAACGCCTGGTCGCAGCCCTGCCCTTCGACGTACGGGTGATGGGCGAGCTGCCGCAGCGGCCGATGCTGTGGGTGAGCAACCACGTATCCTGGACCGACATTCCCCTGCTCGGCATGCTGCTACCGCTGTCGTTCCTGTCCAAGGCCGAAGTGCGCCACTGGCCGGTGGCCGGCTGGCTGGCGGAAAAAGCCGGCACGCTGTTCATCCGCCGTGGCGGTGGTGACAGTCAACGCCTGCGCGAACAGATTGCCGGGCAACTAGGCCTGGCCCGGCCGCTGCTGATCTTCCCCGAAGGCACCACCACCAACGGCCGCACCCTGCGCACCTTCCATGGCCGCCTGCTGGCAGGCGCCATCGACCGCGGTGTGGCGGTACAACCGGTAGCTATCCAATACCTGCGCGACGGCCAGATCGACCCGATTGCGCCCTTTATTGGTGATGATGACCTGGTGTCGCACCTGATGCGCCTGTTTGCCCAGCCCCGGGGCGAGGTGTGCATTCACCTGTTGCCGCCCATTGGCAGCGTGGGCAAGGAGCGTGCGGTGCTGGCGTTGCAGGCGCAGCAGGCGGTTCAGCTGGCGCTGTTCGGGGTTGCAGAGGTTGAGGTGGTGCCACGGCGGCAGGCGCGGGCTGCCTGAGTATTTTGCACCGTTCGTGCTGGCCTTTTCGCGGGTAAACCCGCTCCTACCGGGGCACTTTAACCAGTAGGTGCGGGTTTACCCGCAAAGCGGCCAGCACAGGCGACACAACCCTAACTGCCAGGCATTCGCCCTGCCGCCGCAAATGCCTGCAACTGCGGGTAAAACGCCTTGAAGTCGGCCAGCAGCGGCTCATACAAACGCTCCAGCTCGCCCATCACCCCAACCATCCCTTCGGGCCGTGACAGCCTCCGGGCAATGCCATTGAACACCTGCTCCAGCGTGGCAAAGTCGCCATACGCCCCCAGCCAGTCATCCGCCGCCATGAACGGCGCAATCCGCGCCAGCCGCCCCGGCAACTCCGGCTCTGCCAGCAGCACCCGATAAAAGGCGCCGGTGAACTGCGCCAGCGGTTGCTCGGCATAGTCGTGCCAATGCAGTGCCAGGCAGTGGTCGAAGAACACATCCAGGACAATACCGGCAAAGCGCCGCCGCTCACGCGGAAAGCGCGCCAACGCGGCTAACACCAAGGGGTGCTGGTCGGTATAGCTGTCGATATGCCGGTGCAGCCGAATGGCCGCCTCCAGCGCAGGCGGGAAGCGCCCTTCCAGCGAGCCTTTGACAAAATCGCCGTACAGGCTGCCAAGCAGTTGTTGCGGCGCCGGGCCGCCCAGGTGCAGGTGTGCGAGGTAGTTCATGAACGCAGTCTAACACCGCACGGCTTTATATCGTTATAACGCGATATAGCGATTCGTGCTCAGCTCAGAACCTCTCGGTATTTGTATATCGGGAAACCACGATTTACATTTCGTCCTATCGCGATATACCGCTACAACGAGCCTTAACCCAATGCCTCTCGATCTCGACGAAATCATAAAAGCGCTGGCCCACCCGGTCAGGCGAGAAATCCTCAGCTGGCTGAAAGACCCGGCAGCGCAATTTCCCGACCAGTACCACAGCACCGAGCACGGTGTATGTGCCGGGCAGATCGACCAACGCTGCGGCCTGTCGCAGTCGACGGTCTCCGCCCACCTGGCCACCTTGCAGCGCGCCGGGCTGATCAGCAGCCAGAAGATCGGCCAATGGCACTTCTTCAAACGCGACGAGGCCACTATCCAGGCGTTCCTCGAACAACTGCGCCAAGCACTCTGAACAGGTAACCTTTATGACCACGCTTTTCGATCCGATCACCCTGGGCGACCTGCAACTGCCCAACCGCATCATCATGGCCCCGCTCACCCGCTGCCGCGCCGATGAAGGCCGCGTGCCCAACGCGTTGATGGCCGAATACTACGTGCAGCGCGCCAGCGCCGGGCTGATCCTCAGCGAGGCGACCTCGGTCAGCGCCATGGGCGTCGGCTACCCGGATACCCCTGGCATCTGGAACGATGAACAGGTGCGTGGCTGGAACAATGTGACCAAGGCCGTGCATGCCGCTGGCGGGCGTATTTTCCTGCAGCTGTGGCACGTGGGCCGCATCTCCCACCCCAGCTACCTGAACGGTGAGCTGCCGGTAGCCCCCAGCGCGATCCAGCCCAAGGGCCATGTGAGCCTGGTGCGCCCGCTCAGTGACTACCCCACCCCACGCGCGCTGGAAACCGAAGAGCTCACCGACATCGTCGAGGCCTACCGCAGCGCTGCCGAGAATGCCAAGGCTGCCGGTTTCGATGGTGTGGAAATCCACGCTGCCAACGGCTACCTGCTCGACCAGTTCCTGCAAAGCAGCACCAACCAGCGCACCGACCGTTACGGTGGCTCGCTGGAGAACCGTGCACGCCTGCTGCTGGAAGTGACCGATGCGGCCATCGATGTGTGGGGGGCCGGCCGTGTCGGCGTGCACCTGGCGCCACGCGCCGATGCCCATGACATGGGCGATGCAAACCGCGCAGAAACCTTCACCTACGTGGCACGCGAGTTGGGCAAGCGCGGCATCGCCTTCATCTGCTCGCGGGAAAAGGAAGCCGATGACAGCATCGGCCCACTGATCAAGGCAGCGTTCGGTGGCCCGTACATCGTCAACGAGCGGTTTGACAAGGCCAGTGCCAATGCAGCCTTGGCGCATGGCAAAGCAGACGCGGTGGCGTTTGGCGTGCCGTTCATCGCCAACCCTGACCTGCCGGCGCGGCTGGCGGCGGATGCGCCATTGAATGAAGCGCGGCCAGAGACCTTCTATGGCAGGGGGCCGGTGGGGTATATCGATTATCCGCGGTTGTGATCGACGGCTCTTCGCAGGCAAGCCCGCGCCCACAACTGTAGGAGCGGGCTTGCCTGCGAAGAAGGCCCAGGTGAACTTAAGGCCGGGCGCTGATCTGCTGTTGCAGGTTCTGAATCTGGCTCTGCAGGGTGTTCAGGTTGCGCGTGGTCTGCCCACGGAACGCATCGAACTCCTGCACTGAAGCCCCACTCGACGCCGCCGCCGGGCGGTTATCCATTTGGGTCTTGAGCACCAGCACATCCTGCTCCAGGCTTTCGATGGCCGCCGCGTGGTTGCCCTGTTTCTTCAGCGCAGCCACCTCGTCGCTCAAGCTCTTCAGTTGCCCATCGAGCTTGCCGCCATCCACCTGGCCCGACTTCAATGCCAGCAGTTCGGCATTCACCGCCTTCAGTTGCGCCTGCAACTGGCCCTGCAGTTCGGTTACGGCCTTCTGCTGCTCACGGGTATCTGCCAGCACCTGCTCCAGGCGCTTGCCCAAGTCGCCCGCTTGCCCGGCCACACCTTGTTGCTGTTTACCCTGCTCGGCCAGGTTGGCCTGCAGCTGACGGATCTGCAGCTTCAGCGCCTCGCTGCCGGTGCTGACCGACGATTCGCTGGCATCGATCTTGCCGCTGATCGCCTGCAAACGCCCGGCAGCGTCTTCGCTGATGCGGGCAAAGCTTTCCTGGGTGGCCACCAGTTGCTGCTCCATCAGCGAAATCTGCTGAAAGCTCCACCACCCCAGCCCCGCCAGGGCGATGAACGACGCCCCCAGCAAGGCCCACAACGCCCCCGTGTTGGCAGGCCTGGCCGCCCTTTGGCGGCTGCGCGACACGTGCGCAGGCAACAACTCGTCATCATCAGGGGTACCGGCCCGCAAGGCAGGCACATCATCGAAATCGTCGTGAGCATCGTGGCGCATGGGTAGGTTCAACCGCGGTGATAGCAAAGAGACAGGAGTATAAACCGCTCGCGCGGCGCACTGATGACCATCATCCGGGCGCCAGGTTCACTGGCCAGGCGGCTGATGCTTCCACCAGCCACAAAATTCATCCAGCGCGGTCCACAGGCTGACCTTGGGCTGGTAGTCCAGGTATTGCCGGGCGCGGCTGATATCCAGGGTGAAATCGCGGCTCATGACCTGCATGCCCAAACGCGACAGGGTCGGCTGTGGGCGCCCCGGCCACAACAGGCAGGCTGCCTCGTTCAGTGCGGCCAGGCTGTAGGCCAGGCCGTAGGAACGGTAGCGGGTAACCTGTGGCAGCTGCATCTGGCGCATCACATAGTTGACCACGTCCCACAGCGGCAGCGGCTGGCCGTTGCTGATGTTGTAGGCCTGGCCCAAGGCCCGGTCGTCGGCGAACAGGGCACTGAGCAGTGCCTCGTTGAGGTTGTGCACACTGGTGAAATCGACTTTGTTCAGGCCGTTGCCGATGATCGCCACGCGGCCCTTGCGCTGCATCTGCATCAGCCGCGGGAAGATAGTGGCATCGCCGGCGCCGGTGACCAAGCGCGGGCGCAGCGCAAGCACTTCGAGGCCAAACTCCTGGGCGCCGAACACTTTTTGCTCAGCCAGGTACTTGGTCTGCGCATAGTGGTCGTGGAAGCGACGCGGCACCTGATCCTCGCGAATGTCCAGGCGCGAGCGGCCATTGAAATAGATCGACGGCGAAGACAAGTGCACCAAGCGTCGCACGTGCTCCTTCAAACAGCCCTCGACCACGTTCTCG
The DNA here is from genome assembly GCF_003627215.1 of Pseudomonas sp. Leaf58. Lineage (NCBI taxonomy): Bacteria > Pseudomonadati > Pseudomonadota > Gammaproteobacteria > Pseudomonadales > Pseudomonadaceae > Pseudomonas > Pseudomonas sp. Leaf58. The sequence goes on from NZ_CP032677.1 coordinate 4,377,693, forward strand.
GTGACCACCACATTGCCTTGGTAGAAGTCCTGGTAGCGCCCCCAGTTGCCCACCGCACCGGCGCAGTGCACCACGGCTTCGACGCCCTGGCACAAGCGGCGCGCCAGCTCGGCATCAGCCAGGTCGCCGGGGATGAACTGGGCGCCGCGCTTGACCAGGTGCTCGACCCCTTCGGCGCGGCGGCCGCTGACCCGCACGTCCAGGCCTTGCTCCAGAGCAACGCGCGCAAAGCGCCCGCCTATGAAGCCACTCGCGCCGGTGACCAGAATTCGCATGTAACACTCCGTCTTGCCAGATTTCAGATGCAGCTGACGCCAGCCGGGGCTACAAGGGCACCAGCCATTGCCGTGCGGTGTGCCGCAGGTGGTCTGTCAGTTGCGCGAGCAATTGCCCGCCATTGCGCCAATGATGCCAGTACAGCGGCACATCGATGGGGGTATCGCTGCAGATTTCCACCAATTGGCCGCTGGCCAGTTGCTCGCGGGCCTGCAGCTCGGGCACCAGGCCCCAGCCCAAGCCGGCTTCGGTCATGCGCAGGAAGCCTTCGGAGGACGGGCACAGGTGGTGCAGAAAACCGCCCTCGATGCCCAGCGATGCCAGGTAGCGGTGCTGCAGGAAGTCGTCCGGGCCGTACACGATCGCCGGGGTGCGGGCCAGGCGGCTGGCCATGAACCCCTGTGCAAAATGCCGTGCCATGAACCCCGGGCTGGCCAACGCCCGGTAGCGCATGGCGCCGAGTGGCAAACTGCGCGCTCCGGCCACGGGCCGCTCGCTGCCGCACAGGCAGGCCGCTACCTCACCCGCACGCATGCGTTTCAACCCCACTTCCTGGTCTTCCACCACCAAGTCGGTCAGCACATTCTGCTGCGCGCAGAAGTTGCCCACCGCGTCGGCCCACCAGGTGGCTAGGCTGTCGGCATTGAGGGCAATGCGCAGGCGCTCCGGCATGCCCTCCTCGCCCAGCGCCGGCACCTGGCGCTGCAGGTCGCGCTCGAGTAGGCGCACCTGCTGCACATGGTTGAGCAGCTGGCGGCCGACCTCGGTCGGGCTGGGCGGGGTGGCACGCACCAGCACCGGCTGGCCGACGCGTGCTTCCAGCAGTTTGATGCGTTGGGATATGGCCGACTGCGACAAACCCAGCACCTGCGCCGCGCGCTCGAAACCACCTTGTTCGATCACCGCCGCAAGGGCGGCCAGCAGCTTGTAGTCGAACATCGATTTTCCTAATGCCAGATCAGCTTTATTTGTTTTTCTTATACAGCGCAGCTAATCACAATGGCCAACAACTTTTATTGCCATTCATTTTTGGAGAGCACGCCATGTGGCAAAGCTATCTCAACGGCATGCTCGTGGCCTTCGGCCTGATCATGGCCATCGGTGCCCAGAACGCCTTCGTCCTCGCCCAGAGCCTGCGCCGCGAGCATCACCTGCCGGTGGCGGCGCTGTGCATCGTCTGTGACGCGATCCTGGTGGCCGCCGGGGTGTTCGGCCTGGCGACGGTGCTGGCGCACAACCCGACCTTGCTGGCGGTGGCCCGCTGGGGCGGCGCTGTGTTCCTGATCTGGTATGGCGCCAAAGCGTTGCGCAGTGCCTGTTCCAAGCAGAGCCTGCAGCACCAGCAAGGCCAAGGTACGCGCTCGCGCCGCGCCGTACTGCTCAGTGCCTTGGCGGTGACGCTGCTGAACCCGCACGTGTACCTCGACACGGTCTTGCTGATCGGCTCGCTGGGTGCCCAGCAGACTGCGCCTGGTGCTTACGTGGCCGGCGCGGCCAGCGCCTCGCTGCTGTGGTTCTCTACCCTGGCGATCGGCGCGGCCTGGTTGGCACCGTGGCTGGCACGCCCGGCGACCTGGCGCATGCTCGACCTGATGGTGGCGGTGATGATGTTCGCGGTGGCAGCGCAGCTGATCTTCAACTGACCGCAGGGCCTACAAGAGCCGGTGTACGTCTGCCAGCCTGGAAACGACCACCACCGGTCGCCACCCGCCAACCGCTCTGGAAGCTCTATTCCCTATCTTTGTTGCGTGGTTATGCGCCGGGCCCGGTGCTATGATCCAGCCCTTGCGTCGCAAAGAGTTCAAACTCGCCGACGCTTATCGGGCCGCCCGTGACCGGCCTTGCGCAAACCGCAAACAGACCTGAATCAGGAGATCCACCATGGCTTTTGAATTGCCGCCGCTGCCGTACGCCCACGATGCCCTGCAGCCGCACATCTCCAAGGAAACCCTGGAGTATCACCACGACAAGCACCACAACACCTATGTCGTGAACCTGAACAACCTGGTCCCAGGCACCGAATTCGAAGGCAAGACCCTGGAAGAGATCGTCAAGAGCTCTTCGGGCGGCATCTTCAACAACGCGGCTCAAGTCTGGAACCACACCTTCTACTGGAACTGCCTGGCACCAAACGCCGGTGGCCAGCCGACCGGTGCCCTGGCTGACGCCATCAACGCCGCTTTCGGTTCCTTCGACAAGTTCAAGGAAGAGTTCACCAAGACTTCGGTTGGCACCTTCGGTTCCGGCTGGGGCTGGCTGGTGAAGAAAGCTGACGGTTCCCTGGCCCTGGCCAGCACCATCGGCGCCGGCTGCCCGCTGACCAGCGGCGACACCCCGCTGCTGACCTGCGACGTCTGGGAACACGCCTACTACATCGACTACCGCAACCTGCGTCCGAAGTACGTCGAGGCGTTCTGGAACCTGGTCAACTGGGCCTTCGTTGCCGAACAGTTCGAAGGCAAGACCTTCAAGGCCTGAGTCATTCAGCCTTGAACAAAAAACCCGGCCATGTGCCGGGTTTTTTTGTGCCACGGTTTTGCTTGCTCAGCCCGCATAGCGCGCTAACATCAAACCTCTGGAAGATTGATACAGCGCACTCAAGTTGCGGGGTCAGGCAACCGATACACTGGTCATGGTCGTCCGGTAGTGTATAGTCATCGTTGATGGCAAAATGATGCCATGCGCATGGATTAAGGAAACCCCATTGAAGCTGGAATTGCGGAACAGCTTGTCGGTCAAGTTGCTCAGGGTCGTGCTGCTGTGCGCGCTGGCGGTCGGCGTGGTACTCAGCTGTGCGCAAATCCTCTACGACACCTACAAGACCCGCCAGGCCGTGAACAATGATGCCCAGCGCATCCTCGACATGTTCCGCGACCCCTCGACCCAGGCGGTGTATAGCCTTGACCGTGAAATGGGCATGCAGGTGATGGAAGGCCTGTTCCAGGACGAATCGGTGCGAATGGCCTCTATTGGCCACCCCAACGAAACCATGCTGGCAGAAAAGTCCCGCCCGTTGCAGGACATGTCGATGCGCTGGCTGACCGACCTGATCCTCGGCCAGGAACGCACCTACACCACGCAACTGGTCGGCCGTGGCCCTTACAGTGAATATTATGGCGACCTCAGCATCACTCTCGACACTTCGGCCTACGGCGAAGATTTCCTGATCAACGCCGTGATCATCTTCATTTCCGGCGTGCTGCGAGCCTTGGCCATGGGCCTGGTGCTGTACCTGGTCTATCACTGGCTGCTGACCAAACCGCTGTCGAAGATCATCGAGCACCTCACCCAGATCAACCCCGACCGCCCCAGCCAGCACCAGCTGCCACTGCTCAAGGGCCACGAAAAGAACGAACTGGGCCTGTGGGTCAATACCGCCAACCAGTTGCTGGCCTCGATCGAGCGCAACACCCACCTGCGCCACGAGGCGGAAAACAGCCTACAACGTATGGCCCAGTACGATTTCCTCACCGGCCTGCCCAACCGCCAGCAGTTGCAGCAGCAACTGGACAAGATCCTCGTCGACGGCGGCCGCCTGCAGCACCGGGTGGCGGTGCTGTGCGTGGGCCTGGATGATTTCAAGGGCATCAACGAGCAGTTCAGCTACCAGGTCGGCGACCAGTTGCTCCTGGCCCTAGCCGATCGCCTGCGCGCCCATAGTGGCCGCCTGGGCGCGCTGGCACGGCTGGGTGGTGACCAGTTCGCCCTGGTGCAGGCCAATATCGAACAGCCCTACGAGGCGGCCGAACTGGCGCAGAGCATCCTCGACGACCTGGAAGTGCCGTTCGACCTCGACCACCACCAGCAAATCCGCCTACGCGCCACCATCGGCATCACCCTGTTCCCCGAAGACGGCGACAGCACCGAGAAGCTGCTGCAGAAAGCCGAACAGACCATGACCCTGGCCAAGGCCCGTTCGCGCAACCGCTACCAGTTCTACATCGCCAGCGTCGACAGCGAGATGCGCCGCCGCCGCGAGCTGGAAAAGGACCTGCGCGAAGCCCTGCCGCGCAACCAGCTGTACCTGGTGTACCAGCCACAGATCAGCTACCGCGACCACCGCGTAGTCGGTGTCGAAGCCCTGCTGCGCTGGCAGCACCCGCAGCTGGGCATGGTGCCGCCAGACCAGTTCATCCCCCTGGCCGAACAGAACGGCAGCATCATCAGCATTGGCGAATGGGTGCTCGACCAGGCCTGCCGGCAACTGCGCGAATGGCACGACATGGGCTTCAGCGACCTGCGCATGGCGGTCAACCTGTCCACCGTGCAGCTGCACCACAGCGAGCTACCGCGGGTGGTCAACAACTTGCTGCAAGCCTACCGCCTGCCGCCGCGCAGCCTGGAGCTGGAAGTCACCGAGACCGGCCTGATGGAAGACATCAGCACCGCCGCCCAACACCTGCTGAGCCTGCGCCGCTCTGGCGCGCTGATTGCCATTGACGACTTCGGCACCGGCTACTCATCGCTCAGCTATTTGAAGTCGCTGCCGCTGGACAAGATCAAAATCGACAAGAGCTTCGTCCAGGACCTGCTGGACGATGACGACGATGCCACCATCGTTCGCGCCATCATTCAGCTGGGCAAGAGCCTGGGCATGCAGGTGATCGCTGAAGGCGTGGAAACCGCCGAGCAGGAAACCTACATCATTGCCCAGGGCTGCCACGAGGGCCAGGGCTACCACTACAGTAAGCCGCTGTCGGCCCGTGAACTGACCAACTTCCTCAAGCAGGCACAGCGCAACCAGGTTTCGATGTTCTGACGCCACCGCCTGCGGTTACCGCCCGTGACCGGCATTTACACGAATTGCTTGCCTGCCCCCTTTACAGCAAATGCAAATCTTTCGCATGATGTTGTCGTTTCGCGTGCCACGGCGCACGGTCCCCCTTGGTCCAACCACACGACGCAGGAAACCCAACAATGATTCGAATGCCTCTGGCCTCCGCCAGTCTGCTGGCCATTGCCATCGCTCTCGCCGGTTGCGGTGAAGGCAAGGACGACAAGGCCGCCGCGCCGCAAGCCCAGGCACCTGCTGCCGCCAGCACCACCGCTGCCGCGCCTGGGGCTGTCGACGAAGCCGCTGGCAAAGCCGTGGTCAAGCATTACAACGAGCTGGTCTACGCCGTATACAGTGACGCGCTGAGCACCGCTCAGGCGCTGCAGGCTGCGGTCGACGCGTTCCTGGCCAAGCCCAACGACGAAACCCTGAAAGCCGCCAAGCAAGCCTGGTTCGCCGCGCGCGTACCGTACCTGCAGAGCGAAGCGTTCCGCTTCGGCAACACCATCATCGACGATTGGGAAGGCCAGGTGAACGCCTGGCCGCTGGACGAAGGCCTGATCGACTACGTCGACAACAGCTACGAGCACGCCTTGGGCAACCCAGCGGCCAGCGCCAATATCATTGCCAACACCGAGATCCAGGTGGGCGAAGAGAAGGTCGACGTCAAGGCCATCACCCCCGAGAAGCTGGCCAGCCTGAACGAGCTGGGCGGTTCCGAGGCCAACGTCGCCACTGGCTACCACGCCATCGAGTTCCTGCTCTGGGGCCAGGACCTGAACGGCACTGGCCCCGGCGCGGGCAACCGCCCGGCCTCGGACTACCTGGAAGGCCAGGGCGCCACGGGCAGCCACAACGACCGCCGCCGTGCCTACCTGAAAGCGGTCACCGAGCTGCTGGTCAAAGACCTCGAAGAGATGGTCGGCAACTGGGCACCGAACGTCGCCGACAATTACCGCGCCAAGCTGGAAGCCGAGCCGGTCAGCGACGGCCTGCGCAAGATGATGTTCGGCATGGGCAGCCTGTCGCTGGGTGAACTGGCGGGTGAGCGCATGAAGGTTTCGCTGGAAGCCAACTCGCCGGAAGACGAGCAAGACTGCTTCAGCGACAACACCCACTACTCGCACTTCTACGACGCTAAGGGCATCCGCAACGTCTACCTCGGCGAGTACACCCGCCCAGACGGCAGCAAGGTGACCGGGCCGAGCCTGTCGTCGCTGGTAGCCAAGGCTGACCCGGCCGCCGACGCCACCCTCAAGGCCGACCTGGAAGCCACCGAAGCCAAGCTCCAGGTGATCGTCGACCACGCCCTCAAAGGCGAGCACTACGACCAGCTGATCGCCGCCGACAACACCGCCGGCAACCAGATCGTGCGTGACGCCATCGCCGCACTGGTCAAGCAGACCGGTGCGATCGAGCAGGCTGCGGGCAAGCTGGGCATTGCCAACCTGAACCCGGATACTGCGGATCACGAGTTCTGACCCTGCTGTAGTGGTTCTGAAAGAGGCGGCCTTCGGGTCGCCTTTTTTGCTTCCGGCCCTTTCGCGGGCAAGCCGCCCCTACACGGCCGGTGAAATCCCGGTAGGAGCGGGCTTGCCCGCGAAGAGGCCGGCACAGCCAGCAAATGAACATGGCTAGCTGACACCGATTTCATCCAGCAATTGCAAATTGCTCTTATTCAAATTCCATCACCCTGCTAAGCTTGCACGCCGGTTTTTCGCTCACGCCCAGGATTTTCGATGTCCTTGTCGCTGTTCCGCCGCACCCCTCTGCTGCTGGCCTTTGCCCTCGCCGCCTGTGACGACGCCCCGCGTTTCACCCAGGCCGAGCCCGGCGAAGCGTTGTCGGGTGGCCAGGCCACCGTGCTGCGCAGCGATCGCAACGCTTATTCCCTGCCTTCGGCCAACCTCTCGCCAGAACGGCGCCTGGACTTCGCCGTAGGCAACAGCTTCTTCCGCAGCCCCTGGGTAATCGCCCCGTCCACCACCACCGCGCGCGACGGTTTGGGCCCGCTGTTCAACACCAATGCCTGCCAGAACTGCCACGTACGCGACGGCCGTGGCCACCCGCCAGAGCCAGGCGACAGCAATGCCGTGTCGATGCTGGTACGCCTGTCGATACCCGACCAGCCGTACCTGGCCAAGGTGGTCGAGCGTCTGGGCGTGGTGCCAGAGCCGGTGTATGGCACCCAGCTGCAAGACATGGCCGTCCCCGGCGTAGCGCCCGAAGGCAAGGTGCGGGTGAGCTACACCGGCGAAACCGTGTCGTTCGAGGACGGCCACCAGGTCGAGCTGCGCAAGCCGGCCCTGCAGATCAGCCAGCTCGGCTACGGCGTGATGCACCCCGACACCCGCTTTTCCGCACGGGTGGCACCGCCGATGATCGGCCTGGGCCTGCTCGAAGCCATTGCCGAAGCCGACCTGCTGGCCAACGAGGACCCGGACGACCGCAACCGCGACGGCATCCGCGGCCGGGCCAACCGGGTGTGGGACGACGCGCAGGGCAAGACCGTGGTCGGCCGCTTCGGCTGGAAAGCCGGGCAGCCCAACGTCAACCAGCAGAACGTGCACGCCTTTGCTGGCGACATGGGCCTGACCACCACCCTGCTGCCCAACGACGATTGCACCCCGGCGCAGGCTGACTGCCTGGCCGCGCCCAATGGCGATGGCGCCAATGGCGAGAAGGAAGTCAGCGACAACATCCTGCGCCTGGTCACCTTCTACACCCGCAACCTGGCCGTGCCGGCTCGCCGCGACGAGGGCTCGCCGCAAGTACTGGCGGGCAAGAACCTGTTCTACCAGGCCGGCTGCCAAGGCTGCCATACACCGCAGTTCACCACCGCTGCCAATGCCGCCGAGCCGGAGCTGGCCAACCAGTTGATCCGCCCCTACAGCGACCTGCTGCTGCACGACATGGGCCCGGGCCTGGCCGACGAACGCACCGAATTCGCCGCCAATGGCCAGGACTGGCGTACCGCGCCGCTGTGGGGCGTGGGCCTGAGCCAAACCGTCAGTGGCCACAGCCAGTTCCTGCATGATGGGCGTGCCCGCAACCTGCTCGAAGCGGTGCTTTGGCACGGTGGCGAAGCCGAGGCCGCGCGCAATTTCGTACTCACTTTCAATGCCGAGCAGCGTGCCGCGTTGCTGGCTTTCCTGAACTCACTTTAAAACGCGCAAAGGAGCCGGGCATGTTCCGACCCAAACTGTTGTTCACCAGCCTCGCCGCACTCGCCCTCGGCGCCTGCTCGCCGCAGGACCCGCAAGCCGTGACCTCCGCTGCCATCGCCAAGCAGGTGATCCTGCCTACCTACAGCCGCTGGGTCGAAGCCGACCGCACGCTGGCCGCCAGTGCTCTGGCCTTCTGCGAAGGCAAGCAAACCCTGGACAAGGCCCGTGCCGACTACCTTAACGCGCAAAAGGCCTGGGCCGAGCTGCAACCGCTGCTGGTCGGCCCGCTGGCCGAAGGCAACCGCGCCTGGCAGGTACAGTTCTGGCCCGACAAGAAAAACCTGGTCGGCCGCCAGGTCGAGCAACTGGTCAACGCCGACAAGCCGGTCGATGCCGCGGCCCTGGGCAAGGCCAGCGTAGTGGTACGGGGTCTGTCGGCCTATGAGTACATTTTGTTCGACAGCAAGCCGGACATTGCCACTGCCGAGCAGAAAGCCCGCTACTGCCCGCTGCTGGTAGCCATCGCTGAACACCAGAAGGCCCTGGCCGAAGAGATCCTCAAGGGCTGGAACAGCACCGACGGCATGCTCTCGCAGATGACCAAGTTCCCCAATCAGCGCTACGCCGACTCCCACGAAGCCATCGCCGACCTGCTGCGTGCCCAGGTCACCGCCCTGGACACCCTGAAGAAGAAGCTAGGGGCCCCGATGGGCCGCCAGAGCAAGGGTATCCCGCAGCCGCTGCAGGCCGAAGCCTGGCGCAGCCACAACTCGATGAACAGCCTGCAGGCCAGCCTCAAGGCCGCCGAAGCAGTGTGGCTTGGGGTCGACAACCAGGGCCTGCGCGGCTTGCTGCCCAGCGACCAGAAAGCCCTGGCAGACAAGATCGACGACGCTTACGCTACCTCGCTCAAACTGCTGGCCGACAACCAGAAGACGTTGGGCGAGCTGCTGGCCGACGACACCGGCCAGCAAACCCTCAACCAGATCTACGACAGCCTCAACGTCGTCCAGCGCCTGCATGAAGGCGAGTTGGCCAAGGCGCTGAACATACAGCTGGGCTTCAATGCCAACGACGGTGACTGATCATGCTGCGACGCCAGGCCCTCAAATTCGGTAGCGTATTGCTCAGCGCCCTCACCTTGGGCGGCTGGAGCCTGTTCCGCAACAAAGGCAGCGAACCCCTGCTGCTCTCGGCGCGTGACGATGGCGACGGCAAGCACTATGCCGTCGGTTTCCGCCTGGACGGCAGCCAGGTGTTCAGCACCCAGGTTGCCCAGCGCTGTCACGCCATCATCCATCACCCCGAGCGGCCTATCGCCCTGTTCGTCGCCCGCCGTCCCGGTACCGAAAGTTACCTGATCGACTTGCGCGACGGGCGCCTGCTGCAGACGCTTGCCTCGCAGCCCAACCGGCACTTCTACGGCCACGCGGTGGTGCACAAAGGTGGCGAATGGCTGTATGCCACCGAAAACGATACCACCGACCCGGGGCGGGGCGTGCTCGGCGTGTACCGCTTTGAGGGTGAGCGCCTGCTACACACCGGCGAGCTCCCTACCCACGGCATCGGCCCGCACGAGGTAGCCTGGCTGCCGGACGGCGAGACGCTGATCGTGGCCAACGGCGGTATTCGCACCGAGGCCGAAAGCCGGGTGGAGATGAACCTCGACGCCATGCAGCCGAGCCTGGTGCTGATGCAGCGCGACGGCACCCTGCTGAGCAAGGAAACTCTGGCTCAGCAGATGAACAGCGTGCGCCACCTGGCAGTGGGCAGCGATGGCACCATCGCCGCCTGCCAGCAGTTCATGGGCGATGCCGACGAAACCGCCGAGCTGCTGGCAATCAAACGCCCGGGGGAGCCGTTCAAGGCTTTCCCGGTACCGGAGCGGCAGTTGCAGGCCATGGCTCAATACACCGCCAGCGTTGCCATCCACAGCGAGCTTCGGTTGGTGGCACTGACCGCGCCACGGGCCAACCGCCTGTTCGTATGGGACTTGGACAGCGGCGCGGTGCGGCTAGATGCATCGATGCCCGATTGTGCCGGGGTTGGCGCAGTGAAGGATGGCTTTGTCGTCACTTCCGGGCAGGGCCGGTGCCGGTTTTATGATTGCCGCAAGGCCGAACCGGTTGGGCAACCGATGAACCTGCCGTCGGGTTTCTGGGACAACCACCTGCATCTGGTCTGATTTTTCTGCTGTCGGTGTCGGCCTCTTCGCGGGCAAGCCAGCGCCTACAGGGGCCGCGCAACCCCTTGACTGCGCGTCCTCTATAGGCGCGGGCTTGCCCGCGAAGAGGCCAGCACAGGCATTTCCCCCCCCTTCCCCCAAAAAACAGTCAATACTTCCCCCATCCACACGTGGGCAGGATCGCCCGTTGTCGTGTCTAAGCGAATAACAACCGCATCCAAGGAACCGGACCTATGCTGCGCCGCCGCATGCTGATCATGTTGGCCGTGGTTCTGCTGATCGTGCTGGCCCTGGGGGGTTACAAAGCCTTTTCGATCTACCAGCAGATCCAGATGTTCACTGCCCCCAAACCGCCCATCACCGTGGCGGCAGCCTTGGCCGAACAGCGCCAGTGGCAAGAGCGCTTGCCCGCCGTCGGCAGCCTCAAGGCGCTGCAGGGCGTGGAGCTGAGCCTGGAAGTTGAAGGCATCGTCAAGGCCGTGCTTTTCGACTCGGGCCAACAGGTCAAGGCCCGGCAACCGCTGCTGCAGCTCAATGACGACCAGGAAACCGCCCTGCTCGGCACCGCCCAGGCCGACCTGGGCCTGGCCAAGGTCGACTTCGGCCGCGGTAGCCAACTGGTCGGCGACTCGGCCATATCCCGCGGCGAGTTCGATCGCCTCACCGCCCAGTACCGGCGCAACCAGGCGGTGGTCGACCAGCTAAAGGCAGCGAAGACCAAGAAGAGCATCAGCGCCCCGTTCAGCGGCACCATCGGCATTCGCCAGGTGGATGTAGGCGATTACCTGGCCGCCGGCACGGTGATCGCCACCCTGCAGGACACATCCAGCTTGTATGTGGACTTCAACGTACCGGAACAGGCCCTGCCACACCTGAGCCTGGGCCAACAGGTGCTGGTGCAGGTGGCCGCCTACCCCGGCCAGACCTTCCCCGCCAGCCTCAGCGCCATCAACCCCAAGGTCGAGGAAACCACGCGTAACCTGCTGGTGCGCGCGACCATGGCCAACCCGGATGGCAAGCTGCTGCCGGGCATGTTCGCCAACCTGCTGATCCTGCTGCCCAACCCACAACCGCAGGTAGTGGTACCGGAAAGTGCCATCACCTATACCCTGTATGGCAACTCGGTGTACGTCGCCACGCCGAAAAAAGACAAGGACGGCAAGCCGCTAAACGACGCCAACGGCCAACCGCAGCTCACCGCCGAGCAACGCACGGTGCACACCGGCGAGCGCCGTGACGGCGTGGTGGTGGTCAGCAAGGGCTTGCAGGCCGGGGAGCAAGTGGTGACCGCCGGGCAACTGAAGCTCACCCCCGGCGCCGCGATCCGCATCGGCCAGGACAAAGCCCTCAAGCCCGAACAGGGCGCAGCGGGCAACGACTGACAGGAGGCTGGCATGGCGTTCACCGACCCGTTCATTCGCCGCCCAGTGCTGGCCAGCGTAGTCAGCCTGCTGATCCTGCTGCTGGGCTTTCAGGCCTGGAACAAGCTGCAGATCCGTCAGTACCCGCAAATGGAAAACGCCCTGATCACGGTGACCACTGCCTACCCCGGGGCCAACGCCGAGACCATCCAGGGCTATATCACCCAGCCGCTGCAGCAAAGCCTGGCCAGCGCCGAAGGTATCGACTACATGACCTCGGTGAGCCGGCAAAACTTCTCGATCATTTCCATCTATGCGCGCATTGGCGCCGACAGCGACCGCCTGTTCACCGAGCTGTTGGCCAAAGCCAACGAAGTGCGTAACAAGCTGCCCCAGAACGCCGAAGACCCCGTGCTGAGCAAGGAAGCCGCCGATGCCTCGGCACTGATGTACCTCAGCTTCTACAGCAAGGAGATGAGCAACCCGCAAATCACCGACTACCTGTCGCGGGTCATCCAACCCAAGCTGGCCACTTTGCCGGGTATGGCCGAGGCAGAAATCCTCGGCAACCAGGTGTTCGCCATGCGCATCTGGCTCGACCCGGTCAAGCTGGCTGGCTTCGGCTTGTCGGCCACCGACGTGACCAATGCCGTACGCCGCTACAACTTCCTCTCGGCGGCCGGCGAGGTAAAGGGCGAATACGTGGTCACCAGCATCAACGCCAGCACCGAACTGAAGTCGGCCGAGGCGTTCGCGGCCTTGCCCGTCAAGACCAGTGGCGACAGCCGTGTGCTGCTGGGCGATGTGGCACGGGTGGAGATGGGCGCGGAAAACTACGACACGGTCAGTTCGTTCGACGGCACGCCGTCGGTCTATATCGGCATCAAGGCCACCCCGGCCGCTAACCCGCTGGAAGTGATCAAGGAAGTGCGGCGCATCATGCCCGAGCTGGAAAGCCAGCTGCCCTCGGCGCTGAAGGTATCGATCGCCTACGACGCCACGCTGTTCATCCAGGCCTCCATCGACGAAGTGATCAAGACCCTTGGCGAAGCGGTGCTGATCGTCATTGTGGTGGTGTTCTTGTTCCTCGGTGCCCTGCGTTCGGTGCTGATCCCGGTGGTGACCATTCCGCTGTCGATGATCGGCGTGCTGTTCTTCATGCAAATGATGGGCTACTCGCTCAACCTGCTGACCCTGCTGGCCATGGTGCTGGCCATCGGCCTGGTGGTTGACGATGCGATTGTCGTGGTGGAAAACATCCACCGGCACATGGAAGAAGGCAAGTCGCCGTTCGATGCGGCCTTGGAGGGCGCCGGCGAAATTGCCATGCCGGTAGTGTCGATGACCATCACCCTGGCGGCGGTTTACGCACCGATCGGCTTTCTTACCGGGCTGACCGGCGCGCTGTTCAAGGAGTTTGCCCTGACCCTGGCCGGTGCGGTGATCATCTCCGGCATCGTTGCCCTCACCCTGTCACCGATGATGTGCGCCCTGCTGCTGCGCCAAGAGCACAACCCCAAAGGCCTGGCCCACCGCCTGGACCTGCTGTTCGAACGCTTGAAGGTACGCTACCAGCGCCTGTTGCACACCACCCTCGACAGCCGGCCAGTGGTGCTGGTGTTTGCCGTGATCATTCTGTGCCTGATCCCGGTGCTGCTGAAGTTCACCCAGAACGAACTGGCGCCGAACGAGGACCAAGGGGTGATCTTCATGATGAGCAGCTCGCCGCAAACGGCCAACCTTGATTACCTCAACGCCTATACCGACGAATTCACCCCGCTGTTCAAGGCCTTCCCCGAGTATTACTCGTCGTTCCAGATCAACGGCTTCAATGGCGTGCAGACCGGTATCGGCGGCTTCCTGCTCAAGCCCTGGAACGAGCGTGAGCGCACGCAAATGGAGCTGTTGCCACTGGTGCAGGCCAAGCTCGAGGAAATTGGCGGCTTGCAGATCTTTGGTTTCAACCTGCCGTCGCTGCCCGGCACCGGGCAGGGCCTGCCATTCCAGTTCGTGGTCAACACCGCGGGCGATTACCCGGCACTGCTGGATGTGGCCCAGCGCATCAAGGCCCGTGCCCAGGAGTCAGGCAAGTTCGCCTTCCTCGACATCGACCTGGCCTTCGACAAACCCGAGGTGGTGGTAGATATCGACCGCGCCAAGGCGGCGCAGATGGGGGTGTCGATGGACACCTTGGGCAGCACCTTGGCAACCTTGCTGGGCGAGGCGGAAATCAACCGCTTCACCCTCGAAGGCCGCAGCTACAAAGTGATTGCCCAGGTCGAGCGGCCATACCGCGACAACCCCGGTTGGCTGAACAACTACTACGTGAAGAACGATCAAGGCCAACTGCTGCCACTGTCGACCCTGATTACCCTCACCGACCGCGCCCGGCCGCGCCAGCTCAACCAGTTCCAGCAGTTGAACTCGGCGATCATCCAGGGTGTGCCCATGGTCAGCCTGGGCGAGGCGCTGCAGACCGTGCAGGCGATCGCCCGCGAGGAGGCCCCAGAAGGTTTCGCCTTCGACTATGCCGGTGTAGCTCGCCAGTACGTGCAGGAAGGTAGCGCGCTGTGGGTTACCTTCGGCCTGGCGCTGGCGATTATCTTCTTGGTGTTGGCCGCGCAGTTCGAAAGCTTCCGCGACCCGCTGGTGATTCTGGTGACGGTGCCGTTGTCGATCTGTGGCGCGCTGCTGCCGTTGTTCCTGGGCATCTCGAGCATGAACATCTATACCCAGGTTGGGCTGGTGACGTTGATCGGCCTGATCAGCAAGCACGGCATTCTGATTGTCGAGTTCGCCAACCAGTTGCAAGAGGAAATGGGCTTGAGCGTGCGCGAGGCGATCGAGGAAGCGGCGGCGATTCGCCTGCGGCCGGTGCTAATGACCACGGCGGCGATGGTGTTCGGCATGGTGCCATTGATTCTGGCGACCGGGGCGGGGGCGGTCAGCCGCTTTGACATCGGTACGGTGATTGCCACCGGGATGTCGATCGGCACGCTGTTTACCCTGTTTGTGCTGCCCTGTATCTACACCTTGCTGGCGCACAAGGCGAAAGCCAAGGAAGCCGCTATAGCCTGACCCAGCCTTTTCGCGGGCAAGGCAGACGCAAAAAAGCCAGAGGCCCCGCAATCGCGAGGCCTCTGGCTTTTCTACCTACACCGGGCTCAACCGAATGGCCGCAACCCTTGGCGCATACCGAACAGGAACAGCAACAGGTCCTGGTCCGGCGCGACATTGGCCTGTTGCTGCGGTTTCACTTCCCGCGGCAGGGCACACTGGTCGGCCATTTCAGCCTTGCTGAACACTGTTGGCCTCGGCTCTTCCCAGGCAGCCACCGCCACGGTGGTCACCGCCAGGCCTACTACCAGGAACAAAGCTCGAGCTATTTCTAGTTTCATCGCTCTAACCCTTTGACAGCGCTGCCAAACGCCATCTGGTAAAAATAGAGCAAGGTCTGCCACTCGGTGTCGTTCAACGACGAATGGCGGCGCAACTGGCGCAGGTCGTTACCCGCCGCGCGCTGGCAGCTGATGCGCCGCCGGCACTTCTCCAGGTCCAGCAGTGCCACCTCGACCCGAGCCTGCTCGCCCTCGCCAATCACCTTGATGAATACGTGCTTGCCATACAGGCAGCCGTGCTGCCAATGCCCCAGGTGCATGCGCGCCAGGTTGTCCGCCAGGTCCTTGAGCATGCGCTCGTGCACCACCTGCGGGTAACGCTCACGGGCACCTTCGGCATGCCAGGTGTCGAGTTCGATGAAGCCGTCGAGGGCTTCACTCACCAGCAGCGCACGCCACTGGTGGTCGGCATCGCGTTCGGCACCACAAAAGACGACGCGCGGGACACGTACGCCCAGTTGCTCGAAGCTGTTCAACGCATCGAGTTCACGCAGTACAGTCGGCCGCCCAAAAGGGTGCAGCAGGCTACGGTAGATATGCCCGACCTGGCGTTTGGCATACAGCAGCTTGCCATTGGCATCGTTAAGCCGTTGCACGCCGCTCTCACCACCGCGCCGCTGGTTCGGCTCCTCGACCCACTCGCCCTGCTGGCGCCAGTAAAAATCGAACCGCGACTCCCCACTCTGGGCTACAGCCATCAAACACTACCCCTTGCGTAATACATAGACCCGCCACATGGCATAGAACGGCAGGAAGTCGAGGCGTTCCTGGATTCTAAAGCCGGCAGCCCTGAATTCTTCTTCGACCGTGTTGGCCGGTAACACGAAACGGTTCTGGAAATTTTCCTGCTCGGCCTTGGCACTGCGGCGACGCTCGAGCTTTTTCCGGCGCCAGGCCTTGAAGTTGCCATCCACCCACAGTGACAGGATCACACTATCACGGCTAACTCGTTGAAATTCCGAAAGAATTGTCTTTCTGTGCGCGGCTTCGCCAATGTGGTGGAACAGGCGCATGCAGAAAATGCTATCCACCGAATTGTCCGGTAAGTCGATGGCAAACGCCGAAGTTTGCAAAGGGCGTACCCGGGCTACCACCTCTGGCGGTTGTGCACTGCACGCTGTCTCGATCATCGCCTCGGAGTTATCGGCGCCGATGATCACCCGATTGGGCTTTTCTGCCAGCAGTGGCCAGAAACGACCGGCGCCGCACGGCAGGTCAAGGACCAGGCCAGGCTCCCCGGCCAAAGCCAGGGCGCGCCGCGCCAGCTGCTCATCGCGCTTGTGGGAAAGGCGACGGGCCAACCCATCCTGGTGCTTGAGGAAGTACTCGCGCGCATGTTCTTTGTCGTACTTCTCGGAAAATTCAAGCTTGATGGGGCTACGCATTGGGCATCTCCTGAGTCCATTCCGCCCACCTTAGGTAAGCAAGCGTTGGAATCAGGTCATGCCAATGTGAAAAATATGTTAAGTGCCGGATGACCCGTTACAACTCATTACTCAGCCAAAGCCTGTGAACTGCTCTTGGCGACGGTACTGCTCAGGTCTACGTGGAAACGACAGCCGTGCGGCAACGTTGATGTCAGGGTGACACGCCAGCCTTGGTCGTCGCAGATACGCTGCACTAGCGACAGGCCCAGGCCCAGTCCCTCACCGCGCCGCCCATCACCGCGCACAAACGGGCGGAACATCGCCTCGCGTTGCTCTTCAGGGATGCCCACGCCGCTGTCTTCGACGATGAAACCGTTGGCTTCCAGGCTCAGGCGGATGTAGCCACTGTCGGTATAGTGCGCGGCATTGCGCAGCAAGTTGCCCATTACCGACTGCAGGAAGGTGGCGTTGTATAGCACCGGGCTGGCACTGACGCGGCCATCGAAATACAAGGTCAGGCCCTTCTGCTCGATGGTGTCGCGCCAGACACCGACGAGTTCGTCAGCCACTTCGCGCAGGGTAGCCCGCGAAGCCACCGCGCCCTCGTCGCGTTGTGCCCGGGCCAGCATCAGGAAGGTCTTGACCAGTTCGCGCATCTCTTCGGTAGCCCGCGCCACACGCTCCACTTGGCTGCGCGAGCGGGCGTCCAGCGTCGTATTCTCCATCAGCAGCTCGCACGAGGTGGCCAGCACCATCAAGGGTGTGCGCAGTTCGTGGCTGACATCACTGGTGAACAGCCGCTCGCGGGTCAGTGCGTCACGCAGGCGGCCCAAGGTATCATCGAAGGCTACCGCCAGCTGGCCGACTTCGTCCGCGGCATAATCTGGCGCCAGTGGCGGTGCCAGGCCCAGCAACTGGTCACGGTGGCGCACCTGGCGCGCCAGGCGGATCACCGGTGCCATCACCCGACGCGCTACCAGCCAGCCGAGGATGACCGCCAGCACCAGGCTGAGCACGAAGCCCACCACCACCACCGCAAACAGCAAGCGCTCGCGCTCTTCGAAGTCGCTCTGGTCTTGCAGCAGCACATAGCGCCGGCCATCGACGATCTCGACCATCGCGTGATACGACAGCTGGTCGCGGAATACCTCGTGGAAACCCCGCTCGAGGTGGCGCAAATCCTTGGGCAGCTCGAAATCGTCACGCCCACCGCTGAAATAGAACAGCTGGTCGGGGCGCGGCCGGTGGCTCCAGTCAGTCACGCTGTCCATGCGCAGCAGGCGCTGCAGGTCACCGCCCAATACCGAGGAAATCAGCCGCTCTTCGATCAGGTGCACAGTGCCGACGATGCCGAAGGCGAAGGCCCCGGCCACCAGCGCGCTCATCAGGGCAAAGGCGATGATGATGCGCTGGGCAAGGCTTTGCTTAAACTCCATCGCGGCCCTCGGCGAGGCGATAGCCGACGCCATGGACGGTATGCAGCAGAGGCTTTTCGAACGGTTTGTCGATCACTTGGCGCAGTTGGTGCACGTGGCTGCGCAGGCTGTCGCTGTCGGGGCAGTCATCGCCCCACAGGGCTTCTTCCAGCACTTCGCGGCGCAATACGTGCGGGCTTTTTTGCATCAGCACCGCCAGCAGCTTGAGGCCGACTGGGTTGAGCTTGAGCAGGCGCCCCTGGCGGGTGACCTCGAGGGTATCGAGGTCGTAGCTGAGGTCGGCCACCTGCAAGGTACGCCGCCCGCCGCCCTGGGCACGGCGCAGCACCGCTTCGATACGCGCGGCCAGCTCCGACAGGGCGAAGGGTTTGAGCAGGTAATCGTCGGCTCCCGAACGGAAGCCTTGCAGGCGGTCGTCCAGTTGGTCGCGGGCGGTGAGCATGATCACCGGCGTGTCGCGGCGGGCGTCTTCGCGTAGGCGCTTGCACAGGGTGTAGCCATCAATGCCGGGCAGCATGATGTCGAGCACGATCAGATCGTAGTGCTCGGTGGCCGCCAGGTGCAGGCCGGACAGGCCATCTTGGGCGCAGTCTACGGTGTAGCCCTTCATGCCTAGGTAATCGGCCAGGTTGGCCAGGATATCGCGGTTGTCTTCAACCAAAAGAATGCGCATCGGTTTCTCCTGTGCGGCGCTTCTCGCTGTGGTGCGCGGCAGGCGCAGCTTAAGGCCTATGCTTGCACGCTGCCAGCCCCAAGGAAAATTCACCGGACTTGACGGTTTTTTCACTGATCCTTCACGGACACAGGATAGCGGGAGGCCGACAATGCCCGATCTTTTTCCCACCCTGGAGCCGCCATGCAGCAACGAACCCGCCCTCGCCCGATTAATTTCTGGCTGTACCTGGGCCTCCCCCTGGCGACTGCACTGGGCTTGGTCCTGCTGGAACTGACCTCGGTCGACATGGACATTGCCAATCTATTCTTCGACCCTGCTGCCGGGCAGTTCATTGGCCGCCACAGCTATTTGCTGGAAAACATTCTGCATGACCGGGTCAAGCAGGGGGTGATTCTGCTGGGAGTGCTGTCGCTGGTGACTTTTGCTGCCAGCTTCTTCTGGAAGCGCCTGTTTGGCTGGCGCCGCGAGTTGGGTTGCCTGGTGCTGGCACTGGGGCTGTCCACAGCGTTCGTCACGCCACTGAAGAAGGTGACCCAGGTGCAGTGCCCGTGGAGCCTGACCCAGTTTGGCGGCAGCGAAACCTACAGCAAGTTGCTGGAGCCACGGCCGGCGACCGACAAGCCCGGGTTGTGCTGGCCGGGCGGGCATGCAGCGACGGGGTTCTGCCTGTTCGGCCTGTTCTTCATGCTGCGTGACCGCAAGCCGCGGCTGGCGCGGGTGGCGTTGACGGTGGCCTTTGTCGCCGGGTCGGTGCTGTCGCTGGGGCGGATGATGCAAGGCGCGCATTTCCTCTCGCACAACGTCTGGACGGCGGTGTTCTGCTGGTTGATCGGGTTGGGCTCGTATTACCTGGTTCTGTATCGCCGAGGGATGGTGGAAGCGCCAGCCGCCGAACGTAGCGTCGCCTAAGCCAGGGGCCGCTTTGCGGCCCCATTGGCCCTAACAAGGCAAACGAAAAAGCCCCGGTTCTCACGAACCGGGGCTTTTTCATGGTGCAGGGGGTAAGGCTGGCTTACATCATGCCGCCCATGCCACCCATGCCGCCCATGTCTGGCATGCCGCCGCCAGCTGGGGCTTCGCTCGGAGCGTCAGCAATCATGGCTTCGGTGGTGATCATCAGACCGCCAATCGAAGCAGCAGCTTGCAGCGCCGAACGGGTGACCTTGGCTGGGTCCAGGATGCCCATCTCGATCATGTCGCCGTACTCGCCGGTAGCAGCGTTGTAACCGAAGTTACCCGAACCTTGCTTGACCTTGTCAGCAACAACGCTTGGCTCGTCGCCGGCGTTAGCAGTGATCTGGCGCAGCGGCGCTTCAACAGCGCGACGCAGCAGGGCGATACCGACGTTCTGGTCTTCGTTGTCGCCTTTCAGGTCAACGATGGCCGACAGGGCGCGCACCAGGGCAACACCACCGCCAGGTACCACGCCTTCTTCAACGGCTGCACGGGTAGCGTGCAGGGCGTCTTCAACGCGGGCTTTCTTCTCTTTCATTTCAACTTCGGTGCCGGCACCGACCTTGATCACGGCAACACCGCCAGCCAGCTTGGCCAGACGCTCTTGCAGCTTCTCACGGTCGTAGTCCGAGGAAGTTTCTTCGATCTGAGCACGGATCTGCTTGACGCGTGCTTCGATCTCGCCGTCGGCGCCAGCGCCGTCGATGATGGTGGTGTTTTCCTTGGACAGGATGACGCGCTTGGCGTTACCCAGGTGCTCCAGGGTAGCGGTTTCCAGGGACAGGCCGATTTCTTCGGAGATGACCTGGCCGCCAGTCAGGACAGCGATGTCCTGCAGCATGGCCTTGCGGCGGTCGCCGAAGCCCGGAGCCTTGACCGCAGCAACCTTGACGATGCCGCGCATGTTGTTGACTACCAAGGTAGCCAGCGCTTCGCCTTCAACGTCTTCAGCAACGATCAGCAGTGGGCGGCCGGCCTTGGCAACGGCTTCCAGCACTGGCAGCAGCTCACGGATGTTGGAGATTTTCTTGTCGACCAGCAGCAGCAGCGGGCCTTCCAGCTCGGCAACCATGGTGTCCGGCTTGTTGACGAAGTACGGCGACAGGTAGCCACGGTCGAACTGCATGCCCTCTACGACGGACAGTTCGTTTTCCAGGCCCGAGCCTTCTTCAACGGTGATCACGCCTTCTTTACCGACTTTTTCCATGGCTTCGGCGATGATTTCACCGATGGAGTTGTCGGAGTTGGCGGAGATGGTACCTACCTGGGCGATGGCCTTGGAGTCGGCGCATGGCTTGGACAGGTTCTTCAGCTCGGCGACAACGGCAGCGGTGGCCTTGTCGATGCCGCGCTTCAGGTCCATCGGGTTCATGCCAGCAGCGACGGCTTTCAGGCCTTCGTTGACAATGGCCTGAGCCAGAACGGTAGCGGTGGTGGTGCCGTCACCGGCAGCGTCGTTGGCCTTGGAAGCAACTTCCTTGACCAGCTGGGCGCCCATGTTCTCGAAGGCGTCTTTCAGCTCGATTTCTTTGGCGACGGAAACGCCGTCCTTGGTGATGGTCGGCGCGCCGAAGCTTTTCGCCAGGACCACGTTACGGCCTTTCGGGCCCAGGGTCGCTTTTACCGCGTCAGCCAGAACGTTGACACCAACCAGCATTTTCTTACGAGCGGAATCGCCGAATTTTACGTCTTTAGCAGCCATGATCGTTTAATCCTTGGAATTCTTTGGAGTAACGGGAAGTCGGGGAAATCAGCCTTCGATAACGGCGAGGATTTCGTTTTCGGCCATGACCAGCAGGTCTTCGCCATCGACTTTCACGGTGTTGCTGCCCGAGTAAGGGCCGAAAACCACTTTGTCACCGACTTTAACGGCCAGCGCACGTACTTCGCCGTTTTCCAGAACGCGACCGGTGCCAACAGCAACGATTTCGCCGCGGTTTGGTTTTTCAGCGGCCGAACCCGGCAGGACGATACCGCCAGCGGTTTTCGATTCTTCTTCGCTGCGACGGATGACTACGCGGTCATGCAGAGGACGAAGCTTCATTGTCGATCTCTCCCAAATTGTGGTTTTCATCGGCCGGTGTCGACACCGGCGGGTTGAGGCTGTCCGGCGTTGCCGGAAGGCAGCTCGCACAAGGCGAACCGCCTGAGTCATGACTGGTGTTTCCACCAGAAACCTTGCGGTGACCACATACATGAGGCCGCCATATTCAATTACAAGGCTTGATATACAAAAAATTTCTTCAAACGGAAAAGGCAGGGGCCGCGTGAGCGGCCCCTGGGGTATTACTTGTCGCGGCGCTCGTATTCGCCTTCGATTACGTTTGGCCGGTGACCGCCGTCGCGCGGTGGCTGTGCCTGGAACGGGTCATCCTGGAACGCACGCTGGCGCATGGCCTGGGCCTCGGCACGCTGACGCATCTTGCGCGCCGCCAGGTGACGGGTGAATGGCAGCAGGCACAGCAAGCCCAACACGTCGCTGATGAAACCTGGCAGCAACAGCAGGCCACCACCCACCGCCAGCATCATGCCTTGGAACATATCCTCAGCGGGCAGTTCGCCGCGCTGCAGGCTTTCACGGGCGCGCAGTGCGGTGGCCAGCCCCGCCACGCGCATTACCAGCACGCCTAGTGCGGAGCCGGCGATGATCAGCAATAGCGCCGGAAAGAAACCGATGGCGGCGCTGACCTTCACGAAGACGAACAGCTCCAGCACAGGAAACAGGAGAAACAACAGTAGAAAAGCACGCATCAAAGCATTCCTCGTCGGAAGAAAACCTTCCTATAAGACCAACAAATGGATGCGTGCGCTCGGTTTTTCAACCCTCAACGTCAGTCGCAATTGGCCACTGGTCGGCGCGCGCTAGCAAAACCAAGGCTTCACGCACTTGTGTCGGCGTGTTGCAAGTAGCCGGGAAAGGCAACCAGTGTACTGCCTGGCCAATGCGCAGGTGCATGCCCTCGCTGTCCACCCCGGCCATCTGCGCCGGCACGTGGCGTGGCAGGTCGGTGAGTTCGACGTAGTGGGCAATGGCGTTGGCGTGGTCACTGTTCATGTGTTCGACCATGCTCGCCTCGGCCTTGCCAGCGAACGGGTTGGCAAGGGTTACCTGGTCCAGCCAGTGGATCGCGCCGAAGCCGCCGATGTAGCGGTGGCGCACCGGCTGCAGCACCCAGAAGTCGAAGTCGTGGGCCTTGTGGTAGTTGGCTGCGTCCGGGAAATAGCGGTAGTAGCGTTCGGCAGCGGCCTCGATGGCAGCCTCCTCCACCAGCTTGTGTGCCTTGGCCATTACCGTCAGGCGCCCCACGGCCTGCACATCCTCGGCCTCGCGCTCGCCTACCAGCAACGAGCACTTGGGGTCTTGCTGCAGGTTGTGGGTGTGCTGGGCGATGCGGCTGATGAGGATCAGCGGGTTGCCCTGAGCATCCAGGCAGTACGGCACGACCGAGCCGAAGGGGTAGCCGGGCATCGACTTGGAATGGGTCGAGAGCACGCCGCGGTATTCCTTTAGCAGCAGTTCCCGGGCGGGACGGATGGCATTGGTACTCACTGAGAGTGCTCCTGGCGGCAAACTGGAAGGCCACAAGATAAGCATTATGAGTACCAGTGCCAATGGGGCTGCTGCGCAGCCCCAAAAGAATTACCAGGTGACGCCAAAGCCCGCGGTATACCGGGTCTTGTCCAAGTCGCTCTCACGGGTACCGGTAATGATGTCCTTCTCCGCCTTGAGGTTGAGCGAGGCCCATTCGGTGACCTTGTAGCGCAGGCCAACCTCGGCATCCAGCGCGTAGTCGGCCACGCCACCCAGTGGCTTGGCGAATTCGCCGTTGGTAAACAACTGTACGTTCTTGCCGATCAGGTAGCGGGTGTAGTCCCACTTCACCG
This sequence comes from Pseudomonas sp. Leaf58, assembly GCF_003627215.1. NCBI lineage: Bacteria > Pseudomonadati > Pseudomonadota > Gammaproteobacteria > Pseudomonadales > Pseudomonadaceae > Pseudomonas > Pseudomonas sp. Leaf58. Next base: position 4,401,172 of record NZ_CP032677.1, read on the forward strand.
CTGCGGAATAGAAGTTGTCCTTGGCGCCATCCTGGTATTCAAAGTCAGTGCGGTTGAGCAGCGAGCCCAGCGAGAAGGCGCCTAACTCATCGTCCCAAAACTGATAACCCGGGCCGGTACCCACCGTACGCTGGCGGGCCAGGTCTTCGATGCGGTCACGCTTGTATTCCGCACGCCCCTGCCAGAACCACTTCTCGGTGAGGAAGCGGTCCAAGGCGTACTCGGCACTCCAGTTGTCGGTGGTGGTGACGTCGTCCTTGCTCTCGCGGTTGTATTCGCCTTCGGCGTTGTGCCGCCACCGGCCGTGGCGGGCGGTGGTCTTGAAGCCGACGTCGTAGTCGTCGGTGTCGTTCTCGGCACGCTTGTAGTCCAGCGCCACGTCGACGTTGCCTTTCCACACAAAGTCCTCTACCAGCGGCTTGGGCTTCATGATTTGCTCGATGCTAGCCAGCTCCACGGTCTTCGGCGCCTCGCCATTGGCCAGGGTCACCTTGCCAGGCTCGGCGGCTTTCAGCGACTTGGCCTTCTCACCACTGTAGGCGTCTTGCTTGACCAGCATCTCCTGGTCGCTCTCCAGGGTCTGGACCTGTTTCCAGTCCAAGGCGATGGACCCGCCATAGGGCGTTTCCAGCAGCAGCTTGCCGCCATCGAAAACTTTGATTTTGCCGCTAAGCCGGTCACCGTTCTTCATCCACACGGTATCGGCGAACACCGGGGCGGCGAACAAGAAAGCAGCGAGCAGGCATAGCGAGGATCTAGAATACATAAGCGGACTACGTGTTCGATTCGACGAAAAAAGCCGGGCATTATCCAGATACCGACGACCAGAGCAAGGACAGACCGGAAGCATGCCGTTGAGTTCAACTCTCATTTGCCACACCGCCGGTCCGGTTTCATCTGCAGCCCTTGGGGGGCCTGATGTCTGATGGATACGAGCATGCCCTCGACGCTGCCGAGGGCCGACGAACGGCACTGTATTCAGTACTAGGCCAAGTGCCAGCGGGTAAGGTGGTCAGCTATGGCCAACTGGCCGAGCTGGCAGGGCTTGGGCGCGCGGCGCGCTGGGTTGGGCGCACCCTTGGGCAACTGCCCGCGGACACCCGCCTACCCTGGCATCGGGTACTTGCCGCAGGCGGCCGGCTGAGCCTGGCATTGGGTACGCCGTCAGGCGATGAGCAACGGGCGCGGCTGCGCGCGGAGGGTGTAAATGTAACCAACAATCGTGTGGATATGACGCGCCATGGCTGGCGCCCGATGGAGCACAGCGGTTAGAGTGCGCGTTTTGTTTTCGTAAACTTGAGGCAGATGTTGGCCCATGCCCCGTAAAACCTGGCGCGCTGCGCTTGCTGCCTATGCCAGCCCGTCAACCTTGGTACTTTTGCTGCTCGGTTTCGCTGCCGGCCTGCCTTACATGCTGGTGTTCTCGACCTTGTCGGTGTGGCTGCGCGAAGCGGGTGTGGCCCGCGAGACCATTGGTTATGCCAGCCTGATCGGCCTGGCCTACGCCTTCAAGTGGGTGTGGTCGCCGCTGCTCGACCAATGGCGCCTGCCCCTGTTGGGCGGCCTGGGGCGCCGGCGTTCGTGGCTACTGCTGTCGCAAGCGCTGGTGGTGATCGGGCTGGTTGGCATGAGCCTGTGCGACCCACAGCAGCACCTGTCATGGCTGATCGCCTTGGCGGTCCTGGTAGCCTTCGCCTCGGCCACCCAAGACATCGCCGTCGATGCCTACCGCCTGGAAATCGCCGACGACCAGCGCCAGGCTGCGCTGGCCGCCAGCTACATGGCCGGTTACCGCGTGGCGGCCCTACTTGCCACGGCCGGTGCACTGTTCTTCGCCGAATGGTTCGGCTCCACCGGTTTCAGCTATTTGCACAAAGCCTGGGCCGGTACCTACGTCATGTTCGCCGTGATGATGCTGCCCGCCGTGTTCACCACCCTGATCATGCGCGAGCCACCGGTACCCCTGCGCACCCAGCTGTCGGCAGCACGCTATGGGCTGGCGCACCAGCTGGCTTCGGTGTTCGTGCTGATCATTCTGCTGGTGTCGGTACCGGCCAGTTTCACCCAAATGTTCAACACCGGCTGGTCCAGCGTCATCGCTGGTGATGCCACGCCACTGGACCTGCTGCTGGAAGACCGCGCCTTCCTGCGCCTGATCCTCTACGTGCTGCTGAGCTGGGCGTGCCTGTCCAGCCTGGGCCGTCGCGGCCTGGCCCCGGTACTTACCCCGGTCAACGACTTCATTGCCCGCTACCGTTGGCAGGCCTTGCTGTTGCTTGGCCTGATTGCCACCTACCGCATGTCGGACACGGTGATGGGGGTGATGGCCAACGTGTTCTACATCGACATGGGCTTCACCAAGGACCAGATCGCCAGCGTCAGCAAGATCTTCGGCCTGATCATGACCTTGGTCGGTGCCGGGGTTGGCGGCCTGTTGATCGTGCGTTTCGGCATCATGCCGATCCTGTTCATGGGCGGTGTGGCCTCGGCGGGCACCAACATCCTGTTCCTGATGCTGGCCGACATGGGCCCGAACCTGCAGATGTTGGTGGTGACCATCTCGCTGGATAACTTCAGCTCGGGTATGGCCACCTCGGCCTTCGTCGCCTACCTGTCGAGCCTGACCAACCTCAAGTTCTCGGCGACCCAGTACGCCTTGCTCAGCTCGATCATGCTGTTGTTGCCGCGGCTGATCGGCGGGTATTCGGGGGTGATGGTGGAGAAGTTCGGTTACCACGACTTCTTCTTGATCACCGCCCTGCTGGGCGTGCCAACCCTCATCCTGATTGCCTTGCAGTGGCGCCAGGAGGCGGGGCGAGGCACCCCAGTGGCAGAGGAACATTCGGCGGCTGAGCGGCCCTGACAGATGTGTACTGCCTGATCTGGCCTCTTCGCCGGCAAGCCCGCTGCCACAACGAGTGTAGGAGCGGGCTTGCCCGCGAAGAGGCCAGCTCAGGCAATAAGGATTACCGAGCGACCGCCCCTTCCCCAGGCCGCCCACCCACCACGAACCACAGCGGCCACAGCGCTAACGCCCCCGCCACCCCCGCCGCCAGGGCAAAGTGCAGCAAACTGGCACCGGCGCCAATCATCGCCAGTAGTGCCCCGCCCAGCCCCAGCAAGGCAATGGTGATCATCCCCAACATGGCCGAGACCAGGCCCTTGCTCTGCTCGCTGGCGAACAGCGTCATGCGGTACAGCACCGCATTGGCTATACCCAGCCCCAGCGCGTACAGCGACAGGCCCGCCACCATGCTGGTCACGCTCGGCCAGTACCAGGTCGCCAGCACCATCAGACACAGCCCGGCCAGGTACGGCCACAGCGCGCCACGCACCAGGGCCGGCAGCGGGTAGCGGTCGGCGATACGGTTGATGATCAGGTTGCCAAGGATCAGCCCGCCAAACACCGGCAGTTGCCACAGGGCGTATTCCAGGGTGCTCAGCCCCTCATGGTGAATCAGCAACACCGGCGACAGGCCGATCCAACCGATCAGCGGCAAACCGACCAGGCCCAGGGCCGCGCTGCCAGCGACAAAGCGGCGATTGGCCAGTAACTGGCCGTAACCGGCCAGCAGCGGCAACAGGTGGATCGGTGTGAACGCCAGGCGCGTGCCGTCACGGCGCTCTACCCCGAGGGTTTCCGGCATCAGGCGGTACAACAGCAGCCAGGCCAGCACCGCGCCGATGGCAAAGGCCACGAACAGCCACCGCCAATCCAACCACTGCAGCAGCAAGGTGCCTACCAGTGGCCCGAGCAGCGGCGACAGCAAGGCGATGTTGGCCAGCAGCGCCATCATGCGCACGGCATCTGCCTCGCTGAAGGCTTCGTTCAGGGCCGGGTAGCTGACCGTGACCACAAAGCCCAAGCCGATGCCCTGCAGCAGGCGCAACAGGTTGAACAGGCCGATGTCATGGACCCAGAAGGTGGCCAGGCAGGCCACGCCGAAGAACGTACAGCCGGCCAGCAGCAGCGGGCGCCGGCCATAACGGTCGGCCAGCGGGCCGATCAGCCATTGCAGCACCACACCACCCAGCAGGTACAGGTTGAGGGCATGGGGGATGTATTCGGGGCTGGCGTTCAGGTCTGCAACCACCACTGGCATGGCTGGCATGACCGCATCGCTGGCCAGGTAGGTAAGCAGCTCGAACAGGGCCAAGGTCAGGCCGAACAGCAAGGCGCGCAGGGGGGTGATGTACAGCAGTGGTTTCATGATGGCGTGCTGGGTGTGGCAGGTGGGGTCAGGCTATATGCCAGAAATGCCGGGATATTGCTGTGAACAAGTGTAAAAAAACCGGGGCCGCTTTGCGCCCCATCGCCGGCAAGCCAGCTCCCACAGGTAATACACAGGCCTGAGGGCTGCGATGTCGCTGTGGGAGCTGGCTTGCCGGCGATGGGGCGCGCAGCGGCCCCGGCTTCAACACCGTATTACTGCGCGGCAGTCTCCTGCACCACGCGAATCACCCGCTGCGGGAACGGAATGTCGATCCCTTCAGCCTTCAACCGGTCACGCGCATGCTCGTTGAGCATGAACATCACATCCCAATAATCCGACGTCTTGGTCCACAAGCGCAGCGATACCGTAATGGAGCTATCGCCCAGCGTCGCCACGACCGCCTGCGGTGCAGGGTCTGGCAGAACACGCGGGTCCTTCGCCAACTCCAGCAGCACATTGCGCGCCATCTGCAGGTCTGCTTCGTAGTCCACGCCCACATCGAACACCACCTTGCGCGTCGGCTGACGGTTGGTGTTGGTGATGATGCCGTTGGACAGGCTGCCGTTGGGCATGATCACCGTCTTGTTGTCACCGGTACGCAGCACGGTGTGGAAGATCTGGATGCTGTCGACGGTACCGGAAACACCCTGCGCTTCGATCCAGTCACCGATGCGGAACGGGCGAAACATCAGGATCAGTACACCACCGGCGAAGTTGGCCAGGCTGCCTTGCAACGCCAGGCCAATGGCCAGGCCAGCGGCACCGATGGCGGCAACGAACGAAGTGGTCTCGATACCAATCATCGAGGCAACGCTGACGAACAGCAGAATCTTCAGGATGATGTTGGCCAAGGTGCTGATGAAGCCTTGCAACGCCACATCGGCATTACGCATACCCACCAGCTTGCCCAGCCGGGCGCTGACCTTGTTGATGACCCACCAGCCGACTGCCAGGGTCAACAATGCCAGCAGCACACGGCTGCCGTACTCCATGATCAAAGGGATCCAGGCTTGCGATTGGCGGACCAGCTGATCGACTTCAGCGTTCAAATCCATATTCATCTCCTGATGCCGAGCGGCAAGTACACGGTAAACAGGCCGCGCATGGTTGCGCAGCCTCGGCCCCCATGGACATCATTAGGCCATCGGGGTTCCGGGCGACACCTGCATCAGTCGCGGAAGTTGTTGAACTGCAGCGGCATGTCGAATTCTTTGGTGCGCAGCAAGGCAATGGCTTCCTGCAGGTCGTCACGCTTTTTACCGGTAACCCGTACCTGCTCGCCCTGGATGGCGGCCTGCACTTTCAGCTTGCCATCCTTGATGGTGGCGACGATTTTCTTGGCCAGCTCCTTGTCGATGCCTTCGCGGAACTTGGCTTCCTGTTTCTTTTCCTTGCCGGAAGGATACGGGTCCTTGGTTTCCAGGCACTTCACGTCGATCTTGCGCTTGACCAGCGCCAGGCGCAGGATTTCCAGCATCGCCTCGAGCTGGAACTCTTCCTCGGCGGTAAGCATCACGGTCTGATCTTTGTCTTTGAACTCGAAGGTGCCTTTGCCCTTGAGGTCGTAGCGGCGGTCCAGCTCCTTGATGGCGTTATCGACCGCGTTCTGCACTTCGTGCTTGTCCAGTTCCGATACCACGTCGAACGAAGGCATGGTTGTTCTCCCAAAATAAAAGCGCGCTCAGGCTGAAGATGGAGCGCGCTGGGTTTGACGGTTAAAATGCGGGCTCATTATAACGGGTTGCGAAACGCATATGAGCAGCACCTGGCATATTCTCGGCGCCGGTAGCCTGGGCAGCCTGTGGGCTTGCCGCCTGGCGCGCGCGGGCAAGGCCGTGAGCCTGATCCTGCGGGATGGGCAGCGGTTGCAAGCCTACCAGCAGGCCGGCGGCCTGACCTTGGTCGAACAGGACCAGCCCCACCACTACGCGATCCCTGGCGAAATCGCGCAGGCACACGGCCCGATCCACCGCCTGCTGGTGGCCTGCAAAGCCTACGACGCCGCCCCGGCCATTGCCGGCGTGGCGCCGCGCCTGGCCGACGGTGCCGAAGTGCTGCTGCTGCAGAACGGCCTCGGCAGCCAGGACGAAGTCGCCGACCTGGTGCCGCATGCGCGCTGCATCTTCGTCTCCAGTACCGAAGGGGCCTTCCGCGAGAGTGACTGGCACGTGCGCTTTGCCGGGCACGGCTTCAACTGGCTGGGCGACCCACGCAACCCGGCGATGCCGGCCTGGTTCGATGACCTGCACCAGGCCGGCATCCCCGCCGAGTGGACCGTGGATATCCTTACCCGCCTGTGGCGCAAACTGGCGCTCAATTGCGCCATCAACCCGCTGACCGTGCTGCACGACTGCCAGAACGGCGGGCTGCTCGGGCACCTCGGTGAAGTGCAGGCGCTGTGCGCCGAACTGGCCCAGTTACTGCGCCGTTGCGGCCAGCCGGAGGCGGCGGTTGAATTGGACGAAGAAGTCCAGCGGGTGATCCTTGCCACTGCGGCCAACTACTCTTCCATGTACCAGGACGTGCGCGCAGGCCGGCGCACCGAGGTGCACTACCTGCTCGGCCATGCCTGCCGCGCCGCTGGCCGTCACGGCCTGCAGCTGCCCACGCTGGAACGCCTGCTGCAACGCCTGGTCGATAACCTGCGCGCACGCGGCTTACCCTGCGACTGACGCGGCCCTTTCAACCGGATACGGACATTGCCTAGCCCATGACCTTGCGCCAACGCCTGGAAAACCTCCCGGTCGGGCAGAAGCTGCTGGCGGCCCTGCTGGTGTTGCTGGTGACCATTCTGCTGGTGGCCAACCTCACCTTCATCAGCGCGGCCTACTGGATCACCCAGGAAAGCATGGCGCCGCAAGCGCTGCAGACTATCGGCCGGCTGGTGGCCAACCCACAGCTGGCGGCCCGTGCCGGGGATACCCCGGACACCGCCAGCGCCCTGCTCAAAGAGCTGGACAGCTACACCCCGCTACGCGCCGCCGCCATCTATGGGGGCGACGGCCGCATACTGGCGCAACTGCAACATGGCGAGCCGCTGGCCTTGCCCAAGCGTTTTCGCGACATCGACGGCTGGCGCCTGATGGAGTTTCGCAGCACCCAACTCATCCGCATGCCACGCGATGCCAACCCGCCGGCGCACTTGCTGCTGGTAGCCAGCAGCGAACTGCCCACAGCCTTCTACACCGGCACCCTCAGCGCCAGCCTGGGTATCCTGGTGTTCAGCATCTTGCTGTGGCTGGTTATCGCCCGCCAGATCAAGCGCCTGATCACCCAACCGATCAACCAGCTCGAAGAGCTCAGCCGCCAGGTCACCCGCGAAGAAAGCTATGCCCTGCGTGCCCAGCGCGGTAACGATGACGAGATCGGCAGCCTGGCCGAAGCCTTCAACACCATGCTGTCGCGCATCGAAGCCCGCGAACAGCAGCTCAAGCGCACCCGCGATGAGTTTCAGGACGCCTATGACCAGGCCCAGGGCCTGGCCGAGGAAACCCGCCACACCAACCGCAAGCTGGAGCTGGAAGTCCAGGTACGCAGCAAGATCGAGAAAAAGCTCACGGGCTTTCAGAACTACCTGAACAGCATCATCGACTCGATGCCCTCGGCGCTGATTGCCCTCGACGAGCAGCTTTACGTAACCCAGTGGAACCACGAAGCCACGGTGCTTTCCGGCACGCCCCTGGACGAAGCGCTGAACCAGCCAATCTTCATCGCCTTCGAGCCGCTCAAACCGTTCTTGCCGCAATTGAAGGACACCGTGGAAAAGCACCGCGTGGCGAAAATCGAGCGGGTCACCTGGGCCAAGGACGAGGACCTGCGCCACTACGCCCTGACCTTCTACCCACTGACCGGCGGCGGTGGGCGCGGCGTGGTCATCCGCATCGACGACATCACCCAGCGCCTGTCACTGGAAGAGATGATGGTGCAATCCGAGAAAATGCTCTCGGTCGGCGGCCTGGCAGCCGGCATGGCTCACGAGATCAACAACCCGCTGGGCGCCATCCTGCACAACGTGCAGAACATACGTCGGCGTTTGTCCCCGGAGCTTGCGCGCAACCAGGAGCAGGCCCAAGAGCTGGACATCGACCTGGCCACAGTCAATCGCTATTTGGCCAGCCGCGAAGTGCCGCAATTGCTCGATGGCATTCAGCAGGCAGGTGCCCGGGCAGCGAAGATCGTTACCCACATGCTCAGTTTCAGCCGCCGCAGCAACCGCCAACTGGCGCCCTGCGACCTGCCGGCACTGATCGACCAGGCAGTGGAGATTGCCGGCAACGACTTCGACCTGGCGATCGGCTTCGACTTCAAGGGCCAGGCCATCGTGCGCCAGTTCGACCCCGCGCTGGGGCCAGTTCCCTGCACCGCCAACGAGCTGGAGCAGGTACTGCTCAACCTGCTGAAAAACGCGGCCCAGGCCATCCATCAGCGCCCGCAGCCCAGCGAGCCGGGGCGCATCACCCTGCGCACTCGGCTGAACCCGCCATGGGCGGAAATCCAAGTCGAGGACAACGGCGTCGGCATGCCCGAAGGGGTGCGCAAGCGAACCTTCGAGCCCTTCTTCACCACCAAGGAGATCGGCCAGGGCACCGGGCTGGGCCTGTCGGTCTCGTACTTCATCATTACCAACAACCACAAGGGGCAGATGGAGGTGCAGTCCACCCCCGGCCAGGGCACCTGCTTCACCCTGCGCCTGCCCCTCGGCCAGCCGGCAACGGCGGCGCCCCCCCCGACGGAGAAGTGACATGGGCTATCGCCTGTCGAAGATCTACACCCGCACTGGCGACCAAGGCGAAACCGGCCTGGGTGACGGACGCCGAGTGCCCAAGGACCACCCGCGCATCGAAGCCATTGGTGAGGTAGACAGCCTCAACAGCCAGTTGGGCGTGCTGTTGGCCGGGCTGGCCGAGCAGAAGCTGGATGAGGTGAGCGCAGTGTTGGCGCCGTGCCAGCACCGCTTGTTCGACCTGGGTGGCGAACTGGCGATGCCCAGCTACCAGGCGTTGAACCAGGCCGAGGTGGAACGCCTGGAGGCGGCCATCGATGTGTGGAACGAAGAGCTGGGGCCGTTGAAGAACTTCATTTTGCCCAGTGGTTCGATGCTGGTGGCGCAGGCGCATGTGTGCCGGAGTTTGGCGCGCAGTGCAGAGCGCCGGTGTCAGCAGTTGAATGCGGTAGAGCCGCTGGAGAGGTTTGGGTTGGCGTACATCAACCGGCTTTCCGACCTGCTGTTTGTGGCGGCGCGGATCATTGGGCGGCGCCAGGGGGTGGCGGAGGTTTTGTGGCAGCCCGCTGAAAAACCTGAAGGCTGATATTTTTGGGGCTGCTTTGCAGCCCATCGCCGGCAAGCCAGCTCCCACCTCGACCGCGCAGTACCTGTGGGAGCTGGCTTGCTGGCGATGGGCCGCAAAGCGGCCCCTGTTGCAGGCGACTCAGATCTCAGGCCAGAACGCCCGAATCCCGGCCACACCCTGCGCTCCGGCAGCCCAGGCCTGCTCCCGCTCACCCGGCCCAACACCACCCAGCAGGTAAACCGGCTGGTCGAACCCAGCGATCAGGCGCTGCGCCTCATCCCAACCCAACGGCACCGCTTCAGGGTGGGTCTTGGTCGCCTGTAGCGGCGACAAGGTCACGAAGTCCACCCCCATCTGCTGCGCCAGCGCCAGCTCTTCGGCACTGTGGCAGGACGCCGCCAGCCAGCGCTGCTGAGGGAACGGCCGGCCCTTGGCGGCGTACTTGCGCAGTTGCGCAGCGGTCAGGTGCCAACCCGCCGACGGGAAGTCCCCCAGCCACTCCAGCGGCCCCTTGAGCATCAGCTGCGCCTTGCCCGCGCACAAGCCGACCGCATCCACCGCCACGTCGCGGTACTTGGGGTCGTACATGTCCGGGGCACGCAGCTGGATCAGGCGAATGCCATTGGCCACCGCTTTCTGGATGCCCTTGAGCATCTGCGGCACCTCCAGGCCTTCCGGGGTGATCAGGTACTGGTCCGGCAACCGCGCGGCGGCAACGATCGGCTTGTTAGCCTCGGGGAATTCGTACTGCGGCAAATCGCGTGGGGCAACCCACTCCAGCGGCTGGCCCTCGGCGCCATGAGGCTCGCCAGTGAACGCCTCGACCTCACGCACATCCAGCAGCACCTGTTTGTCCGGGTAGTCGTGGCTGACCTTGATCAGCGCACGCGAACGACTCACTTCGATGCCCAGCTCCTCGCGCAGTTCACGGGCCAGCGCCGCTTCGACGCTTTCGCCCTGTTCCACCTTACCGCCCGGGAACTCCCACAGGCCGCCCTGGTGCTGGGTATCGGCACGGCGTGCGATCAGAATGCGACCGTCAGCGCCGCGAATGACAGCGGCTACAACATGAATCCGTTTCACCCTTCACGCTCCGCCAGGCCTGCCTGCTGCCAGGCCTGGAAGGCCGGCCACTGGTAAATGGTTTCGATATAGGTTGCCGCCTCTGCGGGTACCTCCACGCGGTAGGTACGCAAGCGCACAGCCACTGGGGCGAAGAAAGCATCGGCCAGGCTCGCCTTGCCGAACAGGAACGGCCCGCTGTCCTTGGCGACCAAGCGGCATTCGGACCACAACGCCACGATACGGTCGATGTCGATCTGTACGTCCAGCGGCACGCTTTCCAGCGCCTGGTCGCGCGACAGGTCGAACGGCATGGCGCCGCGCAGGGCAAAGAAGCCGCTGTGCATCTGCGCGCAGGCCGAACGGGCCTGGGCCCGCGCCGCCACGTCGGCAGGCCACAGCTGGGCTTCGGGGTGGCGTTCGTTGAGGTACTCGGCGATGGCCAGCGAGTCGGCAATCACGCCGTGCTCGGTCTTCAGCAGCGGCACCTTGCCAGTGGCGGAAAAGGCCAGCAGGCGCTGACGGGTGTCAGGCTGGTTGAGTTTGATCAGGGATTCTTCGTAAGGCACGCCAGCCAGCTCGAGGGCCAGGGCCCCACGCAGCGACCAGGAGGAATACAGTTTGTCGCCGATGATCAGGTGATAGCTCATGGTTCGGCTCCATCGTTTTGGATTTTTGGGGGCTGCTTTGCAGCCCATCGCCGGCAAGCCGGCTCCCACAGGTACAGCACAGGGCCTGAACCTGTGGGAGCCGGCTTGCCGGCGAAAGGGCCGCAAAGCGGCCCCAGCTCTATCAGGTACGGTATTCGGCGTTGATCTTCACGTACTCGTGGGACAGGTCGGTGGTCCAGATGGTTTCGCTGCACTGGCCACGGCCCAGCTCGATGCGGATGGTGATCTCTTCCTGGGCCATCACTGCCGAACCCTGCGCTTCGGTGTAGCTCGGGCTACGGCCGCCTTTGCTGGCGATGCACACGCTGTCCAAGTACACATCGATCAGGCTTACATCCAGCTCCGGTACGCCGGCCCGGCCAACGGCGGCCAGAATGCGGCCCCAGTTCGGGTCCGAGGCAAACAGTGCGGTCTTGATCAGCGGCGAATGGGCCACGGCGTAGCCGACGTCCAGGCACTCTTGGTGGTTGCCACCGCCATTAACCTGCACGGTCACGAACTTGGTGGCGCCTTCGCCGTCACGGACGATTGCCTGGGCCACGTCCATGCACACTTCGAACACCGCCTTTTTCAGCGCTTCGAACAGCGCGCCGCTGGCTTCGGTCACTTCCGGCAGGTTGGCTTTGCCTGTGGCGATCAGCATGCAGCAGTCGTTGGTCGAGGTGTCGCCATCGATGGTGATGCGGTTGAACGACTTGTTGGCGCCGTCCAGCATCAGGTCCTTGAGCACCGCCGGGGCAACCTTGGCGTCGGTGGCGATGTAGCCGAGCATGGTGGCCATGTTCGGGCGGATCATGCCTGCACCCTTGCTGATGCCGGTGACGGTAACGGTCACGCCATCGTGCTGGAACTGGCGGCTGGCACCCTTGGGCAGGGTGTCGGTGGTCATGATGCCAGTGGCGGCTTCAGCCCAGTGGTTTTCCGACAAGTTGTCGAGGGCGGCCTGCAGCGCGCCTTCGATCTTCTCGACCGGCAGCGGCTCGCCGATTACACCGGTGGAGAACGGCAGTACCGACTCGGCAGGCACACCGGCCAGTTCAGCCAGCTTGGCGCAAGTACGTTCGGCAGCGGCCAGGCCTGGCGCGCCGGTACCGGCGTTGGCATTACCGGTGTTGGTCAGCAGGTAGCGCACGGTGCCCTGCACACGCTGCTTGGACAGGATCACCGGCGCGGCGCAGAAGGCGTTGAGGGTGAACACGCCAGCCACGCTGGAGCCTTCGGCACAGCGCATGACCACCACATCCTTACGCCCCGGGCGCTTGATGCCGGCAGAAGCGATACCGAGTTCAAAACCCGGAACCGGGTGCAGGGTGGGCAAAGGACCAAGACCAACAGCCATTAGAGCGCTCCTAGAAATTACGGTGAACAGGTGATGGAAGAGCGGGGCCGCTTCGCGCCCCATCGCGACACAAGGCCGCGCCTACAGGATTGTCGCGATTCCTGTAGGAGCGGCCTTGTGTCGCGATGGGCCGCAAAGCGGCCCCCGGATGTTTCAGATTACAACAGCTTGGTCAGATCACTCGATCTGCCCGTGGCAATGCTTGAACTTCTTGCCCGAACCACACCAGCACGGCTCGTTGCGGCCCAGCTTTTGGTCGTTGCGCACTGGCGCCGAGGCTACCGCCACTTCAGCGCCCTCCTCGCTCAGTTGCTCGCTTTCCAGGCCCGGGGCAGCGGCGTGCTGGAACTGCATGCGGCTGGCCAGTTCTTCGGCTTCGCGGCGCAGGCGGGCTTCTTCTTCGACCGGGTCTTCGCGGCGTACCTGAACGTGCGACAGCACGCGAATGGTGTCGCGCTTGATCGACTCGAGCAGTTCCTGGAACAGGCTGAACGACTCGCGCTTGTACTCCTGCTTCGGGTTCTTCTGCGCATAACCACGCAGGTGAATACCGTGACGCAGGTGGTCCATGGTCGACAGGTGGTCTTTCCACAGGTCGTCCAGCACGCGCAGCAGGATCTGCTTCTCGAAGGTACGCAGGGCGTCGATACCGGCCTGGTCTTCCTTCTCGGTGTAGGCGGTAGTGATCTCGTTCAGCAGCTTCTCACGCAGGGTTTCCTCGTAGAGGTGGTCGTCCTCGTCGAGCCACTGCTGAATCGGCAGCTTCATGGCGAAATCGCTGGCCAGCGATGCTTCCAGCCCGGCCACATCCCACTGCTCAGGCAGCGACTGCGGCGGAATGTGCTGGCTAATGGTAGCGTCCAGTACTTCCTTGCGGAATTCGACGATGGTGTCGCCAATGTTTTCGGCGGCCAGCAGGCTGTTGCGCATGTGGTAGATCACCTTGCGCTGCTCGTTGGCCACGTCGTCGTATTCGAGCAATTGTTTACGGATGTCGAAGTTGCGGCCTTCGACCTTGCGCTGGGCCTTTTCGATGGCATTGGTAACCATGCGATGCTCGATGGCTTCGCCCGACTGCATGCCCAGTGCCTTCATGAAGTTCTTCACCCGGTCAGAGGCAAAGATACGCATCAGGCTGTCTTCCAGCGACAGGTAGAAGCGGCTGGAACCCGGGTCACCCTGACGACCGGAACGGCCACGCAGCTGGTTGTCGATACGGCGCGATTCGTGGCGCTCGGAGGCGATTACATGCAAGCCACCGGCTTCGATCACCTGCTGGTGACGCTTCTGCCAGTCGGCCTTGATCTGGGCGATCTGCTCGGCGGTCGGGCTCTCCAGGGCGGCCACTTCGGCTTCCCAGTTACCACCCAACAGGATGTCGGTACCACGGCCGGCCATGTTGGTGGCGATGGTCAAGGCACCCGGGGCACCGGCTTGCGCGATGATCTCGGCTTCTTTTTCGTGGTACTTGGCGTTCAGTACCTTGTGGTCGATGCCTTCCTTTTTCAGCAGGTTCGACATGTGCTCGGACGTTTCGATGGTCGCAGTACCCACCAAAATCGGCCGGCCCTGGGTCATGCTCTCTTTGATGTCGGCAATGATCGCGGCGTATTTCTCGTCGGCGGTCAGGTACACCAGGTCGTTGAAGTCCTTGCGCGCCAGCGGCTTGTTCGGCGGAATGACCATCACGTTGAGGGCGTAGATCGACTGGAACTCGAACGCTTCGGTATCAGCGGTACCGGTCATGCCGGACAGCTTGGTGTACAGGCGGAAGTAATTCTGGAAGGTAGTCGAAGCCAGGGTCTGGCTCTCGGCTTGAATGTTCAGGTTCTCTTTCGCCTCGATGGCCTGATGCAGGCCTTCGGACAGGCGACGGCCGGGCATGGTGCGGCCGGTGTGCTCGTCGATCAGCAGGACCTGGCCGTCCTGGACGATGTACTCGATGTTGCGGTGGAACAGCTTGTGCGCACGCAGGCCTGCGTATACGTGGGTCAGCAAGCCCAGGTTGTGCGCGGAGTACAGGCTCTCGCCTTCGGCCAGCAGGCCGGACTGGGTGAGCATCTCTTCGATGAACTGGTGACCGGCTTCGTTCAGCTCGACCTGACGGCTCTTCTCGTCAATGGTGAAGTGGCCTTCCTGGGTGACCTGGCCTTCTACCTCTTCGATGTGCTGGGTAAGCCGCGGGATCAGGCGGTTGATCTCGATGTACAGCTTGGAGCTGTCTTCGGCCTGGCCGGAGATGATCAGCGGGGTACGGGCTTCGTCGATGAGGATGGAGTCAACTTCGTCGATCACGGCGAAGTTCAGTTCACGCTGAAACTTCTCTTCCTGGCTGAACGCCATGTTGTCGCGCAGGTAGTCGAAGCCAAATTCGTTGTTGGTGCCGTAGGTGATATCGGACGCGTAGGCAGCACGCTTTTCTTCCGGTGGCTGGAAGGCCGAAACGATGCCCACGGACAGGCCGAGGAATTCGTACAGCGGGCGCATCCAGTTGGCATCGCGACGGGCCAGGTAGTCGTTGACGGTGACCACGTGCACGCCCTTGCCGGACAATGCATTGAGGTACACGGCCAAGGTACCGACCAAGGTCTTGCCTTCACCGGTCCGCATTTCTGCGATCATACCCTCGTGCAGGGTCATACCGCCGATCAGCTGCACGTCGAAGTGGCGCATGCCCATCACGCGCTTGCCGGCCTCACGGGCCACGGCGAAGGCTTCGGGCAGCAATTGGTCCAGTGTCTCGCCTTTGGCCAAGCGCTCCTTGAACTCCGCGGTCTTGCCGCGCAGTTGCTCGTCGGAGAGGGCCACCATCTTCTCTTCGAAGGCATTGACGATACTCACCGTCTTGAGCATGCGTTTGACTTCACGCTCATTCTTGCTTCCAAAAAGTTTCTTTAACAAAGGCGCAAACATATTGGCAGGATCTTCCACACGTAGGGATGGAGGGCGGCCCCATGAGTCGCCCGTGCAGCCCTAAGGCCGCATGCGAACGAGCATTCTACCCGGAAACGATGGTGAAGAAAGTGGTGGATTTCCACGATACTTGTGCAGCGTTTAGGCGGGGGCTGGTTTTAGATGAGGGCATTTTCCCGTAGTTCAAGGTTCGGGAAGATGAAACGTATCGAGAATGAATCGTATCTTTGTCGCCTGCACCGGCCTCTTCGCGGGCACGCCCGCTCCCACAGGATCATCACAGGTCCCAAGCGTTGTAGTTACCTGTAGGGGGGGGCGTGCCCGCGAAGAGGCCGGTACAGGCTATAGAGGTGTTAAACTGCTGACCTTGTAACCTCACGCGTACCCCCATGGCCTACAAACCCTCCCCCGCCCAACCGCCTTCGGCATTGCTGCGCCAAGTTCGCCCGCTGCGCCTGCTGCTGAACCAGGCCGAACGCCTGGAGCATTTGCAGCGCCTGCTGGAAAGCCAATTGCAACCGGCCGCCCGCGAGCACTGCCACGTGGCGTCATGGCGCGATGGCACCTTGTTGCTGGTGGTAACCGACGGCCATTGGGCGACCCGCCTGCGCTATCAGCAAAAGCGCTTGCTGGCGGCCTTGCAGGCCATGGAAGCATTCGGCAACCTCAGGCGCATCCTGTACAAGGTGCAGCCGCCGCTGGTCCCAGCCAAGCGCGGCGGGCATGCTGCCGAGCTTTCTAATAGCGCTGCCGAGAGTTTGCGTGACACTGCCGAGGGGATTGCTGACCCGAAGCTGCGGGCGGCGTTGGAGCGGTTGGCCGCCCACGCCCCAGGCAAACAATAAAAAAGGCCACCCGAAGGTGGCCTTAATGAACTAGAGAGTGTTCGAACTTACACGGCCGCAACAGGGCGCATGTAGGAGATCGGTGCCGTGCTGGCATCTTCGAAGGTGACCACTTCCCAGGCATCGGTTTCGGCAATCAGCTTGCGCAGCAGCTGGTTGTTCAGCGCGTGGCCGGACTTGAAGCCCTTGAACTCGCCGATCAGGCTGTTGCCCAGCAGATAGAGGTCGCCGATGGCGTCAAGGATCTTGTGCTTGACGAATTCGTCTTCATAACGAAGGCCGTCTTCATTGAGCACGCCGTCCTCATCGACCACGATGGCGTTCTCGACACTGCCACCCAGCGCAAGGTTGTGCTTGCGCAGGTACTCGATGTCACGCATGAAACCGAAGGTACGCGCGCGGCTGACTTCCTTCACGAACGAGGTGCTGGAGAAGTCGACGCTGGCGCTCTGGGTCCGGTTGCGAAGCACCGGATGATCGAAGTCGATCTCGAAGCTCACCTTGAAGCCGTCGAAAGGCAGGAAAGTGGCGCGCTTGTCGCCCTCTTCCACAGTTACCTCACGCAGGATGCGGATGAACTTCTTGGCTGCGTCCTGTTCTTCCAGGCCGGCAGACTGAATCAGGAATACAAAGGGTCCGGCGCTGCCATCCATGATCGGCACTTCCGAGGCGGAGAGCTCGACGTAGGCGTTATCGATGCCCAGGCCCGCCATGGCGGAGAGCAGGTGCTCGACCGTATCGACCTTGACGTCACCGTTGACCAGCGTCGTCGACATGGTTGTCTCGCCAACGTTGGCCGCACGCGCCGGAATTTCGACCACAGGGTCGAGGTCGGCGCGGCGGAAGACGATGCCGGTGTCAACAGGGGCCGGCTTGAGGGTCAGGTAAACCTTCTCCCCAGAGTGCAGACCGATACCTGTGGCACGGATGGTATTCTTCAGGGTGCGTTGTTTAATCATGGCATTGGCCGCTTCAGCGCAAATTGCGAACAGGTATCAACAAAGGCTGGGGATAATAACAGACCCAACCTTTGATGAATACCAATCACCTTTATACCCCTGATAAATTCCATTAATCAGCCTGACGACGCAGGAATGCCGGGATATCGAGGTAGTCCAGGTCATCCTGAGGGTTCAGTTTAGCGGCTGCAGCAGCACCTGCATGGGCCTGGTTGCGCATTACAGTCGGGCGCTCCAGGTCACGGTAGTTGACCGCAGGCTGTTCCTGGCGAACCGGCGCAGGGTTAGACGCTTCGTACGCCTGCTGGGCAGTTTGCAGGGTGTTGTCGACCACTTTCACAGGCTTCTCGATGCGCGCGCCCAGACCAGTGGCAACCACGGTCACGTGCAACTCGTCACGCATATCCGGGTCGATCACGGTGCCGACCTTGACCATGGCGTGGTCGGAGGCGAAGGCTTCGATGATGCTACCGACGTCGGAGTACTCACCCAGCGACAGGTCTGGGCCAGCGGTGATGTTCACCAGGATACCGCGGGCGCCCTGCAGGTTGACGTCTTCCAGCAGCGGGTTGCGGATGGCTGCCTCAGTGGCTTCACGCGCACGGTTCGGGCCGCTGGCGCAGCCAGTACCCATCATGGCCATGCCCATCTCGCCCATTACGGTACGCACGTCGGCGAAGTCGACGTTGATCATGCCAGGGCGCTTGATGATATCGGAGATACCGCGCACGGCACCGGCCAGTACGTCGTCAGCCTTGGCGAAGGCGGACAGCAGGCTGGCATCCTTGCCCAGGATGGTCAGCAGCTTCTCGTTGGGGATGGTGATCAACGAGTCGACGCTTTCGGCCAGCATGCGGATGCCTTCATCGGCGATCTGCATGCGCTTGCGGCCTTCGAACGGGAACGGACGCGTCACCACGGCTACGGTGAGAATGCCCATTTCCTTCGCCACTTCGGCGATGATCGGGGCTGCACCGGTACCGGTACCGCCGCCCATGCCGGTGGTGATGAACACCATGTTGGTGCCCTGCAGCACTTCAGCGATGCGCTCACGGTCTTCCAGCGCGGCCTGACGGCCGACTTCCGGATTAGCACCGGCACCCAGGCCCTTGGTCACGCCAGTGCCCAATTGCAGGATGGTGCGCGCGCCAATGTTCTTCAGCGCCTGGGCATCGGTGTTGGCGCAGATGAACTCCACGCCTTCGATGCTGCTCTTGACCATGTGGTTGACGGCGTTGCCGCCGCCGCCACCGACGCCGATCACCTTGATGACCGGGCTTTGCGGGACGTTGTCTACGAGCTCGAACATTTTCCCTCTCCTTACAGTTCTCTAGTTGTTGCGCCTACCACTACTGCTTTGAAACTTAGAAGTTGCCCTGGACCCACCGCTTGAAGCGCTCAAGCACTGGGGCCTTCGGTTCATCGCCATAGCTGTTGCTGCTGCTGTTGCTATTACCGGTCAGGACCATGTCCTCGGACTGCTTTTGCAGGCCGTAGGTGAGCAAGCCCACGCCGGTGGAATAGATCGGGTTGCGAACCACGTCGCTCAGCCCCCGAACGCTATGCGGCACGCCCAGGCGTACCGGCATGTGGAAAATTTCTTCGGCCAGTTCCACGGCGCCTTCCATCTTGGCGGTACCGCCGGTGAGGACGATGCCGGCCGGCACCAGGTCTTCGTAGCCGCTGCGACGCAGCTCGGCCTGGATCAGCGTGAAGAGCTCGTCATAACGCGGCTCCACCACCTCGGCCAGGGCCTGGCGCGACAGCTCGCGCGGTGGGCGGTCACCCACGCTCGGCACCTTGATGGTTTCGCCAGCGCCAGCCAGTTTGGCCAGGGCGCAGGCGTAGCGAATTTTGATTTCTTCGGCGTACTGGGTGGGGGTACGCAGGGCCATGGCGATGTCGTTGGTCACCTGGTCGCCGGCAATCGGGATCACCGCGGTGTGACGGATCGCGCCCTCGGTGAAGATGGCGATGTCGGTGGTGCCGCCACCGATGTCCACCAGGCACACGCCCAGCTCTTTTTCGTCGTCGGTCAGCACCGAGTAGGCCGAGGCCAACTGCTCGAGGATGATGTCGTCGATTTCCAGGCCGCAGCGGCGCACGCACTTCTCGATGTTCTGCGCCGCGTTGACCGCGCAAGTAACCACGTGGACCTTGGCTTCCAGACGCACGCCCGACATGCCCAGCGGTTCGCGTACGCCTTCCTGGTTGTCGATCACGTAGTCCTGCGGCAGGGTGTGCAGCACGCGCTGGTCGGCCGGGATTGCCACGGCCTGGGCAGCGTCCAGCACCCGCTCCAGGTCGGCCAGGCTGACCTCGCGGTCGCGGATGGCGACGATACCGTGGGAGTTCAGGCTGCGGATGTGGTTACCTGCCACGCCGACGAACGCCGAGTGGATACGGCAGCCGGCCATCAGCTGCGCTTCTTCCACAGCGCGCTGGATCGACTGCACGGTGGACTCGATGTTCACCACCACGCCTTTTTTCAGGCCGCGGGACGGATGGGTACCGATCCCGACGATTTCCAGGGTGCCGTCCTCGCCCACTTCGCCAACCAGCGCCACCACCTTGGAGGTGCCGATGTCCAGCCCGACGATCATTTTGCCGCTATGCGCGTTTGCCATGGTCCTGCCTCTCTCTAATTCTTCGCAACGGCGGGTTGGGCCGTCGTCGGTGCAATCGGTTCCCGCCAACCAACGGCAAGTCCGTTGGAGTAACGCAGATCAATGCGGGCGATAGTGGTGATCTGGTCTTTGAGTGTCTTGTCGTAAATGGCAATGAAACGGCGCATCTTCTCCACCAGATGGTCGCGCCCCAGCAGCAGCTCGATGCCCGGCCCGGCGCTGCTTGCGCCCGTGGTCAGGAACCAGCTGCCTCGCTCGCGCAACTCCAGGCGAGCGATGGAAAAGCCCAAGGGGCGCAGCATTTGGCTCAATACCTGATACTGCTGCATGACTTGTTGCTGAGCACGCTGCGGCCCGGCCAGCTGCGGCAGGTGCTCGTAGTTGGCCAGTTCGCGCGGGGTGAAGGCCTGGCCCTGGTTGTTGAGCAAGGCCTCGTCGCCCCAGCGTGCTACCGGCAGTTGTTCTTCCAGGCGGATCACCACCTCGTCGGGCCACACCCGGCGCACTTCGGCATGGGCGATCCACGGCATCTGCTCGAGCTCCGCGCGCATCGCCGGCAGGTCGACGCTGAAGAAGCTCGCCGCCACATAGGGCGCAATGCGCTGCTGCACCGATTGCTGGCTGATGTAGCTGAGGTCGCCCTGCACGTCGATCTTGGTGATCGGCCGGTCAGCGTAAGGCATCAGCCGAATGGCACCCTCGTACGCAGCAAAGCCGGCCGCCACCAGCAGCACCGGCCACAGCAGGCGCTTGAGGCCACCCAGGCTGGGCCGCGGCAGGCGCGCCGATACGGGCTCGTCGGCCACCAGCCGGCTGGCACCACGCGGCACCGGCTTGCTACGGCCGGTAACGGGTTGCTGCTGACGTATCATCGCGCCTTGCATGGTTGTTAACCTCGCGTCGCCACGCTTTCGGCCAGGATTGCCAGCACCAGTTGCTGGAAGTCCAAGCCGGCTGCGCGGGCCGCCATGGGCACCAGGCTATGATCGGTCATGCCGGGTGCGGTGTTGACTTCGAGCAGCCAGAACCGGCCCTGCTCATCCTGCATCACGTCCAGCCGCCCCCAGCCTTCGATGCCGATGGCATCGCAGGCGCGCGCGGTCAGGTCGATCAGCTCTTGTTCCTTGACGCTGTCCAGGCCGCACGGAATGCGGTACTGGGTATCGTTGGCGATGTACTTGGCGTCGTAGTCGTAGAACACGTGCGGGGTACCCAAGGCGATCGGCGGCAGCACCTGGCCGCGCAACACCGCGACGGTGAACTCCGGGCCGTGGATCCACTGCTCCACCAGTACCTGGGAATCGTATTTGGCGGCGTCCTGCCAGGCGGCGACCAGTTCCTGGGCGCTGTTCACCTTGGCCATGCCGATGCTAGAGCCTTCATGGGCGGGTTTGACGATAAGCGGGAAGCCCAGTTCCGTGCTGGCCAGCAAACAATCGCTTTCGCTCGCCAACACGGCGTGGCGCGGGGTAGGAATACCCAAGCTCTGCCACACCTGCTTGGTACGTAGCTTGTCCATGGCCAGCGCCGAGGCAAGAATGCCGCTGCCGGTGTAGGGAATGCCCAGGCACTCCAGCAGGCCTTGCATGCTGCCGTCTTCACCACCACGGCCGTGGAGGATGATAAAGGCGCGGTCGATCTGCTCGCGTTGCAGGCGCTCGAGCAGGTCGTCAGCCACGTCGATGGCGACCACGTCGACACCGGCAGCGGTCAGCGCGTCGATCACCGCAGCACCCGACTTCAGCGACACTTCACGCTCGGCGCTCTTGCCGCCGTACAGCACCGCCACGCGGCCGAACGCCTTGACGTCCAGGGTCGAGTGCAGTTTGTCGTAGGCGCTGGTCATTTCGACTTCTCCTGCTTGGCGCCAGCGAACAGCGGGCTTTTCATCAATTGCGGGGCCAGGCCGCCGACATCACCGGCGCCCTGGCAAATCAGGATGTCGCCAGCACGCAGCAACGGCTTGACCAGCGGCGCCAGCTCGACGCCACGTTCGATGTAGATCGGGTCCAGCTTGCCGCGCTGGCGGATGCTGTGGCACAGCTGGCGGCTGTCGGCACCGGGTATTGGCTCTTCGCCGGCCGGGTAGACTTCCATCAGCAGTAGCACGTTGGCATCGCCCAGCACCTGGACGAAATCGTCGTACAGGTCGCGGGTACGGCTATAGCGGTGTGGCTGGTAGACGATCACCAGGCGGCGGCTTGGCCAGCCACCGCGCACGGCCTTGATCACCGCGGCCACTTCGGTCGGGTGGTGGCCGTAGTCGTCGACCAGCATCACGCTGCCGCCTTCGACGGGCAGCTCGCCATACACCTGGAAGCGCCGGCCGACACCCTGGAAACCGGACAGGCCCTGAACGATGGCCTCGTCAGAGATGCCTTCGTCGGTGGCGATGGCAATGGTGGCCAAGGCATTGAGCACGTTGTGGTTGCCGGGCATGTTCACCGACACCTCCAGCGGCTCACGGTCACGGCGCAGCACGGTGAAGTGGGTCTGCATGCCCTGCTGGCGCACGTTGATGGCGCGCACATCGGCCTCTTCGCTGAAGCCATAGGTCACGGTCGGGCGCTTGACCTGCGGCAGGATCTCGCGCACCACCGGGTCGTCCAGGCACATCACGGCCAGGCCATAGAAGGGCAGGTTGTGCAGGAATTCGACGAAGGTTTTCTTCAGCTTGTTGAAGTCACCTTCGTAGGTCGCCATGTGGTCGGCGTCGATGTTGGTGACCACGGCCACCATTGGCTGCAGGTGCAGGAAGCTGGCATCGCTTTCGTCTGCTTCGGCGATCAGGTAGCGGCTGGTGCCCAACTGGGCATTGGTACCGGCAGCGGTCAGGCGACCACCGATGACGAAGGTCGGGTCCAGGCCACCGGCGGCGAATACCGAGGCCAGCAGGCTGGTGGTGGTGGTCTTGCCGTGGGTACCGGCAACGGCTACGCCATGGCGATAGCGCATCAGCTCGGCGAGCATCTCGGCACGCGGCACCACCGGAATACGCCGCTCGAGGGCGGTGGCGACTTCCGGGTTGGCCGGGTTGATGGCGCTGGACACCACCAGCACATCGGCAGTGGCGGCGTTTTCGGCGCGGTGGCCGACGAAAATCTCGGCACCGAACGATTCCAGGCGCTCAGTGACCGGCGAAGCTTTCAGGTCGGAACCGGACACTTCATAGCCCAGGTTCAACAACACCTCGGCAATGCCGCACATGCCCACGCCGCCGATACCGACGAAGTGAATACGACGAATACGGCCCATCTTCGGCTGGGGCATGGCTTTTTGGCTCTCAACCATGGGCCACCTCCAGGCAGATATCGACCACGGTGCTGGTTGCGGCAGGTTTGGCCAGGCGCCGTGCGGTGCCTGCCATGACGTTGAGTTTCTCGGGTTGCATCAGCACCTCGTTCAGGCGTTCAGCGAGCTGCGCTGCGCCAGTTGTCGCTTGCGGCATCAGGAAGGCAGCGCCTTCGCGGGCCAGATATTGGGCGTTGTGGGTCTGGTGGTCGTCGATCGCGTGGGGCAACGGCACCAACATTGAAGGCAGGCCTGCTGCCGCCAGCTCGCTGACGGTCAGGGCACCGGCCCGGCACACCACGATGTCGGCCCAGCCATAGGCTTGGGCCATGTCCTTGATGAAGGGCTCTACCTGAGCCTCGATGCCCGCCTCGTGATAACGCTCGGCGGTAATCGGCGCGTGTTGCTTGCCGGCCTGGTGGAACACCTCTGGCCGCAGTGCTGCGGGCACTTCGGACAGGGCCTTAGGCAACAATTTATTCAATGGTTCCGCACCCAGGCTGCCACCGAGCACCAACAGGCGCGCGCGGCGCTCGACCAAGGGCGCGCGTTGTGCGTCCATGAACAGCTCCGGGCGCACCGGGTTGCCGGTGGTGCGGCGCTTGTCGCTGGCCTCGAAGGTGTTCGGGAACGCTTCACAGACCCGCGCCGAGAGCGGCACCAGCAACCGGTTGGCGGTACCGGCACGAGCGTTCTGCTCGTGGATCACCAGCGGCACGCCGCACAGCCGCGCGGCCACGCCGCCAGGGCCGGTCACGTAGCCACCAAAGCCCAGTACACACACCGGCTTGAGCTGGCGAATGATGCGGCGCGCCTGCAGCACGGCCTTGACCAGGGTGAACGGCGCCTTGAGCAACGACAGTTTGCCCTTGCCCCGCAGGCCGCTGACCTGAATCAGGTGCAATGGCAGGCCAGCCTGGGGCACCAGCTCGTTCTCGATACCGCGCGGGGTGCCCAGCCAGTGCACGCTGTAACCGCGTGCCTGGAACTCACGGGCGCAGGCCAGGGCCGGGAACACGTGGCCCCCAGTGCCGCCCGCCATGATCAGTACGTTCTTGCCGTCAGCGGCCATGACTGGTCTCCTCGGCAAAATCGCTTTCGCTGAATTCGTGTTCCTCACTGCCCAGGTGCGTGCGGCTTTCCCATTCGATGCGCAATAACAAGCCCACGCAGGCACAGCAAATCACCAGCGAGCTGCCCCCGTAGCTGAGGAACGGCAGGGTCAGGCCTTTGGTCGGCAGCAGGCCGACGTTCACGCCGATGTTGATCAGGAACTGGCCGATCCACAGGAACGCCAGCCCGAAGGCGACATAAGCGGCAAAGAACTGCTTGGCTTTTTCGGCCC
Organism: Pseudomonas sp. Leaf58; assembly: GCF_003627215.1. Taxonomy (NCBI): domain Bacteria; kingdom Pseudomonadati; phylum Pseudomonadota; class Gammaproteobacteria; order Pseudomonadales; family Pseudomonadaceae; genus Pseudomonas; species Pseudomonas sp. Leaf58. The sequence goes on from NZ_CP032677.1 coordinate 4,425,729, forward strand.
ACAGGCCGATATACAGGGCACGCACGGTCACGAACACGAACAGCGCGATGGTCAGCAGCGAACCGACCACACCGAGCTCTTCGGCCAGTACCGAGAACACGAAGTCGGTGTGCGCTTCAGGCAGGTAGAACTGTTTCTGCACACTGTTGCCCAGGCCCACGCCCAGCCACTCGCCACGGCCGAAGGCGATCAGCGCCTGGGTCAACTGGTAGCCCGAGCCGAACTGATCAGACCACGGATCGGTAAAGGTAATCAGGCGCGCCATCCGGTATGGCTGCGCCTGTACCAGGACGAACACCGCCACCACCGCCAACACCACCATCAGGCTGAAGCGGAACAGCCCCACACCACCGAGGAACAACATGGCCGCAGCCGCGCCCATCATCACCACGGTGGCACCAAAGTCCGGTTCCATCAGCAGCAGGGCAGCCATGGGCAGCAGCACGATGAACGGTTTGAAGAAGCCCATCCACGTTTCGCGTACCTCGGTCTGCCGGCGGACCAGATAGCCGGCCAGGTAGACGACCACGAACACCTTGGCGATTTCCGAAGGCTGCACGTTGAAGAAGCTGAAACCGATCCAGCGCATCGAGCCGTTCACTTCGCGGCCGATACCCGGCACCAGCACCAGCACCAGCAGGCCGAACGCGCCCAGCAGCATCGTGAAGCCCATGCGCTGCCAAGTAGCGATAGGCACCAACATGGTGGCGCCGCAGGCAACCAGGCCGATGGCCACGTACACCAGGTGGCGGAACATGTGGTAAAGCGGGTTGCCCGACTGCACCGCAGCCACTTCCGAGGACGCCGAGGTAATCATCACCAGGCCCAGGCCGAGCAGGGCCAGGCAGCCGGCGAGCATGGCGAAGTCCAGGTCGATGCCACGGCCGCTGATCAGCGGCGACGGGTAGGGCTTGAGGATGCCAAAGATCATGCAAGGCCTCCCGCCGCCTGGGCAAACAGGCGCCCGCGTTCTTCGAAGTTCTTGAACATGTCGAGGCTGGCGCACGCTGGCGACAACAGCACGGCATCGCCCGCCTGGGCCAACGCGGCGCATTGCTGCACGGCATCGTCGAGGGTTTTCACCCGCACCAGTTGCACGCCCTCGCCCAAGGCTTCGGCCAGGCGCTCGGCATCACGGCCGAGCAATACCACGGCACGGCAGAAGCGTTGCACCGGCTCGCGCAGCGCAGCGAAGTCAGCCCCCTTGCCATCGCCACCGGCGATCAGCACCAGCTTGCCTTCAATGTCAGCGCCCAGCCCTTCGATGGCGGCCAGGGCGGCACCGACGTTGGTGGCCTTGGAATCGTCGTACCAGCTCACGTCGTTGCGTTCGCGTACCCACTGGCAACGGTGGGCCAGGCCGGCGAACTCGCGCAGCGCCTCGAGCATCGGCTCGAACGGCAGGCCCGCGGCATGGCCCAGGGCCAGCGCCGCCAGGGCGTTGCTCTGGTTGTGGGCGCCACGAATCTTCAGCTCCCGCACCGGCATCAGTGCCTGGAACTCGAATGCCAGGTATTTCTCGCCATCCACTTCGCGCAGGCCGAAGGCTTTGAAGTCCGGCTGGTTGAGGCCGAAGGTCCAGCAGGGGCGGCCTTCTACCGGCAGCGGGCGGCTCAGGGCATCCTGGCGGTTGACCACAACCTGGCGGGCACCGCGGAAGATCCGGTGCTTGGCCAGGTGGTAGGCCGGCAGGCCGCTGTAACGGTCCATGTGGTCTTCGCTGATGTTCAGCACAGTGGCCACTTCGGCATTGAGCTGGTCGGTGGTTTCCAGCTGGAAGCTGGACAGTTCCAGCACGTACAGCTCGACGTCATCGGCCAGCAGGTCCAGCGCCGGAGTACCGAGGTTGCCGCCCACCGCTACGCGCTTACCGGCCTTGGCGGCCATTTCGCCCACCAGGGTGGTGACGGTGCTTTTGGCATTGGAGCCGCTGATGGCGATGATCGGTGCCTTGGCGTGGCGGGCGAACAGTTCGATGTCACCAGACAGCTTCACGCCCTGCGCGGCTGCCTGCTGCAAGGCCGGGGTGGCCAGGGCCAAGCCGGGGCTCACGTACAGCTCGTTGGCGCGGCACAGGAAGTCCACGTCCAGTTCACCACAGCGCACTTCCACCTGCGGATAATCACGGCGCAGGGTGTCCAGTTCCGGCGGTTGCTCGCGGGTGTCGGCGACCGCAAAGGCTATGCCCCGGCTCGCCAGGAAGCGAACCAGGGACATGCCGCTCTTGCCGAGGCCGACAACGATGCGGAATTGGTCAGAAGCGATCAGTGACACGCTCGTCTACCTCAGTTTCAGGGAAGCAAGGCCAATCAGCACCAGAATCACAGTGATGATCCAGAAACGGACGATCACGCGTGGTTCAGGCCAGCCCTTGAGTTCAAAGTGGTGATGGATCGGCGCCATGCGGAATACACGCTTGCCGGTCAACTTGAAGGAAGCAACCTGGATGACCACCGACAGGGTTTCCACCACGAAGATGCCGCCCATGATGAACAGGACGATTTCCTGGCGAACGATCACGGCGATAGTGCCCAACGCAGCGCCCAGCGCCAGCGCGCCGACGTCACCCATGAACACTTGCGCGGGATAGGTGTTGAACCACAGGAAGCCCAGGCCGGCGCCGATCAGCGCGCCGCAGAACACGATCAGCTCGCCCGAGCCCGGCACGTAAGGGATCAGCAGGTATTCAGCGAACTTCACGTTGCCCGACAGGTAGCAGAAAATGCCCAGGGCGCCGCCGACCATCACCGTCGGCATGATCGCCAGGCCGTCGAGGCCGTCGGTGAGGTTGACCGCGTTGCTCGAACCGACGATGACGAAGTACGTCAGCACGACGAAGCCGATGCCCAGTGGAATGGTGACATCTTTGATGAACGGCAGGATCAGCGTGGTTTCGACGCTGGTCGGCGCGGTCTTGTACAGGAAGATGGCTGCGGCCAGGCCAAACACCGATTGCCAGAAATACTTCCAGCGGCTAGGCAAGCCCCGCGAGTTCTTTTCGATCACCTTGCGGTAGTCGTCGACCCAGCCGATGGCACCGAACGCCAGGGTGACGATCAGCACCACCCACACGTAGCGATTGGTCAGGTCGGCCCACAGCAAAGTGCTGACGGCGATGGCAGACAGGATCAGCGCACCACCCATGGTCGGGGTGCCGGACTTGGACAAGTGCGACTGCGGGCCGTCGTTACGCACGGCCTGGCCGATCTGACGAATTTGCAGGGTACGAATCATCCACGGCCCCAGCCACAGTGCCAGGGACAACGCGGTCAGCACACCCAGGATCCCGCGCAGGGACAGGTACTGAAAGACCGCGAAGCCTTTGTGGAACTGTTGCAGATACTCGGCCAACAGCAGCAGCATTAATGTTTCTCCCCGCTGGCACCGCACAATGCCGCCACGACGTTTTCCATCGCAGCGCTGCGCGAGCCCTTGATCAAGATAGTGGTGTCGCTGGCATTCTCGGCGCTAACCGCGTCGATCAACTCAGCTTGAGTAGCGAAATGGCGGCCATTGGCGCCGAACGCCTTGACCGCATGTGTCATGTTGGAACCCACTGCGTACAGGGCGTCGACCTTGCCACGCGCGTAGTCACCCACCTGACGGTGGCCTTCTTCCGCCCATTGCCCCAGTTCGCCGATATCCCCAAGCACCAAGACGGTGCGCCCGGAAAAGCCGGCGAGTATATCAATGGCCGCGCACATGGAGGTGGGATTTGCGTTGTAACTATCGTCAATTACCCGCACGCCGTTCGCTGCGATCTGCGCCACGGTACGGCCCTTGACCGGTTGCACGGCAGCCAGGCCGGCGGCGCTGCCGTTCAGGCTCAGACCAACGGCATAGGCGGCGGCGGCGGCGGCCACGGCGTTGCTAACATTGTGGGTACCCAGCAGGTTCAACTGCACCGGCACTTTGCCGTCAGGCCCATGCAGGCTGAACGATGGGCAGCCACGGGCATCCCGGCCAATGTCACTGGCGTAGAAATCGGCCTGCGGGTTGTCCAGGGCAAAGCTGAACACGCGGTGATTGCCGGCACGCTTGCGCCAGATGTCGAAGGCCTTGTCGGCCAGGTTGAGAATGGCGGTGCCGCCCTCGCCCAGGCCTTCGAGGATTTCGCCCTTGGCTTCGACGATCTTTTCCGGGCCGCCGAACTCGCCGACGTGGGCAGTACCGGCGTTGTTGATAATGACGACCTGAGGCTGGGCCAGGCCGACGGTGTAACGAATCTCGCCAATGCGTGAGGCGCCTAACTCGATCACCGCCGCGCTATGCTCCGGAGCAATCTCCAGCAGGGTCAGCGGCGCGCCAAGGTCGTTATTGAGGTTGCCGCGGGTTGCGTGCACCAGGCCGCGGGTACGCAGGATGCTGGCGAGCATCTCCTTGACCGTGGTCTTGCCGCTGGAACCGGTAATGGCCACCACCGGCTTGTCGAACGCGGCGCGGTTCAGCGCGCCCAGCTGGCCAAGGGCCAGGCGGCAATCGGCGACCAGCAACTGCGGCAAGTCGACACCGGCCACTTCACGCTCGACCAGGGCCGCGACAGCGCCCTTGGCCTTTACATCGGCCAGGTAGTCATGGCCATCGAAACGCGGGCCAGCCAGGGCGACGAATAGTTGCCCGGCGGTAACGCTGCGGCTGTCGATGCTGACACCGGTGAACGTGGCGTCGGCACCGACCTGCTGAGCACTCAGTGCTGTAGTCAGCTGGCTGAGTGTCATCGGCTTAAGCATGTGGAGCCTCCCAGGCTGCAAGTGCCTTTTCGGCTTCGATCAAATCGGAGAAGTCATGGCGTTCGCCGTTGATTTCCTGGTAATCCTCGTGCCCTTTGCCGGCCAGCACGATCACATCGTTGGTAGCGGCGCTAGCGATCAGGTGGGCGATGGCTACGCCACGACCAGCAACGAACTCGACCTCGGCGGGCTTGGCAAAACCGGGGCGGATGTCGTCGAAGATGCGCAGCGGGTCTTCGCTACGCGGGTTGTCGTCGGTGACCAGCACGCGGTCGGCCAGGCGTTCGGCCACTTCAGCCATCAGCGGGCGCTTGCCACGGTCACGGTCGCCGCCGCAGCCGAACAGGCACAGCAGCTTGCCGCGTGCGTGCGGGCGCAGGGCTTCGAGTACTTTCTCCAGGGCGTCGGGGGTGTGCGCGTAGTCGACCACCACCAGCGGCTTGTCGCCACCACCCAGGCGCTGCATGCGGCCAATCGGTCCTTGCAATTGCGCGGTGACCTTGAGGATCTCGTCCAGCGCATAGTCCAGGGCCAGCAGGGTCGCAACGGCGGCGAGCATGTTGCTCAGGTTGAAGCGGCCCAGCAGCTGGCTGCGCAGGATGTGTTCGCCCTGCGGGGTAACCAGCGTGGCACGCACGCCATCGTCGCTGAACACGGCTTCGCGACAGAACAGCGAGGCGTCCGGGTTTTCCAGGCTATAGCTGAGCAGCCGGGTCTCGATCAGATCGACACTCGGACGGCGGGCAAAGTCGGCGGCCAGGCGCCGACCAAAGTCATCATCCAGGTTGACCACCTGGCAACGCAGGTTCGGCCAGGCAAACAGCTTGGCCTTGGCGGCCTCGTAGGCCTGCATGCTGCCGTGGTAGTCGAGGTGATCGCGCGATAGGTTGGTCATTACCGCGATGTCGAACGCCAACGCTGCAACCCGGCCTTGTTCCAGGGCATGGGAGGAGACCTCCATGGCCACAGCCTTGGCGCCCTGTTTTTTCAGGTCATATAGGGTCGACTGCACGGCGATCGGGTCCGGCGTGGTCAGGCGCCCGCTTTGGAGCTCGCCGTAGAAACCGGTACCCAGGGTGCCAATTAGACCGCAACGCTGGTCGAGCAGGTCGAGTGCCTGGGCCACCAACTGAGTGACGCTGGTCTTGCCGTTGGTACCGGTGACGCCGACCAGGTTCAACTGGCGGCTGGGCTCGCCATAAAAGCGGCCGGCGATCTCCGACAACTGGGCGATCAGGCCTTTGACCGGGATAAGCGGCACGTCGGTGATCGGCAGCACGCACGCGCCCTGCTCTTCATAGGCCACAGCAGCGGCGCCACGGGCCAGGGCATCGGTAATGTGCTCGCGGCCATCGACCTTGGCACCCGGCACAGCCAGGAACAGGTCACCCGGGCGCACGCTACGACTGTCCAAAGTCAGCTCACGGATCAGCGGGTCACGGCTGGCGTGGGCGAAAAGTTTGCTTAATGGCATTGTCATCATCCACGCCCTCCCTTGGCGGCTGCTGCATTGACTTGTACGGCGGGTGCTGGCGGCGGCAGGTTATCTGGCGGCACGTTCATCAGGCGCAGGGTGCCGGACATGACCTTGCTGAAGACCGGTGCCGAAACCAGGCCACCGAAGTAGCCGCCTTTGCCCGGCTCGTCGATGACCACGACAATGGCGTAGCGCGGGTCGCTCATCGGCCCAAAGCCGGCGAACAGCGAGCGGTAGGCGTTTTCGGTGTAGCCCTTGGAACCCACGGTGGCCTTACGCGCCGTACCAGACTTGCCGGCCACGTGGTAGAACGGCACCTGAGCGCGGAACACGCCGCGCGGCGCTTCGATCACCTGCTGCAGCATGCCTTGCACGGTTTCGGCGGTTTCCTTCGGAATGGCCTGCACCGCTTCCGGGGCCTTGTCCACCTTGAGAATCGACAGCGGCACCATCTTGCCGTCGTTGGCCAGTGCCGCGTAGGCATGCACCAACTGCAGGGCAGTCACCGACACGCCATAGCCATAGGACAGGGTTGCCGTCTCGGCCTTGCGCCACTCACGGTGGTTAGGCAGGTTGCCGACGCGCTCACCCGGGAAGCCCAGGCCGGTGTACTGGCCCAGGCCGACCTGGGACATGACCCGGTAGATGGCCTCGCCGCCGATATCGAAGGCGATCTTGCTCATACCGACGTTACTGGAGTTGATCAGGATACCGGTCAGATCGAGGATCGGACCCTCGCTCTTGGACACGTCCTTGATGGTGTAGCGGCCAATCTGCAGGCTACCCGGATAGACTTCGACCTTGTCGCTCGGCTTCCAGCGACCGCTTTGCAAAGCCGCGCTCATGGAGATTGGCTTGACCGTGGAACCCGGCTCGAACACGTCGATGATGGCCCGGTTACGCATCGCCGCCGGGAACATGCTGCGGCGGTTGTTCGGGTTGTAGGTCGGCTGGTTGACCATGGCCAGGACCTCACCGGTCTTGACGTCCATGATCACCAGGCTGCCGGCCTTGGCGTCCTGTTCGGCAATGGCGTTGCGCAGCTCGCGGGTGGCCAGGTACTGCAGGCGCAGGTCTATCGACAACGCCAAGGTCTTGCCGGCCTTGGCGTTCTTGGTTACCTGGATGTCCTTGATCAGCCGGCCGCGCCGGTCCTTGATCACCTGCCGCTTGCCGGGCACTCCGGCCAACCATTCGTCATAGGCCAGTTCCACCCCTTCGCGACCGTGGTCGTCGAGGTCGGTAAAGCCGACCATGTGGGCGGTGACATCACCGGCCGGATAGAAACGGCGGAACTCTTCCAGGCCATATACGCCCGGTACTTTCAGGTCGAGCACGTGCTGGCCCTGCTCCGGGGTCAGGCCGCGGACCAGGTAGATGAATTCCTTGCTGGCCTGCTGGGTCAGTCGCTCGATCAATTGCTGCGGGTTTTGCCCCAGCGCTGCCGCCAGTTGCGGCCAACGGTCCCTGGACGCCTGCATCTCTTTGGGGTTGGCCCACAGGGTGGTGACCGGGGTGCTGACCGCCAGCGGTTCACCGTTACGGTCAGTGATTAGGCCGCGGTGTGCCGGGATAGGGATGTGCCGCAGGCTGCGCGCATCACCCTGGCCCTTGAGGAAGTCACGGTCGACCACCTGCAGGTCGATGATGCGCCAGCATATGGCACCGACCATGATCGCCAGCAAGCCGATGACCACGCGGAAGCGCCATGGGTAGAGTGCGCCTTCAAGTTTCATCATGGCGCCACCATCCGTACTTCGTCAGCCGACGGCACGCGCATTTTCAGCTGCTCGGAGGCCAGGCTTTCGATACGGCTGGCGGCGGTCCAGGTGCTCTGTTCGAGGATCAGCCGGCCCCACTCGGCCTGGGCCTTGTCACGCTCGTTCAACTCCCCGTACAGGGTGTTGAGCAGCTGACGGTTCCAGTGCGCGCTGTAGGATACGGCGATGGCCGAAACGAGCACGGCAACGAACAGCAGAAGCATCAGGAAGCTTCCGCCTGGCAAAGGCTTGGCAAACAGCCTGCTCACCGCAGTTTCTCCGCCACACGCATCACAGCGCTACGCGACCGTGGGTTGGCCTTGAGCTCGGCCTCGGAGGCGAACTGGGCCTTGCCGATAAGCTTGATTTTCGGCTCGAAGACCTTGTGCTGCACCGGCAGGTTGCGCGGCAGGTTGTCGGCCTCACCCTTTACCAACTTGCGCATGAACAGTTTGACGATGCGGTCTTCCAGAGAATGGAAACTGATGACCGCCAGGCGCCCACCCACTTCAAGCGCATCGAGTGCTGCCTCAAGGCCGGCCTCAAGGTCGCCCAGCTCGTTGTTGACGTGAATGCGCAGGCCCTGGAAGGCACGGGTAGCCGGGTTCTTACCCTTTTCCCAGGCCGGGTTGGCCACCTTGAGCACTTCCGCCAAATCGGCGGTACGGGTGAACGGCTGCTTTTCGCGGCGTTCGACCACGGCACGCGCCATGCGCCCGGCGAAACGCTCCTCGCCGTACTCCTTGAACACGCGGGCAATTTCTTCAACCGGCGCAGTGGCAATGAACTCCGCAGCACTGATGCCCTGCCCCGGGTTCATGCGCATGTCCAGCGGGCCGTCATTGAGGAAGCTGAAGCCCCGCTCAGGGTCATCCAGTTGCGGCGACGACACGCCCAGGTCCAGCAATACGCCGCTGACCTTGCCATGCAGGCCGCGCTCAGCCACTTCCGCGCCCAGCTCGGCAAAGCTACGCTGCACAATGACAAAGCGGCCGTCTTCGGCCGCCAGCGCTTGCCCCGTGGCAATCGCCTGTGGATCTTTGTCGAAGCCCAGCAGCCGCCCTTGCGGCCCGAGCTTGCTGAGAATCAGCCGACTGTGCCCGCCACGGCCAAAGGTGCCGTCCAGATAGCAACCGTCGGCGCGCAGAGCCAATGCCTCGACAGCTTCATCGAGCAGGACGGTAATGTGGTTGAAGCCGCTATCTATGGTCACAGGATCAGGTCACGCAATTCGTCGGGCATGGCGCCCGGTTGTTGAATAGCTGCAAGATCGGCTGCCGAAACCGCGTTCCAGGCATCTTCATCCCACAGCTGGAATTTGTTCAGTTGCCCCACCAGCATCGCCTTCTTGTCGAGCTTGGCGTACTCACGCAGACGGGGCGGTACCAGGAAACGCCCACTGCCATCGAGCTCCAGGTCAACCGCATTACCGATCAGCAAACGCTGCAGACGGCGGTTTTCCTCACGCAACGATGGCAAGGCACGCAACTTGGCTTCTATCTGTTCCCACTCATCGAGGGGGTAAACACACAAGCAGGTATCAACGGCGTCGATGGTCACGATCAGTTGGCCATTGCAACGCGAATCGAGCTCGTCACGGTACCGGCTCGGCATGGCGAGACGGCCCTTGGCATCGAGGCTGACGGCGTTGGCTCCGCGGAACACGGCTGCGATTCCCCACAATGGTAGCTTTTTTGTGTCAGAAAACCCACTTCATCCCACTTTCTGCCACTTGCGCACACTATAGGAATCCGCCCGCTGCACCGTCAAGGCACGTTCGGAAGGAAAAGCCTTACAGGACCGAGATTTAGCGCAGTAAGAGAATGTGGAAGGACTACCGAGGCAAGAAAAAGACGAGAAAAATCAAACCCACTCAAGCGAATGCAGTTCGAAGTTAAAGTGAATTATTAAGAGTAAGATTTTTTTGGTATTACCAGGCAGCATCTGCTATCGAATCAAGCAGAGTGGGGGAAGATGGAGAGTCGATCTGTAAGCCGGGTTTTGTCGAGGACAGTCATTCCTCTACGACGGCCATCACTGGACGCCTCTAGCAACCTACCCGGTTCCGACGCGGGCCACGCCTAATGGAACCCTATTTGGTCTTGCTCCGAGTGGGGTTTACCTAGCCACGGACTGTTGCCAGCCGTGCGGTGCGCTCTTACCGCACCTTTTCACCCTTACCGGCACCGAAGTGCTTAGGCGGTTATTTTCTGTGGCACTTTCCGTAGGCTCGCGCCTCCCAGGCGTTACCTGGCACTCTGCCCTATGGAGCCCGGACTTTCCTCCCCCTGCTGTTACACAACAAAAGCTGCGGAACAAAAACAGGCAGCGACTGTCCGATCGACTCTCCGCCGCCAAGATTAACGGCACGCGCGCCCAAGAACAAGCAATACCGGAAATTATATCAATTTGCCACTATTCGGCTTTCTGCTTTTCCAGTGCAAGTTGATACAGCAGGTTCTTGCGTACACCGGTGATTTCTGCGGCAAGCGCCGCCGCCCGCTTGAGCGGCAACTCGGCCAGTAGCAGGTCGAGCACGCGCTGCGCCTCGGCACTGACCGCCTGCTCCCCCTCTGGCGCGCTCCAGCCACCGACCAGCACCACGCACTCACCGCGCTGCTGGTTGCTGTCGCCGGCAACGAATGCACGCAGTTCAGCCAAGGGCAGGCCCTTGAGGGTCTCGAAGGTCTTGGTCAGCTCGCGCGCCAACAGCGCTGGGCGCTCACCGCCGAACACCGCCTCCATGTCTTCAAGGCACTCCAGGATACGGTGCGGCGCCTCATAGAAGATCAACGTGCGCGGTTCTTCTTTTACCTGTTCCAGGCGCGCCTGGCGCCCCGCCGTCTTGGCTGGCAGAAAGCCTTCAAAGATGAAGCGGTCCGACGGCAGGCCTGCCGCCGACAACGCGGCGATCAACGCGCAGGCACCCGGCACCGGCACCACGCTCACCCCCGCAGCCCGGGCCTGACGCACCAAGTGGTAGCCCGGGTCGGAAATCAGCGGCGTGCCCGCATCAGAGACCAGCGCCACACTCTCACCGGCCAGCAGCTTGGTGAGAAAGCGCCCACCTTCGTCGCGTTCGTTGTGCTCATGGCAAGCGGCCAGCGGCGTGTCGATGCCAAAGTGCTGCAGCAGGCGGATAGAATGCCGGGTATCTTCGGCGGCGATCAGGGCCACGTCCGCCAGCACCTTCAGCGCCCGGGCGCTCATGTCGTCAAGGTTACCGATGGGGGTCGCGACCACATACAGCGTCCCCACGGTGGATTTCGAAGCCCCTGCCACATCAGTCACTGCGCACACCTGTCGTTCGGATCAAAGGCGCCATTGTAGCCCGAGCACCTGCAACAGGGCGCAAAGAACTTCGCCGGCGATCGACGGCAGGCCGCCTATAGTAAAGGTTCGACACGGCGACATCGCGCCCCGGCCAGCGCTTGGGTACAATTGCCGGCCAACTTGATCGAGTAACAGGACCTTTACATGATCGCTTGCCTGCGGCTGTTCACAGCCCTCTGCCTCGCTGCCCTGCTGGCAGCCTGCGCCAGCTCGCCCTCATCCAGCCTGGGCGAACTGCCGCGCACCCCGGACGCCAGCATCGAGCAACTGCTCGAAAAGGCGGCTTCCAGCAAGTCCGCCGAAGACGCCGCCCTGCTGCGCCTGAGCGCGGCCGACCTGGCCTACAAGCAGAAGGACTTCCCACGCGCCGCACGCATCCTTGAACAGGTGCCGCTGGACACCCTCAAGCCGGCCCAACAAGTGTTCGCCAGCACCCTCGCCGCCGAGCTGGCCATGAGCCGCAATCAGCCCAAGGCAGCCCTGGCTGCCCTGGCCCACCCCAGCCTGCAGCGCGTCGCCGAACTGCCGGAAGGGCAGCAAGTGCGCACTTACAGCGTGCACGCGGCCGCCCTCGAAGCCGACGGCCAAGCCCTCGCCGCTGCGCAGCAACGCGTACTGCTGGCGCCACTGCTCAGCGGCCAGGCCGCCAGCGCCAACAATGATGCCATTTGGGCCCTGGTCGCCTCGCTGCCAGCAGAGCAACTGCAGCAGCCAAGCAACGACCCAACCCTGGCCGGCTGGACCAGCCTGGCCTTCGCGGTGAAAAGCGCCGGCACCCTGGAGCAGCAACAGGCGGCGATCGAAGCCTGGGTCAAGCAGCACCCTGACCACCCAGCCGCCCAGCAACTGCCGCTGGCGCTGACCAAGCTTAAGGAACTGGCCAGCCAGCCACTGACCAAGATCGCCCTGCTGCTACCACAGGAAGGCCCACTGGCCGGTGTTGCCCGCGCCCTGCGTGACGGCTTCATGGCCGCGCACTTCCAGGCCCAGCAAGCTGGCCAGCCAGCACCAGCCGTGCAGGTATTCGACAGCTCGCGCATCGGCTCGCTGGACGACTTCTACCGCCAGGCCCAAGCGGCTGGCGTGCAACTGGTAATCGGCCCACTGGAAAAACCGTTGGTGAAGCAACTGGCTGCCAAACCGCAGCTGCCGATCACCACCCTGGCCCTGAACTACGCCGACGCCGGCCAAAAAGCCCCAGCGCAACTGTTCCAGTTCGGCTTGGCTGCCGAAGACGAAGCCCGCGAAGTGTCGCGCCGCGCCCGTGCCGATGGCATGGTCCGCGCCGTAGCCCTGGTGCCGAGTGGCGAATGGGGTGACCGTGTGCTCGCCGCCTTCCGCCAGGACTGGGAAGGCAATGGCGGCACCGTGCTTGCTGCCCAGCGCATTGCCCAGCCGGTCGCCTTGGCCCAGCAAATTGCCGACCTGTTCCAGCTGCGCCAGAGCGAAGGCCGCGCCAAGAGCCTGCAAAGCACGGTAGGCGGCAGCATCGCCGCACAACCGTCGCGCCGCCAGGACATCGACTTCATCTTCCTGGCCTCGACCCCGCAACAGGCCCAGCAGATCAAGCCCACCCTGAACTTCCAGTACGCCGGTGACGTACCGGTCTACGCCACCTCGAACCTGTACAGCGCCAGCGGCGACGTCAACCAGTACAACGACATGAACGGCATCCGCTTCTGCGAAACGCCGTGGTTGCTCGACACCAGCAACAGCCTGCGTCAGCAGGTCGTGCAGCAGTGGCCGCAAGCTGCTGGCAGCCTGGGCCGCCTGTATGCCATGGGCGTCGACGCCTACAGCCTGGCACCGCGCCTGGGCCAACTGAAAGCGCTGCCGGACAACCGCGTCCAGGGCCTTTCGGGCAGCCTGAGCATGAACGCCAACCAACGTGTCGAGCGCCAGCTGCCATGGGCCGAGTTCGCCGGCGGGCAAGTCAAGCGCCTGCCTGACACCGCTCGCTAATGGCTGCTGCGTCGCCTACCAGCGCCGGGCAAGCGGCAGAAACCCAGGCCCTTGAATACCTTCAAGGGCAGGGCCTGCAACTGCTTGCACGCAACTGGCGATGCAAAGGCGGTGAGCTTGATCTGGTCATGCTCGACGCCGATACAGTAGTATTTGTCGAAGTCCGTTATCGGTTGCACGCGACCTTCGGCGGCGCCCTCGGCAGTATCGACGGGCGCAAGCAGAAACGGCTGGTGCTTGCCGCCAGCCTGTTCCTGCAGAAGGAGCCCCGCTGGGGCAACCATCCCTGCCGCTTCGACGTAGTCGCCCTGCAGGGCAGCCACCATGCAGGCAAACCGCTTCAGTGGCTGAAAAACGCCTTCGAATGCTGAACCCACTCCGATTTTTTTGCTCTATGTTTCGCGGGCTGGTCTTTGTTGCGCGTAGCAAAGGCCACCGCCCCACTTAAGGTCACCAGATGGACATGCAATCCCGAATTCGCCGGCTGTTCCAGGCCAGCATCGATACCAAGCAACAGGCAATGGACATCCTGGCACCGCACATCGAGCAGGCCAGCCTGGTCATGGTCAATGCGCTGCTCAACGAGGGCAAGATGCTCGCCTGCGGCAACGGCGGCTCAGCTGGCGATGCCCAGCACTTTTCGTCGGAGTTGCTCAACCGCTTCGAGCGCGAACGCCCGAGCCTGCCGGCCATCGCGCTGACCACCGACAGCTCGACGCTGACCTCGATCGCCAACGACTACAGCTACAACGAAGTCTTCTCCAAGCAAATCCGCGCCCTGGGCCAGCCCGGCGACGTGCTGCTGGCGATTTCCACCAGCGGCAACTCGGCCAACATCATTCAGGCCATCCAGGCCGCACATGACCGTGAAATGATTGTCGTAGCATTGACGGGTCGCGACGGTGGCGGCATGGCTTCGTTGCTGCTGCCCGAAGACGTGGAAATCCGCGTACCTTCGACGGTTACCGCGCGCATCCAAGAAGTCCACCTGCTGGCGATCCACTGCCTGTGCGATCTGATCGACAGCCAACTGTTCGGGAGTGAAGAATGACCCCTATGCGCCTCGGCCTGATGGCCCTGACCCTGTGCCTGAGCGTCACCGGTTGCAGCTCGGTACTGACCTCTACCCGCAATTCGCCGATCGAAGACGATCGCGGCACGCGCACCATTGGCAGCAAGATCGACGACTCGCTGATCGAAACCAAGGCTTCGGTCAACATCGCCAAGGCCAGCCCTGACCTGGACAAAGGCTCGCACATCGTTGTCAGCAGCTATAACGGTATCGTCCTGCTGGCCGGTCAAACCCCGCGCGCCGAGCTTAAGACCCTCGCCGAACAAACTGCCAGCCAGGTGCAGCGCGTCAAAAAGGTGCACAACGAGCTGCAGGTGATGCAGCCCTCCTCCATCCTGGCGCGCAACAACGATGCCTGGCTAACCACCAAGATCAAGACCCAGATGCTGACTGACAACAGCGTGCCCAGCTCGCGCATCAAGGTGATTACCGAGAACGGTATCGTCTACCTGCTCGGCTTGGTCACCCAGCAAGAGGCCAAGTCGGCCACTGCTGTGGTACAGGGCGTCTCCGGCGTGCAGAAAATCGTCAAGCTGTTCGAGTACATCGACTGATTGATTGTTGCCTGCCCCGGCCCTTTCGCGGGCGAGCCCGCTCGTACAGGGATATCAAAGGGCCTGAGCCGCCGGCGTAGGAGCGGGTTTACCCGCGAAAGGGCCGTAGCAGGCACAACAACCCCAAGCAAAACAAAAAGGCGATCCATCTGGATCGCCTTTTTTGTTACTTGACCACTTTCAGGCTTGGCCGGCCAGTTGGACGTGGCGGCTGACCACCTCCCTCAGGCGGGCCATCGTCATCCGGCTGCACATCATCGTCTTGCTGGTCCTCGTCATCCGGCGATTCCAGCTCGAAGACCATGCCCTGGCCATTTTCGCGGGCGTAGATGCCCAGAATCGCGCCAACCGGCACGAACAGCGAGTGGGCCACGCCACTGAAGCGGCCTTCGAAGCTGACCGCATCGTTGTCCATGTGCAGGCTGCGCACGGCACTTGGCGAGATATTCAAGACAATCTGGCCATCACTGGCGAAACCATCCGGCACCTGGACCTTCGGGAATTCAGCATTGACCAGCATGTGGGGCGTGCAATCGTTGTCGACGATCCACTCATACAGTGCTCGAACCAGATAGGGGCGACTGGAGTTCATCAACAGCTCCTTAAAGCTTGCGCATTTCACGTTCTACAGAGGACAGGCTCGCCAGGAAAGGCTCCCGGGCGAACTGTCGCTCCATGTAATCCAGCAGCGGCTTGGCTTGCCGCGGCAATTCGATACCCAACACCGGCAGCCGCCAGAGTATGGGCAGTAGACAACAATCGACCAGGCTTTGCTCCTCGCTCATGAAGCAAGCGAACTCACCAAACAACGGCGAGACCCCAGTCAGGCTTTCGCGCAAGGACTTGCGCGCCTCGGCTCGGGCAGCCTCGTTGCTGCGCAGGTCGAGCACGGTATCGGCCAGAGTGCACCAGTCGCGCTGGATGCGGTGCATCAGCAAACGGCTGTTACCGCGCGCTACCGGGTAAACCGGCATCAGCGGCGGATGCGGATAACGCTCTTCGAGGTACTCCATCACCACGGTCGATTCATACAACGCCAAGTCACGGTCGACCAGTGTCGGCACGCTGCCGTAAGGGTTCACCTCGACCAGCTTGGGCGGCAGGCGACCGGGGTCGACATCGATGATCTGCACACTGACGCCCTTCTCGGCCAGCACCAGGCGTACCCGATGAGAATAGTGATCAGCGGGATCGGAATAGCAGGCTAACCTATTGGTTGCGCCCATTTAGCGCCTCCTCGCACGGGATGCTTGTGAAACTGTAAATGAAAACGCGCCCGGGGCCCCCCTAGCAATTTTGCTAGGGGGGCCCCGGGCGCGTTCAACAACCAGAAACTACTGCGTGATCAGTGCACGTCCTTCCAGTATTCACGCTTGAGCAAATAGGCGAATACGAAGAAGAAAGCCAGATACAGCAATACATAGGTACCGATGCGCTGGCTTTCCAGTTTGACCGGGTTGGCCGAATAGGCCAGGAAGGTCACCAGGTTCTTGACCTTCTCGTCGAACTGCTCGGTCGTCAGGGTACCGGAATTCGGCGTAATGGTCAGCTGGTCGCAGGCCTCATGGGTCAGCGGGCTGCCAGTCAATGGGTCGAATTGCTTCTTGCCATCAGTCACCGTCTGCACCTGCTTGCAGCCAACGTACTGATTGCCCTGCAGGCCAACCAGTACGTTGGGCATGCCGACGTTCGGGAACACCTTGTTGTTCACCCCATAAGGCCGCGACGGGTCCTCATAGAAGCTGCGCAGATAGGTGTAAAGCCAGTCCGTGCCACGCACCCGAGCCACTAGGGTCAGGTCAGGCGGCGCAGCGCCGAACCAGGTCTTGGCGTCACTGGGTTTCATGCCGATCTGCATGTGGTCACCGATCTTGGCACCGGTGAACACCAGCTTCTCAAGCATCAGCTCATGGGGGATGCCCAGGTCATCGGCCACCCGCTCGTAGCGCTGGAACTTGGCACTGTGGCAACCCATGCAATAGTTGGCAAAGGTACGCGCACCGTCCTGCATGGCGGCCTTGTCGGCCAGGTCGATGTCGACCTTGTCCAGCTCCAAGCCGTGTTCGGCCGCCAAGGCAAAGGCAGGCATCACTGCCAGCAACAATACTGCAATCAACTTTTTCATCAGCCAGTCACCCTTTCCGGAACCGGTTTGGTCTTCTCGAGCCTTGTGTAGAACGGCATCAGCAGGAAGTAGGCGAAGTACAACACCGTGCACACCTGCGACAGCAAGGTACGCCCAGGTGTCGGCGCCAGTACACCCAACACGCCGAGGATGACGAAGGCCACGCAGAACACCAGCAGGAAGACCTTGCTGATCCAGCCCTTGTAACGCATGGAGCGCACTGGGCTGCGGTCAAGCCATGGCAGTACGAATAGCACGGCAATGGCCGCGCCCATGGCGATGACACCCATCAGTTTGTCAGGCACCGCACGCAGAATCGCGTAAAACGGCGTGAAGTACCACACCGGCGCAATGTGCTCGGGTGTCTTGAACGCGTTAGCCTGCTCGAAGTTCGGTTTTTCCAGGAAGTAACCGCCCATTTCCGGGAAGAAGAACACCACCGCGCAGAACACGAAGAGGAATACCACTACGCCGACAATATCCTTGACGGTGTAGTACGGATGGAACGGAATACCGTCCAACGGAATGCCGTTTTCATCCTTTTTCTTCTTGATGTCCACGCCATCAGGGTTGTTCGAACCCACTTCGTGCAGGGCAAGGATGTGCAGCACCACCAGGCCAAGAATTACGATTGGCAGGGCTACAACGTGCAGCGCGAAGAAGCGGTTGAGGGTGATGCCGGAGATCAGGTAGTCACCACGGATCCACTGGGTGAGGTCATCCCCAATCACCGGGATGGCCCCGAACAGCGAGATGATCACCTGGGCACCCCAGTACGACATCTGGCCCCATGGCAGCAGGTAGCCCATGAAGGCTTCGGCCATCAGCGCCAGGTAGATCAGCATGCCGAACAGCCACACCAGCTCGCGCGGCTTCTGGTACGAGCCATAGAGCAGGCCGCGGAACATGTGCAGGTAGACCACGATGAAGAACGCCGATGCACCAGTGGCATGCAGGTAGCGTAGGATCCAGCCGTATTCCACATCACGCATGATGTACTCGACCGAGGCAAACGCTTCCTCCGCCGAGGGCGTGAAACTCATGGTCAACCACACGCCGGTGACGATCTGGTTGACCAGCACCAGTAGCGCCAGGGAGCCGAAGAAGTACAGGAAGTTGAAGTTCTTAGGCGCGTAATACTTGCTTAAGTGGTCTTCCCACATCTTGGTGGCGGGGAAGCGAGCATCAATCCAGTCCATGAACTTGCTCATCATGCGTTCTCCTGGTCAACGCCGATGACGACGATCTCGTCCGACTCGTAAGAGTGCGGTGGCACGGGCAAATTGAGAGGTGCCGGCTGCGACTTGTAGACACGGCCAGCCAGGTCGTAGTGGGAGCCGTGGCACGGGCAGAAATAGCCACCGACCCATTTCGGGCCGAGGTCAGCGGGCGCGACTTCCGGGCGGAAGGTGGGCGAGCAACCCAGATGCGTGCACAAGCCGACAAGGATGAGCACCTCCGGCTTGATTGACCGAACCTGCGGGTCGACGTAAGTCGGCTGCACCGAGGCTTTGGATTCGGGGTCAGCCAAATCACCGACGACCTTTTTCAGGTTGCCAAGAATCTCGTCCGTTCGGCGCACGATAAACACAGGCTGGCCACGCCACTCGGCTACCATCTGCTGCCCGGCCTCGACCTTGGCGATATTGACCTTCACCGGTGCACCTGCGGCTTTCGCCTTGGCACTGGGAAACCATGACCCCACGAACGGTACCGCAGCCCCCACTGCCCCCGCTGCCCCGACCACGGATGTCGCGGCTACGAGGAAGCGGCGCCGGCCTGCGTTGACGCCGTCATTGCTCATTCAGTCCTCTCCCATCAGCTTGCTTGACCAGTTGGACCTGGCCTGTACTTAGGTAATGTCTGTGGCACTAAAAATTGGCCGCCATGGTAAGAAACAAATCCACACACTGACAAGGTGAATACCCCACAACGGGCTACAACCCTCGCTTTGCTTGATCTGCGTCTATGCGGCAAGTCGTCACCGACATGCTGACAGGTTAGTTCAAGACATAAAAAAAGCCCGGTTCCAAAGAACCGGGCTTTTTTCGACTGCCGAAGCGGTATTAACGCTTGGAGTACTGAGGACGCTTACGCGCTTTACGCAGACCCACTTTCTTACGCTCAACTTCACGAGCGTCGCGGGTGACGTAGCCAGCACGACGCAGAGCGCCACGCAGGGTTTCGTCGTATTCCATCAGAGCGCGGGTGATACCGTGACGGATCGCACCGGCTTGACCGCTGACACCACCACCGGAAACGGTGACGTAGATGTCGAACTTCTCAACGGTCTCGGTCAGCTCCAGCGGCTGACGAACAACCATGCGAGCGGTTTCGCGACCGAAGAACACGTCCAGAGAACGGTTGTTGATGGAGATGTTACCAGTACCCGGACGCAGGAATACGCGAGCGGTTGCGGTCTTGCGACGGCCAGTGCCGTAATTTTGAGTCGCCGACATAATGAACTATCCCGTTAGATCTTCAGTTCTTGAGGCTGCTGAGCAGTGTGTGGGTGAGCAGCACCCGCGTACACTTTCAGCTTGCGGTACATGTCGCGACCCAGCGGGTTCTTCGGCAGCATGCCTTTGACCGCGGTTTCGATAACACGCTCAGGGGCCTTGGCGATCAACTTCTCGAAGTTGATTTCCTTGATACCGCCCGGGAAGCCGGAGTGGGAGTAGTACATCTTGTCGGAAGACTTGGCACCAGTCACACGAACCTGCTCGGCGTTGATAACGACGATGTAGTCGCCGGTGTCAACGTGAGGGGTGTATTCTGGTTTGTGTTTGCCACGCAGACGGCTAGCGATTTCGGTAGCCAGACGACCCAGGGTCTGGCCAGCGGCGTCGACTACGAACCACTCGCGCTTTACTGTTTCCGGTTTAGCAGTAAAAGTTTTCATTCTCTAAAGCCTCAGAGGCCGCCCAGCGAAAAATAGACGGCGAATCTTACTGGATAGTGCACAGCTTGCCAAGGGCAAGCGCGCAGCCGAACACAGACGCTTTTGGGGGCTCGGGTCGGGCACGCCAATGTTCGACGGGGTTCTTCCTGCGTGATGGTGCATCACTTCCGCCACGCGGAGAGGGGCTGAATTATCCAGATTGCGCGAAAAATTTCAACCTGCTTTGATGGGCTTCTATTGCCAAGGAGTGACAAACCGATGGAATACCGCCAGCTCGGCCGTACCGACCTCAATGTCAGCGCCCTGTGCCTAGGCACCATGACCTGGGGCGAGCAGAACGTCCAGGCCGAGGCTTTCGAGCAGATTGCCCGGGCCAAGGCCGCCGGGGTCAACTTCATCGACACCGCCGAGATGTACCCGGTGCCGCCTCGCCCCGAAACCTACGCCACCACCGAACGTATCATCGGCAACTGGTTCCACGCCAATGGCGACCGCGATGACTGGGTGCTGGCCAGCAAGGTTGCCGGCCCCGGCAACGGCATCAGCCACATTCGCGACGGCCAACTCAAGCATAACCGCCAGCACATCGTCGCGGCACTGGACGCGAGCCTCAAGCGCCTGCAAACCGATCGCATCGATCTCTACCAGCTGCACTGGCCGGAGCGCAGCACCAACTTCTTCGGCAAGCTGGGCTACCAGCACCTGCCACAGGACCACTTCACCCCACTGGAAGAAACCCTCGAAGTGCTCGATGAGCAGGTGCGCGCGGGCAAGGTTCGCCACGTCGGCCTGTCCAACGAAACGCCGTGGGGCACCATGAAGTTCCTGCAACTGGCCGAAAGCCGTGGCTGGCCGCGAGCGGTGTCGATTCAGAACCCATACAACCTGCTCAACCGCAGTTTCGAGGTGGGCCTGGCGGAAGTCGCCATCCGTGAGCAGTGCGGCCTGCTGGCCTACTCCCCGCTGGCATTCGGCATGCTCTCGGGCAAATACGACAACGGCGCACGGCCGAGCAACGCGCGCCTGACCCTGTTCAGCCGCTTTGCCCGTTACTCCAACCCGCAGACCGTGGCAGCTTGCAGCCGTTACGTGCAATTGGCCCGCGAGCATGGCCTGGACCCGGCGCAGATGGCGTTGGCGTTCGTCACCCGGCAGCCGTTCGTAACCAGCAACATCATTGGCGCAACCAGCCTGGAGCAGCTGGACAGCAACCTGGCCAGCCTAGAGCTGAACCTGAGCGACGAGCTGCTGGCGGCGATCGAGGCAATTCACCAGGAGCAGCCGAACCCGGCGCCTTGAACGAAGCGACAAGCTGCAAGACAGAGCGGGTGTGTACTGGCCTGTTTTTCTTGGAGCTTGTAGCTTGAAGCTTGCAGCTGGACAAAAAACATAAGACGATCCAGCCGGTGATTGACCACTCTACCCTATAAGAACAATGACAATGATGTTTACTCAACCCCCCGCGTCGCTGCGGCGCGTCAGCATCCTGGCCATTGACAAGGTCTTCGCTTCGACCTTGATGCAGGCCAAGGACTTCTTCCACCTCGCCAGCCTGCGCTACAGCAAGCAACTGGGCCTGGGCTTGCAGCCCATGTTTGAGATCTGCCTGGTGAGCCCGGACGGCCAGCCCGTGGACAGCTTCAGCAATGTGCAACTGCCGGTCGACGGCGGCCTGGATGACGCCGACGTGATCATCCTCCCGGCCTTCTGGGAAGACTTCGACAATTTGCTGCAACGTTATCCACAGGCGCTGCCATGGCTGCGCGAGCAGCATGCCCGCGGTGCAGTGCTGTGCGCTGAAGCCAGTGGCGTGTTCTGGCTGGCCGAGTCCGGCCTGCTCGACGGCAAGGAGGCGACCACCTACTGGCGCTTCTTCAATAGTTTTGCCGAACGCTTCCCGAAGATCCGGTTGAACCAGGACAAGCACCTGACCGATGCCGACAATATCTATTGCGCGGGTGGCGCCACCTCGGCCTGCGACCTGTATATCTACCTGATCGAGCGATTCTGCGGCGCCAATGTCGCCCGCGCCGTGTCCCGCGACATTCTTTACGAAGTGCAACGCAACTACACCCCGGGGCGCATGGGCTTTGGCGGGCAGAAGCTGCACCAGGACCTGATCATCCTGCAGATCCAGCACTGGCTGGAAGAGCACTTCGCCGACAAGTTCCGCTTCGAGGATGTGGCCCGCAACCACGGCATGAGCATCCGCAACTTCATGCGCCGCTTCCAGGGTGCCACCGGCGACAAGCCGCTGCACTACCTGCAACGGTTACGCATCGAGACGGCCAAAGGGCTGCTGTCGAGCACACGCAAGAGCATCAAGACCATCAGCTATGAGGTCGGCTATGACGACGCCAGTTTCTTTGCGCGGCTGTTCCGTCAGCATACGGAGTTGTCGCCGAACCAGTATCGGCAGCAGTTCATGCAGGAGGCATAAGGCCAATGGGGCTGCTTTACAGCCCCAAGAATCTTACGGCTTGTGCGCGCGCGCCAGGAACTCGTGCGACTGCATCTCCAGTAGCCGGCTCAGGGTGCGCTGGAACTCGAAGGCCAGCCGCCCACCGGTATACAGGTCCTTCAGCTCCACCTCGGCCGAGATGATCAGCTTGACGTTACGGTCGTAGAACTCGTCCACCATGTTGATGAAGCGGCGGGCGATGTCGTCGGTGGTGACGCTCATCTGCTCCACGTTGCTCAGCAGCACGGCATGGAAAATCTTGCCTAGCTCGATGTAGTCGTTTTGGCTGCGCGGGCCATCGCACAAAGCGCGGAAGTCGAACCAGGCCACGTCGTCGCAAGTGCGCAGGGCGTGGATTGGGCGGTTCTCAATCATCAGCACGTCGTTCTCGACCGCCTGGGTGCACTCAGGGGTCAAGGCCTTGAAGCTGGCGCGCATGCTCTGCTGCGCAGCGTCATCAAGCGGGAAGTGGAACAGTTCGGCCTGCTCCAGGTGACGCAGGCGGTAGTCGACCCCACTGTCAACGTTCACCACGTCGGTGTACTGCTTGATCATGGCGATGGCCGGCAGGAAGCGCGCGCGCTGCAGGCCGTCCTTGTACAGGCCGTCCGGCACAATGTTGGAGGTGGCCACCAGCGATACGCCGTTCTTGAACAGCTCTTCCATCAGGGTACCGAGGATCATTGCGTCGGTAATGTCCGAGACGAAAAATTCGTCGAAGCAGATCACCCTGGCTTCGTCGCTGAAACGCTTGGCAATGAGGGTCAGCGGGTTCTTCTCGCCCTTGAGGGTTTTCATTTCCTCGTGCACACGCTTCATGAAGCGGTGGAAGTGCGTGCGCATCTTCTGCTTGAACGGCAGCGCTTCGAAGAAGGTATCGACCAGGTAGGTCTTGCCACGCCCTACCCCACCCCAGAAGTACAGGCCCTTGACCGGGGTCTGCTCCTTCTTGCCGAACAGCTTGCCGAACACGCCCGGCTTGTTGTTTTGCGCGTGTACCAGGTCGTCGTACAGGCGTTGCAAGTGACGCACCGCAGTTTCCTGCGCCGCGTCATGGAAGAAGTCGGGACGTTTCAGATCTGCTTGGTATCGTTCTAGGGGCGTCATGATTTCGTTAGCGAGGCAACAAAAAACGGGCCGTCACTGTAGCGACAGGCCCGCTTAATGGCAATGCGACTTGCGTCAATATGCCTCATCCAGGCCAAGTATGTGCCGGATGGCACCGGCTTTGCCGGTGTTCGCGGGTGAACCCGCTCCTACAAGGTACTGTGGGAGCGGGCATGCCCGCTCCCACAGTTCAACATCCTCAGTCCTGCTGTGGGGCCAGGGCCACACGCAGGCTTTCGATAGCCGCATCACGGGCCTCGGCGCTGTCGAACTGCGGCCCGTCAGCAACCTGCTCACCGTTCAGCCACAGGCCAAAGCCCAGGCCTTCGACGCGTACATCGGCCTCGCCCCCTTGCTGCAACTGCTTGCTTACAGCGCCCGCGCTCTTGCCGTCGGCGAAACTGCGCGACAGCAAAAGTTGCTCGCCGTCGGCGGCCAGCAGGCGGAAGCGGAAGCTGCCGTCCTCATCGCGGAAGCTGACAAAGCGCGCACTCTTGGCGGCCTTTTTCTTCACTTCGGTGGTGGCCTGCACGCTGGCACGGAACGAGCGCAGGCCAACGGCCTCGCGCAGCTGCTCGAGGAACGGCGTGGCAATGTTGCGGGCCTTGGCCGCGCCGGCCAACAAAATGTCCTCCAGGTCCGCTGGGCGGGCAATCAACTGGTGATAGTACTCGCGCTTCTCGGCAAGCTGGCCGTCCAGCAGCTGGAACAGGCGCTGCTTGGCCTCGCCCCAGCCCAGGCCCTGCAGCAGCTCTTCGCGGAACTCGGCGCATTGCGCCGGCGTCGAGAAGGCCTGGAACAGGGTGAACAGGTGGGCGTTGTCCGGGTCTTTTGCTTCGCCAGGGGCGCGCGAGTCGGTGACGATGCGCGAGATGGCGTCTTTCATGTCCTTGGCGCTGGTGAACAACGGGATGGTGTTGTCGTAGCTCTTGGACATCTTGCGCCCGTCCAGGCCAGGCAGGGTCGCCACGCTCTCTTCGATCACCGCCTCTGGCAGGGCGAAGAAGTCCTTGCCCTGGCCGAACAGGTGGTTGAAGCGCTGGCCGATGTCGCGGGCCATTTCCACGTGCTGGATCTGATCACGACCGACCGGCACCTGGTTGGCATTGAACATCAGGATGTCTGCGGCCATCAGCACCGGGTAGCTGAACAGGCCCATGGTCACGCCAGCATCCGGGTCTTCGCCGTTCTCCAGGTTCTTGTCCACCGAGGCCTTGTAGGCGTGCGCGCGGTTGAGCAGGCCCTTGCCCGCTACGCAGGTCAGCAGCCAGGTCAGCTCGGGGATTTCCGGGATGTCGGACTGGCGGTAGAAGGTCACCTTTTCCGGGTCGAGGCCACCGGCCAGCCAAGTGGCGGCGATTTCCAGGCGCGAACGCTGGATGCGCAACGGGTCGTCGCACTTGATCAGGGCATGGTAGTCGGCCAGGAAGTAGAACGAATCGACACCGGGCTGCTGGCTGGCACGGATCGCCGGGCGGATGGCGCCGGCGTAGTTGCCCAGGTGCGGAGTGCCGGTGGTGGTGATACCGGTAAGAATGCGCGTGGTCATGGGTGTTCGCTTATTCAGGCTTGGCTCAGTTCGAAAGGCGCGGCAGCAGCAGATCCTTCAGATCGGTCAGCTTGCCATGGAAGAAGTGTCCGCATTCTGCCACTTTCAGCAGCTCATGGGGGCGCGACAGGCTGTCGGACCATTCGTAAACCAGCTGCGGCGCGACCACTTCGTCAGCGTCCGGCTGCACCACGGTGATCGGGCAGCGCTGCGGCAGCGGGAATTCCGGCGTCAGGCGCATTACCGCCGGGGCGATCATGAACAACTGCTGCAGTTCGACGCCAGCGGCCTCCAAGCGACCGGCCAGGCTGGTGGCGACGAAGCCGCCGAACGAGAAGCCCATCAGCACCAGCGGCAGGCCCAGGTGCTTTTCGCGCAGCCAGGCCGCAGCAGCCTCGGCATCGGCCACCTCGCCAGCGCCCATGTCATGGCTGCCGGCGCTCTGGCCGACGCCACGGTAGTTGAAACGCAAGGTCACGTAGCCGGCGTCACGTGCGGTGCGCTGCAACGTCGAGACCACCTTGTTGAGCATGGTGCCGCCCTGGACTGGGTTGGGGTGGCAGATCAGCACCGCGCCGCGGGCATTGGCCACGTCCAGGTACAAGGCTTCCAGCTGGCCACTGGGGCCATCGATGAACAAGGGGGTTTCGCGGACAAGCAAGGCACTACTCCGTGACCTCGGGAGGGGTCGATTCGTCTAGGTGAGGAATTCTGTTCTGATTTGCGATCGCTCGCGGTATACAGCGCAGGTCTGAGCCGTTAACGTAAAGCAAAGCCGTTTATAGAGGAAGGACTCGTGGAACTCTCGCTCCTTGTTTGGTTGTTGCCAACCTTGGCCCTGGTCATCGGTGTGGTGGTTGGTTTCGTCGTGGCTCGCCTGCTGCCCAATGCTGCGCCGAGCAGCACCCAGCGTCAGCTGGATGAAATGCAGAAACGCTTCGACAGCTACCAGAACGAAGTGGTCACCCACTTCAACAGCACCGCCGTGCTGGTCAAGAAACTGACCCAGAGCTACCAGGATGTCCAGGATCACCTGGCCGACGGCGCCAATAGCCTGGCCCTCGACGAGGTGACCCGCCAACGCCTGCTGGCCGCCCTGCACTCCGAAGGTGCGCAAGGCCCACGCGACCGCCTGACCCCGCCGAAGGACACCGCTGAAGTGCCGCGCGACTACGCGCCGAAAGTGCCGAACTCGCCGGGCATGCTCGACGAGAGCTACGGGCTCAAGCGTTAATCTGCTGAACATGAAGAAGGCCTCGCAAGAGGCCTTTTTTGTGGGCTGGATTCACTGGCCTCTTCGCGGGCTCGCCCGCTCCCACAGGTACGCCACAGCATTGGAAATCTGAAATACCTGTGGGAGCGGGCATGCCCGCGAAGAGGCCAGCCCAGGCAACCTAGCTGCAAGCCTGCAATGCCTGCTCGACATCCGCCAGCAGATCCTCAACATCCTCCAGCCCCACCGACAAGCGCACCAGCCCCTCCTATATCCCGTGATGCGCCCGCTCCTTCGCGGTATGGCTGGAGTGCGTCATGCATCGCCCAGCCTGCCTTGATGCGCCCAAACAGCAAGATCTTACAAATCATCAGGCGTGGTCCTACACGCTGTTTTGCCGCTCTTCTGACATACAAAAAAGTCGTCATTAGGCACACTATAAAAATATTCAGAACGGCTATATAGCATAAGAATATTGAAACACCCTCTCACGTCCACTCGCGTAGCCAAGAGCGCTCGCAGGGCTTCCCCACTTAAATATTCAATAACCCACTCAGATATGACATATGAGTATTGAGCTTCCAGCTTTGTACACTCCGTTCAGAGCAATTGCGCACAGGCTTTTAGGGAAAGGGAAACAGGCTAAAGTCAACATAAATAATATAGGTATCTCACCCGAACTGCATAAAATCCCTCACCTACAGGCAACATTCGCTGGAGCAAGCGTAGGCACTAGTCGGATTGATGTCACCTTCCCATATAACACAGGCATGGACAGTAATACATCACGCATCTACCTAGGCTCTATTACCCTACGAGTTATTGGCGACCTGAATAAGGGTAGCGACGGAAACCTCATTTTCGTCGGTGTGGTTCGCGCCTATTCGGATAAATATGATGCAAATGCGAGCAGTCACCGTGGTGGCTTCGACGAGAAAGCCACGACACTGCTTCGTGAAGTTGGGCGCGTTGCAAATGCACAAGACTACGAAATTCTAATTGAAGGCGAACTATCGCTAAACATAGCAAATTAATGGGAAGCCGCGACAACGAAGCGCCGCATGGGCGACACCATTGAATTGGCTTTTATTTTATACTGTCTTAACTCACTGACTTCAAGGTGGATTATGAAAATCTCGAAAACGATCTGTACGGCTACGGCCTCAGCCTTGAATGTAATTGCAACAGCACTATTGTTTAGTGCTTCGGAAGCTGCGCTCGAAAACCCTGGTGACCCGTATGACACCTCAGGCATACCCGCATTATCGATGTACATAGTACTGCTAATAACTTTTACCGCATTTTCAGTATTTTTTATGCTTGGAGGAACAATAGCAAACAAGCTGCTCACTGGCAAACTACCCAAGGCCATCAGGCTTTTTCTTGAATTTATCCCAAATTTCTCGACAGCAACTCTTGGTGTTTTTGTTTCCTTCGCTTACACCGACAACACAATATCGATGAACATGACTATTCTTATTTATTTCCTATCAGCTGGTTTTTCACTTGTTGCCGCGACGTTACTTCACAAGAAATCCAGGAAACGGACTTGACTATCAGGGTTGCGGCTGCAACAGTGGCGGTCTGATCATCAGAATTCGCATGCTCTAAACAATAGCGATACACCGCTGTGTGTTCTCTCTTCGGGCGGCCACGCCATGGCATCGGCTTTGCCCCACCTTGCTAACTTGATGTCAGCATCCTGTAATGCCGTAACAGTTTTTGCCGCGAAGAGAGAACTCCGGCAATTCACCTACAAGCGTTCAGCGCCTGCTCGATGTCCGCCAGCAGATCCTCAACATCCTCCAGCCCCACCGACAAGCGCACCAGCCCCTCCGATATGCCGTGATGCGCCCGCTCCTTCGCGGTGTAGCTGGAATGGGTCATACTCGCCGGGTGCTGCGCCAGCGACTCGGCATCACCCAGGCTCACCGCCCGGGCGAACAGTTGCAGGGCATTCATGAACCTGCGCCCGGCCTCGATGCCACCCTTGAGCTCGAAGGCAATCATCCCGCCCGGCAGACGCATCTGCCGCTGCGCCAGTTCGTACTGGGCGAACGAGGGCAACCCCGGGTAGTGAATCAGCTCCACCTGCGGCTGCCGCGCCAGAAACTCAGCCACCTGCAGGGCATTGGCACAATGGCGATCCATGCGCAGGGCCAAGGTCTTGATCCCGCGCATCAGCAACGCCGCGTCATGCGGCGACAGCACCGCCCCGGTCATATCTTTCAACCCTTCCAGGCGAATGCGGTCAACCAGCGCCTTGCGCCCCACCACCAGGCCGGCAGTGATATCCCCGTGGCCACTGAGGTACTTGGTCGCAGAATGCACCACCAGGTCCGCCCCCAATTCCAACGGCCGCTGCAGATACGGGGTGCAATACGTGTTATCGACCACGATATGCAGGTCGTGCCCGCGTGCAGCTTCAGCAACCGCCGCAATATCGACCAGTTGCATGTTGGGGTTGGCCGGTGTTTCGAAGTAGATCATCCGCGTTTTGCTGTTGATCGCCGCCTTCAGGGCCTTGGCATCGTTCAGATCGACATGGCGGACCTTCACCCCGAATTCGCCAATGCCATGGTGCAGGAAGGCAAAGGTGCAGCCATACAAAGTGCGCCCGACGATCAGCTCATCGCCGGGTCGCAGCAGGGTCCAGATCGTCGAGGTAATGGCCCCCATGCCCGACGCTAGTGCCAGCCCCGCCTCACCGCCCTCCAGCGAGGCCATGCGCTGTTCCAGCAGGGCCAGGGTGGGATTGGAGATACGGCTGTAGAAATGCCCCGGCGCCTCCCCGGCGAAGCACGCAGCGCCGTATTCCACGCTGGGGAAGGCATAAGTGGCGGTCTGGTACACCGGCGGCACCAAGGCACCGCCGTGGGAAAGCGGGTCGTAGCCATGGTGAATGGCCCGCGTGGAAAAACCGGTGTTGTTATGGGAGTCGCGCATGGCAACAGCCTCTTGTGGTTTGCTATAAGCTTATGCCACCGAGCTGCCCGATTTTTTCCAAAATAGCCCACGCATACGCGTGCTTGTTGGAACAAAAACAATAATTACCGGACCAGGAGGGCAAAACATGCCTTCAAGCCTCGACCGCACCGACCGCGCTCTGCTCGCGGCCCTGCAAGACAACGCCCGCCTCACCGTGGCCGAACTCGCCGATCAGG
Organism: Pseudomonas sp. Leaf58; assembly: GCF_003627215.1. Classification (NCBI taxonomy): domain Bacteria; kingdom Pseudomonadati; phylum Pseudomonadota; class Gammaproteobacteria; order Pseudomonadales; family Pseudomonadaceae; genus Pseudomonas; species Pseudomonas sp. Leaf58. The sequence goes on from NZ_CP032677.1 coordinate 4,455,138, forward strand.
TAGCACTCACCACCTCGCCCTGCTGGCGGAGGGTGAAGCTACTGGAAGACAACGGCTACATCACCGGCTACCAGGCCATCCTCTCGCCCAAGTCGCTGGGGTTTGGCGTGACCGCGTTCGTCAGCATCATGATGGACTCGCATACCAAGGACATGGCGCTGGCGTTCGAACAGCGGCTGATGGAGATTCCCGAGATCGTCGCTTGCCACAACATCTCGGGCCGTTATGACTTCCTGCTGGAGATCCTGGCGCGTGACCTGGAGTCGTTCGGCGAATTCACCCGGGAAGTGCTGCAGCGGTTGCCCGGGGTGAAGGAGATCTATTCGAGCTTTTCCTACAAGGCGGTCAAGGAACGCCGGGTGATACCGGTGTCGGAAAAACATATCTGAAGCACAAAAAAACCCGCCGAAGCGGGTTTTTTCTTGCAGGCTAGCGCTTAAATTGCGCCACGCTGGCGCAGCACATCCAGCACCTGTTTCACGCCCTCGTCCACGCTGGTGGCCTGGGTGTCGATCACCAGGTCAGCGTCCAGCGGCACATCGTACGGGAAGCTTTCGCCCGGGATGTTGTCGCCACCGGCGGCGTACAGGCCCTGCGGGTCACGTTCGCGGCAGGCCAGCGGCGAGGCCTGGACGTAAACAGTCACCAGGCGCTCCTTGCCGATCAACGCCTTGGCCTGTTCACGGCCTTCGGCATCCGGGGCGACGAACGCGGCCAGGGTCAGCATGCCAGCTTCGTTGAATTGGCGCGCCACATGGGCGGCGCGGCGCCAGTTCTCGGTGCGGCCGACACGGTCCTGTGGCAGGCCCTTGTTCAGGTCGTGGCGCAGGTTCTGGCCGTCGAGCACGTACACCGCACGGCCCATGTCGAACAGCTTGCGCTCCACGGCGTAGGCCAGGGTGCTCTTGCCAGCGCCGGACAGGCCGCTGAACAGCACGGTGGCCGGCTGCTGGCCGAAGCGCAGGGCGCGCTCTTCGGTGGACACGTGGGCCTGCTTGCCATGCTGGCCGGTGCTGCCATGCGGCAGTACTGGCGGGGCGATGATCATGCCGGCGCCAACGGTGCCGTTGGTCAGGCGGTCGATGACGATGAACGCACCGGTGGTGCGGTTGCTGTCGTAACCGTCCAGGGCGATCGAGGTGTCCAGGGCCACCTTGACACGGCCAATCTCGTTCAGCTGCAGTGCGCTGGCAGCGCCCTGCTCCAAGGTGTTCACATCGACCTTGTGGGTGATGCTGGCAATCGAGCCTGGCACGTAGCTGGTGGCGCGCTTGATGTCGTATTTCTTGCCCGGGAGCATCGGCTCCTCGGCCATCCACACCAGCATGGCGTCGAACTGGTCGGTCACCGGTGGAACGTTGTCGGCGTGTACCAGCAGGTCGCCACGGGAGATGTCGATTTCGTCTTCCATGGTCAGGGTCACGGCCTGGCCTGGGCCGGCGTTTTCCAGCTCACCTTCGTAGGTGACGATGGACTTGACCCGGCTGCTCTTGCCCGACGGCAATACGACAATTTCGTCGCCCTTGTGCACCACGCCGCTGGCGATGGTACCGGCGAAGCCGCGGAAGTTCAGGTTCGGGCGGTTGACGTACTGCACCGGGAAACGCAAGTCGGTGAAGTTGCGGTCTGCCGAAACCTCGACGGTTTCGAGGATTTCCATCAGCGTCGGGCCGGCGTACCACGGCGACTGCTCGCTGTGGTTCACCACGTTGTCACCCTTGAGCGCCGACATTGGCACGAATTGCAGGCTGCTCGGCCTCAGGTTGATGGCTTCGGCAAACTTCAGGTAGTCGGCCTTGATCGACTCGAAGACGCCCTCATCGAAGCCCTTCAGGTCCATCTTGTTGACCGCGACCACGATGTGCTTGATGCCCAGCAGCGAGGCAATGTAGCTGTGGCGGCGGGTCTGGGTCTGCACGCCGTAGCGGGCATCGACCAGGATGATCGCCAGGTCGCAGGTGGACGCGCCGGTGGCCATGTTGCGGGTGTACTGCTCGTGGCCCGGGGTGTCGGCAATAATGAACTTGCGCTTGGCGGTGGAGAAGTAGCGGTAGGCGACATCGATGGTGATGCCCTGCTCGCGCTCGGCCTGCAGGCCGTCTACCAGCAACGCCAGGTCGACTTCTTCGCCAGTGGTGCCGACTTTCTTGGAATCACGGGTGATGGCTTCGAGGTGGTCCTCGTAGATCATCTTCGAGTCGTGCAGCAGGCGCCCGATCAGGGTGCTCTTGCCATCGTCGACGTTGCCGCAGGTCAGAAAGCGCAGCAGTTCCTTGCGCTCGTGCTGGGCCAGGTAGGCGAGGATGTCCTCGCTGATCAGATCAGATTGGTGCGACATGGAGTAACCCTGAAATTAGAAGTAGCCTTGGCGTTTCTTGTCTTCCATGGAACCGGCGCCATCGTGGTCGATGACACGGCCCTGGCGTTCGGACGTACGGGTCAGGAGCATTTCCTGAATGATGTCCGTCAGGGTCTCGGCTTCCGACTCGACAGCGCCCGTCAGCGGGTAGCAGCCGAGGGTACGGAAACGCACCTTCTTCTTGACGATGCGGGCTTTCTCTTCATCGCTGAGATGCTCGAGGATGCGCTCGTCGTCGATCATGATCAGGGTGCCGTTCTTCTCGATGACTTCACGCTCGGCGGCGAAGTACAGCGGCACGATCGGGATGCCTTCGAGGTAGATGTACTGCCAGATGTCCAGCTCGGTCCAGTTGGACAGCGGGAACACGCGGATCGACTCGCCCTTGTTGACCTTGCCGTTGTACACATTCCACAGCTCGGGGCGCTGGTTCTTCGGGTCCCAGCGGTGCTTGCTGTCACGGAACGAATACACACGCTCCTTGGCCCGCGACTTCTCTTCGTCGCGGCGCGCGCCACCGAAGGCGGCGTCGAAACCATGCTTGTCCAGCGCCTGCTTCAGGCCCTGGGTCTTCATGATGTCGGTGTGCTTGGAGCTGCCATGGGTGAACGGGTTGATGCCCTGCGCCACACCCTCTGGGTTGACGTGGGTGATCAGCTCCAGGCCCATTTCCTCGACCATCTTGTCGCGGAAGCTGTACATCTCCTGGAATTTCCACTGGGTGTCGACGTGCATCACCGGGAACGGCAGCTTGCCCGGGAAGAAGGCCTTGCGCGCCAGGTGCAGCATCACGGCGGAATCCTTGCCGATCGAGTACAGCATCACCGGGTTATCGAACTCGGCGGCCACCTCGCGGATGATGTGGATGCTTTCCGCCTCCAGCTGTTTCAAGTGCGTCAGTTTGTCGACCATGGCTACTCACGAAAAACGATCTTATGGACGGCCTGCGGGCCGTGTTCGAGCGAGCCACTTTATCACAGCGGTAGCTTCTATTTAGGAGGCGGGCTAGATCGAAAAAGTCTAACGATATGACTGGGGGTTTGGGCTGGCAGGCCCGGCCCTTTCGCGGGTAAACCCGCTCCTACAGATACGGCGCAGGCCTGGGGCCGGCGTGGGAGCGGGCGCGCCCGCGAAGCAGGCGACGCCGAGCTCAAATCGGGTTCGGGCAATCGATGAACAGGTGCTCCACAGCAAACCGCCGCGCCAGGTAATCGCCCAGCGCCTGCACCCCATAGCGCTCGGTGGCATGGTGCCCGGCAGCAATGAAACTGACGCCAGTTTCGCGCGCGCTGTGATAGGTCTGCTCGGACGCCTCACCGGTCAGGTACAGGTCCACCCCCGCGGCAATCGCGGTGTCGATGTAGCCCTGCCCGCCGCCGGTGCACCAGCCCACCCGGCGGATCATCTGGTCGCCTTCCACCAGCAACGGCTCACGCCCCAGCACCTCCTGCACCCGCCGGGCAAAATCGCGCGCAGTCATCGGCTCGGCCAGCGAGCCGACCAGCCCGACCACCTTGGGGTTCTCCGGGTCCAGCGGCCCTTCGACGGTGATATCCAGCTGCCGCGCCAGTTGCACGTTGTTACCCACCTCCGGGTGCACGTCCAGCGGTAGGTGGAACGCCAGCAGGCTGATGTCGTTGTTCAGCAACGTCTTCAGGCGACGCTGGCGAATGCCGGTGATGCACGGGTCCTCCCCCTTCCAGAAGTAACCATGGTGCACCAGCACCAGGTCGGCTTCGGCCTCGACCGCCGCATCCAGCAATGCCTGGCTGGCGGTAACGCCGCTGACAATGCGGCTGACCTGCGGCCGGCCTTCGACCTGCAGGCCATTGGGGCAATAATCCTGGATCTTCGCGCTGCCCAGGTAACGTTCGGCTTCCTCGACCAGGGTGTTTAGAGCGACGGCCATGAAAATCTCCTCGAAACTGCGCTTTTCTCGGGCACAACGCCAATGGAACGCCCGTATAATGCCGGCCATTATGGGCCGTCGCCGGCACTGGGGGAACCGGTGTATGATCGCGCGCGCTCATGCCCCACCGCGCGGCCACTGGCCCCCGCTCTTTCCAGGATTCGTTCATGTTCAAGGCTTTGCGTTATTTTGGCTGGCCCCTGCTGACTGGGGTATTGATCGCCATGCTGATCATCCAGCGCTTCCCGCAATGGGTCGGCCTGCCCAGCCAGGACGTCAACCTGCAACAAGCGCCACAGACCACACAGATCATGCAGGGCCCGGTGTCCTACGCCGACGCCGTGACCCTGGCCGCCCCGGCGGTGGTCAACCTGTACACCACCAAGGTGGTGAACAAGAGCGCGCACCCACTGTTCGAAGACCCGCAGTTCCGCCGTTTCTTCGGCGACAACCTGCCCAAGCAGCGCCGCTGGGAGTCGAGCCTGGGCTCGGCGGTAATCATGAGCCCCGAGGGCTACCTGCTGACCAACAACCACGTCACCAGCGGTGCCGACCAGATCGTCGTGGCCCTGAAAGATGGCCGCGAGACCCTGGCCCGGGTCATCGGCAGCGACCCAGAAACCGACCTGGCGGTGCTGAAGATCGACTTGAAGAGCCTGCCGGCGATCACCATCGGCCGCTCCGACACCATTCACATCGGCGACGTGTCACTGGCCATCGGCAACCCGTTCGGGGTTGGCCAGACCGTGACCATGGGCATCATCAGCGCCACTGGCCGCAACCAGCTGGGCCTGAACAACTACGAAGACTTCATCCAGACCGACGCGGCGATCAACCCGGGCAACTCCGGCGGTGCGCTGGTGGATGCCAACGGCAACCTGGTCGGCATCAACACGGCGATCTTCTCCAAGTCGGGCGGTTCGCAGGGCATCGGCTTCGCTATCCCGGTAAAACTGGCGCTGGAGGTGATGAAGTCGATCATCGAGCACGGCCAGGTGATCCGCGGCTGGCTGGGCATCGAAGTGCAACCATTGAGCCAGGAACTGGCCGAATCGTTCGGCATGAAAGACCGCCCAGGCATCGTGGTGGCCGGTATCTTCCGCGAGGGGCCAGCGGCCAAGGCTGGCCTGCAACTGGGTGACGTGATCCTGAGCATCAACGGCGAACCGGCCGGTGACGGGCGCAAGTCGATGAACCAGGTGGCGCGGATCAAGCCCAACGAGAAGATCAGCATCGAAGTGATGCGCAACGGGCAGCAGTTGAAGCTGGTTGCCGAGGTGGGGCTGCGACCACCACCGGCACCGGCAGTGGCCAAAGAAGAGAAGTAACGCTTCGACCGGTTTGGGGCCGCTTTGCGGCCCCAACAGCATTAATGCAGGATCTGGCTCAAGAACAACTTGGTCCGGTCACTGCGCGGTCGGTCGAAGAACTCATCCGGCGCCGCCTGCTCCACAATCTCCCCTTTGTCCATGAAGATCACCCGGTTCGCCACGGTGCGGGCAAAGCCCATCTCGTGGGTCACGCAGAGCATGGTCATGCCGTCCTCGGCCAGGCCCACCATGGTATCGAGCACTTCCTTGACCATTTCCGGGTCCAGCGCCGAGGTCGGTTCGTCGAACAGCATGATCTTCGGCTTCATGCACAGCGCCCGGGCAATCGCCACCCGCTGCTGCTGGCCGCCAGACAACTGCCCCGGGTACTTGTGCGCCTGCTCCGGAATGCGCACCCGCTCCAGGTAGTGCATGGCAATTTCCTCGGCCTTGCGCCGTGGCATCTTGCGCACCCACATCGGCGCCAGGGTGCAGTTCTCCAGAATGCTCAGGTGCGGGAACAGGTTGAAGTGCTGAAACACCATGCCCACCTCACGGCGGATAGCCTCGATCTGCTTGAGGTCGTTGGTCAGCTCAACACCATCGACCACGATGCGCCCCTGCTGGTGCTCTTCCAGGCGATTGAGGCAGCGGATGGTGGTGGACTTACCCGAACCGGACGGCCCGCACAGCACGATACGCTCGCCTTGGCGTACGTTGAGGTTGATGTCCTTGAGCACATGGAACTGGCCGTACCACTTGTTCACGCCCTGCATCTGGATGATGCCTTCGGGGCCGGCAGGCTGCTTGATCGCTTCACTCATTTCGAAACTCCTAACGCTTGTGGCCAGTGTCCAGCTTGCGCTCCAGGTGCATGGAGTAGCGGGACATACCGAAACAGAAAATCCAGAACACCAGGGCGGCGAACACGTAGCCCTCGGTGGCCATGCCCAGCCAGGCCGGGTCGGCGGCGGCTTGCTTGACGCTGTTCAGCAGGTCGAACAGGCCGATGATGATCACCAGGCTGGTGTCCTTGAACAGGGCAATGAAGGTGTTGACGATGCCGGGGATCACCAGCTTGAGCGCCTGCGGCAGGATTACCAGGCCCATCGCCCGCCAGTAGCCCAGGCCCATGGCGGCGGCTGCTTCGTACTGGCCCTTGGGGATGGCCTGCAAGCCGCCGCGTACCACCTCGGCGATGTACGCCGACTGGAACAGGATCACGCCGATCATCGCCCGCAGCAGCTTGTCGAAGCTCATGCCTTCGGGCAGGAACAACGGCAGCATCACCGATGACATGAACAGCACGGTGATCAACGGCACGCCGCGCCAGAACTCGATGAAGGTCACGCACACCACCTTCACCGCCGGCATCCTCGAACGCCGGCCCAGGGCCAGCAGGATGCCCAGTGGCAAGGCGCCGACGATACCTACGGTGGCGATCACCAGGGTCAGCATCAGCCCGCCCCATTGGCTGGTCGCTACGTTTTCCAGCCCCAGCACGCCGCCATGCAGCAGGGTGTAGGCCAGGATCGGGTACAGCACCAGGAAGCCCAAGCCGTAGAAGGCCTTGCGCGGGAAACGCTTGATGAACAACGGGGCAGCGCCGAGCACGGCAAGCCACACGGTCAGGTCCACACGCCAACGCAGTTCGGCCGGGTAGTAGCCATACATGAATTGGCCGAAGCGCTGCTGCACGAACACCCAGCAGGCGCCCTCCTTGGTACAGTCGGCGCGGGTAGTGCCGACCCAGTTGGCGTCGATCAACGCCCACTGCAGCAACGGTGGCACGATCAGCCATACCAGGTAGATGGCGAACAGGGTCAGCAGCGTGTTTAGCCAGCTGGAAAACAGATTGGCACGCATCCATGCGAGCACGCCGACGGTTTTCACCGGTGGCGGCATGTCGGGTTTGAAAACATGGGCATTCACGGGCGTATCCTCACCGCTCGATCAGCGCAATGCGCTTGTTGTACCAGTTCATCAGCAGCGAAATGCTGATGCTGATGGCGAGATAGACACTCATGGTGATGGCAATCACCTCGATGGCCTGGCCGGTCTGATTCAGCACGGTACCGGCGAACAGCGAGACCATCTCTGGGTAGCCGATACCGGCCGCCAGCGACGAGTTCTTCGCCAGGTTCAGGTATTGGCTGGTCAGCGGCGGAATGATCACCCGCAGTGCCTGGGGGATGATCACCTTGCGCAGGGTCGGGCCCTCGCGCAGGCCGAGCGAGCGTGCGGCCTCGGTCTGGCCGTGGCTGACCGAACGAATACCGGAACGCACAATCTCGGCGATGAACGCCGCGGTATAGATGGTCAAGGCCAAGGTCAGCGCCAGCAGCTCAGGGATCAGCACCCAGCCACCGACGAAGTTGAATCCTTTCAATTGCGGCACTTCCCAGGTTACCGGGCTGCCGAACAACAGCACGCTCAGGCCTGGGATAGCGAGCAACAGCGCCAGCCCCACCCAGAACTTGTGGAACGGTGCGCCGGTCTCGTCGAAGCGCTTGTTGGCATAGCGCACCATCAGCGCAATGGCGGCAATGGCCACCGCCAGGGCGATGACAAACGGCCAGAAGCCGTCGGCCATGGACGCGCCGGGCATGTTCAGGCCACGGTTGCTGATGAAGAAGGTATCGTCGATATTGATGCTGCCCCGCGGTCCCGGCAGGGTCAGGAATACCGCGAAGTACCAGAACAGAATCTGCAACAACGGCGGGATGTTGCGGAAGGTTTCCACATACACGGTCGCCAACTTGTTGATCATCCAGTTCGGCGACAACCGCGCCACACCGATGATGAAGCCAAGGATGGTTGCCAGCACCACACCAATGAACGTCACCAGCAAGGTATTGAGCAGGCCGATAACGAACACCCGCGCATAGCTGTCGGATTCCACATAAGGGATCAGGTGCTGGGCGATGCCGAAGCCGGCGCTGCGGTCGAGGAAGTCGAAGCCCGAGGTGATGCCCCGGTGTTGCAGGTTGGTTTGCGTGTTATGGAACAGATACCAGCCCAGACCAACCACGAAGGCTATCGTGAGGATCTGGAACAGCCACGCGCGCGCACGTGGATCGCTCAGGGATAACCCCTTTTGTGCGCCGATTCGATTTTGCATGAAGTGCCCCGGAAAGTAGGGTTCCGAACAGCCTGCGGCGGCGGGATGCCGCCGCAGGGTGCAACCATCAGCGCACAGGTGGCGCGTACTGGATGCCGCCGTTGTTCCACAGGGCGTTCATGCCACGGTCGATCTTCAGGTCGGTGTTCTGGCCCAGGTTCTTCTCGAACACTTCGCCGTAGTTGCCGACTTGCTTGACGATCTGTACTACCCAGTCTTTGGGCAGTTTGAGGTCCTTGCCGTATTCGCCGTCCGCACCCAGCAGGCGGGCGACATCCGGGTTTTTGGTGGCCTTGGCTTCAGCCTCGACATTCTTCGAGGTGATACCTGCCTCTTCGGCGTTGAGCATGGCGAACAGGGTCCACTTGACGATGCTGAACCACTCTTCGTCGCCTTTACGCACCACCGGGCCTAGCGGTTCCTTGGAAATGGTTTCCGGCAGCACCACGTAGTCAGTCGGCGCGGCCAGCTTGGAACGCTGGGCGAACAGCTGCGACTTGTCCGAGGTCAGCACGTCGCAACGGCCGGATTCCAGCGATTTGGCGCTTTCGTCGGAGGTGTCGAAGGTGATTGGGGTGTACTTCAGGCCGTTGGCGCGGAAAAAGTCCGACACGTTCAGCTCAGTGGTGGTACCGGCCTGGATGCAGATGGTGGCGCCATCGAGTTCCTTGGCGCTGGAAACACCCAGCTTCTTGTTGACCAGGAAGCCGACGCCGTCGTAGTAGGTAACACCAGCGAACACCAGGCCCATGCCAGCATCACGCGAGCTGGTCCATGTGGTGTTGCGCGACAGCACGTCGACTTCACCCGACTGCAGGGCGGTAAAGCGTTCTTTGGCGTTGAGCTGGCTGAACTTAACCTTGCTGGCGTCGCCGAACACGGCGGCGGCCACGGCGCGGCAGACATCGGCGTCGATACCGACGATCTTGCCCTGCGCATCAGGTACCGAGAAGCCTGGAAGACCGTCGCTCACGCCACACTGGACGAAGCCCTTGCTTTTTACCGCATCGAGGGTGGCGCCGGCCTGGGCAGTGCTAACGGCGCCCAGTGCGGCGGCAGCGGTCAGGGCTGCCAGGGTGGTTTTCAACATCTTCATTCACAACCTCCAAATCGCTCTTGTTGTATCGAGCCGGAATTGCACCGCACCCTTTTGAGGCATGTCCGACCCGTGTTGGCTTGTTATTGGGTCAATGGCGCAATGGACTGTTCTGTGACAGCCTTCGCGTGTAAAGGGTGTTACCGTCACGGCCTGCCCTTTGCATCGCAGATTGAATTGCAAAGCGCGTACCAGATTGTTTGGCTGTAGCGTTTAAGCGCTCGTCAAGTAGGGAAAGTTGTATCGTTGCGACATTCTTTTTCCGACAATCATTTCTCGCGCCTTCTTTTTACGCACGCCATAACAAGGCCCGCACACTTTCGGAGCAGTCATGACCCATCCGCTGATTCTCGAACCGCAGAAAACCGCAGACGCTTGTGTGATCTGGTTGCACGGCCTGGGTGCCGACCGTTACGACTTCCTACCGGTCGCCGAATTCATGCAGGAGCGGCTGCTCAGTACCCGGTTCATCATGCCGCAGGCCCCCACTCGCCCGGTGACCATCAACGGCGGCTACGCCATGCCCAGCTGGTATGACATCAAGGCCATGACCCCGGCCCGCGCCATCGACGAAGCGCAGCTGGAAGAATCGGCCGACCAGGTCATCGCACTGATAAAGGCCGAGCAGGCCAAGGGCATCAATCTGTCGCGCATCATCCTTGCCGGTTTCTCCCAGGGCGGCGCGGTGGTGCTGCACACTGCCTATATAAAGTGGCAAGAAGCGCTGGGCGGGGTGATTGCCCTGTCTACCTATGCCCCCACCTTCAACGATCAACAGGAGTTGAGCGCCTGCCAGCAACGCACCCCGGCGCTGTGCCTGCATGGCGTGCACGACCCGGTCGTGATCCCGTCCATGGGCCGCACCGCCTTCGAATACCTGAACACCTGGGGTGTCGCCGCCCGCTGGCACGAATACCCGATGGAACACGAAGTGGTGGTCGAAGAGCTCAGCGACATCCACGACTGGCTGGCCAGGCAACTGCAATAAGCCGAAGCCACCTGTAGCTGTGAGGCTATTCCACTACGCCGCGCCCGAATCTTGCATTACACTGCCCGGCGTACATTCCTTAACCAGTTGATGAGACGATCGTGCTCAAGGCACTCAAGAAAATATTCGGCAAGGGAGACGCCGCGCCACAGGCCGTCGCTCCTGCTGCCAGCGTGACGCCAGCCGCGCCCGCCCCCGAGGCCCAGCCTGCACCAGTACCCTCGGCCCCGCGCGCCAACCCCACCCCCGAGGCGGAACCGCCAGTCGCCGCTACCCCAGCCGCCGAAAAACCGGCCAAGGACAAACCGCGTCGCGAGCGCAAGCCCAAGCCGCAGGCCAGCCTGTGGAAGCCGGAAGACTTCGTGGTCGAGCCGCAGGAAGGCAAGACACGCTTCCACGACTTCAAGCTGTCCAACGAGCTGATGCACGCCATCCACGACCTCGGCTTCCCGTACTGCACGCCAATCCAGGCACAGGTGCTGGGCTACACCCTGCGTGGCCAGGACGCCATCGGCCGGGCCCAGACCGGTACCGGCAAAACCGCAGCGTTCCTGGTCTCGATCATTTCCCAGCTGCAGCAGACGCCAGCGCCCAAGGAACGTTACATGGGCGAACCGCGCGCGCTGATCATCGCGCCCACCCGCGAGCTGGTGGTGCAAATCGCCAATGACGCCATCGCCCTGACCAAGTACACCGGCCTGAACGTCATGAGCTTTGTCGGCGGCATGGACTTCGACAAGCAGCTCAAGGCCCTGGAAGCTCGCCATTGCGACATCCTGGTGGCCACCCCGGGCCGCCTGCTGGACTTCAACCAGCGCGGCGAAGTGCACCTGGACATGGTCGAGGTAATGGTGCTGGACGAAGCCGACCGCATGCTCGACATGGGCTTTATCCCCCAAGTTCGCCAGATTATTCGCCAGACGCCACCGAAAAGTGAGCGCCAGACCTTGCTGTTCTCGGCCACCTTCACCGAAGACGTGATGAACCTGGCCAAGCAATGGACCACCAACCCGGCCATCGTCGAGATCGAGCCGGAGAACGTGGCCAGCGAAACGGTGGAACAGCACGTGTATGCGGTGGCCGGCAGCGACAAGTACAAGCTGCTGTACAACCTGGTCACCCAAAACAAGTGGGAACGGGTGATGGTGTTTGCCAACCGCAAGGACGAAGTGCGGCGCATCGAAGAAAAACTCGTACGCGACGGCATCAACGCCGCGCAGTTGTCGGGCGACGTGCCGCAGCACAAGCGTATTCGTACCCTGGAAAGCTTCCGCGAAGGGCGCATCACTGTGCTGGTGGCCACCGACGTGGCTGGGCGCGGGATCCATATCGATGGTATCAGCCACGTGATCAACTTCACCCTGCCGGAAGACCCGGATGACTACGTGCACCGCATTGGCCGCACCGGCCGTGCCGGGAGCAGTGGTGTATCGATCAGCTTTGCCGGTGAGGATGACTCGTACCAGCTACCAGCAATCGAGACGCTGCTGGGGCGCAAGATCAAGTGCGAGATGCCACCGGATGAGCTGCTCAAGCCGGTGCCGCGCAAGCACCATTAACCTGAGCCGGCCTCTTCGCGGGTAAACCCGCTCCTACAAAACCTGTGCAGTTCTGTAGGAGCGGGTTCACCCCCGAACCGGGGCAAAGCCCCGGCCATCCAACAAATATCTACCAGCGCTCAGCAGCATCCTGGTCACTTTGCTTGCCCTCCACCCACCGCGGCCCTTGCTGGGTATTCTCCTTCTTCCAGAACGGTGCCCGGGTCTTCAGGTAGTCCATGATGAAGTTGCAGGCCTCGAACGCCGCCTGCCGGTGGGCACTGGCCACGCCAACGAACACGATCGGCTCGCCCGGCTCCAGCGCACCGATGCGGTGCAGCACCTCTACCTTGAGCAACGGCCAGCGCTGCTCGGCCTCGACTACGATCTTGGCCAAGGCCTTTTCGGTCATGCCCGGATAGTGCTCGAGGAACATCCCCGCCACCTCGCAGCCATCATTGAAATCCCGCACATAGCCAACAAAGCCGACCACCGCGCCCACACCAACATTGGCCGCATGCATGGCATTGGTCTCGGCCCCCGGGTCGAACGCGCCTTCCTGTACTCGCACAGCCATGTTCAACCTCCAGTCACCGGCGGGAAGAACGCCACTTCATCGCCCTCTTCCAGCGGTTCATCAAGCTTGCACAGCTCTTCGTTGCGCGCACACATCAGGTTCTGCTCGGCCAGCAACTCATATGGCCCGCCCTTGGCGACCAGTGCCTGGCGCACATCGTCGAGCACCGTGAAGGCGCCTTCCACACGTTCGGCATCCACCCCGAGCAACTCGCGGTAACGGGCGAAGTACATCACCTTGACCTTCATCACGCCTCCACCTTGTAGTGGCCGCTCTTGCCGCCGAGTTTTTCCAGCAGGCGCACCTGCTCGATGACCATGCCCTTGTCCACGGCCTTGCACATGTCGTAGATCGTCAACGCGGCGACGCTGGCGGCGGTCAGTGCCTCCATCTCCACGCCGGTCTGCCCGGCCAGCTTGCAGCGGGCAACGATGCGCACGGCGTCCTGCCCCTCGGCGCTGAGTTCGACCTTGACGCTGGTTAGCATCAGCGGGTGGCACAGCGGGATCAGGTCGCTGGTCTTTTTCGCCGCCTGGATCCCGGCAATGCGCGCCACGGCGAACACGTCGCCCTTGGGGTGTTCACCGTCGACGATCATCTGCAAGGTCTGCGGCAACATGCGCACCCGCGCTTCGGCGGTGGCCTCGCGCTCGGTCACGGCCTTTTCAGTGACGTCGACCATGTTGGCGCGCCCCTGGGAATCAAGATGTGTCAGCACTGCTCTGCTCCTGTGAAGGGAACTGGCAGTGTAAACCTGTGGGTCAGGTTTGAGCAGAGGGCTGCGTCAACTGGCCCGCGAAGAAGCCGGGCAGTGATCTGCCCGGCTGCATGAAGTTACAGATGCGACTCGGCGTACTCGGCCAGCACCGAGCGGGGCACGCCCTGCAGGGTGATGTGCACGCCATGGGGGAAGTCCTTGAAGCGCTCGGTCAGGTAGGTCAGGCCCGAGCTGGTCGCGGACAGGTAGGGGGTGTCGATCTGCGCCAGGTTGCCCAGGCAGACCACCTTTGAACCCGAGCCGGCACGGGTGATGATGGTTTTTATCTGGTGCGGCGTCAGGTTCTGGCACTCGTCGATCAGGATCAGGCTTTGCTGGAAGCTACGGCCACGGATGTAGTTCAGCGATTTGAACTGCAGCGGCACGCGTTCGAGGATGTACTCGACGCTGCCATGGGTGCTTTCGTCATCCATATGCAAGGCTTCGAGGTTGTCGGTAATGGCGCCCAGCCACGGCTCCATCTTCTCGGCCTCAGTGCCCGGCAGGAAGCCGATCTCCTGGTCCAGCCCCTGCACACTGCGGGTGGCGATAATGCGCCGGTAGCGTTTGCTGACCATGGTCTGTTCGATGGCTGCGGCCAGGGCCAGGATGGTCTTGCCGGAACCGGCAGCGCCGGTCAGGTTGACCAGGTGAATATCCGGGTCGAGCAGGGCGAACAGCGCCAGGCTCTGGTGGATGTCGCGTGGCTTCAAGCCCCAGGCTTCCTGGTGCAGCAGCGGTTCCTGGTGGAGGTCGAGCAACAGCAGCTCATCGTTGCGAATGCCCTTGATCCAGCCGACGAAACCTTGCTCATCGATGATGAACTCGTTGACATGCACCGCCGGCAAGTTGTCGATCAACTGCACCCGGTGCCAGGTACGGCCACGCTCCTGGCGGGTATCGACCTTGCTCACCCGGTCCCAGAACGACCCGGTGACCGAATGGTAGCCCTTGGACAGCAAGGACACGTCATCGACCAGTTGGTCGGTGCTGTAGTCCTCGGCCGCGATGCCGCAGGCACGTGCCTTCAGGCGCATGTTGATGTCTTTGGTGACCAGCACCACATCCAGGTCGGCGCGCCGCGCCCGTACTTCGAGCAGTTGGTTGATGATGATGTTGTCGTTGAGGTTTTCCGGCAGCAGCTTGTTCGGCTCGTTGCGCGGGGTCATCAGGATGGACAGGAAGCCCTTGGGCCCGCTCTTGCCACGCTGGATCGGCACGCCCTGCTCGACATCGCTGGGCGAGGCGTCACCGAGGGTCTGGTCGATCAACCGAATGGCCTGGCGGCATTCGGCGGCGATGCTTTGTTTACCGGTCTTGAGCTTGTCGAGTTCCTCCAGCACCGTCATCGGGATGGCGACATGGTGCTCCTCGAAGTTGAGCAATGCGTTGGGGTCGTGAATCAGGACGTTGGTATCGAGCACATACAGGATTGGCTTGCTGGAGGTAGGGTTGCGTCCTTGGTCATCCATACTCGGTCACCTTATGTCGAAGCCACACGGCACGGTCTGCTGCGCCGCAAAGTGACTGCCGTGCTCCCCGTATCCGCGTTGCTACGGGCGGAGAGTGAACCTGGCAAGGTGGGTGTGGATGACGCCACCTGTGCTGCAGGAATCGGCTGTCTGGTTTCTTCATACCGCAAAAACCATGACCGGAAAAAGCATTTTTACGACTTTTTGAAGTTTATTTTTCCGATTGACGAAGAGGCCTTGGCGGCAACCCCAGAGGGGACTACAGTCAAAAGTCATACCCTCTATTCGCGATAACCATATTCCCGGCAATTCTCCCAACCCAGCCCGCTTTGTGCGGTATTGCGCAGCAACCATTCCACCGCGGGTTGCGCCTTGGGCAGGCTGTCGTGGAACTGGATCACGCCCTTGCGCCACAGCAGCATCAGCGTCAGTACCCGCTGCGCCGAAGCCTGCGCACTCAGCGCGCCATCATCCTGGGCATCGATGTCCCACAACGACACCCGCATCTGCTGGCTGGCCATGAAGGCCTCGCCATCGGCCCGGCGCTGCCCATAAGGCGGCCGGAACAACGGCACATACTGCTGCGGCAGGTCTGCCTGCACCCGCGCCTGGCTGCGCCGCAGCGAGTCCTGCCACCCGGTCCACTGCGCATGGGAGCGGTACTCCCAGCCCTGGATGCCCACGCACTGCCCCGCATAGAGCTGGCGCAAGGCAGTTGCCGCCCCAGCGTCGCGGCGTTGCTGCAAACGGTTGCCGAGTACGAAAAAGGTGCCTTCAAGTTTTTGCCGGCGCAGGTAAGCGGTCAGCAGGTCGGTGCTGCCGCCGTCCGGCCCGGGCCCACCGACGAAGGTCAGCAAGAACATACGGTCGTTCAGTTCATCTCCGTTGCGCTCGCGCGCAGACAGCCGCTCCACCTCGCTGCTGGTCTGTGGCAACAACGCTGCCTTGCGCAGTTGCTCATCCAGGTAGCGCACATGGAACTGGTGGCTCGGCTCGATCCAGCCGGTATAAAACGTGCCGACATCAGCCACGAACGTGGCCGCTTGAGTGCGCAACTCCGCCATCGATGTAACCGGGTAGCAAAACGACGCATCTTGCTCACAACTGCGCTGCGCCTGTTGATAACCGGCCCACAACCGCTGCCACATGCGCGCTCGCACCAAGCGCACCTTCTGCAGGTTGATCTGCCGCAACCCCAGCCGCGCGGCTAGCGCTGTATCCTCCAACTGCTCACTTTCATGCAGCACCAGGGCGAACGAGAGGATTTCTGCCCGCGAGGCCACATCGAACAGCGCTGGGCTGTCGAGCTGTTCAGGCCACAGGCTGCGGTCCAGGCTGACCGGGGTTGGCGGGGCGGCTTGCACGGCCAGGCTCAGCAGAGCGGCCAGCAAGGCAAAGGCAATGCGCACGGTTGAAGGCTCCGCAACGGCAAAACGCGCACTATAGCGCCTGCACCGGCCATGGTCTGTGACTATCGTCGCCATAGTTTGGACTTGCACCGCCCAGCCCGTAGAATCCCCGGCCAACGATGCCAGGAGCCGACCCGATGCTGACGGTGATTTCCCCCGCCAAGACCCTCGACTACGACACCCCGCCGGTGACCGAGCGTTTCACCCTGCCCCAGTACCTGGACGACTCCCAGGAATTGATCCAGCAGCTGCGCGACCTGTCGCCTGCGCAGATCAGCCAACTGATGCACCTGTCCGACAAGCTCGCCGGCCTGAATGCCGCGCGCTTCGGCAGCTGGACCCCAAACTTCACCCCGGCCAATGCCAAGCAGGCCCTGCTGGCGTTCAAGGGTGACGTGTACACCGGCCTCGATGCCGAAAGCCTGAGCGAAGACGACTTCAGCTACGCGCAAAACCACCTGCGCATGCTTTCGGGCCTGTACGGCCTGCTGCGCCCGCTCGACCTGATGCAACCCTACCGCCTGGAAATGGGCACCAAGCTGGCCAACGCCCGC
Source organism: Pseudomonas sp. Leaf58 (assembly GCF_003627215.1). Lineage (NCBI taxonomy): Bacteria > Pseudomonadati > Pseudomonadota > Gammaproteobacteria > Pseudomonadales > Pseudomonadaceae > Pseudomonas > Pseudomonas sp. Leaf58. The sequence goes on from NZ_CP032677.1 coordinate 4,472,228, forward strand.
GGCAAGGACCTGTATGCCTTCTGGGGCACACGCATCAGCGAATGGCTGAACCAGGCCCTGGCCGAACAGGGCGATGACGTGCTGCTGAACCTGGCCAGCAACGAGTACTTCAGCGCGGTGAAACGCAGTGCCCTGAAGGCCCGGGTGATCAACGTCGACTTCAAGGACCTGAAGAACGGCCAATACAAGATCATCAGCTTCTACGCCAAGAAAGCCCGCGGCATGATGAGCCGCTTTGTGATCGAGCAACGGGTCAATGACCCCGAGCAGCTCAAGCAATTCGATGTGCAGGGCTACTACTACAGTGCCGAGCAGTCCAAGCCTGACCACCTGGTGTTCCTGCGCGATCATCCTGCCGAGTGATCCTGCAACACCCACTTTGCGGGTAAACCCGCTTCCACAGGCACCCCGCTGAGCTCAAGGCCAGCGCAACGCCTGTGGGAGCGGTTTTAGCCGCGAACACCGGCAACGCCGGTGCCATCCCCTGCGCACCTGATTCGTGGGCAAGCCCGCTGCCATACCATTCAACTACCCCAGAAGCCTCGCCTTCAGGGTATTTGCACGAACCCCGTCTCTAGCCCGTTCACCTCGACACCTTGCGCAACGGTAATACCAATAGTGACCGGGACCTTGCGCGGCGCTTGCTCATCACCCTCGCGAAACACCACATAAGTCCTGCCTGCCTCATCCCGCTGCAGTGCCTCGGGAGGAAGCGCAATCGCCCGCTCTCGACGGTGCACTAACAGCGCCAGCTGCGCGCCCATGCCCAGTCGCAAACCCAATTCCGAGGACGCGACAGGCAAATGCAGGTCCACCACGACGTCATACCATGCCCCCTGTCCCGTATCGTTTCGGGCCTGCTGTCCGATCTGACCCAGCCGCCCGCCAAGCACATGGCCTGCGATGATGACCTCAACGTCCACGCCTTCGCGTAAATCGCCCAGGTCGCTTTCCTCCACCTTGGCAACCACCTGCAAACGCTCAAGGCTGCTCAAGGTCAGTAGCGGCATGCCTTGGGTCAGTGCCTGCCCCTCCTGCAGCGGTCGTACAGTACTTGCACCGCTATCTGCACGAACCAGCAGGCCACCAAACGGTGCCCTTACCACCTCTTGGTCACGCCTCGCCACCAACGCTTGCCACCTTGCTTCGGCGTTTTCCAGATCCATTTCGGCAATCGCCAACGCGTCACCCTGCCCCCGTGCCCGGGTCAGTTGCAGCTCCTGCTGCGCATCCAGTAGCGCTTCACGTTGCGCTTGCTGCAACTGCTCAAGGCTCTCGACTTCCATGCGTGCAACGATGCCGCGCTCCAACAGCCGTCGAGTCTCATCCAGCGACGCCTGGCCAGCTGCCAACGCGGCGCGCGCGGTACCCAGCGCACGTATGCTGCGAGCGACCTCCGGGCCGGCCTGCCATGCGCGCAACTGGCCGACCAACGCCCTCGCTTTCAGGCGCTCGGCCTCGGCCTGGCGCACCTGAATATCGATTTGCGTAGTATCCAGGCGCATCAACGGCTGACCGGCGGTCACCTGCTGCCCTTCCTGCACTAGCAGCGACGCCAGCACGCCATCGAAGGGTGCGCTCAGGATTACCTGGCGGCCTGCCTGAAGCCTGCCAACCAGCGCCAGACGAACCTCCAGCCGCTGCGGTTCGACCTGCACCCAGCGTTGCTCAGCCGCTTCGGAGGCATTCGGCCACGCCTGCCAGAGCAGCACTGCCAGAAGGCCCGTCCCTGCGCACAGCACCAGCCACCATCGCCTAGTCATTGAGCGCTACATCCCAACTGTCGAGCGTGGCCCCCAGCACCTGATCCAGCACCACCTGAGCCTCCAGGTAATCCAGGGTCGCGTCGAGATGGGTACTTTGCGCGTAACGCAGATCGCTCTCGAAGCTCAGCACCTGGAAGTTGCTGGAGCGCCCTGAGGCCAATTTCTCCTGCTCGATATCGAGTTTGCGTCGCGACAAGGCCAATGCACGCTCGGCAATTTCCATCTGCCGCCAGCGCACCTGAATATCCCGGACAGCACCGGTCACCTCGCGTTGCAGCTGCTGACGGGATTCGGCCAGGCTCAAGCTCTGCTTATCCGCAGCCACCTGTGCCCGCACCCAGGCCTGACGCCGGCTGAGGTCGCCAATCGGCACCTCCAGCTCAAGCCCAAGATAATGCTCCCAAGAGGCACTTTTGCCTGGCCGCTCGCGCAGCTGGCTAGCACCGCCAACCAGCGACAGATCCCACCACTGGGTATTGCGCGCCACCTGCAGATCTATTGCGGCCTGTTCGCCGGTCACCAACTGCATCAGATAGGCTGGCTGTAGCGCTTCTGCCCGAGCCAGCGCCTGGTCGGCATCTACCTGCAGGCGCTCAACGCGCAGAGACTCCACGGCCCTCAAGGGCGTCGCAAGATCTATGGCCAACAGCTGTGCCAACGCCTGACGGCTCTGCTGCAACTGGTTGCGACTGCCTTCGCGTGCCAGCTCCTGGTTGGCGACTTCGGCCTGTGTCTGGACGATATCGAACGCCGCCATGCGCCCGGCAGTGATCAATGCCCTGTTCACCTCCACCAACTGCCGTGACCGCGCCAGCCCTTCATCCGCGATGCGCAGTTGCTCCTGGGCGCGCAGCAGGCCGCGGTACAGCATGATCGTGCGGCTGATGACATGCGAAACGTCGTCCTTGAGCGCCAGGCGGTTCAATTGCTCAGCCAGGCGCGCGTGACGCAGGGGTGCGCTGGCGATGTCGTGCCCGGCGCCGCGCAACAAGGGCTGAATGATCATGAAGTTCGCCCCGTCACTGTAGCGCCGCCCAGCCCCGTCGGCGCGGGTATGGCCGTATGCCCAGTCAAGGCTCAAACGTGTACCGTAGGGTGTGAGCAGACTGGCTGCCGGGTTCAGCTGTGCCTCCCGATAGCGATCAGCGTGATTGCGATTACCCAAGTAGCGGGCCTTTAGCGACAACTGCGGCATAAACTGGTCACGCGCCACCCGCAGTTCGAACTTCTGTGCGATGCGCTCGAGGTAGGCACTTCGGACCGCGCGGTTGTCGCGCAACGCCAAGGCAATCGCATCAGCCAGCTCCATATCCACGGGTTCGCCGTGCATGGCCGACAGGGCACTCACCGGTGACGCGTACGGCAAAGCCGGGCGAGACGGCAGCAGGCCGCTATCGGCCATTGCCAGCAGCGGCGACATCAGCGCCATCACCAGCCACCTAGTCATCACGTAATGCCTCTACGGGCTGCAGCCGCGCTGCGGCCAGCGCAGGCTGCAAACCGAAGAACAGCGCGAGCATCAACGAGGCGCCCATGCTCACAGGTAGCGACCCTGCATGGAATGCAAAGCTCCACCCAGAAGCCAGCGCGAACAACCAGGCGGCGGCTAATCCGAGCAACGCACCCAGCAACGCCCCGGCTATCGACAGCAGCAGCGCTTCAAGCAGGAACAACCAGGCGATATCGCGACCCCGTGCGCCCAAGGCCAGGCGCACGCCGATTTCGCGGCGGCGCTGCGCCACGTTCATCACCATGACATTCATCACCCCGACCCCGCCGAGCACCAACGCGATGGCCGCGGTGCCCGCCAGCATCCAGGTCATCATCCGTGACTGGCCGGCCATGCTTTCCAGCATCTGCCGGGGCAGTTGAACATCCACCTCATGCCGGGGCAGGCGAGCCTGCAGGTACTGCGCCAGCGACCGGGCGGCCTGGGTCAAGGTCGCAGCATCGGCCCCCTGCGCGATGAGCGTACCGACCTCCGGAGCAGGGTTCAGACGACGCATGCCGGCCACTGGCATCAGCACCGCGTCATCGAAATTGACCGGCAGCATGGGGTTGTACCCCCGTGGCGCAAGCACACCAATCACATCGAACAGGTAGGCTCCCAGTTGCACGCGCTCACCACTGCTCACCCGCAACTGGCTGGCCAGCGAAGCCCCTAGCAGTACATGCGCGGCCAGGTCATCGTAATGGGACAGCAATCGTCCCTGTTCAACCCGAAGATCCAGGACTTCGCTCAGGTGCGCGGTACTCCCGGCGACCACCGCTTCGATGCTCACCCCATCGAACTGCACGGTATCCACGCCGGTTGCCAACGGTGCCAGTGCACGAATGCCCGGCGGCAAACGCCCTGGTTCCAGACGCAGAGGCCCGCCTCCTTGGCCAGCGCTTTCAAGATTGACCACCAGCAACTCGCTGCCCAACCCTTGGAACATCTGCCGGACATGCTGCGCCGCGCTATGGCCGATACTCATCAACGCCACAAGGGCGGCACAGCCAACAGCGATGCCAAGCAGTGCAAGCCAGGCCCGGGCGCCCAACTGTTGCACGCTGGCCAGCGCCTCACCGACGCGTTGCGGCCAGCTTGGTCCGTAGGCCTCAAGCATCGAACACGGCGCCGTCGCGCACCTGCAAGCAACGGTCCATGCACTGCGCCATGGCTGGGTCATGGGTGACCATGAGCAAGGTCATGCCCTGCTCACGGTTCAGCGTCGATAGCAGTTGCATGATGTCTTGCGCGGTCTCGCTATCCAGGTTTCCCGTCGGCTCATCGGCAAGCAGTATTCGCGGCCCGGTGACCAATGCCCGAGCAATCGCCACACGCTGGCGCTGGCCGCCGGACAGGTCAGCAGGCCTGTTCTGGGCACGATGGCCCAGACCGACGCTTTCCAGTTGAGCCTTCGCGGCCTGCCGTGCCGAGGCCAGGCGGATACCCCGGTAACTCAGCGGCAGCGCGACATTGTCCAGAACGGACAGGCGGGGCAGCAGATTGAAGCTCTGGAACACGAAGCCCAGCAAGCGATTGCGGGCGATGGCATGTTGGTCGGCAGTGGCATGGGTCATATCGCAGCCGTCCAGTACCAGTCGACCATGACAGGGCTGGTCGAGCAAACCTATCAAGTTGAGTAGCGTGCTTTTACCTGAGCCAGAGGCGCCAATAATGGCGCATGACTGACTTTCAACAAATGATAGCGATACATCATCGAGAATTATCTGGCCATCAATCGAACGCTTCACTGACTCAAGACAAAGATGGCTCATTACCCACCTCCACCTTCTCTGTTAAACGATCCTGATCAGGTCCCCATTCGTTGGCAATCATATCGATCAGCGAAACATTGAACTCAGGCCAATCGATCTCCAATGAACTCAACTGTGTCATCATCACGACTTCATAGTTACCGAACCGAGCTTCTTCGATAGCTGGCAGAGATCGATAATAAGATAAGATTTCCTGGAGACCTTGCTCACTACTACCGCTAGTCTTCCGCTCCGCACTGATATTGTCGCAGATATATACGGACCATTCACAGTAGCGCCTGCTTGTTTCCATTGCTGCGGCCTTACGCTCATTGACAGTAAAAGCTCCGCCCTCATCGTAAGCGATAAGGCTCAACTGCTCCTGACTCAATTGCGCAAACGGATTACCCGCTTTCCCATTAACAAAATCAGTAGCTTGTGTAGCCCTGACAAGCCATTCAGGGTCTTCTGTGTCGGGGATTTCAGCATCATGAGCGACTTTACCGAACTCATAGCCCAGGCCAAAAAGTCGCTCGCGTATTTTAGCCGCCAACGCCGCCAAATCGTTTCTTGACATCTGGCTATCTCGCAAATCTGCACGCTCTGCCGCAGCACTCAACGCCTCGGCCAATGAGGAAATCTGTTCGTCGATCACCGCTTTGGAAGTTTCCACCCCTGCCATGCGGTCAATCGCGACCGAGCGCTCCTGCGCCCCCAAAGCCTGCACACTACGCACCGGCACTCCTGCATATTTTATTTCCATGTACGCCCACCTATCGTAAGCAAATCCAATACTTGACCAGCAGCGCTTCGCCGCAAATTGGCGACGAAGCGGCTAACCTTTTTAGTTGAAATGCTTATTTCATAGTGAACTCGACACGCCATGAATTATCAGCAGAGGTGCCGGTAATATTGGCCGTGCAGGTCGCGCCGCCACTTGGAGTGGCTGTTTTTGTCCATTCGGGCTTCTTAATACCGCCAGGCATTAGACGCATCTGAAACGTAGTACCGAAAGCACATGTTTTGCGTCCCATCGTGTATCGCACCATCGCCGCATTTACATCCGGGCTGACAACACGTTGAACGCCGAAAGCATTCACTATGCCGGGGGGTATCTCCTGAGCCGGGCGAGGAACAGCGATCTGATAGGTGCTGGATTCGTTCGAGGTCACCAGTTTGAGAACCATTGTCTCGGCTCCCTGATTTTTGACGGTTACGTCTACCTTCGGCCCCGCCTGAACCATGCCCGCCATCAGCAACGAAACACTGGCCATCAGAACCTGCGATGTCTTCTTCATGTTTGGCTATCTCTCATCTCTTCCATGCGGTTTATGGATGAGACGCCCTTGGTGACCAACGGCCCCAAGGCTGCCCAAGACGCTCCTTCGTTCATGGACAGCTCCACAGAACGTCCAATCGGCTTAACGGCAGCCGATGACAAAGCCTTAGCTTTAGTGTGGCTTTGCATGTTTCGGCATGTGTCCCCGCTCCGCCTTGCTTTGGGTAAGACCGCAAACCGACATAACGCCATTATTTCGGCGCCAAAAAACCAACACCTTTGCCAATATTGCAAAACGCCATAAGACCGTTCATACCTTTTTTGACGAATTTTGAAAAAAATTTTCTCGTGCTGGCATAAAAATATCTCGCAACAGTTTCGCCCTTTATATACGGGGGGAAACTCCCCGAGTGCTATCAGATTGAAATTGTCCGCCACTGAAAAAATATTTAGAAATCTTTCATCCGCGCTGAACCCACCTCGGAACTTCTGCTACGACGAATCGCTCATAGTCCCGTAACGAATTTCCTGCCCTCGGGTTGTGAGAGATGACTTACAGATGACAACGGCAGGTATCCACGACCGGCCCAACAACTTCGACAGGTATGACGGTAAACCCCGACAGCCTGTCCACGCAGGAGAGAAGCGTCCCTTACAATTCGTCCTAGTGGTTGATTTCAAAGGATTTTTCCAATTGAAAGAACAAGCACAGCAACGCGCCAAGTAGCGCATTGCAATAAAGACGGCTGCATGCCAGGGCACGTTTTTTTAATTAATGGCTTTTTACTGCCACATTTGAGTGCATAACTTTTTGCGCTCCGGATTTATTTTGCCTGCGCTCGGTGAAGTGTGCATTCGCCACAGACCCGTGCGCCCGAAAACTGTTGTTAATCAACCCAGTCCGGCGTTTCCCAGAAGCGCTGACATGATAAACACATGAGGTGATAGCGATGCGTATCAGCATCTTTGGTTTGGGTTATGTGGGTGCGGTCTGTGCGGGCTGCCTGACGGCGCGAGGCCATGAGGTTATTGGTGTGGACGTGTCCAAGACCAAGATCGACCTGATCAACCAGGGGAAATCCCCCATCGTTGAACCTGGCCTGGAAGCACTGCTGCAACAAGGCATCGCCAATGGCCGCCTGCGCGGCACTACCGACTTCGCCGAAGCCATCCGTGCCAGCGACGTGTCGATGATTTGCGTGGGTACGCCCAGCAAGAAGAACGGCGACCTGGGCCTTGAGTACATCGAGTCGGTGTGCCGCGAAATCGGCTACGTGCTACGTGACACCAGCCGCCGCCACACCATCGTGGTGCGCAGCACCGTGCTGCCGGGTACCGTCAAGAACGTGGTTATCCCAATCCTCGAAGACTGCTCGGGCAAAAAGGCCGGGGTCGACTTCGGTGTCGCGGTCAACCCGGAGTTCTTGCGGGAAAGCACCGCGATCAAGGACTACGACCAACCGCCGATGACCGTTATCGGTGAGCTGGACAGCGCCAGCGGCGACGTGCTGCAAGCCCTGTACGAAGAGCTCGACGCGCCGGTGATCCGCAAGCCGATCGAAGTGGCCGAGATGATCAAGTACACCTGCAACGTGTGGCACGCCACCAAGGTCACCTTCGCCAACGAGATCGGCAACATCGCCAAAGCCGTGGGCGTCGATGGCCGCGACGTGATGGACGTGGTCTGCCAGGACAAAGTGCTGAACCTGTCGCAGTACTACATGCGCCCCGGTTTTGCCTTCGGCGGCTCGTGCCTGCCCAAGGACGTGCGTGCCCTCACCTACCGCGCCGCCAGCCTCGATGTACGCGCCCCGCTGCTCGACTCGCTGATGCGCAGTAACGAATCGCAGGTGCAAAACGCTTTCGAACTGATCGAAAGCCACGACAAGCGCAAGGTCGCCCTGCTGGGCCTGAGCTTCAAGGCGGGCACCGACGACCTGCGCGAAAGCCCGCTGGTAGAACTGGCCGAACGCCTGATCGGCAAGGGCTACCAACTGGACATCTACGACGAGAACGTTGAGTACGCCCGGGTTCACGGGGCGAACAAGGACTACATCGAGTCGAAAATCCCGCACGTGTCGTCGCTCCTCAATGCCGACTTCCAGAAGGTGGTCGACAACGCCGACATCATCGTTTTGGGCAACCGTGACGAGCAGTTCCGTGCACTGGCGCAGCAAGCGCCAGCCGGCAAGCACGTGATCGACCTGGTTGGTTTCATGAGCAAACCCACCAGCGCCAGCAGCCGTACCGAAGGCATCTGCTGGTAAGCCCTCGGCTGGGCAGCGCACGCCTCCCCACTTGCGCTGCCCAGCCTTTCCCGAATTCTCGACGGATGCTGAACATGCAAAGGCTCCAGACCGTGCTGTTGCAGTGCGCCGGGTGGCTGCTCTACATGAGCCTGCTCATGCTGATCGCCCTGGCCCTGCCAGCCGATATCTTCGACTCGCAGTCGAAGCACTTCATCTTCCTGGTCGGCGCCGTCGGCATCTGGCGCTATTCCATGGGCGCCACCCATTTCATCCGCGGCATGATCTTCCTCTACGGCGTGTACCCGTACCTGCGCCGCAAGGTGCAGAAAATGGGCGCTGCCACCGACCCGTCGCATGTGTACCTGATGGTCACCAGCTTCCGTATCGAAGCGCTGACCACCGCCCAGGTGTACAGCTCGGTGATCCGCGAGGCGATCAACTGCGGCTTCCCGACCACCGTGGTCTGCTCGCTGGTGGAAATGTCGGATGAACTGCTGGTGAAGAGCCTGTGGGCCAAATACAACCCACCGGCCCACGTCAAGCTGGACATCGTGCGCATCGCCGGTACCGGCAAGCGCGACGGCCTGGCCTACGGCTTTCGCGCCATCTCGCGCATGCTGCCGGACGACAATGCCGTGGTAGCGGTAATCGACGGTGACACCGTGCTGGCCGATGGCGTGGTGCGCAAGACCGTGCCGTGGTTCAAGCTGTTCCCCAACGTCGGCGGCCTGACCACCAACGAATTTTGCGAAGTGCGTGGCGGCTACATCATGAGCGAGTGGCACAAGCTGCGCTTCGCCCAGCGCCACATCAACATGTGCTCGATGGCCTTGTCCAAGCGCGTGTTGACCATGACCGGGCGCATGTCGATGTTCCGCGCCAGCGTGGTGACCAACCCCGAGTTCATCGCCGACGTCGAAAGTGACTCGCTCATGCACTGGCGCCTGGGCCGCTTCAAGTTTCTCACCGGTGACGACAAGTCCAGCTGGTTCAGCCTGATGCGCCTGGGCTACGACACCTTCTACGTGCCGGACGCCGCCATCAACACGGTCGAGCACCCGCCGGAAAAGAGCTTTCTCAAGGCCAGCCGCAAGCTGATGTACCGCTGGTACGGCAACAACCTGCGGCAGAACTCCCGCGCGTTGGGCCTGGGCCTGCGCCGCCTGGGGCTGTTCACCAGCATCGTGCTGTTCGACCAGCGCGTGTCGATGTGGACCAGCCTGTTGGGCCTGACCGTGGCAGTGATCGCCAGTATCAAGTTCGGCCTGGGCTTCCTGCTGGTGTACCTGCTGTGGATCGGCATCACCCGCCTGATCCTCACCATCATGCTGCTGTGCTCCGGCCACAACGTCGGCCCGGCCTACCCGCTGATTCTTTATTACAACCAGATCATCGGCGCGCTGATGAAGATCTACGTGTTCTTCCGCCTCGACAAGCAGTCCTGGACGCGTCAGCCCACTGCCCTCAAGCGTGACCTCGCCAGCTTTCAACAATGGTTCAACACCTGGTCCTCGAGGACCATGACCTTCTCGGCTGCCAGCATCTTCGTTGCTGTGCTGTTCATGGTCGTGTGAGCCCAACCCGGATCGGATCTAACAGGAACAAACCCCATGAATACCGCCGTGAACGTCAATGTCGTGCATGAGTCCGAAGCCCAGCGCCAACACGCTCGGGTGCGCATTCCCGCCAAGCTGCGGTTCCTGGACGCCCAGCGCCAGACCCACGAAGTGAAGGTCGACGACCTTTCCGCCGGTGGCCTGAGCTTCCACACCAAGCAACCCTTGTCGGTGGGCGACGTGCTGCGCGGGCGGCTGCAGTTCACGGTCGACAACCTCGGCCTGACCATCGACATCGAGTTCCAGGTGCGCGCCTACAACCCGAGCAACGGCCGCACCGGCGCGCAGTTCCAGAACCTCGAACCACGCGACATCGCCACGCTGCGCCACATCATCACCTCGCACCTGTCAGGTGAACTGATCAGCATCGGCGATGTGCTCAGCACCCTGCAACGCGACAACTTCACCAAGGCGCGCAAGCAGAAGGATGGCGGCTCCGGCCTAAGCGCCTTCGGTCGCCTCAAAGCAGTCACCGTCACCCTCGGCGTGTTCGTGGTCGGCGTCGCCGCCTTCGGCTTCATCGCCAAGTCGCTGTACGGCATGTACTTCGTCAGCCACGCCCAGGCCGGGGTGGTCGCGGTGCCCACCACCAACATCACCATGCCGCGTGACGGTACCGTGAACAGCTTGGTGGAAAGCGGTGGCCAGATCGCCAAGGGCGCACCGCTGGCCAGCTTCACCACCAGCATGCTGGACATGCTCAAGGGCAACCTGGAAGACGCCCAGCTGGAGCCGGCGAAAATCGAGGAACTGTTCGGCAAGCAACTGTCCGGCACCCTCACCAGCCCCTGCGATTGCGTGGTCGCCCGCCAACTGGTGGACAACGGCCAGTACGCGGCCAAAGGCCAGCCGATCTTTCAGCTGATCCCGCGCACCACCACCCCGATGGTCGAGGCGCGCTTCACTTACCGCCAGTTCGACGAAGTCAAGCCAGGTACCCGGGTCAACTTCCAGGTGGCCGGCGAAGACGAAGTGCGCACCGGCCAGATCGTCAGCAGCGCCAGCCTCAACAGCGAAGACCTGGCCTCTGACATCCGTGTGCAGATCAAGCCCGACAGCGGCCTGCCTGCCGAGCTCGCCGGCCGCCCGGCGTCGGTCAACAGCGACCGTGGCCCCTCGCTGAACTGGCTGATCGACAAAGCCATGGCCCGTGGGCTGTAAGAGGACAAGCCTATGACTAGCAGACAACCTGATACCTGTGGGAGCTGGTTTGCCGGCGATCGAGAGCGCAGCACTCGCCCTGCAAATGTGTCGCCTGCACCGGCCAATCGCCAGCAAGCCAGCTCCCACAAGGTCCGCATGAACCTGGGATTGTGTGCACTGGCTGCCGCCATCACCCTGGCTGGCTGTGCCGGCCTGCCCGACCAGCGCCTGGCCAACGAAGCCATGAAGCGCGGTGACACGGCACTGGCCGAGCGCAACTACAAGGCCCTGGCCGACCTGGGCTATAGCGAGGCGCAAGTGGGCCTGGCCGACATCAAGGTGGCCACCCGCGACCCGTCGAAAATCAAGGAAGCCGAGGCCACCTACCGCGCCGCGGCGGCCATTTCGCCACGTGCCCAGGCGCGCCTGGGCCGCTTGCTGGTGGCCAAGCCCGACAGCACCCAAGCCGAGCGTGTAGAAGCCGAAACCCTGCTCAAGCAAGCGGCCCAACAGGGCGAGGCCAATACCCTGATCCCGCTGGCGATGCTCTACCTCAGCTACCCGCAGAGCTTCCCCAAGGTCAATGCGCAGCAGCAGATCGACCAATGGCGCGCCGCCGGCAACCCGGAAGCAGGCCTGGCCCAAGTGCTGCTGTACCGCACCCAAGGCACCTACGACCAGCACTTGGGCGAAGTGGAAAAAATCTGCAAGGCCGCGCTCGCCACCACCGACATTTGTTACGTAGAGCTGGCCACCGTGTACCAGAAACGCGGCCAGGCTGACCAGCAAGCCGCCCTGCTCGGCCAGCTGAACGCCGCCTACGCCCGTGGCGCCGTGCCGGCCACCCGGGTCGACAGCGTGGCCCGGGTGCTGGCTGACCGCAGCCTCGGCCAAACCGACGAAAAAACCGCCAAGGACCTGCTCGAGCAGGTGGCCCCAGCCAACCCGGCATCCTGGGTCAGCCTGGCGCAACTGGTCTACGACTTCCCCGAGCTGGGCGACACCGACCAACTGCTGGCCTACATCGACAAGGGCCGCGAAGCCGAACAGCCACGCGCCGAACTGCTGCTGGGCCGCCTGTACTACGAAGGCAAAACCCTGCCAGCCGACGCCCAAAAAGCCGAGCAGCACCTGCAGGCCGCTGCCGACGCTGGCGAAGTCAGCGCCCATTACTACCTGGGCCAGCTGTACCGCCGCGGCTACCTGGGCAACGTCGAGCCACAAAAGGCCGTCGACCACCTGTTGGCCGCCGCCCGTGGCGGGCAGAACAGCGCCGACTATGCCCTGGCCCAACTGTTCAGCGAAGGCCACGGCATTCGCCCGCAACCGGGCAATGCCTGGGTGTTCGCCCAGCTGTCGCAGGCCAACCCGACCCCGCAATCGGCAGAAATGCTGCAGCAGCTCGACCAGCAACTGACCCCCGACCAGCGCAGCCAGGCCCAGCAATTGCTGGCGCAGGAAAAGCAGGCACGCGGCAGCATGAACCAAGGCGCCAACAGCACCCTGGCCATCGAAGCCCTGCAAGACGACGAAAAAGAAAGTACCGGTGAGGACTCGCTATGACGCTCAATCCCTTCGTGAAAGCTGGCATCGGCCTGAGCTTCGCCTTGCTGTGGTCCTGCCCGACCCTGGCGCAAATGACCGCTGAGAAAAACGTTGGCCTGGACGTGAAAATCACCGGCCAATCGGAAGACGACCGTGACCTGGGCACCCGCTCTGGCGGTGATGTCAGCGGCCTGGGCCTCGACCTGCGCCCCTGGGTGTATGGCGAGCGTGGCAACTGGAGCGCCTATGCCATGGGCCAGGCCGTCACCGCCACCGACACCATCGAAACCGACACCCTGCGCCAGAACGACGACGGCACCAGCACCGACACCGCCGCCGACGGCCGCGAACAGGACAAGAGCTACCTGGCCATGCGCGAATTCTGGGTCGGCTACAGCGGCCTTACCGCCTACCCCGGCGAGCAGCTGCGCTTGGGTCGCCAGCGCCTGCGCAGCGACGACGGCATGTGGCGTGACACCAACATCGAGGCGCTGAACTGGACCTTCGACACGACCCTGCTCAAGGCCGACCTGGGCGTGGCCCAGCGCTTCAGCGAATACCGCACCGACCTCACCGAGCTAGCCCCGCAAGACAAGGACCGTACGCACCTCTACGGCAACGTCGCCACGCAGTGGACCCCAGGCCACTGGGTGGGCGTACGGGCCCATCACAGCCACGACGGCGGCAGCCTGAAGAACCCCGGCGAAACCGTCGATGCGCTGGACAAAACCCGCACCGGCGACCTCACCTGGTTGGGCCTGGAGGCCAACAGTGACGCCTACAACTGGCGCAACGACCACACCGTCAATTACTGGGGCAGCGTCACCTGGCTGACCGGCGACCGCGACACCCTCAGCAGCCAAGTGGTGGGCGACGACAGCGTGGCCACCGGCAAGCAGAGCGGTGACGTCAACGCCTGGGCCACCGACCTCGGCATCCGCCTGCGCCTCGACCCGCAATGGCAGGTGGGTGCGGCCTACGCCCGTGGCAGCGGCGGTGGTGGCGATGACGGCTCGAGCAACTACGAGCAGACCGGCCTGGAGAGCAACCGCTCCAACTACACCGGTACCCGGTCGCGCGTACACCGCTTCGGTGAAGCCTTCCGCGGTGAGCTGGGCAACCTGCAGGCGGCCACCCTGTTCGCCTCCTGGCAGCTGCGCGACGACTACGACGCCAGCTTCATCTACCACAAGTTCTGGCGTGTCGATGGCAACCAGAACATCGGCTCCAGCGGCATCAACGCGGTGGTCAACGACAACGGCGTGAACCGCCCACTGGTCGATGGCGAAAAAGACCTCGGCCAGGAAATGGACGTGGTCGTGACCAAGTACTTCAAGCAAGGCCTGCTGCCGGCTTCGATGAGCCAGGCCATCGACGAGCCGTCTGCCCTGGTGCGCCTGCGTGCCGGCGTGTTCAAGCCGGGCGACGCCTACGGCAAGGAAGCGGACTCGTACATGCACCGCGCCTTCGTCGATGTGATCTGGCGCTTCTGAGGCCGGTAGGGGACTTACCATGAACCTTCACCCGCACTTACGTCACAGCCTGCTGGCCAGCGCCTTGCTGCTGGCCGCCGGCCTGGCCGTCGCCGCAGAGCCCACGACGATCGCCAAAGGGCTGCAGCAAGCCAAGACCTATACGGTCTCCAGTGCACCGGTCGAACCGCTGCACATGGACCCGCCAACGCTGCCCGACCTGACCGGCTTCACTGCCGAGGCTGTGCAGAAGAAAATCGACCGCCGCCACAAGGGCAAGGTCAGCCTGCGTCGCATGTTCCAGGAGGACAGCCTGAAGGAGTTCGTCGGCGGCGACAACAAGGCGGCCGAGTGGGTCCAACGCCAGCACGGTATCCCGCAAGCGATCTTCATCGATGACGGCCATGTCGACCTGGTCGAGCTGAGCAAGAAGGTACCCAAACAGTACCTCAGCGAAGTCGAACCGGGCGTGTACCTGGCGCGCTTGCCGATCGTGGTCGGGCAGAAGGGCATCCTCGAAATCGACAACAAGGTCAAGCAGCTGCGCCTGTCCCAGGAAGGCGGCGCGTTCCTGGTCAACGACGGCAAGCTGTTCGTCACCGACACCCAGGTGACTGGCTGGCGCGAAAAGGACAACGGCCCGGCGACCTTCCGCTCGCCCAAGGAATTCCGCCCGTTCCTGTTGTCGTGGGGCGGCACCGAGACCTACATCGTCAACACCAAGATGGCTAGCTTCGGCTACGCCAAGTCCAAGTCGTACGGTGTGAGCATCTCGCAGTACACACCGAACATGGCCAAGCGCATGGGCCGCCCAGAACCCACCGGCTGGATCATCGGCTCGGAGTTCAGCGACATGTGGTACGGCTTCTACTGCTACGAAACCCAGGACTTCGTGGTCAAGGACAGCACCTACCGCGACAACATCGTCTATGGCATCGACCCGCACGACCGCTCGCACCGGCTGATCATCGCCGGCAACACGGTGTACGGCACCAAGAAAAAGCACGGCATCATCGTCTCGCGTGAGGTCAACGACAGCTGGATCATCAACAACAAGAGCTTCGACAACAAGCTCTCGGGCGTGGTGATCGACCGCAACAGCGTCAACAACCTGATCGCCTACAACGAGATCTACCGCAACCACACCGACGGCATCACCCTGTACGAAAGTGGCGACAACCTGATCTGGGGCAACAAGCTGATCAACAACCGCCGCCACGGCATCCGCGTGCGTAACAGCGTGAACATCCGCCTGTACGAGAACGTCGCCGTAGCCAACGGCCTGGTGGGCGTTTACGGGCACATCAAGGACCTGTCCGATACCGACCGCAACATTGCCCTCGACCCGTTCGACGCCAAGGTGTCGCTGATTTTGGTCGGCGGCGAGCTGGCGGCTAACGGCTCCGGGCCCCTGTCGATCGACTCGCCGCTGTCGGTCGAGCTGTACAAGGTGTCCATGCTCGCCCCGCGCAAAGCCAGCGGCATCAGCCTCAACGGCATCCTCGGCGAACGCCAGGACGAAATCCTCGACCTGCTGGTCCGCCAGCAGAAGGCTGTGCTGATCGACCCGGTCGAACGCCAGACCGAAATGATCGATTAAGGAAGCCCAGACCATGACCCCACCCCTGATGAAACTGCTGGGCCTGTCCGCCGCCCTCCTGGCGATCAGCCAAGGCGTGCGCGCCGAAGACGTCAAGGCCCCCACCTTCAGCGCCGAACCTTGCTGCCAGCTGTGCCCTGAAGCGCACGACGCCAGCCGCTACACCACCCGCTACCAGCAGAACTTCACTACGCTGGTGCAGGCCAAGGGCGACTGGCTGTTCCGTACCCGCGAAGACCTGCGCACCGAATTCAACACCACCCCGGCCGGCTACAAGCGCCTGCAGCAAGTGCACGACGCGTTCAAGAAGCGCGGCGTGGAACTGGTGGTGGTGTACCAGCCGACCCGCGGCCTGGTGAACCGCAACATGCTCAACCCAGCGGAAAAAGCTGCCTTCGACTACCAGAAGGCCCTCGGCAACTATCAGGCCATGCTCAAGCGCTTCGCCAGCATGGGCTACAACGTGCCCGACCTGTCGCCGCTGACCAACGAGCAACTGGCCGCCGCCGACCAGGGCAAGGACTTCTACTTCCGTGGCGACCAGCACTGGACGCCGTACGGCGCCGAGCGCGCGGCAAAAATCGTGGCTGATACCGTGCACAAGATGGCGGCCTTCGAAGGCATCCCACGCAAGGAGTTCGAGACCAAGAAGGCCGGGCGCATGGGCAAGACCGGCACCCTGCATAACGTCGCCGGCCAGCTGTGCGGCACCAGCTACGCCGTCCAATACATGGATCAGTTCGCCACCGAGCCGAAGGGTGCCAGCGGCGGTGGCGATGACTTGTTCGGTGACGAAGGCAACGCTCAGATCACCCTGGTCGGCACCAGCCACAGTGGCAAGAACTACAACTTCTCGGGCTTCCTCGAGCAGTACATCGGCGCCGACGTGCTCAACGTGGCCTTCCCTGGCGGTGGCCTGGAAGGCTCGATGATCCAGTACCTGGGCAGCGAGGAGTTCCAGAAAAACCCGCCGAAGATCTTGATCTGGGAATTCTCCCCGCTGTACCGCCTGGACCAGGAAACCATCTGGCGACAAATCCTTGGCCTGCTCGATGACGGCTGCGATGACCGCCCGGCCCTGATGAGCGCCAGCACCACCCTCAAGCCCGGCAAGAACGAACTGATGGTCAACGGCAAGGGCGGCGTGGTCAAAGACCTGGTCAACCGCAACCTGCAGATGGACGTCAAGTTCGACGACCCATCGGTGAAGGTGCTGCAAGCCACCCTCTGGTACCTCAACGGCCGCCACGAAGACATCAAGCTGGAAAAACCGGAAACCTCCGACACCGATGGCCGCTTCGTCTTCCAGATGCGTGAAGACGAGGACTGGGCTAGCCAGAGCCTGCTGGCCTTTGAAATCCAGGGGCCGGAGAAAGGCACTCAGAAAGTCCAAGCCAAACTCTGCAAACGCAACAACTTTGCCGTGCCTGCGCAGACCGCGCAGGCCGGCCAGTGAGGCGACCATGACCCCGTTCACGCGAATTTCCCGCCCCGCCCTGCTTGCCCTGGCGTTGTGCGGCGGTGCTGCGCACGCTGCGCTGGTACCGCCCCAGGGCTACTACGAGGGGATCGAAAAGCTCAAGGCCAGTGACGGCAACTTCCGCTGCGAGGCGGCGCCCAAGCCGTACACCGCTGCCCTGCAGTTCCGCAGCAAGTACGAAGGTTCGGACAAGGCGCGGGCAACGCTCAATGCCAGCTCGGAAAAAGCCTTTCGCAAGTCCACCGAAGACATCACCACCCTTGAGAAAGGCGTGAGCAAGATGGTCGGCCAGTACATGCGGGACGGCCGCCCGGCGCAGCTCGACTGCACCCTGGCCTGGCTGGGTACCTGGGCGCGCGCCGATGCACTGATGTCCACCGACTACAACCACACCGGCAAGTCGATGCGCAAATGGGCGCTGGGCAGCATGAGCGGTTCGTGGCTGCGCCTGAAGTTCTCCAACTCGCAGCCGCTGGCTGCGCACCAGGCCGAGGCCGAGCTGATCGAAAAATGGTTCGCCCGCCTGGCCTCGCAAGTGGTGCGCGACTGGAGCGACCTGCCGCTGGAGAAGATCAACAACCACAGCTACTGGGCCGCCTGGGCGGTGATGGCCAGCGCCGTGGCCACCGACCGTCGCGACCTGTTCGACTGGGCTGTGAAGGAATACCGAGTGGGCGCCAACCAGGTCGACGAGCAGGGCTTCTTGCCCAACGAGCTCAAGCGCAAGCAGCGCGCCCTGGCTTACCACAACTACGCCCTGCCGCCGCTGGCGATGATCGCCAGCTTCGCCCAGGCCAATGGCGTGGATGTGCGTGGCGAAAACAACAATGCCCTGCAGCGCCTGGCGCAGCGGGTACTGGCCGGGTCGAAGGACCCCAGCGCGTTCAAGGCGCGCAATGGCGATAAGCAGGACATGAAAGACCTGAAGATCGACAGCAAGTACGCCTGGATGGAGCCCTACTGCAGCCTGTATGCGTGCAGTGGCGACACCCTGCAACGCAAGCGTGGCATGCAGCCGTTCAACAGCTTCCGGCTGGGTGGCGACCTGACCCGGGTCTACGACCCGAGCGCTGAATCGAAAAGATAACGCAAAACCCTTGTAGGAGCGGGTTTACCCGCGAAAGGGCCGGGCCTGCCATGCGCGGTGTCTGTGCCGGCCTCTTCGCGGGTAAACCCGCTCCTACAGGGAACTAGGTAGCCCGCCATATTTGTGTGGGGGGTTTGGGGGGCGCTGTGCCCCGGATGCTGTGAACAAAAAGGAGAACCGGGATGGTCTTCTCGTCCAACGTGTTCCTGTTCCTGTTCTTGCCGATCTTCCTCGGCCTGTACTACTTGAGCGGGCAACGTTATCGCAACCTGCTGCTGCTGGTCGCCAGCTACATCTTCTACGCCTGGTGGCGGGTGGACTTCCTGGCCCTGTTCGCCGGGGTCACCCTGTGGAACTACTGGATCGGCCTGAAAGTCGGTGCTGCCGGCGTACGTACCAAGCCGGCGCAGCGCTGGCTGCTGCTTGGCGTAGGGGTAGACCTAGCGATCCTTGGCTACTTCAAATACGCCAACTTCGGCGTCGACAGCCTCAACGCAATCATCAGCTCGTTCGGCCTGGAGCCGTTCATCCTCACCCATGTGCTGCTGCCGATCGGTATCTCGTTCTACATCTTCGAGTCGATCAGCTACATCATCGACGTGTACCGCGGCGACACCCCGGCCACCCGCAACTTGATCGACTTCGCAGCGTTCGTGGCGATCTTCCCGCACCTGATCGCCGGCCCCGTGCTGCGCTTCAAGGACCTGGTCGACCAGTTCAACAACCGCACCCACACCCTGGACAAGTTCTCCGAAGGCTGCACCCGCTTCATGCAGGGCTTCATCAAGAAAGTGTTCATCGCCGACACCCTGGCGGTCGTGGCTGACCACTGCTTCGCCCTGCAAAACCCAACCACTGGCGACGCCTGGCTCGGCGCCCTGGCCTACACCGCGCAGCTGTACTTCGACTTCAGCGGCTACAGCGACATGGCCATCGGCCTGGGCCTGATGATGGGCTTCCGCTTCATGGAAAACTTCAAGCAGCCGTACATCAGCCAGTCGATCACCGAGTTCTGGCGGCGCTGGCACATCAGCCTGTCGACCTGGCTGCGCGATTACCTGTACATCACCTTGGGCGGTAACCGCAAAGGCACCTTCAACACCTACCGCAACTTGTTCCTGACCATGCTGCTGGGCGGCCTGTGGCACGGCGCCAACTTCACCTACATCCTCTGGGGCGCCTGGCATGGCATGTGGTTGGCCATTGAGCGGGCGCTGGGCATCGACACCAACCCGCAGCGCTTCAACCCAGTGAAGTGGGCCTTCACCTTCCTGCTGGTGGTGGTTGGCTGGGTGATCTTCCGTGCCGAAAACCTGCATGTAGCCGCCCGTATGTACGGCGCCATGTTCAGCTTCGGCGACTGGCAGCTGTCGGAGCTCAACCGCGCCCAGCTCACCGGCCTGCAGGTGGCGACCCTGGTCATCGCCTACATCACCCTGGCGTTCTTCGGCTTGCGCGACTTCTACCGCAACGCCAAGCCGACGCCCACGGCCACCCCGGTGCAAGTCAACAGCGACGGCTCGATCGGCCTGGACTGGACCCGGGTGATGACCCGCGCCCTGATCCTGCTGCTGTTCGCAGCCTCGATTCTCAAGCTTTCGGCGCAGAGCTACTCGCCGTTCCTGTACTTCCAGTTCTGAGGCGGATGACATGAACCGGACATTACGCGTCACCTATTCCCTGTCGTTCCTCGGCCTGCTGGTCGGCATGGGCGCCTGGTCCACCGGTGGCTTTGAAAGCTTCCAGCGTACCGCGCAAATGACCCTGCTCAACGGCAAGCTGGCCAAGGCCGCCGAGACCCACTACGACGAACAGTTCCCAATCAAGCGCCTGGGCACCAACCTCTGGGCCGCGCTGGACTTCAAGCTGTTCAATGAAGGCCGCCCGGGCGTGGTGCTGGGCCGCGACCAGTGGCTGTTCAGCGACGAAGAGTTCAAGCCCACCGCCGGTGCCGAGCAGCTGATGCAGGACAACCTGGCGCTGATTCGCGGCGTGCGTGACACCTTACAAAAGCACGGCAGCCAACTGGTACTGGCGATCATCCCGGCCAAGGCACGGGTGTACTCGGAATATGTCGGCAAAGAGTTGCCCGCCAGCCTGCATGACGACCTGTACCACCGGTTCCACGCCCAGGCCCGCCAGGCCAATGTATTCGCCCCCGACCTGATGGCGCCGATGGAACAAGCCAAGGCCCGCGGCCAGGTGTTCCTGCGCACCGACACCCACTGGACGCCGATGGGCGCCGAAGTGGCGGCCCAGGCGCTGGCCGAAGCGGTCAGCCGCCAGCGTCTGCTCCAGGCTGACCCGCAGGCGTTCATTACCGAAGCTGGCAGCACTGCGCCGTACAAGGGCGACCTGACCAACTTCCTGCCACTGGACCCACTGTTCAGCAACCTGCTGCCGGCCCCGGACAACCTGCAGCAGCGCAGCACCCGGCCGGTCGAGGCCGAGGGTGAAGGCGGTGACGCGCTGTTCGCCGACAAGCAGATCCCGGTTGCGCTGGTAGGCACCAGCTACAGCGCCAACCCGCACTGGAACTTCCTCGGCGCACTGCAGCAGGCCCTGCACAGTGACGTCGCCAACTACGCCGAAGACGGCCACGGCCCGCTGCTGCCGATGCTCAAGTACCTGCAAAGCGATGCCTTTAAAAACGCCGCACCGCAAGTGGTGGTGTGGGAATTCCCCGAACGTTATCTGCCAATGAAGAACGACCTCAGCAGCTTCGATCCGCAGTGGATCGCCCAGCTGAAAAACACCCGTAAATCCGAAGAAAACCTGGCCTTGTCGTCCACCCGGACGAACCACTGATCGATAGAGAGGAACACGCACATGACTACCAAGACTTCCATTGCCAAAGCCCTCACCCTCGCGGCTGGCCTGTCTCTCGCTTCCCTGCACGCCTTCGCCGGCGCCGATGCGGCGCTGTACGGCCCAAGCGCGCCGAAGGGCTCGACCTTCGTGCGCCTGTTCAACGCCGCGAGCGCGCCCGCTGCTGCCAGCGTCGGCAACACCCAGATCAAACAGGTTGGCGCCCAGGCCAGCAGCGACTTCAGCTTCCTGCCGGGCGGCGACTACACCGCCCAGGTCGGCGGCAAGAGCGTGCCGGTCAAGCTGGCCTCGGACAAGTACTACACCCTGGTCAACAGCGCCAGCGGCAGCCCCAAGCTGATCGAAGAGCCGCCGTTCAAGAACAAGCAAAAGGCCCTGGTTCGCCTGCAGAACCTGAGCGACCAGCAACTGACCCTGAAAACCGCTGACGGCAAGACCGAAGTAGTCAAGCCGGTGGCCGCCAACGGCCGTGGCGAACGCGAAATCAACCCGGTCAAGGTCAACCTGGCGTTGTACCAAGGGGACAAGAAAGTGGGTGACGTCAAACCGGTCGCCCTGGAGCGCGGCGAAGCCGCAGTGCTGTACGTAACGGGTTCCGGCAACGCCTTGTCGCCGGTGTGGGTAACTCGCCCCGTGGCTAGCAACTGATTCCCCTGCCTCTCAACGACTATTGGAGAAACATGATGATCCCGGTAATTCTTTCTGGTGGTAGCGGTTCGCGTCTGTGGCCTCTGTCGCGCAAGCAGTTCCCCAAGCAGTTCCTGGCCCTGACCGGTGCACACACCCTGTTCCAGCAAACCCTCGAGCGCCTGGTGTTCGAGGGCATGGACACGCCGATCGTGGTCTGCAACAAGGACCATAAGTTCATCGTCCAGGAACAACTGGCCGCGCTGAAGCTGGAAACCCAAGGCATCCTGATGGAGCCGTTCGGCCGCAACACCGCGCCGGCCGTGGCCATGGCTGCCATGAAACTGGTCAACGAAGGCCGCGACGAGCTGATGCTGGTGCTGCCCGCCGACCACGTGATCGATGACCAAAAAGCCCTGCAACGCGCCCTGGCCCTGGCCACCGTGGCCGCCGAGCGCGGCGAGATGGTGCTGTTCGGTGTGCCGGCGACCAAGCCGGAAACCGGCTACGGCTATATCCGCTCCAGCCAGGACGCGCTGCTGCCTGAAGGCGTGGCGCGGGTTGCGCAGTTCGTCGAAAAGCCCGACGAAAAACGCGCTGCCGAGTTCGTCCAGGCCGGCGGCTACTTCTGGAACAGCGGCATGTTCCTGTTCCGTGCCAGCCGCTTCCTCGAAGAGCTGAAAAAGCACGACGGCGACATCTATGACACCTGTGTATTGGCCCTGGAGCGCAGCCAGGAAGACGGCGAGGTGCTGAGCATCGACGAAGCCACCTTCGCCTGCTGCCCGGACAACTCCATTGATTACGCGGTGATGGAAAAGACCCAGCGCGCCTGCGTGGTACCGATGTCGGCCGGCTGGAGCGACGTGGGTTGCTGGTCGTCGCTGTGGGAAGTGCACGAGAAGGATGACAACGGCAACGTTACCAAGGGCGACGTGGTGGTGCAGGACAGCCACAACTGCATGATCCATGGCAATGGCAAGTTGGTGTCGGTGATCGGCCTGGAAAACATCGTGGTGGTCGAGACCAAGGACGCGATGATGATTGCCCACAAGGACAAGGTTCAGGGCGTCAAGCAGATGGTCAAGACCCTCGACGAGCAGGGCCGCAGCGAAACCCAGAACCACCTGGAAGTGTATCGCCCGTGGGGCTCGTACGACTCGGTGGACATGGGCGGCCGCTTCCAGGTCAAGCACATCACGGTCAAGCCAGGCGCCAGCCTGTCGTTGCAGATGCACCACCACCGCGCCGAACACTGGATCGTGGTCTCCGGCACCGCCGAGGTCACCTGCGACGAGAACGTGTTCCTGCTGACCGAGAACCAGTCCACCTACATCCCGATCGCCTCGGTGCACCGCCTACGCAACCCAGGCAAGATCCCGCTGGAGATCATCGAAGTGCAGTCTGGCAGCTACCTGGGCGAGGATGACATCGAGCGCTTCGAGGATGTGTATGGGCGGACATCGACGCCAGTCGAGCGTGGTGTGTCGGTGAAGACCATCGCGCAGTAAAGCGGCAAGCTGCAAGCTGCAATAAAAAAGCGGGACGGAGGTGAATCTACATTCGTAGGTACACCGCCGCCCCGCTTTTTCTTGAAGCTTGAAGCTTGCCACTCCAAGATGTCCGAATCCCCGGTCGGAATCAGCACATCATGATCATCGGTGCCTTGCTCATCCTCACCTGGCTGGTGTTGCTACTGCGCTACCCGGCCAAGGCCCTGCCGATCTCGCTGGCTGCCGTGTGTGGCCTGGGCCTGGTGGCCCTGTTCGTCGTCTGGCAAGACACCCGCGAAACCTCGCAACTGGCCCGCCTGGACCTGCGCCTGAGCTACGCCCCTGAACAGTGCCCTGCCGACCGTGCATTGCAGGTACACATGAAGAACGGCAACGACGTGCCACTGACAGAACTGCGCTGGCGCGTGGCGGCGTATGCCCCGGGCGATACCGTGAACCTGGCGGAGAACACCTACAATGCCCCGCGCTACCGGGGGCCGGGTGAGTTGCAGCCGGGGGGCGAGTGGAAAGACTGCCTACCCTTGCCACCGCTGCGCTCCGGGTATCGGCCACAGACCCTGGAATTTCGTGCCGAGCACCTGCAAGGTACATTTGCCAATTGATGTGTTGCCTGAGCCGGCCCTTTCGCGGGTAAACCCGTTCCCACAGGGATCGCACAGTTCTCAAATTCTGTGGGAGCGGGTTTACCCGCGAAGAGGCCGGTACAGGAAAAACCAATCCTCCCTGACAACAGGCCCCAAGCATGCCCACCGTCCTGATCACCGGTTGTTCCAGCGGCATCGGCCGCGCCCTGGCCGACGCGTTCCGCGATGCCGGCTACCAAGTCTGGGCCACCGCCCGCAAACCTGAGGATGTCGAGCAACTGAACGCCGCCGGCTTCACTGCCCGGCAACTGGACGTAAACGATAGCGAGGCCCTGGCCCGCCTGGCCGAGGAAATCCAAACACTCGATATCCTGATCAACAACGCCGGCTATGGCGCCATGGGCCCACTGCTCGATGGCGGCGTGGATACCCTGCGCCAGCAATTCGAAACCAACGTCTTCGCCGTGGTCGGCGTTACCCGCGCCTTGTTCCCGCTCCTGCGCCGTTGCCGCGCAACGGTGGTGAACATCGGCAGCGTGTCCGGTGTATTGGTCACCCCCTTCGCCGGCGCCTACTGCGCCTCGAAAGCCGCCGTGCATGCGCTCAGCGACGCCTTGCGCCTGGAGCTGGCGCCGTTTGGCGTGCAGGTGCTGGAAGTGCAGCCCGGGGCGATTGCCTCGCAGTTCGCCAGCAACGCTCAGCGCCAGGCCGAGCAGGTGCTGGCGGCGGATTCGCCGTGGTGGCCGTTGCGTGAGTATGTGCAGGCGCGGGCACGGGCTTCGCAGGACAAACCGACCTCGGCGGCAGTGTTTGCCCAGGGGGTATTGGCAGCGGTTGGCAAGTCGCCGGTGCCGGCGCTGGTGCGGTTGGGCAATGGCAGTACGGCGTTACCGTTGATGGCCCGCCTGCTGCCACGGCGGTTGCTGGATTGGGCGTTGCGCAAGCGGTTTGGTCTGCTGCGCCCGCTTTGATTGATGGGTTGTCTGTACGGGACCCTTCGCGGGTAAACCCGCTCCTACAAAGGCCTATGCAATCCCTGTAGGAGCGGGTTTACCCGCGAAGAGGCCAGTACAGGCAGCCAATAATCAAGCGATGGAACGCAGCACCCCACCCTCCCAGATACACCACCATGTTCGCCACACAGCGGCCCCACGTTCATGCTTTCTTCACAGGCGGCTCATCAAACGCCTGCCAGCCACCACCCAAAGCCTTGTACAGCCCCACCAACGCCTGCGACACGGCCGCCGAACTGTCGATCCACTGTTCCTCGCTGGCCAGCAGTGCACCCTGCACCGTCAGCACATTGAGAAAGTCCACCGCCCCTTCTACATACTGGCGCTGGGCGGTTTCCAGCGCGATGCGGTTCTGCCGCACCGCCTCGGCCAAGTGATCACGACGCAATTGGCTGGCGTTGTACAGGCGTAGCACATCGTCGATTTCGTGCCAGGCGCCAAGCACCACCTTACGGTAGTTCAACGCCGCTTCCTGTTGCTGCGCCTCGCGCAGTTCCAGGGTGCCCTTGAGCCGGCCACCCTCAAAAATCGGCAACGACAATTGTGGCCCGAAGGCAAAACGGCGCGAGTCCCAACCGCCGAAATCGGACAGTTGCATGGCTTGGAAACCCATGCTGCCCGACAGCCGGATGCTCGGGTAAAAGTCGGCCTTGGCCACGCCAATGCTGGCTGTGGCCGCATGCAGGCGGGCCTCGGCCTGGCGAATATCCGGGCGGCGCTCGGCCAGCTCGGATGGCAAGCCGATGGCAAATTTCTGCTGCGGCGCGGGCAGTTCGCCACCCTTGAGCAACTCGGCCTGCAAACTGCGCGGCGGTTCGGCGGCGAGCAGGCTGAGGGCGTTGATCAGGTCATCGCGGCGAGCTTCGAGGCTGGGCAGGCGCGACTCGATCGAAGCAACCTGGGCGCTGGCCTGGGCCACATCAAGGCGGGTGGCAACGCCTTCGGCCTGGCGCTCTTCGGACAGCTTCAGGCTGTGCTGGGCGACCTTGAGGTTGTCACGTGTGACATCGAGCGTGTGCTGCACAGCGCGCAGCTGGATGTAGTTGCCGGCGGTTTCCGACAGCAATGCAAGCAGCACGCCTCGGCGGTCGTTCTCGGCCACTTCGACCGTGGCGTCGGCGGCCTCTACCTGGCGCCGGACCCGGCCCCACAAGTCCAGCTCCCAACCGGCCACCAAGTCGCCCTGCCAAAGGTTGAAGGCGCCCTTGCCCGCCTTGCCGGACGGGTCACTGAGGCCTTCGGCGCTGTTGCGCGCGCGGCTGTAGCCGGCGTTCGCATCCACCGACGGCAGCTCGTCGGCAGCTACGGTGCTGCGCAGGGCACGGCTTTGCAGCAGGCGCGCACTGGCCATTTGCAGGTCGAGGTTGCGCTCGGCAACCCGCTGGACCAAGGCGCTTAGCTGAGCATCGTGGAAGGTTTCCCACCAGCGCAGTTCCAGCGGTTCGGCTTGCGGCTGGCTGGCCGCTGCCTCGCCCAGCAGCGGCGCCCACTGTTGCGGAGCCTGGCTGTCGGGGCGCAGGAAATCTGGGCCCATGGTGCAGCCGGCCATCAGCACAGCCAGCAGCAACGGGCTCAAGCGTAATGCCGGTTTCATCGTGCGCTTACCTCGTTGCCGTCCAGCTTGTCGCCACGGGTATCGATGGTCGCTTCCACCGACATGCCCACGCGCAGGCGGCTGAGCAGCGGCTGGCCGTCATCGAAGACGATCTTCACCGGAATGCGCTGCACCACCTTGGTGAAGTTACCGGTGGCGTTGTCCGGCTTGACCGCAGCGAAGGTCACACCGGTAGCCGGGGCGATGCTTTCGACATGGCCTTGCAACTGCTCGCCGGCGAAAGTGTCGACGCTGATGCTCACCGGCTGGCCCGGCTGCACATGGGTCAGCTGGGTTTCCTGGAAGTTGCCGACGACATAGGCCTGCTGCAACGGCACCACCGAGAGCAGGCGCGCCCCCGGGTTGACGTAGGCACCGACGCGCAGTGCGCGCTCACCGACCATGCCATCCACCGGGGCTGTGATGCGGGTGTAGGACAGGTCGAGCTGGGCCTTTTCCAGGCCCGCTTCGGCGCGCTTGAGCTGGCCATCGGCGCTGGCCACTTGCGCTGTAAGAATGTCCACCTGCTTGCGCGTCGCCACTAACGCTGCCTGGGCGTTGGCCAGGTGGGCACGGGCCTGGTCGACGCCACTGCGTGCCTGCTGAGCGTTCTGCACGGTACCGGCGCCCTGCTCGGCCAGGCGGCTGTAGCGGTTCACTTCATGCTCGGCGAACGCCACTTCGGCCCGGGCCGCTTTCACGGCGGCCTCGGCCTGAGCAATCAGCGCTGCCTGGCGCTCGAGGGTGGCGCGGGCATCGGCGCTCTGCGCCTTGGCCACCAGCAATTGCGCCTGCGCGGCATCCAGTGCAGCCTGGTAGTCACGGGCATCGATGGTCGCCAGCAACTGGCCGGCAGTGACCTGCTGGTTGTCCTCCACTAGCACTTCTTTGATGAAGCCGGCGACCTTGGGCGCGACCACGGTGTAATCAGCGATCACATAGGCGTCATTGGTGCGCTGGCGGTGGTCGCTGCCGAGCAGCCAGGGGCCGACGATGCCAGCCAGCACGGCCACGGCCAGCACCGAGCCGATGAACAGGGTTTTGCGGTTGTTGGTCATTTCAACGGTCTCGAATTCATCCAGGGTTCAGGCCACCGCGCGCGGCGGATAGACCCGGGTAGGCACGAAAGGAATCAGGCAAATCAGGGCCACGGCAATGCAGGCCATGACCAGGTAGAGGTCGGCCGAAGTCAGCACCAGCGCCTGCTCGTGGATGCGCTTGGCCAGGCCCGTGGCGTTACCGTCGACCAGCGGGGCGTTGCCCAGGCTGTCCACCAGGTGGTTGGAATGGAAATGCCGGCGCAGGGTGCCAAGGGCGTCCAGCAGGCCCCCGGCAATCACCGCAGCCAGGCCCTTGACCGTGTTGAACCAGCTGGAAGCGAACGGGCCTTCCTGCGGGGTCATGCCGTTGGTCGACAGCATCAGCAGCGGCAGCACTGCCATCGGCTGGCCGAACACCTGCAGCAGGTAGAACGGGTAGAAGTCGCCACGGATCCATTGCGAGGTCAGCAGGCTGCTGCCAACACACGACACCGCCAGCATCGCCAGGCCGATGCCCAGCACCCAGCGGCAGTCCACTGCGCGGATGTTGCACAGTGCCGCCGTCAGCGGCAGGGCAAGCAGTTGCGGCAGCGCCACCAGCAGCATCAGCGGGCTGGTCTGTGCCGGGCGGTAGCCTTGGATCTGCGCCAGGTAGGCCGACGGGATGCTGCCCACAGCCGAAAGCACGATCAGCACGCCAGCCAGGGTCACCAGGGCGAAACTCAGGTTGCGCCGCGACAGCATGCGCAGCTGGAAGAACGGCAACGGCTCCGACCATTCGTTGTACAGGAACAGCACCAGCAACAGCAGGCCGCCGCCCAGCAGCCAACAGATCAGTGGCGAATCGAACCAGCCCCAGCGGTCGCCCAGCGACAGGCCCAGCACGATGCAACTGATGGCAGGCAAGCCGAGCAGCACGCCACGCCAGTCGAACTGTTGGAAGCGCTCCAAGCGTAGTGGGTCCTGCGGCAGGCCCCAGCTGACGCAGACGATGGCCAGCGCCGAGGGCAGGATGATTTGCCAGAATGCCCATTGCCAGCCGACATATTCAGTCCACAGGCCAGCCAGTGGCGTGCCGAGGTTGGGGCCGAAGGTGGCGGTAAGGGCATAGCAGGCCAGGCCGTAAACCTTGATGCCCGGCGGCAGGAAACGCAGGGCCACGCTCATCAGCATCGGCGGCAAGGCGCCAGAGGCGAAGCCCTGCAGCACGCGCAGCAGCATCAGGCTGTGCAGGTTGGGGGCGAACGGTTGCAGCAGGCCAAGCACAGCGAACAAGCCGATCGCGCTCATGGTGAAGCGCCGCAGCGAGAAGGTGGTGGCCAGCCACGGCGCGAAGGCCATGGCCGACACCGAAGCGGCGCTGTACACCGCCAGCAACCAGGCACCTTCGTCGGCACCAATGCCCATGGCCCCACGAATATCGGCCAGGGAAATCTTGGTTACCGATTCGTTGAGGCCCGCGCATAGCACGGCCAGCAACACACCGAACAGTCCGACCACTACCTGCAGGCCAAATGCAGCCGGCACTGGGGCGGTGGCAACCGCAGCAGACGGGGCGGACAGGGAACTCATGGGCAAGACATCTCCAGCAACAAATTTGCGACTGGAGCAAGTCTAAGAAGGTTAAATGCTTACGAAAACTGACTTCTCGGTAGGTTTATGTTGCGCCAGGCGCAATCCACAATGTGAGCGGGCTTGCCCGCGAAGAGGCCGGCACAGGCCCCTCATGGGTCGACACTGCAACAAGCCTTCAAGGTCTGCCGCAACCAGCGATGCGCCGGGTCATTGTGAAACCGCGGGTGCCACGCCTGCAGCACGGTCACCCGTTCCAACGGCACCGGAATCTCGAACGAACGCAGCGGCAGCCCCAACTTGTGCACGCTGTTAAGGATGTTGGCCGGCATCGGCAGGACCAGGTCGGAATCCGGCAACGAGAACAGCGCCGAGTGAAAACTCGGGGTAATCAATGCCACCCGGCGCTGCACTTTGAAGTTGGCCAGTTCGACATCGATCGGCCCGTTGGCTCGGCCCCGGCGCGAAACGCTGATCTGTGGATAACTGGCAAAGCGGGTGGGCGTGATCGGCTGCTCGAAAATGGGATGATCGCGCCGCGCCAGGCCCACGTAATAAGTCTGGAACAAGCTTTGCACCTTGATCTCCGGCCCCAGGTCCACGGTCGAACTGATGATCAGGTCGGTACGCCCATCGCGCAGCACGCTGTCGTCATCACCGCCGGGGCTCTCCGGCACGAAACGCAGCACCGTGCGCGGTGCCTGCTCGTGCATGCGGCGCAGCAACTGGGCGCCGTAGAGGGCAATGAATAGGTCGTTGGTGCGGATGTTGAAGGCCCGGTCGAGCTTGGGCAGGTCGACCTCATCGCCGCTGCGGAATACCTCGCCGGCCTGCTCCACCAACGCCGCCACCTGCTCACGCAGCGCCAAGGCCCGCGGCGTCGGCACCAGGCCACGGCCAGCGCGCACCAGGATCGGGTCGCCCAAGGCATCGCGGATACGCCCAAGGGTCCGGCTCATCGCCGCCGGGCTCAGGTTCATGCGCTGTGCCGCGCCGACCACGCTGCCCTCGTCGAGCAAGGCATCGAGGGCGACGAGCAAGTTCATGTCCGGGAGTTGCATGGCCGTTTTCCGTTAGCGCTGTGGGAATGGCGATGGTAGCAGGTTGGCGGATTGCACCAGACGCAATGCGCTCGTGCGTGGTGGGGCATTTATTTTGGGCGGTGATTGGGCCATAAGATTTGCAGTGACTGCACTGGCCCTATCGCCGGCAAGCCAGCTCCCACAGGGACCCCACAGTATCCAAGGTCTGCGCCGACCCTGTGGCAGCTGGTTTGCCGGCGATAGGGCCAGTGCAGGCAAATGATTAGCCTGAACGAAACAAGGATCGCCAATGCCCACCCCCGTCCTGATCGCCATCGACGCCTCCCCCGCCGCCACCGCCCTGCTCACCCTCGCCCGCCGATACTGCCGCCCCGGCGAACACGAACTGCACGTGCTGCTGGCCATCGACGCCACCTTCGCCGTGCACGACCAGCCCGCGCCCTACACCGCCGAGGAACGGGAGGAATACCCCGCCGCCTGCGCAGAACAGCACCTGGCCGAGCACGCCGTGGCCGAGGCAGTGCGCGCGTTGCAGCAAGCCGGCTTCGCCAGCCAGGGCTGCATGGTGGCCGGGCTGCCGGTCGAGGTGATCGTGGCCAAGGCGCAGGAACTGAATTGCGAGCTGATCATCATGGGGCACCGCCACCTGTCGCGGTTGGGGCGGTTGCTGGACCCGTCGATTAGCGCGAAGGTGATCAATCGGGTGAAGGTGCCGGTGTTGGTGGGGGCTGCGGATGCATGAATTGTGAGGTGTATCGCTTGTGATATCGAGCGCCGCCCGCGCGGGGCAAGCCCGCTCTCACATCTAGCCAGTTACTCCTGTAAGAGATGGATTGCAGCTTTGGCGCATGGCTGAAGATGGATGAAATAGCAGCAGCGCAACCCTCGATATCGAATGGAACAAACTAGGCGGCCCCCCCATCTGGCACAGGAGGGATTGGCCAGAAACAGATGTGGGAGCGGGCTTGCCCCGCGAAGCGCCGCGCGGGCGGCGCTCGATCTCACAGGCACCCAAAATTTCAAGTCATGCACTTGCAGCCCCAACCGTCGCTCACCCCTCGCTCGGCTTCACCACCACCGTACAGGTGGTCCCCGCCGCCAGCAAAAACCCTTCTGGCACTTCATCGATGTGAATACGTACCGGCACCCGCTGCGCCAGCCGTACCCAGTTGAAGGTCGGGTTCACGTCGGCAATCAACTCGCGGCTTTGTGGATTATCGCGGTCATAGATGCCGCGGGCGATGCTCTCAACATGCCCCTTGATGCGCTCGCCGCTCATCATCTGCAGCTCGGCCTGGTCGCCCACCTTCACATGCGGCAGCTTGGTCTCCTCGAAGAACCCGTACACCCAGAACGAGTTCTCGTCGACCACCGCCATCACCGCCTCACCGGTACGCGCATAGTCACCCCGGTGGATATTCAGGTTGGTCACGTAACCGTCCACCGTGGCCACGATATGCGTGCGCTTGAGGTTCAACTCGGCACCAGCCAGTTCGGCAAGGGCTTGCTGGTAATCCGCCTGGGCAGCGTTGGCGATGTTGCTGGCGTCGTCGCGGTTTTCCTTGGAGATCACCAGATTGTCCATGTCGGCACGGCGCTTGGCGTTGACCTTGCGCATTTCCCAGGTGGCCTTGCGCGAGGCGACCAGGGCCTTGGCTTGGTCGACTGCCAGTTGATAGTGCTCGGGGTCGATCTGGATCAACAGGTCGCCCTTCTTCACCCGCTGGTTGTCTTTGACCGGCACGTCCACCACGTAGCCCGGTACGTCGGCGGCGACGTTGATGATGTCGGCGCGCACGCGGCCGTCGCGGGTCCACGGCGTGGTCATGTAGTGCAGCCACAACTGGCGCCCGATGGCCACGGCAGCGATCAGCACCAGCAGGGTGGCGATCAGGCTGAAGAACTTTTTCATCGAAGGATTCTCACCAGTAGACAGTAAGCGCCATGGCGCCGAACAAGCAGACGAACAGGCTCAGGCGCAGCAGCGCCGGGTGCCAGAAGAAGCGGTAGCCATCATGGCTGGCGATGAACCGGTCCAGGCCCCAGGCCAGGCCCAGGGCGAACAGAAACATCAAGGTCATGGTGGGCATGTACACGCCATGGAAGGCGATTTCACGGGGCATGGTGCGTTCCTTTCGCCGGTGCCAGTGGCGACTGTGGGTCAAGCAGGGAAGAACGGATGAAGTGCAGGTAACTTTGCGCACGGCGCAGCACCGAGGTATCGAAGTGCCGGGCAAAGGGCTCGTCGGTGGCCTGAACGCGGGCAATGGCGTGGTCCACCGCGATCAGGGCGCGCTCATGGTTGCTGGCGCTGGGCTGCAGGAACAGCCTTGCCAAGGCGCGGCCCATGACACGAATGGCCTGGCGCCAGGGCTGCGATTCGGCGTAGGCCGGGTGCACCGGCGCGCGGGCCTGTTCCTTGCGCAGTTCGATCACCGCGTGGCCGATCTCCAGCACGGTAAACATCCAGCCCATCAGCTGGCTCTGCACCTGCGGCTTGCCAGCGGCCAGGCCATAGGCTTGGTGCAGCAGGTCGCGGGTACGGCTTTCAAAGGCCGAACCCAGGCCGCGCAAACGGCCGCTGATGGCGAACAGCACCTGCTCGCGCAACTCTTGCTCCAGACGGCTCCACAGCCAGCGGCTGTTGGGCGGCAGGATGATCGCCCCGGCAGCGGCGCAGACGAACATGCCAATGACCATGCCGATGTAATCGTTGATGAAGCTGTACGGGTCGTACACGGTGAGGTTGTTCGGCACCGAGCCGATGGCGAAGAACACCAGCAGGCCGATGCCGTAGCCGGCATAGGCTGGGCGCGATGAAAGGAACGCGCCCAGCACGAACACCGGCGCCAGCACCATGCACAGCAGCGGGAAACCGTCGATCCAGGGGAACACGAAGAAGGTTTCGAAGAAGCCAACGAACGCACCAATCGCCGTGCCGCAGGCCATCTGGAACGACATGCGCTTGGGGTTCGGCGAGGCCGCCGAAAGGCCCACGGTGACCGTGGCGATCAGGGTCATCATGGCGCCGCTGGGCCAGTCGCTGAACAGCCAGTAGCTGCCCAACAGCAACAGCACCGCCGAGGCACGCACACCGGCGGCCAACGACACCAGCCAGCTGGTCTGCGCCACGTAGGGCTCGTCCCACTGCTCGCGCTCGTGCGTGTGCGCGGCCAGCGAGGCGTGGGTTTCGGCGTAGCTGTACATCTCGTCGACAAAGCGATAAAGCAGCTCGAAGGCGGTGTGGAAGTCGAGCAGGTCGGCCTCGCTCGGCTCGGTCGCCAGGTACTCGGCACGCAGGCCACGCACCTGGGCCTGCAGGCCTTCCTTGTAGGCGGCCAGCTCCAGGGTCAGGCGCAGTGCATCGGCGTCGGTCAGCGCCCGGCCGACGTAGGGCTGCAGCAGCTCCACCAGGGTGTTCAAACCCGGCTCGATGGCGCCGACGATCTGCAGCGGGCCACGGGCGCGCAGGCGCTCGAGCAAACGGTGCAAGGCGTTGAACCGCGTGGTAATGGCCATGAACTCGCTGTTCATGCGCACCAGGCGGCCCGAGCGCCGGCGCATGTGGGGGTCTTCGAAGGCGGTGACGTTGCGCAGGCTCTCGAGGCCCACCGCCTCGGCGACGAAGCGCACGTTGCTGCTCTCGAACCGGTCGCGCTGGCTGTCGCCCCGTAGGGCCTCAACCACCACCCCGGCGAACACGCCAAAGCGCTGGTACAGGGCGTTGCGCATGGCGGCACTGGCCGACTGCGGCAAGATCGCCGCGCTGACGAAGGTCGAGACGAGAATGCCCAAGGCAATTTCCAGCACCCGCCAAACCGCCGCCATAAATGCCTGGTCGGGGTGCTGCAGCACCGGCAAGCCGATCATCGCCGCGGTGTAGCCGGCCAGCACGAAGCCATAGGCGCGGAAGGTGCGGTAGCGCATGGCCCCGGCCGAGCACAAGCCTACCCACAGGGCCAGGCTGGGCAGGAACAGCTCGGTGTTCTGCGGGAAGATGGCGATCAGTGCCACCATCATCGCCGAGCCAGCCAGGGTGCCGAGCACCCGGTAGAAGCTCTTGGCGAACACATGCCCGCTTTGCGGCTGCATGACGATGAACACGGTGATCATCGCCGTGCGCGGTTGCGGCAGCTCCAGGCGCATGGCCAACCACAGGGTGATGAACGCGGCGGCCAGCACCTTGAAGATGTACACCCAGGTGACACCGTCGGTGCGTGCCCAGGCAAAGAAGCCCCGGCGCCACTCCAGGCTCTGCAGCCAGCGCGCGGGCAAACTGGAAGTGCTCATTCGGCGTTATCCGGCTTCTTGTCGAAAATGGCCAGACTGGCCGGGGTTTTCGGTGCCGCCTGGCGCTGTTCTTTCGGCACGTCCTGGCCGGCTTGCAAGCCACCACCCAGGGCGGTGACCAGCTCGGCGTGGGCGATCAGGCGGGCGGCCTGCACTTGCTGTTGCACCTGCTGCTGGCGGAACAGCAAGGTTTGCGCGTTAAGCACGTTGAGGTAGTCGGTGAGGCCACGTTGGAAGGCGACCAGGGCGATGTCGTAGGTTTTTTGCGCGGCGGCGACCGACTCGGCGGCGAAGTGCGATTGCTCTTGCATCGACTCGCGGCGGATCAGTTGGTCAGAGATGTTCTTCAGTGCGCCGACCACGGTTTGGTTGTAGCGCGCCACGGCCACGTCATAGCCCGCCGAGGCCACGCCCAGTTGTGAGCGCAAGCGGCCACCGTCGAAAATCGGCAAGCTGATGGCCGGGCCGACGTTGTAGTTGAATTTGCGCCCGGTGAGGAACTCCAGCGGGCCACCGCCGGTGGCCATGAAGCCTAGGCTGCCAACCAGGTCGACGTTGGGGAAAAAGCCGGCGTGAGCGACATCGATGCCGCGCGCCTGGGCGGCCACCTGCCAACGGCTGGCGACCACGTCGGGGCGCTGGCCAACCAGTTCGGCCGGCAGGTTCGACGGCAACTTCAGCGGTGCGGCCAAGGCCAGGCTCGGACGCTGCAATTGCGCCCCCTCGCCCGGGCCCTTGCCGGCTAGGGCAGCCAGCTGGTTGCGGGTAAGGGCAATTTCTTCGTTGAGGCTGTCGAGCTGGCGGTGGGTTTCCGGCAGCGGCGCTTCGGCCTGGCTGACTTCGAAATGAGTGCCGATGCCGGCATCCAGGCGGCGTTTGGCCAGGGCCAGGATCTGCTCTTGCTGCTCCAGCTCGGCCTTGACGATATCGCGCTGGGCGAAGTGCAGGCTCAACTGGATGTAGGCACGCACCACGTTGTTCTGCAGCTCCAGCTGCGCCTGGCGGGCTTCGGCCACGCTCATGTGCGCCTGGTCCACGGCCTGCTCGCTGGCATTGCGTTCACGGCCCCACAGGTCGAGGGCATAACTGAAGCCAATGGCGGCGTTGTTGTCCCAGGTGTTGGCACCGGACAGCGCACCAGGGCCATAGAACTGGTCTTCAGGCCAGTTGTGGCGCTTGAGCGTGGCCTGGCCATTGACCTGGAGCTTTTCCGCCGACTCGACCACACCGGCCATGGCCTTGGCTTCCCGCACTCGCGCTGCGGCCATGGCCAAGCTTGGGCTGCCGGCCACGGCCAGGTCGATCCAGCGGTTCAGTTGCGGGTCGCCGTAGGCCTGCCACCACTGCTGGTCGGGCCAGTGGGCGTCGGTCGCGGCGTCGCGTATGGCCGCGTCGGTGGTCAGGGTGTTGGCTTGCAGCGTCTTGCTTTGCGGGGCAATACCCCAGGTTCCGATACAGCCGCTCAAGGTGAGGGCAAGGGCACAGGCACTGAACGCCTTGAGCGTTCTGATGATGCGACGCGGCACAGCTGCGATTTCCCGAGGAAGAGGTGAAGGGGCTGGGCAATTCTAGGGGGCGGCAGCACTGGCGATAAGCGCAGATTCCTGCGAATCTTTGTTACCAAAACGGCGATAATCCGCCTTTGGTCGAAGGCAAGTTTTCATACCTTTTGCGTTACTTCGTGACACAATTTTGTCCTCTACATCGAGAGTGACCCATGGACACCCTGCAAAACATGCGTGCTTTCAGTTGCGTAGCGCAGCTAGGCAGCTTTACCGCTGCTGCGGCGCAGCTGGATACCACCACCGCGAACGTGTCGCGGGCGGTCTCCAACCTGGAAGCCCATCTGCAAACAAGGCTGCTCAACCGTACCACCCGCCGCATTGCGCTGACCGAAGCCGGCAAGCGCTACCTGATGCGTTGCGAACAGATTCTTACCTACGTCGAAGAGGCCGAAGCCGAGGCCAGTGACGCCCATGCGCGCCCGGCCGGGCAGTTGAAAGTGCATTCGATGACCGGCGTGGGCCAGCATTTCGTGGTCGATGCCATCGCCCGCTACCGCGAATCGCACCCAGACGTGACCTTCGACCTGACCATGGCCAACCGCGTGCCCGACTTGCTCGACGAGGGCTATGACGTGTCTATCGTGCTGGCCACCGAACTGCCCGACTCGGGGTTTGTGTCGCAGCGCCTGGGCATCACCTACAGCATTGTGTGCGCCTCGCCGGCCTACATCGCCCGCCATGGCGGTGCGCAAAAGCCTGCCGACCTGCTCAAGCACGCCTGCCTGCGCATGGTCAGCCCGGTGATCCCGCTGGAAAAGTGGCTGTTCGACGGCCCGGAAGGCCAGGAGATGGTCAACATCACCAGCTCGCCGTTCATGGTGAATACCGCCGATGCCATGAAGACCGCGATCCGCAGCGGCATGGGTGTGGGCGTGCTGCCGATTTATTCGGCCATCGACGGCCTGCGCGACGGCAGCCTGGTGCGGGTGCTGCCCGAGTACCGCCTGCAGGAGCTGAACCTGTATGCCATCTACCCGTCGCGGCAATACCTGGATGCCAAGATCAAAACCTGGGTCGAGTACCTGCGCAATTCGCTGCCGGAGATTCTGGCCGCGCATGAGGCAGACCTGAAAACCCATCAAGTGCAGATCGCCAACTAAAAAGCTGCTGCATTGCGGGGGTGGACAATGGTAGGTTGCTAACCATTGATTTCGCCTGTGCCGGCCTCTTCGCGGGCAAGCCCGCTTCTACAAGGCACCGCATACCCTGTAGGAGCGGGCTTGCCCGCGAAGAGGCCGGCACAGCCACCACCCCGCCTTGCAGAGAAGTAGCCCGATGAAAAAGACCGTCCTGGCCTTCAGCCGTATCACCCCGGCCATGGCCGAGCGCCTGCAGCAAGACTTCACCGTGATCCTGCCTAACCCCAAGCTCGGCGACATCAACGCCCAATTCAACGAAGCCCTGCCCGAGGCCCATGGCCTGATCGGCGTTGGCCGCAAGTTGGGCCGGGCTCAACTTGAAGGCGCAGCCAAGCT
Source organism: Pseudomonas sp. Leaf58 (assembly GCF_003627215.1). NCBI lineage: Bacteria > Pseudomonadati > Pseudomonadota > Gammaproteobacteria > Pseudomonadales > Pseudomonadaceae > Pseudomonas > Pseudomonas sp. Leaf58. Next base: position 4,509,854 of record NZ_CP032677.1, read on the forward strand.
GGAGGTGGTATCCAGCGTGTCGGTCGGTTACGACAACTATGACCTGGACTACTTCAACGAACGCGGCATCGCCCTGACCAACACCCCCGACGTGCTGACCGAAAGCACCGCCGATTTGGGCTTCTCGCTGATCATGGGCTGCGCCCGTCGCACCGCCGAGCTGGACGCCTGGACCAAAGCCGGCAACTGGCAGGCTACCGTGGGCCCGGCTCACTTCGGCAGCGATGTACATGGCAAGACCCTTGGCATCGTCGGCATGGGCAACATCGGCGCTGCCATCGCCCGACGTGGCCACTTCGGTTTCAACATGCCAGTCCTGTACAGCGGCAACAGCCGCAAGACTGCGCTGGAACAAGAACTGGGCGCGCAGTTGCGCAGCTTGGAGCAGCTGCTGGCCGAAGCGGACTTCGTGGTTATCGTGGTGCCGCTGTCCGACGCCACGCGCAAGCTGATCAGCACCCGTGAATTGAAGCTGATGAAGCCAAGTGCCTTCTTGATCAACATCGCCCGCGGGCCGGTGGTGGACGAAGCCGCACTGATCGAAGCGCTGCAGAACGGCACCATTCGGGGTGCGGGCCTGGACGTGTACGAGAAAGAGCCGCTGAGCGATTCGCCGCTGTTCCAGCTACCCAATGCCCTGACCTTGCCGCACATCGGCTCGGCCACCGCCGAAACCCGCGAAGCCATGGCCAACCGGGCAATCGACAACCTGCGCGCCGCGCTGCTGGGTGAGCGACCGCGGGACCTGGTGAACCCGCAGGTGTGGAAGGGCTGATAGCCGCTTAACCTGCGCCGGCCCTTTCGCGGGCAAGCCCGCGCCTACAGGGGATGAGATTGCTGTAGGCGCGGGCTTGCCCGCAAAGAGGGCACCCCCCCTACTTGGCCACCGCAACACCCGCAACCACCCGGGCCTTGGGCTTGCGAAACACCAGCACATTCCCCGCCATCACCGCCACCAGCCCGAGTAATGCCGGCGCCGTCCACTGATACCCCTCGGCCACCGCCGACACATTCAACGCCACCAACGGGAACAGCACCGTGCAATACGCGGCCCGCTCCGGCCCCATGCGCCCGACCAGGGTCAGGTAGGCGGTGAAGGCGATCACCGAGCCCGGCACTACCAGGTACAGCAGCGAGCCGATGTAGCGCGCATTCCACTCCATGCTGAACGGCACGCCGCTGACCACGCAGAATACCGCCAGCATCGCCGCGCCGTAGGCCATGCCCCAGGCGTTGGTGGTCATGGGCCTGAGCCCAGCCTTCTGCTGCATGCTCGACAGCATGTTGCCCGCCGAGAAGCACAGCGTGCCGAGCAAGGCCAGGCCTAAGCCATACAGGGTCTCGCGGCTGGCGGCATGATGGGACAGTTCTGGCCAGAACAGCAGGCCCAGGCCGAGCAAACCCAAGGCGCCGCCGCCCAGCACATTGCTGGCGATCTTCTGGCCGAAGAAGATGCGCGCGTTCAGCGCGTTCCACAGGGTGGCGGTGGAGAACACCACGGCGATCAGCCCGCTGGCGATCCACTGGCTGGCGCTGAGGAAGCAGATGAAGTTGACGCAGAACAGGCACAGGCCTTGGGCCAGGCAGATCTGGTGGCCACGCCGGTTCATCGGTTGCAGGCGCCGGGTGAGCAGCAGGAAGGCAAACAGGATCAGGCCCGCCAAGGCGAAGCGATAGACGATCGAAACCGGTATGGCGACCACGCCCAGTTGCAGTTTCAGGGCGATCCAGGTGGTGCCCCAGATCAGGACGGTGAGCAGGTAGAGTGACAGGTTCATCGGTGGGGCTCCTCAGGCGATCGAGGGCGCAGCCCTCGCCAGTGCCAGCAGTGTTGGCCCTGCCCGACGCTCCCCGCTTGCACAAACTTGCGCATTTGTCCCACGGGTAGCTGTCAGCCCGCCCAAGGCGCAGTAGGATGGCTGGCAAGAGGTACCCGCCATGACCCCACTCAGCCAGTTGCAAGTGTTCAACGCCATGCACGCCTCGCCCCACGCGCGGCTAGAGCTGAGCGCGCACCTGGGCGACGGGCTGGCAGCGGCGTTGTGGCGCAACCGCGACGATGCCCGGGACTACCAGGCGCCAAGCCATCACACCCTGTCGTGCTACATCGCCGACGGCACCGGCACCTTCCGCCGCCAGCGCCCAGGCGACAAAGGCGCGCCCAACAAGCTGTGCGTGATGCCAGCCGGGCAGGAGTCCAACTGGGTGGTCAATGGCGCGATCCGTCTGGCGCACCTGTACGTCAGCGAGGCGCAGTTCGCCCTGGGCTGCGTGCGCCTGCTCGACCGTGAACCGCGCGAACTGCAGTTGCAGGAAGCTACTTTTCTTGACGACCCACAGCAGGCCGCGCGCTTTCGCCAACTGATCACCCTGGCCTGGGACGAGCCAGGCGAGCGCCTGCTGGCGAGCACCCTGGCGCACGCAATCGTCGACCATGCACTGCTTAACCAGGTCGGGCTGCGCCAGGGCTTGCGCCTGAAAGGCGGGTTGGCGCCGAACCTGCGTCGGCAATTGGTCGAGTACATGGAAGCGCAGCTGGACCAGCCCATCACCCTGGGTGAGCTGGCCTTGCGCTGCAACCTGTCCGAATACCACTTCGCGCGCATGTTCCGCGCCAGCTTTGGGCTGCCGCCGCACCAGTACCTGCTGGCGCGGCGGCTGCACCGGGCCTGCCAGCTGTTGCGGCTAGGGGTGATGCCGCTGGGGGAGATAGCCCTGTTGTGCGGGTTTGCCAGTGCCAGCCACTTCAGCAACCGCTTTCGCCAGGCGATGGGTGCAACACCGGGTGAATACCGTTCGGCCTTCAACCTGTGAAGCTGGGGCCGCTCTGCGGCCCATCGCCGGCAAGCCAGCTCTCATAGAACTGCACATAACTCATTGATTTAGCGGGCCATCTGGGAGTGGGTTTACCCTAATGCCAGTCAGTTAAACAATTTGGGGTTGGGCTGATAGGCGCATGTCTTGAGATAGTTGGCGCCTGTGAGATCGAGCGCCGCCCGCGCGGCGCTTCGCGGCACAAGGCCGCTCCCACATCTGTTTCGGGCCAATTATTCCTGTGCCAGATGGGTTGCAGCCTTGATGCACGGCTGGAGATGGGTGGAAAGCAGTTGCGCAACCTTAGATATCGAATGGAACAAACAAGGCAGGCAGAGGTGAACTCACAGGAGTGACTGGCCCGAAACTGATGTGGGAGCGGCCTTGTGCCGCGAAGCGCCGCGCGGGCGGCGCTCGATCTGTGCACCACCTCAAATCCCAAGACATACACCTGCCTGCGAACCCAGTTTTCTGCGCGACAGTGCAGCCCAAAGGGCTGGGTGATCTCCCACAGATACAGCGTCAGCTTAAGGCCTGTGATAAACCTGTGGGAGCTGGCTTGCCGGCGATGGGCTGCAAAGCAGCCCCAACTACCTAGAACTCAAAGGTACTGGACAGGCTCACCTGCCGCGCATCGCCAATCGCCACGAAATACTGGTTCACCGCCGAGCTGTAATACACCTTGTCGAACAGGTTCTTCACATTCAACTGCAACAGCACCTTGTGCTCGTCGAGCTTGGTCTCGTAACTGGCAAACGCATCGGCCACGGTGTAGGACGGCAGGTCAAAGGTGTTGGTCGAGTTGCCGCTACGCTCACCCACATACCGCGCCCCAGCGCCAAGGCGCAAGCGGTCGCCGCCGAACAGGCTGCCATAGTCATACACCGCCGACAGCGAGCCGCTGTGCCGGGCCACGTTTTGCAAGCGGTTGCCCTTCAGGTCCGGGTCTTTGGTCACTTCAGCATCGGTAAAGGCATAGCTGCCGATCAGGCTCCAGCGCTCACTCAGCTGGCCGGTCAGGTCCAGTTCGACACCCCGCGAGCTCACCTCACCGGCATTGCTGTACAGCGTCTCGCCCGTGCCAGTATCGAAGTTGGAAACCAGCACGTTGCGCTTGGTGATATCGAACAGCGCCAGGGTACCGGTGAGGCGCCCAGGCATATCGAGCTTGGCCCCCAACTCCCACGACTTGCCCTCCTCCGGCGCAACCGCCCCGTCCAGCACCACGTTGCCGATCAGCGGCGCAATAGTCGAATTGGGCTTGAACGATTCGCTGTAGCTGCCATAGAACGACAATTGCTCATCGACCTTGTACACCACACCCGCGTGCGGCACCCAAGTCTGGCCGTTGCTGTCGGTATTGGCCTTGAACGGGCGACCGCGACCGGCGTACTGGTCGTATTGCTGGAAGCGCGCACCGGCCACCAGAATCCAATGCTCGTCCAGGTGCAGCGCGTCCTGTGCGAACAATGCATCGGTGCGCAGTTTGTCGGTTTGATCGCTGTCACTGGCACGTACCGACGTGCCCTCCACTTCCTGCCCGTACACAGGGTTGAGGTAACTGAAGGTGGACTGCGCAGTCTGGCGAATCAGGTCACCGCGGAAAATCTTGCGGTTCTCATGGTCGATGCCGAACAACACGTCATTCTGCATCCCGCCCAGTTCGACATTGCCGTTGAGGCTCAGCGTGGCGAACTGGTCGCGGCTCATGGCGTTGTGGGTTCCATCGATACTGCGGGTCAGGGTGCCCTTTGCTTCGTTCACGCCAGTGACGCGAACCTGGCTGGCATCATAGGTTTCACGGTTGAAGCTGTAGCCGAAGTGCAGCTTCCAGTTATCCGCCAGCTGGTGGTCGAGCTCTAGGCGGTACAGGTCAGAACGCCCTTCCATGTCGTTGAACGGCTCATCCAAGCGTCGTGTGGCGGGGATGTTCAGCGGGTGGCCGTCATTGCCAAACGCCGTGCCTCGGTCGAAGGGGTAAAGAAACTCGCGGTGCTCGTAGGCCAGCACCACCTGGGTATCTTCGCCCAGCCAGGCCAGCGACGGCGCCACCAGCGATTCGCGGTGCACACCGTAGTTGCGCCAGTAATCTTCGTCTTCGTGGTCGACGATCAGGCGGTAGGCGAAGTTGCTGTCGCCCAGCGCGCCGCTGCTGTCGAAGCCACCGCCGCTGCCGTTGTTGCCGCTGCCGTAGGTAGAGCCGCGCACGGTCAGGGCGTTGTACTGCTCAAGTTGCGGGCGCTTGCTGACCACGTTGATCACCCCGCCCGGGTCCTGAATACCGTACAGCAGCGAAGCCGGGCCCTTGAGCACTTCGACCCGCTCGGTACTGGCATTGAGGTTGCGGCCCTGCACGACGGGCATACCATCGCGCATGATCGAGCCGTCGCGGTTGTCGCCGAAGCCGCGCTTCATCACCGTGTCGGAGGTACCGCCGAAGTTGTTGCCCTGGGTAATGCCGCTGACGTTGGCCAGGGCGTCGTCAAGGTTGCGTGGGGCCTGATCGCGGAGGACTTGGGCCGGTACCACGTTGATCGCTTGGGGGATGTCTTGGTTGGGGCCCTGCCCGCGCATGATCGAGGCGGTGGCCGGGGGTTGGTAGCTGTAGTCGTCCAGTTGCGAGGTCACGGTGGTGGCCTGCAGGTTGAGAGCGCCGGAGGTATCCACCGCTTCAAGGGTGAGGGTGCGTGCATCGACGCGGCGCCAGGCCAGCCCGGAAGTGCCCAGCAGTTGTTGCAAGGCCTGCTCGGCGCCGAACCTGCCGTTCAGCGCCGGGGCCTGCACGGTCGGCAGCGCCAGGGTGTAGACCACGCTCTGGCCGGTGCTGCGGCTGAAGGTGTTGAGTGCCTGGGCCAAGGGTTGGGCCGGCTGGGCGAAGCTATACACCTGCTGTTGCTCGGCGGCGCCGGCAAGGGGGGCGACAGCGACAACAGGCAGCACGAAAAGGCCGAACCAGAGCGGGACGCAACGCGGGGTGAACTTCATGGACGCTGACCTGTGAGTGGGCTATTACTGCGAATGAATCGCACTTCCACTCATTACACGGATGCCACGTCCTGTTACCTCACCCGTTGCCTGAAAATATTTTTCCCTGTGCCGGCTTCTTCGCGGGTAAACCCGCTGGGCATTGCAATGCTTGAGGGCAGCGCTGCCCTTGTAGGAGCGGGTTTCCCCGCGAAGGGGCCGGCACAGGTAATTACCGGATCAACGTCAACCGGCCAAAAACGGTCTGCCACGAAAAGCCCATCACCTTGCCCAGCGAATCCAGCGCCAGCAGTGGTTCGGCCACCGGGAAACTGCCACTGACCTTGCGCTGCCCCAGTTCGCCATCGAGCAACAGAATGCGCCCCGGGTAATAACGCCCCAGGTCCTCGACCACCTGCGCCAGCGGCACCTGGTAGTAATTCAGCCACCCCTGGCGCCAGGCCAGGCGGTTGTCGCTGTCCACCGCCAAGGTGTCGCCCACCTGGCCTGCAGCGTAGGCAGCCTGCTGGTTGGCCGTCAGTTCACGCGCTGAAGCACCGGGCACCGGGCTTATCGCCACACGCCCGCTGCGCACCGTGACTTGGGCGCCCTCGCCCTGCTCGCGCACTTCGAACTGCGTACCGAGTACCCGCACCTCGCCACCGCCAGCTTCGACCACGAACGGCGCGCCGGTATGGCTGACCTGGAAAAATGCCGCGCCATGCAGCAGCCGCACGCGACGCTCGCCCTGCTCGAAATCGACTGCAATTGCACTGCCCGCATCCAGCGTTACCTGTGACTGGTCGGCCAGGGTCACCTGGCGGACCTGCCCGGCACTGCGGTAGTCGGCTTGCAGGTCCTGCAGCCAGTATCCGGGGTGCCAACCACCGGCAACGCCCACGGCCAGCACCAGGCAGGCCGCCACCGCCAGCGCCGTGACCCGCTGCCGCCGCGGGCGCCTGGCCAGGGGCCTGGCCATGGCATCCAGGTAGCGTTGCAGGCTTTCCTGCTCTTCGGCAGCCAACCGCGCCGCCGGGGCAGCGCTGTGCTGCCACAGCAGTTGGGCCTGGGCGTAGGCTGCACGGTGCGCGGGGTCGGCCAGCAGCCAGCGCTTGAACGCCGCCCCCTCGGCTTGCGCGGGCTGCTCATTGATGCGGCTGAGCCACTGCAACGCAGCCTGGGCCTGCACCTCGGTGATCGGGATCGGCGGGCTCATCGGCGGGCACTCCCTGGCCGGCGTGGGGTGGACGCGGGCTCGGCAACACTCGCCTTGCACGCTTCGAGGGCGCGCATCATATGCTTTTCCACAGCACTCTGGGACAGCTGCATGGCCTTGGCGATCTCGCCGTACTTGCAGCCGTGGATGCGGTTGAGCAGGAAAATCTGCCGAGTGCGTTCGGGCAAGGCGCGCAAGGCGGCTTCGATGCGCTGCAAGTCATGGTCAACCTCCACGGCCTGCTCCGGCGCCTGGGCCACGGCTGCCTCGTCCACCGGCGCCGCGGCTTCGGCTACCCGCCCGCGGCTGCCTTCGCTGCGCAGGTGGTCGATGGCCAGGTTGCCGGCGCAACGCAGCAGGTAGGTGTCCAGCGCCTCGACCTTAACCTCGGGGCGGCGCCAGAAGCGCAGGAACAACTCCTGAACCAGGTCCGATGCCGTGGCGTGACAGCCCACTCGGCGGCTTACCAGGGCTTCCATGCGCGCACGCTGGGCTTGGAACACCTGGACGAAAAGCGCACGCCCGCTGCCCCTCTCGGCGTCCGACTCAATCATGTTTCCCGGCTCACTCATGAGGTCACTCGGCGAAAACGGCCAGCAATGGCCCCAGCACCACACTGATGGCGGCCAGCCCCAGCAGCAGGCGGGGCTGGTAAGGCAAGCCGAACACCCACAGGGTCACGCCGGCCATCAGCAGCGCGGTCCATTCCACCAGGCCATGGGCCCAGCCACGTAGTTGTACGCTGAGTAGCAGCGACGCTACCAGCAGCAGCCAACCGGCGCTGCGCAACAGGCGCAACTGCGCGGGGCGTGGCGTGCGCCCGAGCAGGTCGACGAAGTGCTTTTGCATTGCCAAGCACAGGGCAACCAAGCCTGCGAATGCGATCAGGGCGCTACCCAACATCAGCGTGCCTCCGCCGTTTCAGTGCTTGGCTTTTTTACCGCACGCGGGGCGCGTTTAGCCGCCGGCTGGGGGCTGCGCAGCAGCTTGCCGGCCAACCAGGCGAGCCACAGGCCGGTGCCCAGCGCCGTCAGGTCGAAGCCGGCCATAGCCCAGTCGCCCACCCGCAGCGAATGGTTCAGGCCCTGGCCAGTGCTCAGGCCATTGAGCAGCGGCAGCAAGGCAAAGGCCAGCGCGCCCAGCGCCAGTTGCTCGCCCCAGGCCCGGCGCCCGCTGCGACGCAGCACGGCGTGCACCAGCGACAGGCCCCAGGCGATGAAGAAGGCGTTGACCTCCCAATCGGCCCGGCTTCCGACGCCCACGGGGATCAGGCGGTTGGCCCAGAAGAAGCCCGCCACGGCCAGCAGCAGGCCGCTCATGCTGGCGATGTTGAGCACTTCGACCAAGCGCAGTTCGCCCGGCAGGCCCTCACGCTTGGCATGCTTGAGTTGGCGCTTGCCCAGCCACATCACCAGCCCGGTGCCGATCACCGCGGTACCCGCCACGCCAAAGAAGAAATACAGCCAGCGCAGCCAAGGCCCGGCAAAGTTGCCCATGTGTAGCCCGGCAAAGCTGAACGCGGTCATCATCGCCCCGCTCTCCGGCTTGCCCTGGCTCAACAACGCACCGCTGGCACCATCGAAGGTCCAGTTGGCGCTGCGTCGGTAGGCGACGTGGTCGGCTGCCGATTGGGTGAAGGTGACGCGGGCAGTGCGGTCACCCGGGTTGTGCAATTGGATGAAGCCGATGCGCGCGCCCGGCTCCAGCGCCTGTACCTTGGCGTACAGGCTCGGCAACGGCACCAACGGGGCCGGCACATTGGCCACCTTCGGCGCATCATCACGGCCGAACAGCTCGTTGAAATAGCCCCCGGTGTTGTCACCGTAGCTAGCCATGATGCTGGCCGGCATTACCATGTACATGAACAGCACCAAGCTGCTGTAGCTGATCATCAAGTGGAACGGCAGCACCAGCACACCGATTGCGTTGTGGCCGTCCAGCCATGAGCGCTGGCCTTTGCCTGGGCGGAAGGTGAAGAACTCCTTGAAGATCTTCTTGTGGGTGATGATGCCGGTGACCAGCCCGAGCAGCATGATGAACGCGCAGAAGGTCGACAACCAACGGCCAAAGGGATGCGGCATTTGCAGCTGGAAGTGGAAGCGGTAGAAAAACTCGCCTCCCCGGCTTTCTCGCGCCTCGACCGGTTCGCCGGTTTGCGCGTCGAGGCTTTTGCTGACAAAACCCCGGCGCCCGCCAGCCGGGTCGCGCCAGCCCACATTCACTGCGGCTTCGCGCTCGTTGGGCAAGCGGATCATCCAGCTGCCGGCGTGCCCGGCATTACCTTCCAGGTAGCGCTGCGCCAGCCCCAGGCTGGCGGCAGGATCGAGCGCGTGGCGACGCACCTCGGGCTGAGCCCAGTGGTTGATCTCGTCCTTGAAGTACGACAGCGTGCCGGTCAAGAAGATGGCGAACAGCAGCCAGCCAAAGATCAGCCCGGTCCAGGTGTGCAGCCAGGCCATCGCCTGGCGGAAGCCTTCTTTCATGGGTTGCTCATCCAATAGACAAGCCCGTTGACCATTGCCAATACCAGGCTTGGCAATAACACGCCAAACCACGCTCGCCAGGCGCTACGGCAGGCAAAACACCAGATGAAGGCCAGCAGGTAGAAGACAAACGATAGCAACAGGCCAACCAGCGTCGCGTCGACCTTTGGCAATGGCACCAACAACGTGATGCAAACGCTGGCCATGGACGCCAACAGATAACCGCCCAACAACGCTGCCAGGCTGCGTGAAGCCACGGCCAGGCGATAGCTGAGCGAGAGGCCGGCGGTATGGCGCGTCATGGCGAAGGTCCGGGCGTTTACGGGGCTGCAATAATAATGATTTCAATTCTCATAAGCAAAGGCCGCATCAGCTGCGGGCCGCCATTTGCAACAAGAAATTTATTTTCAAAAAGGGCTTGAATTCGTTGCGCGGTTGCCTGACCTTAGAGTCAAGAGGCGCAGAAATTCCAAGGGTCTCAAGGGCCTAGGCGCGTCTCCATGCGAGCAAGCTGAATAAGGATTGAATCATGCAAATCCAGGTCAACAGCAGCAACCATTTCGAAGGCAATGCCCGGCTCGACCAGTGGGTCCGCAGTACACTGGAAAGCTCACTGGAGCGCTACGAGGACGACCTCACCCGCATCGAGGTCCACCTGCGCGACGAGAACGGCGCCAAGCCCGGACCGCATGACAAACGCTGCCAGATGGAGGCTCGCCCCAAAGGCCACCAACCGATTTCCGTAACCCACACCGCCACTTCGCTGGACCAGGCGGTCGATGGCGCCGCCACCAAGCTCAACCACGCCCTGGAACATTTCTTCGGCAAGCTGCGCAGCAAGCGCGGCGCCCTGGAGCTGAGTGACCCAGACGCCTGATTGGCAATGCAGAACGCCCGGCCTACTGCCGGGCGTTTTCGTTTACAGCGATCAATGGCGCTGAACCAAGCGGCGATTTCCCTGGTCAACCTCTGCATTCATTCACCGCAGAAGCACGGCCATGAACAACCCATTCGAACGCATCAGTGCTGCATTCGCACCCGAATACCGGATCAACCTGAGCATCGCGAATCTCGACGGCAGCATCATGCTGACCCTGTCCGACGACGCCGGCGTGGTCGCCAAGCGCCTCATCACCCAAGCCCAACGCAACGACCCGGTGCGCCTGCAGCGGGTAATTGACAGCATACGCCTGGGCCTAGCCATCGAACTCAGCCAGAACCCCATGCAGGTACTGGCCGCGCTGACTCGCGACGCCCGCCACGAGGCGCGTCATTTTGTCGCCAACTGAGCGCTACTTGCCCTCATCCACTTCCTTGCCGTTGGCATCCAGCACCTTGGTCGAGGGGTAGCGGTACGAAGCGTAGCGCACCACCAGAATGGCGAAGGCCAGCAATAGAATGCCGCCGCACACGTACAACAGCCCGACATCCGGCGCTTTGTGGTGCGAGACGTCGCCGATCAGCAGGCGCGTCAGTGCGGTAATGGCCACGTACAGCAGGAAGCGGATGGGCATATGGTTGGTCTTGAAGTAGATCCCCACCATCGCCCCCAGCTCCAGGTAGATGAACAGCAGCAGGATGTCATCGACACTGACCCCACCCTTGCCGAGCATGTCCAGGAACGTTGTCACCGCCGCATAGGCGGTAATTGCGCCAATGCCGAACAGCGCCAGGTAATGGAAGGCCTCGACGCACAGGTTGCCCAGCGAGTCGGCCGAGCCATGCAGGCCCCTGCGCAGTTTTTCTGCCCATTTGATGTTCACGATGTTCCATTCCCCGATACGTCTTGAAGGATGATGCGTCACTGGTGTGACGCTTGTGCCATGCAGTAAAAGGGCCAGGCCCAGCCTTTGGAAGGCGACCGATTGCCGCAAGGCACCTGTGTACTAGGCTTTTGCCGAAAGAATCCGGTTGCGCGATGAGGGCAAATGCCATTACTGTATATAGATACAGTAAAACGCAACGCAACCAGCAAAAAGGCATAGAGGTGATGAATGGCCGTCGAAGTGGTGTACCGCAGCAGCCGCGACCCGGAGCGCTTGTTCATGGATAAGGCCGAAGCAGACCGTCACGACAAGATGCTCGAACTGGCCGAGCGCCTGGCCGAAGTGTTGCACAAGGCAGTGCCGTCGCTGACCGAGCAACAAGTCGAAGAAGCCGGTATCTACATGGCCAAGAACCGCGATGTGTTCGCCCGGGCGTTCAAGAGCCAGCCGGATGCGTTGGCCGAGCTGCTCGAAGCGCCAGTGTAGGCGCGGGCTTTCCCGCGAAAAGGTCAGCCAGGCCAATATCAATCTTCAGCCGTACAACAACCGCTCCGCCAGAAGCTGCGCCACCCGCGCCGGCGAACGTTTCTCTGCCTGCGCATGGCCAAACACTTCGGTCAGCCGGGAAGGTATCCGCGCCAGGTGCGCGGTGATGGTGGCCAGGTCTTCGCCACGATGGGTCAGCGCCACGTAGATCAAGCCACCGGCATTGATCACATAATCGGGCGCATACAGTATCCCACGCGACTCCAACTGGTCGGCCACCTGCAGGGTGGTCAGTTGGTTGTTCGCCGCCCCCGCAACTGCTGCGCAACGCAACTGCATCACGCTCTGCCCGTTCAGCACCGGCCCCAGGCCGCACGGGGCAAAGATATCGCAAGGGGTGCTGATCAACGCATCGTTGGTCACCGGTTTGGCATCGAACTGCTCCATTGCCAACCGCACACGCCCTGGGTCCAGGTCGCTGACCAACAGTTCGGCGCCCACCGCATGCAGTTGCTCCGCTAGCGCATAACCGACATTGCCCAGCCCTTGCACCGCCACCCGCAGGCCTTTCAAGTCGTCGCTGCCCAGCCGGAACGAGGTCGTGGCGCGAATGCCCGCGAACACCCCCATCGCCGCATGCGGTGATGGATCACCGCATGCCGTGGTGCTGGTCACATGCGGGGTGCTTTGGGCAATGCAGTCCATGTCCACGGTAGAGGTGCCGCTGTCCACGGCGATGATGAAGCGGCCTTGCAAGGTATCGATGAAGCGGCCAAACGCCTCGAACAGCGCAGCACGGTTTTCCACATGCGGGTTGCGCATGATCACCGCCTTGCCGCCACCCAGTGGCAGGCCGGCCAGCGCCGCCTTGTAGCTCATGCCCTGGGCCAGGCGAATGGCATCGATCATGGCGCTTTCGTCATCGGCATAAGGCAGGTAGCGGCAACCGCCCATGGCTGGGCCCAACTGCTCGCTGTGAATCGCCACCACCGCCTTCAGGCCCGTGGCCGGGTCGGTGAACAGGTGCAGTGACTGGGTGCGGGTGCTTTGCATCAGTGCGAACATCGACGGGCTCCCCAACGAGGTGCTCCCTCCAGTATAGGCACCGCCCCGGGCCTGACGCCGCCGCCGGACCACTGGACGAAACCGCGCGCCACGGCTAATACTCAAAGGTGTGTGGAGAAGCCCCCATGAAGCCACGTCAAGCCTGCCTGGCCTGCCTGGAACGCGAGCCTGTCGCCCTGCTGGAAGCCGCCTTGTGGATGGCCGCCGAGCACGACCGTAGCGTCGAGCCCGCGGCCAGCCTTGTCACCCTGCATGGCTTGCAACGTGAGATCAGTGCCAACCTGCCAATGCTGCCGCTGTGCGAACTAGCCCAGCCGCTGCTGCGTCAGCTGAATGCGTTGGGCTTTCAGCAGGATGAAAACCACCCCCTGCGCCCGCATGCCGCGATGATGGACAAGGTGCTGCAGCGTCGCCGTGGCCAACCGCTGACCCTGGCCATCCTCGCGCTGGAACTGGCCTGGCGGCTGTCTATCCCCCTTGAAGGCGTAGGCTTCCCCGGCCATTTCCTACTGCGCGTACCGGGTGCCGATCACCTGCTCGACCCCTGTGGGGGCCGGCGGCTGTACCCCAACGATTGCCGGGAGCTGCTGGCTCGCCAGTTCGGCCCGCACATAGCGCTAAGCGCAGAACACATGCGCAGTGCCAGCCCGCTGCAGATGCTACAACGCCTGTCACGCAACCTGCGCCAGTTGCACATCAGCAACGATGATCACCTGGCGGCGCTGATCGATGCCGAGCGGGTCATGCAGCTAGGCCCGGTGCAGGTCAGCGACTATATGACCCGCGCCTCGTTGTACCAGCACCTCGATTGCCCGCAGGCCGAGCGCTTCGACCTGGAGCATGCATTGCTATTGACGGAAGACCCGGCCCAGCGCCTGAAGCTGTCCGAGCGTATCGGCAAGCTTCCGGCGGTGAACCGTTCGCTTCACTGAGCCGGGCTGTCCGGCTGCTGGGCGGGGTGGGCCTGGGCGAATGCCGGGTGCCCAGCCGCCAGGGCAGCAACCCGCAAGATGCGCGGGAAGCTGTCGAGGTCGATGTTGAAGCGCTCGGCCGCATACAACTGCGGGATCAGGTAGACATCCGCCAAGCCTGGCTCAGCACCAAAGCAGAAGCCATGATCACCAATCAATTGCTCTACCGCCGCCAGCCCTTGGCTGATCCAGTGGCCGATCCACTGGTTGACCTGGCTTTCGTCCTGGCCGGCCTGACGCAAGCGGTTAAGCACGCTGACGTTGTGCAGCGGGTGGATGTCGCAGCCGATGATCGCTGCCACGCCCCGCACCTTGGCGCGCGCCGCGGCCGTGGCAGGCAGCAGCGCCGGCTGTGGATAAACCTCTTCCAGGTACTCGATGATCGCTGGCGACTGCACCAGCAACTCACCGCCGTCGGTGCGCAAGGCCGGCACGCGGCCCTGCGGGTTGACGGCGACATAGCCCGCACCGCGCTGCTCACCCTGCAGCAGGTTGACCGGCAGGGACTGGTAGGCCAGCCCCTTCAGTGCCAAGGCAATGCGCACCCGGTAGGACGAGGTGGAACGGTAATAGGTGTACAGCTCCATGCCCAGCCTCCTCAGTTGGCCGCAATGACCGTGCCGCGGCATTCACCGAAGCCGATGCTGGCCACGCCATCACGCGCGCAGCGGGCACGCAGGATGATTTCGTCGCCGTCTTCGAGGAATTTGCGCACCTCGCCACTGGCCAGCTCCACCGGGTGCTTGCCGCCTTCGGTAATCTCCAGCAGGCTGCCGAACGAACCTGGCGTAGCGCCCGACAGCGTGCCCGTGCCGAACAGGTCGCCCGGTTGTAGCTGGCAACCGTTGACGCTGTGGTGCGCAACCAGCTGCGCCACGGTCCAGTACATGCTGCGGGTGTTGCTCAGGGTCAGGCGGTGCGGGGCGATACCCTGCTCGCGCATGCGCTCGGTCAGCAGCAGCACCTCAAGCTCGATATCGAATGCACCGGCGGCTTGGTCGCGCTTGTCCAGCAGGTACGACAGCGGCTGCGGGTCGCCTTCCGGGCGCGCCGGCTGGGCGCAGCGGAAAGGCTCCAGCGCTTCGGCGGTGACCACCCAGGGCGAAACGGTAGTGATGAAGCTCTTGGACAGGAACGGCCCCAGCGGCTGGTATTCCCAGGCCTGGATATCACGCGCCGACCAGTCGTTGAGCAGGCACAGGCCGGCCACGTGCTCGGCAGCATCACCGACGGGGATTGCCTGCCCCATGGCGTTGCCCTGGCCAATCCAGATGCCCAGTTCCAGTTCGTAGTCCAGGCGCGCGCAAGGGCCAAAAGTCGGCTCAGTGTGCCCAGCCGGCAGGGTTTGGCCCTTGGGCCGGCGCACGTCGGTGCCGGACGGGCGGATGGTCGAAGCGCGGCCGTGATAACCGATTGGCACATACTTGTAGTTGGGCAGCAGCGGGTTGTCGGGACGGAACAGCTTGCCAACGTTCTTGGCGTGCTCAATGCCCACGTAGAAGTCGGTGTAGTCGCCGATTTGCGCCGGTACATGCAGCTGGCAGCCACTGGCTGGATACAGTGCCGGCTTCAACGCCGCTTGGTGCTCGCTGTGCTCACCCAGCAGCAGCAGCAGGCGCTCGCGCAAGGCGACGCGGGCAGTACGGCCAAGGGCGAAGAATGCGTTAAGTGCCCCACCGCGGGTCGCTTCGACAGCGGCTTTGGCTTCAGCGTCGAACAGGCCAGCGGCCAACACCGCCTCAAGGTCGAGAATTGCGTCACCGATAGCCACGCCACAACGCTTGGCCTCCCCCGGCCGGCTGAAGATGCCCATTGGCAGGTTCTGCAGCGGGAAGTCGCTGTGCCCGTTGGCGTGCTCGACCCAGCTACGGGCAATGGCAGTGTGGTTCATGGGTTATCTCCGGTTCGGGTTGAAGGTGCTCGGCAAGGTGGCCCAGCAACTATCGTAGTCGGCCTGCAATTGCGGGCACTCGAGGGCTTGCAAGCTCGGGCGCAGCACCTGGCTGGTCTCGAACATGAAGGCCATGGTGTTGTCGATCTTGTGCGGTGCCAGGTCGGCGGCAATCGCCTTTTCGCAGGTTTCGGCGTCGGGGCCATGGGCGCTCATCACCCCATGCAGCGAAGCACCGCCTGGCAGGAAACCTTCGGCCTTGGCGTCGTAGGCACCGTTGATCAGGCCCATGAACTCGTTCATCAGGTTGCGGTGGAACCATGGTGGACGGAAGGTGTTCTCAGCCACCATCCAGCGTGGCGGGAAGATCACGAAGTCCATGTTGGGCAGGCCGTGCACGCTAGTCGGCGAAGTGAGCACGGTGAAAATCGACGGGTCTGGGTGGTCGAAGCTGACCGTACCGAGGGTGTTAAAGCGGCGCAGGTCGTACTTGTACGGCACGTTGCTGCCGTGCCAGGCAACCACGTCCAACGGCGAGTGCTGCAGCTCGCAGGCCCAGTGCTCGCCGAGGAACTTCTGCACCAACTGCACCGGGCCCTCGGCCTCTTCGTAGTGCGCCACCGGGGTGAGGAAGTCGCGCGGGTTGGCCAGGCCGTTGCTGCCAATTGGGCCAAGGTCCGGGATGCGCAGCGGCGCGCCGTGGTTTTCGGCGATGTAGCCGCGGGCTTGGCCATCGAGCAGCTCAACGCGGAATTTCATGCCACGCGGGATCACCGCGATTTCCAGCGGCTCCACCTCCATCACGCCCAGTTCGGTGGCGATACGCAAGCGGCCTTGCTCCGGCACCAACAGCAGTTCACCGTCAGCGTTGAAAAACACCCGCTCCATGGAGCGGTTGGCGCGGTAGATGTAGATGCTCACACCGGCTGGTTTTTCCGCCGCGGCGTTGGCCACCATGGGCAGCCAGCCTTCGATGAAATCGGTAGGTTCGGCGGGGATAGGCTGGGGGTTCCAGCGCAGGCGGTTGGGCGTGACGGCGCCCAGCGGGCCGGTCAGCGGCTGGCGCGCCAGGCGCTCGAAACGCGGGTGTAATGCAGACGGGCGAATGCGGTACAGCCATGTGCGGCGCAGCTCGCTGCGGGTCATGGTGAACGCCGTGCCCGACAGCAATTCGGCATACAGCCCGTAGGGCGCCTTCTGCGGCGAGTTCTGCCCGACCGGCAAGGCACCCGGCAGCGCTTCGCTGGCAAATTCGTTGCCGAAGCCGCTGAGGTAGTGAAGGTCGGGTGACGTATCGCGATTCATCGATGCCTCCGGGCTCTGGCCGAGCCGTTGCGGGCAGCTGGCTGCTGGCCCGGAACGGGGTGGCAGCACGTCTGCATTGTTTTTATCGTAATCAGATTACGAATAACGTAATTTGCTCCGAGCAATGCGTCAAGCTATAAAGGCGCGACTCGACGAATCCGGAAGAAGATGTCCATGGCCAAAGCCAGCTCCCCCGCCGACAACGGCAAGCAGAAAGTCCGCTCGGCGGAGGTCGGCACCGACATCCTCAAGGCCCTTGCCGAACTCTCCCCCTCCACCCCGCTGTCGCGTCTGGCGGAGCATGTGCAAATGCCGGCGAGCAAGGTGCACCGTTACCTGCAGGCGTTGATCGCCAGCGGTTTTGCCGAACAGGATGCCGCCACCAATCACTACGGCCTGGGGCGCGAAGCATTGCGCGTGGGGCTGGCGGCGCTGGGCAGCATCGATGTGCTGAAGATTGCCGCGCTGCCGTTGTCGCAACTGCGCGACGCGTTGAACGAAAGCTGCTTTATTGCCGTGTGGGGCAACCAGGGGGCGACGGTGGTCAGTATTGAACCTGCGGTGCGTGCGGTCACTGTGGTGACGCAAATGGGCTCGGTGCTGCCGCTGCTCACCTCGTCCACCGGGCTGGTGTTCGCAGCCTACCTACCAGAGCGCGAAACTGTGGAATTGCGTGACCGCGAACTGGCGGTGCTGCAACACAGCGCCGCCGATTACCAAGCGCTACTGGCGGGGATTCGTCAACGTGGCCTGCACCATGTGCATGGGCTGCTGATGCCGGGCGTGGATGCGCTGTCGGCCCCCGTGTTCAATGCCATGGGGCAGATCGCTGCGGTGATGACCGTGGTTGGGCCTACGTCGATCTTCCATGCCGACGAGCATGGCCCGGCTGCCGAGCAACTACTGGCAGCCGCGCGCGAAACCAGCTGGCGCATGGGCTACTCGCCGGCGGGCTAAGCGCCTGCGGCACTATTGCCCAATACGTAAAGGTGAATGTCATAAGCGGCTATTTTTCCCACAGGATCAAGCGCTTATTCTTAACCCACTGGCCGGCATGAAGGGCTCTCCCCCCCGCCTTTCATGCTTGCGAGGTTCACCGACGTAGATTTTGAAGCTCCTTGATCTGACGTCTCGATTGGCCGCTGCGGCTTGCAGCGGCCTTTTTTATTTGCCCCGAAAAAGTCTCTGCCAGTGCTGGCCCCTTCGCGGGTAAACCCGCTCCTACCGGGATATCACCACGCCTTAGTGCAGTGATATCCCGGTAGGAGCGGGTTTACCCGCGAAGGGGCCGGCACTGGCAATACAGATTGCCCTGTCAGGACCACGCCACTTTCGCCTGGTAGTAGCTCAGCGGTTGTTCACGAAAGGCCAGGTAATGGCGCAGCACCTGTACCGGCGCTTCGGTATGCGGGTAATGGCCAATGCCCTGCAACTGCACGGTGTCCGGCTGCGGCACCAGTTGCCGGTAACGTTCCAGCATGTGCGCGCCGGACAACGGGTCGACCACCCCGTTGATGAAGCGCAGCGGTACGCCTTCGCACTGCAGCGCGCCAACCCAACGCCCACGGTGCAACCTGCGCTCCGCCATGTAACCCGCCAGCTTGTGCAGGATGCGCGTGCCACGGTTGGCGGCGATCAGGCTCCAAAAGTCATCCAGCGCACTTTCACTGGGGTGGGTGCAAGGGCCATAGACCTGGGTCAGGTTACGCACCAGGTCGTCGCGCCCGAACGAGCGCCCTACCAGCCAGCCGACACGGCTGAGCAGCAGTTTCTGGATCAGCAGCATGCGGCAGCTTTCGGGGAACAGCCCGCTGTTGAGGAACACGCAGCTGGCGATGTTGGCGCGCTGTTCATGATGCCGCGCCAGCAGTTCCTGGGCCACACTGCCACCGTAGTCGTGGGCCAGTAGGTGCAGCGGCTGGTCGACCTTTAGCTTGGCGAGCAAGGCTTGCTGCAGGTCGGCCTGCTCCATCAGGCTGTAGACATGATCCACCGGTTTGGCCGAATCGCCAAAGCCGAGCATGTCGCAGGCGATCAGCCGAAAGCGCTGGCTCAAAGGCCCCCACAGGTAATGCCAGTCCCAGCTGGCGGTGGGGAAGCCATGTAACAGTAGCAGGGGCTCTCCTTGCCCTGCGGTCCAGTAGCGGATGCTCTGGCCCCGGAAAGTGAAACTCTGTCCCCGGGTACGCCAGACGCACAATGGAATTTCGGCCATGGGCATCAGAACGGTCCCGGTGAAGTGGTGTTGGCGGAATAGGGCAAGGCTGCGGTCATTGCATGTCACCTCGGCACTTACATGTGCTCTCTATGTCGAGGCTGAGTCTAGCCAGCAGCCCATGGGCTGGGACTTGCATTGCCAGCCAGCTTGATGACTGTGCGAGTCAGTGGCATGAACGGTCAGAGCAGCATGGCCAGCAGCGGCGCCGCAAACAGGTTCAACAAGCCGGTCAGGACCATGACCAAGCCGGCCACCGAGCCTTCCTCGCGGCCGACCTCCTGCGCCCGGCTAACCCCGGCGCCATGGGCACCGACGCCAAACAATGCACCCCGCGCCAGCGGCGTGCGCAACGGCAACCAGCGCAGCAGCACGCCACCGAACATGGCGCCGAGCACGCCGGTGAACATCACGAACACCGCCGTCAACTCCGGTACCCCACCCAAGTCATGGGCCAGCGGCATGGCAAACGGCGTGGTGATCGAACGCGGCACCAGCGACAGGCTGGTCGCGCTGTCCAGCGCCAACAGATGAGCCAGCCCCCAGGAACTGGCGATGGAGGCACTGCTGCCAGCCACCATGCCGACCATCAGCGCCGGCCAATGGCGCGCCAGCATGGCCCGTTGCTGCCAAATCGGCACCGCGAAGGCCACGGTCACCGGGCCCAGCACAGTCATCAGCCAATGGGTATTGCGGGCGTATTCGGCATAGGCGGTGTGCAGCGGCACGGCCACCGCCAGCAACAGTACCGGCACCAGGATCAGCGGCGACAACAGGTAACGCCCGCTACGCCGGTACAACCAGCGGCTGCCCAGGTAGGCCAGCAGGGTCAGTGCCAGCCAGAACAGCGGCATGGGTTCAAGGCTCATGGCGCACGCTCCAGCGACACACCAACTCCACGGTCAAGGCAGTTACCACCATCACCATCAGGGTGCTCACGGCGATCACCAGCAAGATCCGCCAACCCTCTTCACGGATCAGCGTGCCGTAATCGAGCAGGCTCATCAGCGCCGGGATGAAAAACAGCAGCATCTCGGCCATCAACCAGCCGGCGCCCCGTTGCAACATGGCTGGCTGGAGCACACCCGAGGCGAACAGCAACAGCAGCACTGCCAGGCCCATCACGCCACCGGGAATCGGCCAGCCCAGCCAGCTGGCAAGCTGGCCACCGAGCTGGAACAGCGCACAGAGCACCGCCAACTCGACGAGCAGGCGCAGGGCTTTTTTCAATAACGCGGGTTTCATGGGCGGGTTCCTCGACAGGCCCTCATTTTAAGTTTCGGCTGCCTAGGCCAGAAGCGAATTGTTAGACTGGCGACCATTCCAGAATGGAATTGCGAACATGGAATTCAAACAGCTGCGCAGCTTTATCGAAGTGGTCCACCGCGGCGGTTTTACCCAGGCCGCACACACCCTGCACATCAGCCAATCGGCCGTGAGCAAACAGGTGGCGCAACTGGAGCAAGATGTGGGCCAGCCGCTGCTGGAGCGCCAGGCTTCGCAACTGCACCTGACCGCTGCCGGGCGCATCGTGCTGGAGCGTGGCGAAGCCTTGTTGCGCCAGCGTCAGGCGCTGCTCAGCGAACTGGACGACCTCAGCCAGATGGGCCGCGGTGAACTGCGCCTAGGCTTGCCGATGTTGGGCAGCGACGCGCTGTTCGCGGGGTTATTCGCCGAGTATCGACGGCGCCACCCGAACATCGCGATCCAGTTGCTCGAAGGCGGCAGCCGCAGCGTCGAGCACGCGGTCAGGAGTGGCGAGCTGGAACTAGGCGGCAGCCTCACGCCCAGTGACGAGGCGTTCGACTACCAGCCGTTCTGCAACGAACCGCTGGATGTCCTGCTACCAGTCGGCCACAGCCTGGCGGGCCATGACGGGGTAGACCTGCAGCAGCTGGCTGATACCCCGTTCCTGCTTTACCAACGCAGTTTCGTGCTTAACGACCGGCTGCTGAAGGCATGCCAGCAGCAGGGTTTTACCCCGAAGGAAGGTGCGCGCAGTGGCCAGGCGGACTTTCTGGCGGCGCTGGCAGCGGCGGGCCAGGGCGTGGTGTTGCTGCCCCGTGTGGTGGCGCAGGCGCTGGAGCGCCCCGGGGTGGTGCGCTTGCCGCTGCGCTCGCCGGGGGATTTGCGTTGGGATATCGCCTTCATCTGGCGGCGCGGGGCATACCTGTCACGGGCGGCGCAGGCGTGGTTGGCGCTGGTGAGCGAGTGGCCGGTGCTTGGCAGCAAGAAATGAGTTGCTCTTGCAGGCCTCTTCGCGGGTGAACCCGCTCCCACCAGGGCACCGCAGCCTCTGAAGCCTGTGCAGTACCGGTGGGGAGCGGGTTCACCGCGAAGAGGCCGAACAGGCTGAGTAAATGCCTCAGGCCTTCAACGCTTGAACAAGCTCAGCCAACCAAGGCTCGGCATCGGCCTCGGGGGTTACCGTCTCGCTGGCATCCAGGCGCAACATCGGCTGCACTTCCCGTACACCCAACTCGGCAAACAGCTCGCGCAACTGCTCGCCGCCCCCACAATAGGTATCGCCATAGCTGGCATCGCCCAGCGCAATCACTGCGCCCGGCAAACCACGCCAGGCCGCAGGCAGGGTATCGCGGATGCTGCTATACAGCGGCATGAGGTTGTCCGGCAGTTCGCCCATGCCAGTGGTCGAGGTTACGGCCAGCAAGGCGTCAGGGGCAAAACCTTCCAAGTCCTGCAGGCTGGCGCGCGCAGCATGCCAGGCCTGAAGGCCAGCAGCTTTGAGCAGTGTTTCAGCGTGACGGGCGACTTCTTCGGCGGTGCCATAGACCGATCCGGAAATAATGGCGACTTTCATCGGGTAGAGATTCCGAAACTGAGTAAAAACGTAGGATACTAGCATCCAGCGCTGGCAAAAGGCCGCCTCTACCAAAGTCGCCCACTTCAGCTCATCTTCGAACCTTTCTTTGCTCAATGGCCCGAACATGATCAACGCGCAACTGCTGCAATCGATGGTCGATGCATCCAATGACGGGATCGTGGTCGCCGAACAAGAAGGCGACGACACCATCCTGATCTACGTGAATACCGCTTTCGAACGCCTGACTGGCTACAGCCGTGACGAGATCCTCTATCAGGATTGCCGTTTCCTGCAGGCCGACGACCGTGACCAGCTTGGCCGCGCCCGCATCCGCAAGGCCCTGGCCGAAGGCCGCCCTTGCCGCGAAGTGCTGCGCAACTACCGCAAAGATGGCAGCGCCTTCTGGAACGAGCTGTCGATCACCCCGGTACGGCACAACAGCGAACAACGTACCTACTTCATCGGCATTCAGAAGGACGTCAGCCGCCAGGTTGAACTGGAACGGGAACTGGCCCAGCTGCGCGTTCGTCCGAAACCCGACAAGCCCACCTGAACCAAGTACACCAGGCACGGTCAATCACGTTGAAGACGTCGCTACCCTTGAGTTCGATCATGCAAGCAGATGCGCTCCTGACCCAGGACGAGCTGGATTTCATACAGAACATGCAGCATTCGCCGCAGCTGAACCTGGCTGACTCCATGTCGAGCCTGCTGGTCAATGGCGACCGCCGCATCCAGAGCTTGCTCACCCGCTTGGTAGCTAACGAGCAGGTGACCTTGCAGGCCCAGTTCAATAACCAGCAAATCAGCTTCCCGCTGCAACTGGTGGAAGACGAATTTCACGCCCTGCACCTGCAACTGGGTTTACCGGAAATCTACGAGGATGGCCCCATGTTGCGCCCCTGGCGCCTGTCGCTGGACCAGCCGAGCGCGCTGCTAGATGCCCACGGGCAGGACAGCGGCCTGTGGGTTCGCGATATTTCGTTCAAGGGTGCGTTGCTGGAAGTGCGTGGCCTGCCAGCGGCCCCGGCCCGCTTCGAACTGCGCTTCGCCCCCGGCGGCATCCCCCCCATCGAATTGCAGGGCGTGCTGGGCCGGCGTATCGGCCCGGACCTGGCTGCCTACGACTTCAGCCAAAGCCCGGCCGAAGAAATCGAACGCCTGCGTGACTATATCCTCCAGGCCCATCGCCGGGCGCACCCGGAGCTACACACTCAGGTATCGAGCTGACCGGCCAGAAACTGCCGCAAACGCTGGCGCATCACGCTGCCCTGCGCGCCCAGGCAGGCGATCGGGCTGCCAGCCAGGCTGTCCTGTACCAACTCCGCCGCTTCACCGGCCAATAACAACGGGCACTCCAGCCCTGCCACCAGACGCGCCAGGCGCCGGGTGAGTTCTGCCGTGGGCGGCTGGTGGGAAAACAGCACCAGGGCATCTGGCCGCAGGCGTTCGCAGACCAGCGCCAGCTCCTGCAGCGGCTGGCCGATGGCCAGTGGCGTCACGCCAATTTCGTCGCTGCCCAGGGTTAAGCTGGTAACCAGCAACTCCAACTCGTGACTCTGCCCAGGCAACGGCGCCAGTAGCACCCTGCGGCTGCGCGGCGCACGGGCGAGCTGCAAGCGGGCAACTACCCTGCCACGCAGGAACTGGTCGAGGAACAACCATTCGCTAACCTGCCCGTAACCGCCCTGCCCGACCGCCAGATCACGCCACACCGGCATGAACACATCGCTGAATACCTGGTCCAGGGTATTGGCGGCAAACACCTCGTCGAACAGGCGGTCCAGGCCCGCCACGTCAAAACGTTGCAGCGCTTGGCGAATCTGTTGCTGCCAGCCCCCCCAAGCGTCCATCGCAGCGCCTGCCTGCCCCGCAAGGGCATGGTCACGAGCGAGTATGCTAGCGACCTTGCTCACCGCCACACCGCGCTCCAGCCAGCCGAGGATGCGGCGGATATCATCGATGTCGGCCTGGGAGTACAGGCGGTGGCCACTGTCGGTACGGGTTGGCTGGATCAGGCCGTAGCGGCGCTCCCAGGCGCGCAGGGTCACGGCATTGACCCCGGTAAGGCGGGAAACTTCACGGATCGGAAACAGGTCCTGCTGCATGAGGCCTACATCGATCAGCGGATTACGTCCCTGTTCGTTCATCTGCACGAGATACCCTGTGTGCGGAGTGGGTATGTAGTCTACTACGACAGCAGCGCGCGCAGGGCTGCGACCATTCGCCAGCTAAGATTTGCCGAGGAGCGGCAATAGGCGATAATCCGCGCCCGATTCTTGCATGCACGCCTGTGTCGCCCACCACCCCGGGCCACACAGCCAAAGGGCAGGCTACCCGCCAGCCCTGTTGCCAGGAGATACACGATGTCTACCCCACCCGTCACCCTGATGGTGTCACGCCGCGCCGCCCATGGCCGCTACCAGGACCTGCTGGCCTGGCTGCATGAAGGCGAGCAGCTGGCCACCGACTTCCCTGGCTACCTTGGCTCGGGCATCCTCGCCCCGCCCCCCGATGGCGACGAGTTCCAGATCATCTTCCGCTTCAGCGACGAACCCACCCTGCATACCTGGGAACATTCCGCCTCACGTCGGGCTTGGTTGCAGCGTGGCGACGGCCTGTTCGAACGCCCCATCGAGGCGCGTGTGAGCGGCCTCGACGCCTGGTTTGGCACCAATAGGGTGCAAAAACCGCCGCGCTGGAAGCAGGCCGTCGCTATCTGGCTGGCCTTCTTCCCAGTCTCGCTGGCGTTCAACCTGGTGTTCGGCCACTGGCTGGCAGCGCTGGGCCTGGTACCCCGGGTAGTGTTCAGCACCTTGGCCCTGACACCGGTGATGGTCTACCTGTTCATCCCCCTCTCCACCCGCCTGCTGGCCGGCTGGTTACAAGCATCCCCGGCCACTGCTGGCGCCCTGCGCAGCCGCTGAGGCCAGGCCCTACACACGGTAAACAGTTCGGGTATGCTGGGCGGCAATCAAAGGACAGACAAGTTGACCGCCCCGAACATGAACAGCCCCATTCTCGTTACCGGAGCCAGCCAGCGCGTCGGGCTGGCCCTGGCCCTTGAACTGGCACAGGCCGGCCATACGGTGGTCAGTGCCAGCCGCAGCGTCCAGCCACAGGCGGCCCACCCGAACATCGTGCAGTTCCAGGCCGACCTGTGCCAGGCGGCCGAGCGCCAGGCCCTGATCGACTACCTGCACAATCATTACCAGGGGCTGCGCGCGATTATCCACAACGCCTCGCTGTGGCTCGACGACGGCCTCGACAACCTCGAAACCATGTTCCGCCTGCACGTCGAAGCGCCCTACCACCTCAACCTGGCCCTGGGCGATTTGCTGGCCAAGGTGGATAAAGCCGACATTATCCACATTTGCGACGAAACCTCGTCGCGCGGTAGCAAAAGCCACATTGGCTACGCCGCCACCAAGGCCGCGTTGCAGAACATGGTGCTGTCGTTCGCCGAAAAATATGCGCCCAAGGTGCATGTGAACGGTATCCTGCCTGGGCTGCTGATCCTCAAGGAAGGCGGCGACGAAGCCTACCGCCAGCAGACCCTGAAAAAAGCCCTGCTGGAGTTCGAACCCGGCGCCGGCCCGCTGATCGAGACGGTCAAGTACCTGCTCGCCAGCCAGTACAGTACCGGCAGCCAGGTGGTCATCAACGGTGGCCGCCACCTGAAGAACCGCATGACCTGAGAGAAGCCCATGACCCCACAGCAACAGCTCGAACTCGAAGCCGCCGCGTTCCGGCGGCTGGTCGAACACCTGCAAAAGCGCACCGACGTGCAGAATATCGACCTGATGAACTTGTCCGGTTTCTGCCGCAACTGCCTGTCCAAGTGGTACAAGGCCGCAGCTGACGAGCGCCAGCTCGACCTGAGCCTGGATGACGCCCGCGAAGCGGTGTACGGCATGCCCTATGCCGAGTGGAAAGCCCAATACCAGAAAGAAGCCAGCGCCGACCAGCAAGCGGCGTTCGAAAAAGGAAAACCTCGTGACTGACCTGAACACCCTGCGCGCCAGCCTGGCCAGCGGCCAACACGTGTTTGCCGACACCCTGGCGTTCATTGCCGAGCACTATAGCTACCAGCCGCAAGCCTTCAATAATGGCGGCGTGGAGAATGCTGCAGGGCAGAATGAAGGTTCGTGCAAGACCCTGGGCCTGGCGCTGCTGGAAGGGTTGAGCGACCAGCAAGCGCTGCTAGCCTTTGGTGAACATTACCGTGATGTGGTGGCCACGCCCGAGGGTAGCGACCATGGCAATATCCGTGCGCTGATCAAGCATGGCTTGGCCGGTGTGAAGTTTGCCGGGCAGCCGCTTGCGCGCAAGGCGTGAGATAGCTGGGGGCCGCTTTGCGGCCCTTTCGCCGGCAAGCCAGCTCCCACAGGGATCGCGCCAGCTATTCGATATTATGCAAGACAGTTGCTTCGACAAGCACCCCACTGCCTTCAGGCTTACTGATGTTCCTGTGAGAGCTGGCTTGCCGGCGATGAGGCCGGTACAGACAACATCAGCCTATGATCCTTCCAGGCTCCCCACCCGCCAACCCGCCCCGCTGCAACCACTGCAAGGCCACCGGCCACAAACTTTCGCGAAACCGATCATGGAAAAACGCGAAATGGCCAATTTCCTCAACCGAGATATCCACAGGCGCGATGCGCAGGTGCCGGCGCTCGGCAGCCTGTAGATAACCCAGCAAGCGCTCGGTCGCCGCCACGGTACCAAAGGGGTCATCGGTCAGGCTGATAGCCAGCGTTGCCGCCCGCACCTGAGCGAACGGTATCGCCTGCAGCGCACGCCCGCTGGGACGCTGCTCATACCGCGGGGTACGGGTGGACCAGTCCTGCACCACGCCGGATGGTGTGTCCTCCAGCCAACCCAGGCGCTTGCCGGGGAAGTAACCAAAAACCCGGGTTAGCAGCGGCATCAGCACATGCCATTTGCCGAACAGTTGCCAGCGCTGGTCGACCGCATAATCACGCCAGTAGGCGAACTGCGCGCCAACCATCACCACCCGGCGTACCCGGCCCGCAGAGGGTGCCAGCCCCACTGCGCAGCCGCCAAAACTGTGCCCCACCACGTCCACTGGCTGGCCGGGAAAATGCTCGGCAGCGTGCGCCAGCATGGCTTCGAAATCCAGGCGGCCCCAGTCGCTCCAGGAGGCTTGAAAACCGCGCAACGACGCTGGGCGGGATTCGCCAATGCCACGGTAATCGTAGGTCAGCACATCGCAGCCTTGGGCAAACAGGTAGTCGGCAAAACGCGAGTAGTAGCGGCAGCGTACCGAAGTGGCAGCGTTGATGATCACCAGCGGGCGCTGGGGGTCAGGCTGGGCGTGGCGCCAGATGAAGCCACCGAGGCTGTAGCCGTCGGCTGCAGGGTGGCGAAAGGCAGTGGCGGGTTGGGTGAGGCTGCTCATGGCACATTCCCTGTTGTTGTGTGCCAACGCTAGCAAAGTTTTTTGGGCTGTACCGGCCCTTTCGCGGGCAAGCCCGCTCCTACAGGTTGGCTGAACGCTGTAGGGGCGGGTTTACCGGCGAACCGCCGATTACAACTCGACGCAGTCGAACTTCACATCGGTGGCCACGTCTTCGTCGTAATTGACGTCAGCGCGCTCGAAGCCGAACAGGTTGAGGAACTGCTTTTTGTAACCGGCGTAGTCGGTCAGCTCGAACAGGTTCTCGGTGGTCACCTGTGGCCACATGGCCTTGCAGGCGTCCTGCACGTCGTCGCGCAGTTCCCAGTCGTCCAGGCGCAGGCGGGCTTTTTCGTCCACTTGCGCCGGGGCGCCATCAGCGCGGTACAGGCGGTCGCGGAACATGCGGTCCAGCTGGTCCTGGGTACCTTCGTGAACACCCTTCTCCTGCATGATCTTGAAGACCATCGACAGGTACAGCGGCATCACCGGGATAGCCGAGCTGGCCTGGGTAACCACCGACTTCAGCACCGCCACATTGGCGCCGCCCTTGATTTCGTTGGCCAGTTTCTTGTCCAGGCGCAGCGCGGTTTCGTCCAGGTCCTGCTTGGCCTGGCCCAGCGCACCGTGCCAGTAGATCGGCCAGGTGATTTCGGTGCCGATGTAGCTGAAGGCTACGGTGCGGGCGCCTTCGGCCAGCACGTTGGCGCCCGCCAGGGCGTCGATCCACAGCTGCCAATCCTGGCCACCCATGACGGTGACGGTGTCGGCGATTTCCTGCTCGGTGGCCGGCTCGATGCTGGCCTCGATGATGGTGTCCTTGTTGGTGTCGATGGCAGTCGACTTGTACGGCTGGCCGATCGGCTTGAGTGCCGAACGCACCAATTCACCCGTTTGCGGCAGCTTGCGCACCGGCGAGGCCAGCGAGTAGACAACCAGGTCGACCTTGCCGCCCATTTCGTTTTTGATCAGCTCGATGACCTTGGCGCGGGCTTCGTCAGAGAAGGCATCACCGTTGATCGACTTGCTGTAAAGGCCCTCGGCCTTGGCGAATTTGTCGAAGGCTGCGGAGTTGTACCAGCCAGCGGTGCCAGCTTTGGTCTCAGTGCCTGGTTTTTCGAAGAACACGCCCAGGGTGTCGGCCTTGAAGCCGAACGCCGCGGTGATGCGGGCTGCCAGGCCGTAGCCGCTGGAAGCGCCGATGACCAGGACCTTCTTCGGGCCATCCTCGCGCACGCCCAACTTGCGGGTGGCTTCGATCTGGTCACGGACGTTGAGCTCGCAGCCCTTCGGGTGGGTCGTGGTGCAGATGAAACCGCGGACCTTAGGATGAATGATGGCCAATGTCTGTACCTCGTCAGGTTTATGCCGGGGAAAGCGCCGCCATGGGCGCTTCCGATTGATCAGAGGGTGAGACTACCCCTGCAGGTTATCCGACACATATTACGGGGTGATCAAAGGGATGCAAAACGCTGGTTCGCCTGTTCCGGCCCTTTATGGCCACGCTGGCGATAAGGCCAGGCCAGTCAATCGCGATATCGCCGGCGCCCGGTAATCATCGACCACGGCAGGTTTTCGCGCAGGCGCACGCTTTCATAAATAGCCGCCAGCACATGCACACACACCAGTACCAGCAGCGCGTTGGCCAGCCAGCTGTGCAGGTCCATTGGCCAGTCGACGCCCCATAGCGCGTCCACCTCCTGCGACGCCCACCCGGTAACGCCCAGGCCGGCAATGCCAAGCAGCATCAGCACCATCACCAGGGCGCCAATCGGCGAATGCCCCATGTGAGGGTCAAGCTCCCCCCGTAGCAGCGCCCGGGCATGCCCGGCCAGGCTCGCCGGGGTTGGCCAGAAGTCGGACCAGCGTGCGCTACGTGGCCCAACAAAACCCCAGACCACGCGCACCACTACACACGCCAGGGCGTAGTAGCCCAGCCACTGATGCCAGTCATCACCCTCTTCGTTGAAAAAGTAATTGGCGAAAAACACCACGGCGATCGACAAATGGCACAGCCGCAGGAGCGGGTCCCACAGCTGCACCGTGCGGTCGCTGTTCACTTGTGGTACTCGGTCTTGACTGCCTTGCCGGTCACCGGGTCATGGTAGATCTCGACCTTGCGGCCCTCTTTGTCAAAACCATAGATCTCGTAGCAGTTGCCCTTGGTGACCTTGAACTTATTGATCTTGTAACCCTGCTCCTTGAGCTGGGCCTGGAATTTTTCCTGGTCCTGCCAGGTGCTTTTATCCGCTTTGGTACATTCGGTTGCGGCGAATGCACTGCTGCTGCCGATCAGGAGAGTAAGGGCTATCAGGATGCGCATGAGCATTATCTCCATTCAGGTGTGTGAGAAAACACGTCATTTAGCTTAGATGCCGCCGCCGCTTCACGCTCATTCATTTGCTTTGCGCATCAATCACTAAGAAAAACAAACTTAACAAATGAGCCAAAGCCGCCGATGCTTGCGGCATTACGCCCCTCACACGGAGAACAACAACATGAATGACGTGGTCATCGTCGCCGCAACCCGTACCGCCATCGGCAGCTTCCAGGGCGCCCTGGCCACTGTGCCTGCGGTAGACCTTGGTGCCGCCGTGATCAAGCGCCTGTTAGAACAGACCGGGCTGGACCCGGCGCAGGTCGATGAAGTCATCCTCGGCCAGGTGCTAACCGCCGGTGCCGGGCAGAACCCGGCCCGCCAGGCTGCGCTGAAAGCCGGCCTGCCCTTCAGCGTACCGGCACTGACCCTGAACAAGGTCTGCGGCTCGGGCCTCAAGGCGCTGCACCTGGCCGCCCAGGCCATCCGCTGCGGTGACGCCGAGGTGGTGATCGCCGGCGGCCAGGAAAACATGAGCCTTGCCCCCTACGTGATGCCCTCGGCCCGTACCGGCCAGCGCATGGGCCATGGCCAGCTGATCGACAGCATGATCACCGACGGCCTGTGGGATGCCTTCAACGACTACCACATGGGTATCACCGCCGAAAACCTGGTGGACCAGTACGGCCTCAGCCGTGAACAGCAGGACGCCTTTGCCGCCGAGTCGCAGCGCAAGGCAGTGGCAGCGATCGAGGCCGGCCGCTTCGACGACGAAATCACTCCGATCGTGCTACCGCAGAAAAAGGGTGACCCTAAGGTCTTCGCGCGGGACGAGCAGCCACGCCCGGATACCACTGCCGACTCCCTGGCCAAGCTGCGCCCGGCGTTCAAGAAGGACGGCAGCGTCACCGCCGGCAACGCCTCCAGCCTGAATGACGGCGCCGCCGCCGTGCTGCTGATGAGTGCCGCCAAGGCCAAAGCCCTGGGCCTGCCGGTGCTGGCCCGGGTCGCGGCTTACGCCAGTGCGGGTGTAGACCCGGCGATCATGGGCATTGGCCCGGTTTCTGCGACCCAGCGCTGCCTGGCCAAGGCCGGCTGGCAGCTGGCCGAGCTGGACCTGATCGAAGCCAACGAAGCCTTTGCCGCGCAGGCGCTGGCGGTGGGCAAAGCGCTGGAATGGGATGCGGCGCGGGTCAACGTGAATGGCGGGGCGATTGCCCTCGGCCACCCGATTGGGGCGTCCGGGTGCCGGGTGCTGGTGACCCTGCTGCACGAGATGATCAAGCGAGATGCCAAGAAAGGCCTGGCGACCCTGTGCATCGGCGGCGGGCAAGGCGTGGCCTTGGCCATAGAGCGTTGATCACAGGTTGAATTGAACAGGCCCGGCCTCTTCGCGGGTAAACCCGCTCCCACAGGGATATCACTGGATTGAGCATCCGTGGGTGCCTGTGGGAGCGGGGTTACCCGCGAAGAAGCCGGTACAGGCAGCGAATAATCAGGCGGTAGCGCGCAACTCGCGAGCAGCGGCAACCATATTGATCAGCGCTGCCTCGGTCTCCGGCCAGCCACGGGTCTTCAGCCCGCAATCTGGGTTGACCCACAGCCGCTCGGCGGGAATGCGCCGGGCAGCCTTGCGCAGCAGCTGGACCATTTCCTCACGGCTCGGCACCCGTGGCGAGTGAATGTCATACACCCCCGGGCCGATCTCGTTGGGGTAGGCGAACCGCTCGAACGCCGCCAGCAGTTGCATGTCCGACCGTGAGGTCTCGATGGTGATCACGTCGGCATCCATCGCCGCGATCGACTCGATCACGTCGTTGAACTCGCTGTAGCACATGTGGGTGTGTATCTGAGTTTCGTCACGCACCCCCGAGGCACACAAGCGGAAGGCTTCGGTGGCCCACTCCAGGTAATGGGCCCAGGCGCCGTGGCGCAGCGGCAGGCCTTCACGGAACGCCGCTTCGTCGATCTGCACAATTTTGATACCCGCCGCTTCCAGGTCGACCACTTCGTCGCGGATCGCCAGCGCCAGCTGGCGCGCCTGCACTTGGCGGCTTACGTCTTCCCGCGGGAACGACCACATCAGCATGGTCACCGGGCCAGTCAGCATGCCCTTCATTACCTTGTCAGTCAGGCCTTGGGCGTACTTGATCCATTCCACGGTCATGGCCTTCGGCCGGCTCAGGTCACCCACGATCACTGCAGGTTTCACGCAGCGCGATCCATAGCTCTGCACCCAGCCGAAGCGGGTGAACGCATAGCCGTCGAGCTGCTCGGCGAAGTACTCGACCATGTCGTTGCGTTCGGCCTCGCCGTGCACCAGTACATCCAGGCCCAGGTCCTCCTGGATTTTCACCGCATGGCGGATTTCACTGTGCATGGCCTCGACGTAATCGGCCTGGGTCAGCTTGCCCTGCTTGTAGGCCTGACGCGCCAAGCGAATCGCCGAAGTCTGCGGGAACGAGCCGATGGTGGTGGTCGGGAACGGCGGCAGGTCCAGCCCCGCACGCTGCTTGACGATACGTTGGGCAAACGCTGACTGGCGTTGGCTGTCAGCGGGCTTGATGGCTGCCAGACGGGCTTGCACGGCAGGTTTGTGAATGCGCGGCGAAGCGGCGCGGCTGGCTTGCACCGCCCGGCTCTGCGCCAGCGCGGCGACCACCTCGGCCGCTTGCGGGGCATTGATGGCCTTGGCCAGCAGTGCCACCTCCTGACATTTTTGCACGGCGAAAGCCAACCAGCTGTGCAGTTCGGCATCCAGCTGGTCTTCCCGGGCTAGGTCCACCGGGCTGTGCAGCAGCGAGCAGGACGGCGCCACCCACAGCCGCTCACCCAGCCGTTCGTGGGCGTGGCGCAGTACCTCCAGCGCCTGTTCCAGGTCGCAGCGCCAGACGTTGCGGCCATTGACCAGGCCCAGCGACAGCACCTTGTAAGCCGGCAGGCGGTCGAGGATGGTCGGGTACTGCTCGGGTGCCCGCACCAGGTCAATGTGCAGGCCGTCGACCGGCAGGTTGGCGGCCAGCCCCAGGTTGTCTTCCAGGCCGCCGAAGTAGGTGGCGATCAGCTTCTTCAGCGGCGCGCGCTGAAGGATGTTGTAGACGCGCTCGTAGGCGTTTTTCCAGTCTTGCGGCAGGTCCAGGGCCAGGATCGGCTCATCGATCTGCACCCATTCCACGCCTTGGCCAGCCAGGCGATTGAGGATCTGGTCATACAGCGGCAGCAGGCGATCGAGCAGCTCCAGTTTGTCGAAATCGCCGCCCTTGGCCTTGCCCAACCACAGGTAAGTCAGTGGGCCGATCAGCACCGGTTTGACCGCGTGGCCCAAGGCCTGGGCTTCTTGCACTTCTTCGAACAACTGCTCCCAGCTGAGGGCGAACTGCTGGTCGGCGGTAAACTCTGGGACCAGGTAGTGGTAGTTGGTGTCGAACCACTTGGTCATTTCCTGGGCGTGGGCACCACCGCAGCAGCTGTCACCCACAGCGCCGCGCGCCATGGCGAACAGGGTTTGCAGGGTGGGTTGGGCACCGTCGTGGCTGCGAAAGCGCTGCGGGATCACGCCAAAGGTCAGCGAGTGGGTCAGCACCTGGTCGTACCAGGCAAAGTCACCGACCGGTAGCAGTTCAATGCCGGCATCTTTCTGCACCTGCCAGTGGCGGGCCCGCAGCTCGCGGCCCACGGCGCGCAGGCCGGCTTCGTCGAGTTCGCCCTTCCAGAAGGCTTCCTGGGCCTTTTTCAGCTCGCGGTCGCGGCCGATACGTGGAAAGCCCAGGTTGTGTGCCAGTGCCATGTCTTATCCCTCAGCATGCATAAATGAATGAGGGAATTGTCCGGGCCACAGCATCTTGAGACAAACTCATTAAATTTAAGATGAACTTAATGTTTTTTCATGATCAGGGGTTCGTACCAGCTGTTCCGGCCTGTTCGCGGGCCGGAACTGGCAACACATATGTCTCATTCAGAGCACCAGCCTGCGCATCCGGACATGACCCCACCCGTCTTCTGCCGCACAATGCCACCCTGTCCACACCAGGTACCCGGCCCCATGAGCCTGCTGAAAACCGCGCTGCGCGAACAAACCTTCGTCTGCGTCATGGAGTTCGTCCCCAAGCCCTCCGCAGAACGCTTCGCCGCCATGGACGCAATTCTGGCCCGTGCGCACCTGTGCGGCTGGCCGATGACCGTGGCCATCGGCGACCGCGTCGGCAGCCCGCTGGACATGTCACCGCTGGACGCGCTCGCCTCGTTCAATAAGCCGGTACCCGCCCTGCCGCATTTTTCCGGCAAGGACCGCGAACGCCACCACCTGCTCGCCCAACTGCAACGCATGGACGCTGCCGGCCTCGACCAGTTGCTGCTGCTCACCGGCGACCGCCTGCCCGGCCACCAACCCGGGCAGCGCCCGGTACGCTACCTGGAGTCGGTCGCCGCCCTGCAGATCGCCCGCCAAGCCTGCCCGCACTGGCTACTCGGCGCTGCACTCAACCCGTTCAAATACTGTGAGGAGGAAGGCGGCGCCCAGTACTTCAAGGCCGAGAAAAAGCTGGCGGCGGGCGCCGACTTCCTCACCCTGCAATTAGGCTTCGATGCCAGCAAACACCAGGAAGCCATGCACTGGATGAGCCGCCAGGCCACGCCCAAGCCGATGCTGGCCTGCCTCATGAGCCTCACCCACGGGCGCGCGGCAATGCTCGACCACGTGGCCGGGGTGACCGTAACGCCCTCCATGCGCGACATGCTCGAAGCGGAAGCGGCGCAGTCCAAAGCGTTTGCCCAAACGCGCAGCGTCGACCGCCTGGCCTTGCAGATCATCGGCGTCAAGCTGATGGGCTATGCCGGGGTGCACCTGTCGGGGGTTCACCAACTGAAGCAACTGCTGGCCCTGGAAGCACGCATCGAGCACTGGCAAGAGCAAATTCACAGCCTGGAACAATGGGCGCCAGCCTGGCACGCCAGTTGGCAGATGCCCGGCTTGCCGGCAGTGAGCTTCCATCCGCCGCAGGCGGGCTGGCGCCTGGGCGAGTCACGGGTCGACGCCTCGCTCAAAGAAAAAGCACGCTATCACCTGATGCACGGCATGCATGCGCTGGTGTTCAGCCGCCGCAACGGCTTGAGCAAGGCCTTTGGCTGGGCCGTGCGTCAGCCTCTGTGGGCCACACGCCTTGGCGCCCAAGTGCTGCACAAGGTAGAGCGTGCGGTGAAGCAGCCGTTGGTAGGCTGCGACACTTGCGGCCGCTGCCGCCTGGAAGACACCCTGTACATCTGCCCGGAAACCTGCCCCAAAGGCCTGGCCAACGGCCCCTGCGGCGGTACCGCGCTGAACCGCTGCGAGTTCGGCGACCGCGAGTGCATTCACAGCGTCAAGTACCGCACCGCCAAGGCCGTGCAGCAAACGGCGGTGCTGAGCGAGCGCCTGATCCCGTGCATCGAGGTGCAGACACGCCACCGCAGCTCATGGCCGCAGTGGTTCGCGCCCCAAACGCCGCGCCGGCTCAGCCCGCAGCCAGCGCCTCGAACCCAGCCCGAATAGTAGCTTCGGGCAGTTCATCGGCAATGAATACCATCACGCTTTCGCGGGTTTCACCCTCGGCCCACTCCGCGTCCCAATCAAAGCCATAGAGCTTGAGCACGCCCTGGAACACCAGCTTGCGCGCCTCACCGGCTATGTTCAGCACGCCCTTGTAGCGCAACAGCTGCTTACCGTGGGTTTCCAGCAGTTGGTTCATGAAGTCGCTGAGGCGGTCGATGTCCAGCGCGGCTTCCGTGCGCAGCACCAAGGTGGAGATACGGTCGGGGGTAGCGGGCTTGAGCACTGGCCGCAAGCTCGGCTTGAGGTGCGCGCCAAGGTCGGGGTTGAGGTTGAAACCGCGTACGTCCAGCAGTTCAGCCAGGTCGATGCGGCCATGCTCGACCACGCGGATCGCGGCTCGGCCATTGATGCGGGACAGGCGCTCGCTCAAGGCCTCTACCGCAGCCGGTTCGACCAGGTCGGTCTTGCTCAGCAGCAGGCGATCGGCAAAACCGACCTGGGCCTGGGCGATGGTTTGGGTCAGGTGCAGCTCGGCGTGGGCAGCATCGACCAGGGTGATGATGCCGTCGAGGATATAGCGATCGCGCAGCTCCTCATCCATGAAGAAGGTTTGCGCAACGGGTGCCGGGTCGGCCAGGCCGGTGCATTCGATCACCAAGCGGTCGAAGGCGATTTCACCAGCATCCTGACGTTCGAGCAGCAGGTACAACGCGCGGGTCAAGTCGCCATGGATGGTGCAACACACGCAGCCGTTGGCCAGGGTCATGACCTGCACCGGCTCATCGCCAAGCAGCTGGCTGTCGATTGCGGCCTCACTGAATTCGTTTTCGATCACGGCGATTTTCAGGCCGTGCTCTGCCTTGAGCATGTGCTTGAGCAAAGTGGTCTTGCCGGCACCGAGGAAGCCGGTGAGTACGGTTACGGGAATAGGCGTCTGCACGTAGTACATCTCCTGTGCGGGAAAAACATTGGCCTCATCACCGGCAAGCCAGCGCCCACAGGTACTGCACAAACCTTGAGGCCTGTGGAGTACCTGTGGGCGCTGGCTTGCCGGCGATGAGGCCGGGACAGGTTAACGCTTAAGGCTTAACAGCACTTGGGCCCAGACTTGCCGCCATAACGCGCTTCCTGACGTTCGCGGAAAAACTCCTCGTACGTCATGACCGGCTTGTCCGGGTGCTTGTTCTGCATGTGCTCGACATAGTTGTCGTAGTCGGGCATGCCGACCATCAGGCGGGCTGCCTGCCCCAGGTATTTACCCAGTCGACCCAGGTCGTTGAACATGGCTGCAGTCCTCTCGTTTACGCGTCAGGCAACGCCTGGAACGGCGTTTCTTTGTCGGTGCGTTCCTTGCGGCCCCAGGCGGCGTAGCCGACCTTGAGGGCGAAGAACAGGATGCTGAACACCACCAGAAGGAACAGAATGGTCAGCCCCGCGTTGGTGTACGCGTTGTAGATAACGTGCTGCATCTGGCCGATGTCCTTGGCCGGTGCCAGTACCTGGCCGGCGTCCAGCGCAGTGCTGTATTTCTTGGCCAAGGCCAGGAAGCCCACTGCCGGGTTCGGGTCGAACAGCTTGATCAGGCCGGCAGCGGTGGTGCAGATCAGCAGCCACACAGCCGGTACCAGGGTTACCCAGACGTAGCGCTGACGCTTCATCTTGATCAGCACCACGGTGCCGAGCATCAGGGCGATACCCGCCAGCATCTGGTTGGAGATACCGAACAGCGGCCACAAGGTGTTGATGCCACCCAGCGGGTCGATCACGCCTTGGTACAGCAGATACCCCCACATTGCCACGCAACCGGCGGTGGCGAGCAGGTTGGCGCCCCACGATTCGGTGCGTTTGAGCGCCGGCACGAAGCTGCCCAGCAGGTCTTGCAGCATGAAGCGCCCAGCACGGGTACCGGCGTCTACTGCGGTAAGGATGAACAGCGCCTCGAACAAGATCGCGAAGTGGTACCAGAAGGCCATGGTGTTCTCACCTGGCAGTACCTGGTGCAGGATCTGCGCGATACCCACTGCCAACGTCGGCGCACCACCGGCACGGGCCAGTACGGTGTGCTCGCCGATGTCGCGAGCCACTGCCTCCAGCTGCTCAGGAGTGATCAGGAAGCCCCAGCTACTGACCGTCTGCGCCACCGACGCGACGTCGGCACCGACCACCGCGGCCGGGCTGTTCATGGCGAAGTACACGCCCGGCTCGATCACCGAGGCGGCGACCATGGCCATGATGGCGACGAACGATTCCATCAGCATGCCGCCGTAACCGATATAACGGGCGTTGGTTTCGTTGTCCAGCAGCTTGGGCGTGGTGCCCGAGGAGATCAGCGCGTGGAAGCCAGACACCGCACCGCAGGCAATGGTGATGAACAGGAACGGGAACAGGGTGCCCTTCCACACCGGGCCGGTGCCGTCGGTGAACTGGGTCAGCGCCGGCATTTTCAGCTCGGGCGCGATGATCAGAATACCAATGGCCAGGCCGACGATGGTGCCGATCTTGAGGAAGGTCGACAGGTAGTCACGCGGCGCCAGTACCAGCCATACCGGCAGCACGGCGGCGACGAAGCCATAGCCCACCAGCATCCAGGTGATCTGCACGCCAGTGAAGGTGAACGCCGGGCCCCATACCGGATCCGCAGCAATTTGCCCCCCGAGCCAGATCGAGGCCAGCAGCAGCACCACGCCGATGACCGAGATTTCGCCGATGCGGCCCGGGCGGATGTAGCGCATGTAAATGCCCATGAACATCGCGATCGGGATGGTCGCCATCACCGTGAACATGCCCCATGGGCTCTCGGCCAGGGCCTTGACCACGATCAGCGCCAGCACCGCGAGGATGATGATCATGATCAGGAAGCAACCGAACAAGGCGATGGTACCCGGAATACGGCCCATCTCCTCGCGCACCATGTCGCCCAGCGAGCGGCCATTGCGGCGGGTGGACAGGAACAAGACCATGAAGTCCTGCACCGCACCGGCCAGTACCACGCCGGCGATCAGCCACAGCGTACCGGGCAGGTAGCCCATTTGCGCGGCAAGTACCGGACCGACCAAGGGGCCGGCGCCAGCGATGGCGGCGAAGTGGTGACCGAAAAGGATGTGTTTGTTGGTCGGGACGTAGTCCAGGCCGTCGTTGTTGAGCACCGCCGGGGTGGCACGGCGCGGGTCGAGTTGCATCACCTTGGTGGCGATGAACAGGCTGTAGTAACGGTAGGCGACCAAGTAGATGGCCACTGCCGCGACCACGATCCACAAGGCGTTGATCGCCTCGCCGCGACGCAGGGCAACCACACCCAGCGCGCAGGCGCCTATGACTGCCAGCGCCAGCCACGGAATGTGGCGTAGCAGGCTATTATTGTTGTTCATGGTTTGCTTCCAGCTGGTGGATTGGAAAAGACCGCCCATCGAGTCTAGGGCGAGTCATCGCGCATTGCCACACTTGCTTTGGTCTAGAGCCTCTGCGGCCAGATTGCGGTACCTGATGCACACAACACTCTAACTATAGTCAGGTTGTCACCTTTAGGACCTATCCGAGGATCTATCCCATGAGCGATCACGACGAACGCCGCCGTTTCCAGCGTATCCAGTTCGACGCCCCGACCAAACTGTGCCAAGGCGAACGCTGCTGGGAGGTGAAACTGCTCGATCTGTCCCTCAAAGGGCTGCTGGTTGAATGCCCCCAACCCTGGGACGCCGACCTGACCCAGGATTTCGAAGCGTACATCCTGTTCAACGACGAAGTGACCGAGGTACAGATGCAGGTCGAGCTGCGCCATGAAGAACAGGACCGCCTGGGCTTCATCTGCCTGTACATCGACATCGATTCGATGAGCCATTTGCACCGTCTTGTGGAACTGAACCTGGCCGACAGCACCGAAATGATGCGAGAGCTGCGCGAACTGATCGAATAATGAAATCTCTTAGCTAGCTAATAGCTTTCCCACCTGGTGTTTCTTGTCTACCCAGACAGCTTTAAACCTGGGTAGCGGCGTTTTGTACACACCCCTCTAGCACAGCTTCTGACAAGTTGGTACGCCTTCTGCATTGGGTTGTTGCAACCAATGCAGTCGCGGCTGTACGCGCTCCGATCAAAATATTGTATACAATTCTTGTGGCAATCATTTGTAGGAAGTGTCTACAGTAGCAACACAAAAATAAACAGAGAGCCTGCTCCATGACTACGTCCCCTAGCACGTCTCCCGCCAAGCGCCCCGAGGATGAAAACCTCGGGCTTGGGGCCAACCTGGCCTATGGTCTGCAGCATGTGCTGACCATGTACGGGGGGATTGTCGCGGTACCCCTGATTCTGGGGCAGGCCGCAGGCCTGAACGGTGCCGAGATTGGCATGCTGATCGCCGCTTCGTTGTTTGCCGGTGGCCTGGCCACGTTGCTGCAGACCCTCGGCCTGCCGTTCTTCGGCTGCCAGTTGCCGCTGGTGCAGGGCGTGTCGTTCGCCGGTGTGGCGACCATGGGGGCGATCCTCAGCAGCGAGGGTGGCGGCGGCCTGCCGGGCGTGCTTGGCGCCGTCATGGCGGCCTCGTTGATCGGCTTCTTGATCACCCCGGTGTTCTCGCGCATCACCAAGTTCTTCCCACCGCTGGTGACCGGCATCGTCATCACCACCATCGGCCTGACCTTGATGCCGGTGGCCGCCCGCTGGGTAATGGGCGGCAACAGCGCTTCGCCTGAGTTCGGCAGCGTGGCCAATATCGGCCTGGCGGGGCTGACCTTTGCCATCGTGCTGCTGCTGAGCAAGCTGGGCAGCGCGACCATCTCGCGCCTGTCGATCCTGCTGGCGATGGTGGTCGGCACCCTGATCGCCTGGGCAATGGGCATGGCCGACTTCAGCAAGGTCAGCCAAGGCCCGATGTTCGCCTTCCCTACGCCGTTCCACTTCGGTATGCCGGAATTCCACATCGCCGCGATCCTGTCGATGTGCATCGTGATCATGGTGACCTTGGTGGAAACTTCGGCCGATATCCTCGCCGTAGGTGAGATCATCGACACCAAGGTCGACTCCAAGCGCCTGGGCAACGGCCTGCGCGCCGACATGGCATCGAGCATCCTGGCGCCAATCTTCGGCTCGTTTACCCAGAGCGCGTTCGCCCAGAACGTCGGCCTGGTGGCGGTGACCGGGGTCAAGAGCCGCTACGTGGTAGCCACCGGCGGCGTGATCCTGGTGGTACTCGGCCTGCTGCCGATCATGGGCCGGGTGATTGCCGCAGTCCCAACCCCGGTACTGGGTGGCGCGGGCATCGTGCTGTTCGGCACCGTGGCGGCCAGCGGTATCCGCACCCTGTCCAAGGTCAGCTACAAGAACAACGTCAACCTGATCATTGTTGCGGCCTCGCTGGGCTTCGGCATGATCCCGATTGCCGCGCCGACCTTCTACCACCACTTCCCGAACTGGTTCGAAACCATCTTCCACTCGGGCATCAGCTCGGCGGCAATCATGGCCATCCTGCTGAACCTGATCTTCAACCACTTCACCACTGGCAACTCGGAAAACCAATCGGTGTTTGCCGCCGCGTACGAGCGCACCATCCAGTATTCGGACATTTCCGCACTGCGTGATGGCGACTACTTCAAGGATGGCAAGTTGTTCGATGCCGAGGGCAATGAAGTGCCGATGCTGGAGCTGGACGAGCATGGCAATGAAACGGTCAGGCGCACGCCGGTGGCCGAGCATTGACCGCTGACTGAGCGGTGAGGTGGGGGGCCGATGCGCATCGTCGGCCCCTTTTTCATTTGCCTGTGCCGGCCCTTTCGCGGGTAAACCCGCTCCCCACAGGGTTTTGGGACAGCCTTGAGGCCTGTGCAGCACCCGCAAAGAGGCCGGTACAGGCTAACAATTACTCGAACAAAGCATCCAGGGCCTGTTCCAGCCGGGTAACGGCAATCACCTGCAAACCTGCTGGCGGCTCTTTAGGCGCATTGCCCTTAGGCACGATGGCGCGCTTGAAGCCGTGCTTTGCCGCTTCCTTCAAGCGCTCCTGGCCACTGGGCACCGGCCGCACCTCGCCCGACAGGCCGATTTCGCCGAACACCAGCAAGCCATGGGCCAATGGTCGGTTACGCAGGCTGGACATCACTGCCGCCAGCAACGCCAGGTCCGAGGCCGTCTCCAGCACCTTCACCCCGCCTACCACGTTAAGGAACACGTCCTGATCATGGGTAGGAATACCGCCGTGGCGGTGCAGCACTGCCAGCAACATCGCCAGACGGTTCTGGTCCAAGCCTAGGGTTACCCGGCGCGGATTGGCCAAGTGGCTGTCATCGACCAGGGCCTGCACCTCCACCAGCATTGGCCGGGTGCCTTCCCAAGTCGCCATCACCACGCTGCCCGGCACTTCTTCCTGGGTGCGGTTGAGGAAGATCGCCGAGGGGTTGGACACCTCTTTCAGGCCGCGGTCGGTCATGCCGAACACGCCCAGCTCGTTGACCGCACCAAAGCGGTTCTTCACCGCCCGCAGCAGGCGCAGGCGGCCATCGGACTCGCCTTCGAAATACAGCACGGTGTCGACCATATGCTCCAGTACCCGCGGGCCGGCCAGCGAGCCTTCCTTGGTCACGTGGCCCACCAGGAAAATCGCCGTGCCGCTCTGCTTGGCGTAGCGCACCAGCAACGCCGTGCTTTCGCGTACCTGGGCGACGCCGCCGGGCGCCGATTGCAGCTGCTCGGTGAAAATGGTCTGGATCGAATCGATCACCATCACCCGCGGCTTTTCCACACGCGCCGTGGCGATGATGGTCTCGATGCAGGTTTCGGTCATCACCTTGAGCTGGTCCTGAGGCAGGCCCAAGCGCCGCGAACGCATGGCCACCTGTTGCTGCGACTCTTCACCGGTGACATACAACGCCGGCATGCCCACGGCAATGTTGCACAGGGTTTGCAGGAGGATAGTCGACTTGCCGATGCCAGGGTCGCCGCCAATCAGCACCACCGAGCCATCTACCAGGCCACCGCCCAGCACGCGGTCCAGTTCGGTGCTGCTGGTAGTGAAGCGCGGGATCTCCTCGACGCTGACTTCGGCCAGGGTCTTGATCTGCGCCTGCTGCCCGGTCCAGCCGGCACGGCCGCTACTCGGCGCAGCGGCGCCGCCGC
Organism: Pseudomonas sp. Leaf58; assembly: GCF_003627215.1. Lineage (NCBI taxonomy): Bacteria > Pseudomonadati > Pseudomonadota > Gammaproteobacteria > Pseudomonadales > Pseudomonadaceae > Pseudomonas > Pseudomonas sp. Leaf58. Next base: position 4,552,224 of record NZ_CP032677.1, read on the forward strand.
TTTCGATCATGGTTTCGACCAGGGTGTTCCAGGCCCCGCACTCGCCGCATTGGCCGGCCCATTTGGGGAAGGTCGCGCCGCACTCGGTGCAGCCATACAAGCGCTTGGCCTTGGCCATGGGTGGGGGTCTCCTGGAAAAAACCGCCATGATAGCCGAGCAAGACGTGTCTCGAACGCTTCGGGATGCGACAAAACTATTCGTTCTAACCGTAGTCAGTAGCGCTGAGCACAACGCATGAAGCGTTTTAGTGGCTTACACTGCGTTAACCTTACCTTTTGTTACAAGGAACTAAACATGGGCATGATCAGTGAGTTCAAGGCCTTCGCGGTCAAAGGCAATGTCGTCGACATGGCGGTTGGTATCATCATCGGCGCGGCCTTCGGCAAGATCGTCTCGTCCTTCGTCGGCGACGTGGTCATGCCGCCACTGGGCTTGCTTATTGGTGGTGTGGACTTCAGCGACCTGGCCATTACCCTCAAGGCTGCCGAAGGTGACGCGCCAGCGGTGGTGCTGGCTTACGGTAAGTTCATCCAGACCGTGATCGACTTCGTGATCGTGGCGTTTGCCATTTTCATGGGCGTGAAGGCGATCAACCAGCTCAAGCGTGAAGAGGCCGTGGCGCCGACTGCACCGCCGGTGCCGTCGGCTGAAGAGACCTTGCTGACCGAGATTCGCGATTTGCTCAAGACGCAGAACCAGAATCGGTTGCCTTGAGGCTTTAAGTGGCAAGCTTCAAGCTTCAAGAAAAAGCAGCCCTCTCACCCATCTGCTTTTTCTTGCAGCTTAAAGCTTAAGCTTGAAGCTTGCCGCCGCTTGCCTTCACCAGTAGTTTTCCACCGCCACCTGCCCCGGTCGCTTGCTCAGGCTCAATTGCAAGTCACGCGCCTTCAGCACCTTGCGCGTCTCGTCGATCATCTCCGGGTTGCCACACAGCATCACCCGCGAATGCTCCGGCGATAGCTCCAACCCCGCGGCCTTCTCCAGCCCGCCATTCTCGATCAACGTGGTAATGCGCTGATTCAACGCCCCCGGGTGCTGCTCGCGGGTCACCACCGGAATGAACTGCAACTTGCCGGCGAATTCGGCCAGGTAATCGCGCTGCTCCAGCCCAGCGATTTCATCCACATAGGCCAGCTCCTTCGCTTCACGCACCGAGTACACCAGCTTGATGCTGTTGAAACGCTCCCAGGCTTCAAAGTCCTGCAATATCGACATGAACGGCGCAATGCCAGTCCCGGTCGCCAGCAACCACAGGTCGCGGCCACCGACGAAACGGTCGAGGGTGAGGAAACCGAAAGCCTGGCGGTCGATCAGCAAGCTATCGCCTGCGCCTAGCCGGCTCAGTTCGCTAGTGAATTCGCCCCCCGGCACCACGATGGAGAAGAAATCGAGGTGCTCGTCATGGGGTGCGCTGACCATCGAATAGGCGCGCCATACAACGCTGCCGTCCGCCTTGGTCACGCCCAGGCGGGCAAACTGGCCGGAACGGAAGCGGAACCCTGCATCGCGCGTAACCCGCAGGCTGAAGAGGTTCGGCGTCAATGGCTGAACATCGAGCAGGGTCTGACGGGTGAACTTTTCGGCGCTAGCGGTCATATCGGGCTCCAGGTTTGGCGTGCGCACAGTGTCGCGCAAACTGGCCCGGATAAAAACCACTGCTTTGTAGGGCCTCAGCTGCGGCGATCTCGCCAAAGTCGCAGAAAATCCTGAGCGCTATAACAAAAAAATCCCAACGCCATAGTAGGTCTTTTCCTACAATGAGTCGGGTACTCAAACGGATTGGATCCCGAGTCCCTAGGAGTGTTACAGATGTTGCAATGGAAACCCGAACATCTCTATGCGTTCGTCAATGAACGCAGCCCACGGAGGTTATTCGACATCGCGGTGCACCTGGCGCGGGATCTGGGCATGGAATACCTGGGCCTGAACCTGCGCATCCAGATCGCCACGCAAACACCCCGCCGCTACCTCTACAGCAACTACCCGAACGAGTGGATCGAATGCTGTCAGCGCGATGATTTCTACAAGCTGGACCCGGCAGCGAACGTCAGTCACAGCTCGACCATGCCAGTACTGTGGACCGAAGAACTGTATCGCGAGGCCCCGCTGTTTCGTCAAGCCGCCTGCCAGCACGGCCTGCGCCATGGCTGGACGCAGTCACTGCACGACCTGCAGCACAACGAGAGCCAGATCAGCGTGGCCAGGCCCAAAGGCAAAATCGACATCGTCGAACTCTACGACAAGGCCGGCAATGTGCAGTGGCTTTGCCACACCCTGCACGCGGTGCTTGGCGAATATCACCTGAGTGCGCTGTGCCCCCCGCAGCCGAAAATGAGCGAGCGGGAACTGGAAGTGCTGAAATGGTCGGCCGCCGGCAAGACTGCCGCCGACGTGGCCTGCATCCTGTCACTGTCGCAAAGCACGGTGAATTTCCACATCCGCAGCGTCATCACCAAGACCAACGCCGCCAACAAGGCCGGCGCCATCGCCATCGCCGCTCTGCGTGGCTGGATCTGACCGGCAAACCTGCGACCTTGGGCAAAGCCCTGTAGAATCGCCCGGCAAAGCCCGTGGCGAACCGCAACGGGCAGATTCGTACCCGAGCCAGACGCCATGCCCCTGTTGACCACCCCCTACGCCGAACTCGACCTGATCCGCCAGCCGGAGCAGGCCAACGACCCGCTGCAGGCTTTCGATGCCGCCGACGAGTACCTGATTGCCCAGTTGCACGAACAGGCACCTGCCGCAGACTGCCGGGTGCTGGTGCTCAACGACAGTTTTGGCGCCTTGGCGGCCAGCCTGGCGGGCCAGTTGCAGGTAGTCAGCAGCGGTGATTCGCACCTGGCGCACCAGGCCCTGGAAAAAAACCTGGCACGCAACGGCATGCCGTTCGACAGCGTGCCGTTCGTACCGGCCAGCGAGCACTGGCAAGGCCCGTTCGATCGGGTGTTGGTGCGGGTGCCAAAGACCCTGGCCCTGCTCGAAGAGCAACTGATCCGCCTGCAGGGCCATTTGGCGCCGGGTGCACAGGTGATCGCCGGGGCGATGATCAAGCACCTGCCACGGGCCGCCGGTGATCTGCTGGAAAAGTACATCGGCCCGGTGCAGGCTTCGCTGGCGCAAAAAAAAGCCCGGCTGCTGACCGCAACGGTGGCCGAGCGCCCGGCAGCACGCTCGCCCTACCCTAGCCGCTACCGCCTGGACGCACCGGCGCTGGAGTTGCTCAACCACGCCAACGTGTTCTGCCGTGAAGGCCTGGACATCGGCACCCGGGCGTTTCTGCCGCACCTACCCCGTGACCTGGGCCATGCACGGGTGGCCGACCTAGGTTGCGGCAATGGTGTACTGGCCATAGCCAGTGCACTGAGCAACCCGGATGCCCAGTACACGCTGGTCGACGAGTCGTACATGGCGGTGCAGTCGGCGCGGGAGAACTGGCAGGCTGCGCTGGGCGATCGGTCAGCGGCCTTCGAGGCGGCCGACGGCTTGGCAGGGGTAGAAAAACAGTCGCTGGATGTGGTGCTGTGCAATCCGCCGTTCCACCAGCAGCAGGTGGTGGGCGATTTCCTCGCCTGGCGCATGTTCCAGCAGGCGCGCGAGGCGTTGGTGGTGGGCGGGGCGCTGTATATCGTGGGCAACCGGCACCTGGGCTATCACAGCAAGCTGGCGCGGTTGTTCCGGGGGGTGGAGCAGGTAGCGGCTACGCCCAAGTTCGTCATCCTGAAAGCCCGCAAGTAGGCCTGCACCGGCCCTATCGCCGGCAAGCCAGCCCCCACAGGTACGGCACTGCACTCAAGGGTGGTGCCGTACCTGTGGGGGCTGGCTTGCCGGCGATAGGGCCAGCACAGGCTTACCTCAGTGGGTGGTAAGGCCAGCGGCCGCCATGAACAAGCGCATCACCCAGGCCGCCACACCCAGCGCCGCCACGCTCATCGCCCAGATCAGCAGCAGCCAGCCCAGCCGCTGCCACAGCGGTTTCTTTTCGTCCAAGCCATGCTTGCCAGTCATCATGCGGCCCTCCTAGTGATAGCCGTCTTCATGAGTCACCTTGCCGCGGAACACGTAGTAGCTCCAGAACGTGTAGCCCAGGATGAACGGCAGGATGAACAACGTGCCTACCAGCATGAAGCCCTGGCTCTGCGGCGGCGCCGCGGCCTCCCAGATCGAGATCGAGGGTGGGATGATGTTCGGCCACACGCTGATACCCAGGCCGCTGTAACCCAGGAAGATCAGCACCAACGTCAACAGGAAGGGCGTGTAATGGGCATTGCGCGCCACAGCCTTGAGCAGCCCGTAGAAGGTCACCAGCACCAGGATCGGCACGGGCATGAACCAGAGCAGGTTGGGCATGCTGAACCAGCGCTCGGCAATTTGCGGGTAAGCGAGCGGCGTCCACAGGCTGACGATGCCGATAACCGCCAGCAGTACCAGCGCCAAGGGCCGGCCAAGGTTGTGCATCTGCTCTTGTAGCGGGCCTTCGGTCTTCATGATCAGCCAGGTGCACCCAAGCAGCGTGTAGGCCACGATCAGGCCCAGGCCGCTGAAGATACTGAACGGCGTCAGCCAGTCGAGCGTGCCACCGGCAAAATGCCGGTCGACCACCTTGAAGCCCTCGATGAAGGCGCCCAGCGCGACGCCCTGGAAGAACGTGGCAATCAGCGAGCCCCAGATGAACGCCTTGTCCCAGATATGCCGCTTGTCGGCCTTGGCCTTGAAGCGGAACTCGAAGGCCACGCCGCGGAAAATCAAGCCGATCAGCATCAGGATCAACGGCAGGTACAGGGCCTCGAGCACCACTGCGTAGGCCATCGGGAACGCCCCGAACAGCCCGGCACCGCCCAGCACCAGCCAGGTTTCGTTGCCGTCCCATACCGGGGCAACGGTGTTCATCATCACATCACGGTCATGCTCACCTTTGACGAACGGGAAGAGCATGCCAATGCCCAAGTCGAAACCATCCATCACCACGTACATCATGACGCCAAAGATGATGATCACGGCCCAGATCAGCGGAAGGTCGATACCCATGGCTCAGTCCTCCTTGCTCAGGCTGGCAGTTTTGGCCACGTGGCCTTCATCGGCGGCAGACAGTGGCCGCGCCGGCGTGCGTTGCTGGCCGGGGCCACCTGGGTTGGGTTCATCACCCTCGCCAGTCTGCGGCCCTTTGCGCACCAGGCGCATCATGTAGCCAAGGCCGGTGCCGAACAGGGCGAAGTACACCACTACAAAGGCAACCAGGGTAAAACCGAGCTGGGCGTAGCTGTGGTTGGACACACCATCGGCCGTACGCATCAGGCCGTACACCACCCAAGGCTGTCGGCCAATTTCGGTGGTAAACCAGCCGGCCAGCAGTGCAATCAGGCCGGAAGGGCCCATCCACAGGGCCAGGTACAGGAACGGGCGCGAGGTGTACAAGGTGCCGCGCTTACGCAGCCACAAGCTCCACAGGCCGACGAAGATCATCAGGAAACCCAGCCCGACCATGATCCGGAACGACCAGAAGACGATGGTCGAGTTGGGCCGGTCCTCGGGCGGGAACTCCTTCATGGCCGGCACCTGTTGGTCCAGGCTGTGGGTCAGGATCAGGCTGCCGAGCGCCGGTATCTCCAGCTTGAAGCGGGTGGTCTCGGCCTGCATGTCGGGGATACCGAACAAAATCAGCGGGGTCGGCTCGCCGGGCACGTTCTCCCAGTGGCCTTCGATCGCGGCAATTTTCACCGGTTGATGCTTGAGCGTATTGAGGCCATGGAAGTCGCCGATCACCGCCTGGATCGGCGCCACGATCAGCGCCATCCACATGGCCATTGACAGCATCTTGCGCACCGCTGGGTTGTCACGCCCGCGCAGCAAATGCCAGGCTGCCGAGGCACCGACGAAGAACGCGGTGGAGACGAACGCGGCAGTGGCCATGTGCATCAGCCGGTACGGGAACGAGGGGTTGAAAATCACGGCCAGCCAGTCCACCGGCACCACCCGGCCATCGATGATCTCGTGGCCTTGCGGGGTTTGCATCCAGCTGTTGGAGGCCAGGATCCAGAACGTCGAGACCAGCGTGCCGAGGGCCACCATCAGTGTGGAGAAGAAGTGCAGGCCACGCCCGACACGGTTCCAGCCAAACAGCATGACCCCCAGGAAGCCTGCCTCGAGGAAGAACGCGGTAAGCACCTCGTAGGTAAGCAATGGGCCGGTGACGGCGCCGGCGAAGTCGGAGAAGCGGCTCCAGTTGGTGCCGAACTGGTAGGCCATGACCAGGCCAGAGACCACGCCCATGCCGAAGTTGACGGCGAAAATTTTTGACCAGAAGTGATAGAGATCACGGTAGACCCGGTTGTGGGTCCTTAGCCAGAGGCCTTCAAGGACTGCCAGGTAGCTCGCCAGGCCGATGGTGATGGCCGGGAACAGGATGTGGAACGACACGGTAAAGGCAAACTGCATTCGGGCGAGCTCTAAGGCCTCTATTCCGAACATGGTGCTTCCTCTTCAGATAATCCGGCGTCCGGGCTTGTGGCCCCGTCGCCCACTGCCCCCACATAGTCGAGTACGGCGCGTTGGAATTGTTCTGTTCGATCGTAGGGATTCCGGCCCGCAGGCCTATTCGTTGAATGGTTGTTGCAAAAGCAACGATTGACCCAGGTCAACGAATGCTTGGAAGCATAGTCCCGAATGGCCCGCCGGGGCGTGTGGTTGATTGCCGCGTGACCGGTTGCCTCACCCTCTTTCATGAAGTGGGAAAAAGTGCCGACCCGGGCAAACAGTAACCGCTTGTTACAAACAGATGATACGCTGCGCACCCCTCTACTGCGCCGAGGCCCTTGGTTTCCGATGTCCGATTCCGCACCGCAGTTGTTGCGTCACCACCGTCCTTTTCTTGCCTTCTGGCTAGCCCGTGTGTTCACCGCCAGCGGCTTCCAGATGCTCACCGTGGCCATCGGCTGGCACCTCTACCAACTCACCGGCAATGTGCTGGACTTGGGCTTGGTCGGCCTGGTCGAGTTCGCCCCACGGGTGCTGTTCATGCTGCACACCGGGCACGTCGCCGACCGCTATGACCGGCGCAAAGTCGCCGCCCTGTGCCAGAGCCTGCAGGGGCTGATTGCCCTGGCGCTGGCGGTGGGCAGCGCCACCGATAACGTCAGCCGTGAACTGATTTTTGCCTTGGCCTTTCTGCTGGGGGCCACTCGCTCGTTCGAGATGCCGGCCACCCAAGCGCTGTTACCCAATGTGGTACCGCCCGGGCTGTTCCCGCGGGCGGTGGCGGCTTCGGCCTCGGCCACTCAGGCAGCGACCATCGTGGCACCTGCAGTGGGCGGTTTCCTGTACGCCTTCGGCAGCATCTGGGTGTATGGCCCCACCGTCGCCCTTTACGCCATCGCCTGCCTACTCACCCTGAGCCTCCAGGCGCGCGGCCAGGTCGTGCAGCGTGGGCGCGCCAGCCTTGAGTCACTGCTGGCCGGCATCCGTTTCATCCGCAGCAGGCCCGACATTCTTGGCGCCATCTCGCTCGACCTGTTCGCCGTGTTGCTGGGCGGGGCCACCGCGCTGCTGCCGGTGTTCGCCAAGGACATCCTGCTGACCGGCCCGCTGGGCCTTGGCCTGCTGCGCTCGGCACCGGCGGTGGGGGCGTTGTTGATGTCGCTGTGGCTGGCGCGCTTCCCCTTCGAGCGCAACGTCGGGCGGACCATGTTTACGGCAGTGGGCGTATTTGGTGTGGCAACCATCGCCTTTGGCCTGTCGACCTCGTTCTGGTTCTCGCTGGCGGTGCTGGTGGTGCTGGGCGCGGCGGACATGATCAGCATGGTCATCCGCGGAGCCTTCGTGCAACTGGAGACACCCGACGAAATGCGCGGCCGGGTGAGCGCGGTGAACGGGCTGTTCATTGGTGCCTCGAACCAGCTCGGCGAGTTCGAATCGGGGGTGACGGCGCACTGGTTTGGCACAGTCCCGGCGGTGGTGATGGGGGGCGTGGGCACCTTGCTGGTGACGGGGGTGTGGATAAAGCTGTTCCCTACCCTGGCCAAGCGGGATCGGCTGCATAACGGCTGATCGCCCTGTTCCCCAACGGCGATAGGCCCCCGCCAAGCATGCTGGTATGATGCGCGGCTTTTTTCCGCCCCACACAAAACCACGGCAACCGGTACGGTCTGTGCTTTGCTGATGGGGTCGATACATTCATGGCGCCGGGGGCGCCTTGGGGAGCGGGCATGCTGGAAAGGCTGTTTCAACTAAGAGCACACAACACCAATGTGCGCACCGAGATACTCGCGGGCGTCACTACCTTCCTGGCCATGGCCTACATCCTGTTCGTCAACCCGAGCATCCTCGGCGAGACCGGCATGGACAAGGGCGCGATCTTCGTCGCCACCTGCCTGGCAGCGGCCATCGGCTCCACCACCATGGGCCTGATCGCCAACTACCCGATCGCCCTGGCGCCGGGCATGGGCCTGAACGCGTTCTTCACCTACACCGTGGTGCTGCACATGGGCCACACCTGGCAGGTGGCGCTGGGCGCGGTCTTCCTGTCGGCGGTGATGTTCTTCCTGCTGTCGATCTTCCGCATCCGCGAATGGATCGTGAACAGCATCCCGCTGCCGCTGCGTTCGGCGATTGCCGCCGGCATTGGCCTGTTCCTGGCACTGATCGCCCTGCATAACGCCGGCATCGTCGTCGATAACCCGGCCACCCTGGTGGGCCTGGGCGACCTCAAGCAGCCAGCACCGATCCTTGCCACCCTGGGCTTCTTCCTGATCGTCGGCCTGGAGTCGCTGAAAGTACGCGGCGCGGTGCTGATCGGCATCCTGGCGGTAACCATCGCCTCGATCGTGATGGGCGTGACGCCGTTCGGCGGCATCGTCTCCATGCCGCCGTCGCTGGCGCCGACCTTCCTGCAACTGGACATCGCCGGCGCGCTGGACGTAGGCCTGGTCAGCGTGATCTTCGCGTTCCTGTTCGTCGACCTGTTCGACAACTCCGGCACCCTGATTGGCGTGGCCAAGCGCGCCGGTTTGATGGGCAAGGACGGCCACATGCCGAAGATGGGCCGTGCCCTGATCGCCGACAGCACCGCGGCCATGGCCGGTTCGCTGCTGGGCACCTCGACCACCACCAGCTATATCGAATCCGCCGCGGGCGTGAGTGCCGGTGGCCGCACCGGCCTGACCGCCATCGTGGTCGCCGTGCTGTTCCTGCTGGCGCTGTTCTTCGCGCCGCTGGCCGGTAGCGTGCCAGCCTTCGCCACCGCCCCGGCGCTGCTGTTCGTCGCGGTGCTGATGGCATCCGGCCTGGCGGAAATAAACTGGGACGACGTCACCGAAGCCGCACCCGTGGTAGTCACCGCCCTGGCGATGCCGCTGACCTACTCGATCGCTAACGGTATCGCCTTCGGCTTCATTTCCTGGACCGCCGTCAAGCTGATCTCCGGCCGCCACCGCGACCTGAACCCGGCCCTGGTGATCCTTTCCATCCTGTTCGTTATCAAGCTGGGCTGGTTCAACGCATGAGTGCTGCTTTCGACCCCTCCTCCTACACCACCCAGCTGGACGCCAAGGTGGCCCGGCTGCGCGAGCTGCTGGCGCCGTTCGCGGCGCCGGAACCGGCTGTTTTCGATTCGCCGCGCGAGCATTACCGCCTGCGCGCCGAGTTCCGCCTGTGGCGCGAGGAAGGCCAGCGCCACTACGCCATGTTCGCCCCGGGCGAGAAGCACAAGGCGATATTGATCGACGACTTCCCCATTGCCAGCCAGCGCATCAATGCACTCATGCCGCGCCTGAAGGCGGCCTGGCAGGCCAGCGAGCCACTGGGCAACCGCCTGTTCCAGGTGGAGTTCCTCACCACCCTGGCCGGCGATGCGATGATCACCCTGTGCTACCACCGCCCGCTGGACGAAGCCTGGGAAGTGGCCGCACGGCAACTGGCCGAGGAACTGGGCGTGAGCGTTATCGGCCGTTCCAAGGGCAAACGCCTGGTGATCGGCCGCGACTACGCGGTAGAAAAGCTCGACGTGGCTGGCCGCGTGTTCAGCTACCGCCAGCCGGAAGGCGCGTTCACCCAGCCCAACGGCGCGGTAAACCAGAAGATGCTGAGCTGGGCCTTCGAGGCCATTGGCGAGCGTGAGGACGATTTGCTGGAGCTGTATTGCGGCAATGGCAACTTCACCCTGCCGCTGGCCACCCGTGTGCGCCAGGTGCTGGCCACCGAGATCAGCAAGACCTCGGTGAATGCGGCGCTGAGCAACCTCGCTGAGAACGCTGTGGATAACGTGCGTTTGGTGCGGTTGTCGGCCGAAGAGCTGACCCAGGCGCTGAATGAGGTGCGACCGTTCCGTAGGCTGGAAGGCATCGACCTGAAAAGCTATGAGTTCGGTACGGTATTTGTCGACCCCCCGCGCGCGGGGATGGACCCGGATACCTGCGAGCTGACCCGGCGTTTCGAGCGGATCCTGTATATCTCGTGCAACCCGGAGACGCTGGCGGCGAACATTGCCCAGTTGCATGACACCCACCGGATCGAGCGGTGTGCGTTGTTTGACCAGTTCCCGTATACCCACCATATGGAGAGTGGGGTACTGCTGGTTCGGCGCTGAGCCTTAGCTTGTCGGGGCTGCTTTGCAGCCCATTCGCGGGCAAGCCCGCTCCTACAATGGGTAGCGCACGCCGACAATGGGCTGTGCACACCAATGAAGTAGCAGCGGGCTTGCCCGCGAATGGGCCGCCAAGCGGCCCCGGGCTTAACTCAGAAGTCGAAGAACACCGTCTCGCCTTCCCCCTGAATACGGATATCGAAGCGATACGCCGTCTTCCCGTCCACCTCGCAACGCTTGGCAATCAGCGTCTCACGTCGCTGCGGTTGCTCGATCAGGTTGAGCACCGGGCACTTGCCATTGGCCTCGGCCTCATCATCGAAATACAACCGCGTGTGCAGGTGGATGTTGATCCCCCGGGCAAACAGGCTGATGTTGATGTGCGGCGCCATCGGCACGCCAGCAGCGTTGTTCACCACACCCGGCTTGACCGTGTGCAGGGTCCACTCCCCGGCATCGAAGGTGGTGGCGGTGCGGCCAAAGCTGTTGAAGGCGTTTTCCAGGTTGTAGGCATCCTGGTACTCGCCGTTGGCGTCGGCTTGCCAGACTTCCAGGAACGAATCGCGCACCAGGTGGCCGTTACCGTCATACACCTGGCCGATCAGCAAAATGTGCTCGCCGGGCGCCCCGGGCTTGGCCAGGCAGTTCCAGATTTCCTGGTCGCGGGTCGGGTTGCCGGCCGCTTCCAGGGCCAGGCCGATGTGCACGTAGGGGCCGGCGGTCTGCGAAGGGGTTTCCGGCAGCAGTTCGATTGGCATGGCGGGGTCCTCAGCAGTTTTCGAAGTGGGTCTTGCGCTGGCCGCGCAACACGATGTCAAAGCGGTAGGCCAGGCAGTCCATCGGGTTGGCGTTGCTCATGTCGAGCTTGGCGATCAACTGCTGCACGGCTTGCGGGTTGGCAATCGACTTGACGATCGGGCACATCGGGATCAGCGGGTCACCCTCGAAGTACAACTGGGTAATCAGCTTGGTGGCAATCGACGGGCCGCTGATGGCGAAGTGGATGTGCGCTGGGCGCCAGTCGTTCGGGCCATTGCGCCATGGGTACGGGCCCGGCTTGATGGTGCGGAAGCTGTAGTAGCCGTCACGGTCGGTCAGGCAGCGGCCGACGCCACCGAAGTTCGGGTCCAGCGGCGCCAAGTAGCGGTCGTTCTTGTGGCGGTAGCGGCCGCCGGCGTTGGCCTGCCACATTTCCACCAGAGTGTTCGGCACAGGTTTGCCATATTGGTCGACTACGCGGCCCGCGACGATGATGCGCTCGCCGATTGGCAGGCCACCGTTGTTGAAGTTCAACAGCAGGTCATGGTCGTGGGCGCCGAAGCCCAGGTGGGAAAAGTCCGGGCCGGTGGTTTCGCTGATCGACTGCGCAATGCTGACCAGCGCCTGTCGCGGTGAGCGGGCAATGGACGTTTTGTAGTCGGGCGTAAGGGCTTTCGGGTGCCAGTTGCGATCACGGATCACGAAGCGGCTGTTGTCCTGGGCGGGCATGCCGGTTTCCTCTCTTGGAATTATGAGAACGCCTGGGCGTGGCAGGCGGATATGCAGTTTCGAGCAAGCCACGCGCGATGAATATTGAAATCAGCCACCTCATACATAACCATTTGGTTATGGATTAGCACCTTGGCCTGACACCTAGCGCTGTCGTGAACTAATCTTTGTGTTCTTGTTTCACGCTCGGGAGAGCTTTCATGGAATGGCGAAAAGGCCGACGCAGCGACAACGTGGTCGATGCCCGAGGCGAAGGTGGCGGTGGCGGCGGCATGCGTTTCGGCGGCGGCAAAGGGCTGGGGCTTGGGGCGATTCTGCTGATTGTCGGCATCGGCTGGCTCACCGGCCAGGACCCGCTGCAGATTCTTGGCCAGCTTACCGGCCAGCTGGAGCAGCAACAGCAGCAGGCGCCCAGCGGCGTGGGCGGCAAGGCGCCGCCAGCCAATGACCAGCAGGCCGAGTTCGTCGCCTCGATCCTGGGCGACACCGAAGACACCTGGAAAGCCCTGTTCGCCGAAGGCGGCAAGCAGTACCGCGAGCCCAAGCTGGTGCTGTTCAGCGGCCAGGTTAATTCGGCGTGTGGCTTTGCCTCGGCGGCGGTGGGGCCGTTCTACTGCCCGGCGGACCAGCGGGTTTACCTGGACATGTCGTTCTTCCGCGAAATGGAAACCCGCTTCGCTGCAGCTGGCGACTTCGCTCAGGCCTATGTGATCGCTCACGAAATCGGCCACCACGTGCAGACCCTGCTGGGCGTCTCGGCCAAGGTCGATGCTGCACGCCGCAACGGCCAGCGCATGGAAGGCGACAATGGCCTGCTGGTGCGCCAGGAATTGCAGGCCGACTGCCTGGCCGGGGTATGGGCCTACCAGGCACAGCAGCGCCTGAACTGGCTGGAGCCGGGTGACGTTGAGGAAGCGCTGAACGCGGCCAATGCCATTGGTGATGACCGCTTGCAGCAGCAGGGCCGCGGGCGCGTGGTGCCAGACTCGTTCACCCATGGCACCTCGGCGCAGCGGGTACGCTGGTTCAAAGCGGGGTTTGCCGAAGGCGAAGTGAGCCGCTGCGATACCTTTAGTTCGCGCAACCTTTAATACTGCATGGGGCTGCTTTGCAGCCCCTTTTCCTCCGTTACAAATCTGCTGAAAAAGCGTTTCAGCTTCCCCCATCACTGCCGATAACCCCTGCACGAGTCAGCGGGCATCCAGAACAAAAACGCCTGGCGATCGACGATCAAGCGAGCGAAAACTACTTCTGGAGAGCGTGCATGAACAGCTGGTTCGCTAACATCAGCGTCAACCTTAAACTTGGCCTGGGCTTCGGCCTGGTACTGATCCTCACTGGCTTGCTGGCCCTGACCGGCTGGACCAGCCTGGGCAGCCTGATCGACCGCAGTAACTGGATGGGCGATATCGGCCAGCTCAACAAGGACCTGACCGACCTGCGTATTGCGCGCCTGCAGTACATGATCGCCAACGGTGACGATGCTGCTGCCGCCAATACCCAGGCCAAGCTGGACGCCTTCGGTAAGCAGCAGGCTTACCTGGCCAGCACCTTCAAGAGCCCCGACAACATCAAGCTGCTGGAGGGCCTGGGCGAAACCATCAGCGCCTACAAGGTGTCGCTGAACAAGATGCGCCAGGGCTACGACGCCACCCGCACCGCGCGCACGGCAATGGACGGTTTGGCCAGCCGCGCCGACCAAGCCATGGACGCCCTCAGCGAGGAAGTGATGGCGCGCTCGCAAGCCGACAGCGTGCGCCTGGCCCAATACCAGCTGATCAGCAAGGCCCGCCAGCAACTGCTGCAGGTGCGTATCGACGTGCGCGGCTACATCGCCGACAACAACGCCGCCAACGAACAGGCCGCCTTGCGCCAGCTGGACGCCGCCTTGGCCGCAATCGACAACCTCAAGCGCCAGCTGCCCGCTGAAGACGCACGTCTGCAACAGTTCGAGCGCTCGGTGCTGGCCTACCGTGACGCCGTGCGCCAGTTCCGCGACGCGGTCGCCAATATCACCAGCGCGCGTGCCGAAATGACCGTACAGGGTGCCGACATCGTCAAGCGCAGCGATGCGCTGTACCAGATCCAGCTGGCCCGCCGTGACATCGAGAGCAGCCAGGCCCGCAGCCTGCAAGCCATCGCCACCCTGTTGGCGCTGCTGGTCGGCGTGCTGGCAGCAGTGCTGATCACCCGGCAGATCACCCGCCCGCTGCGCGACACCCTGGCGGCGGTGGAGAAGATCGCCAACGGCGACCTCACCCAGCACCTGCGCGTCACCCGCCGCGACGAACTGGGCGTGCTGCAGCAAGGCATCGCCCGCATGGGTACCACATTGCGCGAGCTGATCAGTGGCATCCGCGACGGCGTCACGCAAATCGCCAGCGCCGCCGAGGAGCTGTCGGCAGTAACCGAACAGACCAGCGCTGGCGCCAACAGCCAGAAGGTCGAAACCGACCAGGTGGCCACGGCCATGCACGAAATGGCCGCCACCGTTCAGGAAGTGGCGCGCAATGCCGAGCAGGCATCGCATGCTGCCACCGGTGCCGATGACCAAGCCCGTGCTGGCGACCGCGTGGTGGGCGAGGCAATTGGCCAAATCGAGCGCCTGGCCGCGGAGGTGCACCGCTCCACCGAGGCCATGAGCCTGCTGCAGCAGGAAAGCCAGAAGATCGGCAGTGTGATGGACGTGATCAAGTCGGTGGCCGAACAGACCAACCTGCTGGCGCTGAACGCCGCGATCGAAGCGGCGCGTGCCGGCGAGGCTGGCCGTGGTTTTGCCGTGGTCGCCGACGAAGTGCGCGGCCTGGCCCAGCGCACGCAGAAGTCCACTGAAGAGATCGAAGAGCTGATCGCTAGCCTGCAGCATGGCACCCAGCAAGTGGCGACGGCCATGCACGGTAGCCGTACCCTGACCGACAGCAGCGTCGAGCTGGCGCGCAAGGCCGGGGCCTCGCTGGAGAGCATCACCAGCACAGTGTCGAGCATCCAATCGATGAACCAGCAGATTGCTGCAGCGGCGGAGCAGCAGAGTGCGGTGGCTGAAGAGATCAGCCGCAGCATCCTGAATGTGCGTGATGTGTCGGAGCAAACGGCCGCGGCCAGTGACGAGACGGCGGCGTCCAGCATTGAGTTGGCGCGCCTTGGTGGGCAGCTGCAGACGCTGGTCAGCCAGTTCCGCGTCTGACCTATGAAGCCTGGGGCCGCTTTGCGACCCATCGCCGGCAAGCCAGGCTCCCACAGGGACTGCACAGGCCTCGGAGGCTGCGTCGTACCTGGGAGCGCTGGCTTGCCGGCGATGGGCCGGCACAGGTGACCGCTTACTTGACGATCATCCCCACCCCGCGCCCGCGTGGATCGGAAGCGGTCTCCAGCTTCGCCCCATCCACCCGGATCGCCTGGATATCGCCCATCTCCCAGCCCTGGTCCTCCAGCACATAGCCCATCTTCTTCAGTCCATCAGCCACTGGCCCGGTCAACGGCGCATAGCTGTCGAAGTAGATAGTGTCCTTGGGCAGCAACTGATGGTGCACGCGCTGCGCCGCCACCGCCTTGTCCAGCGGCATGCCGTAGTCGTACAGGTTGTTCATCACCTGGAAGATAGAGGTGAAAATCCGCGAGCCACCCGGCGTACCGATAACCAGCGCAACCTTGCCATCGCGGGTCATCAGGCTAGGGCTCATGGACGACAACATGCGCTTGCCCGGCGCAATGGCATTGGCATCGCCGCCCACCACACCAAAGGCATTCGCCGCCCCCGGCTTGGCGCTGAAGTCGTCCATCTCGTCGTTGAGCAGGAAGCCGGCACCTTTCACCACCACGCCACTGCCGTAGTCGAGATTGAGGGTGTAGGTGTTGCTGACCGCGTTACCCTGTTTGTCGACGATCGAGAAGTGCGTGGTTTGGTGCGGTTCCAGGCCCGGCTTGACTTGGTCGGTGGCGGAAATGGCCTGCGGGTTGACCTGCGCGGCGCGCTTGGCCAGGTAGTCCTTGGCCACCAGCTGGTCCACGGGCACCTGGGTGAAGGCTGGGTCACCCAGGTAGTCGGCACGGTCGGCGAACACCCGCTTCTCGATCTCGGCCAACAGGTGGATGTACTGCGCCGAGTTGTGCGCCACCCCTTTGAAGTCTGCGGCGCGGTTTTCCTTGATGCCTAGCAGCTGGGCCAGGGCGACGCCGCCAGAGCTTGGCGGTGGCGCGGTGTAGACCACATTGCCACGCCAGCTCACGGCCATCGGCTCACGCCATACAGCCTTGTAGTCCTTTAGGTCCTGTTTGCTGATCAAGCCCTTGTCGGCCTGCATCTGCGCCACCAGCAGGTCGGCGGTCTTGCCTTGGTAGAACTCGCTCACACCCTTGTCGGCGATACGTTCGAGGGTCTGGGCCATCTCCGGCTGCTTGAACAACTCACCGACTTTCATGCTGCCAAAGTAGTCGTTGAAGTTGGTCGCGGTCTTGAACATGCCTTGCGCATCGTTGCGGTACTGGTACTGCTTTTCGGCCACCTTGAAACCGTTTTTGGCATAGCCGATGGCCGGGGTCAGCAGTTCGCTCCAGGGCAACTTGCCGAACTTCTGGTGCGCCTCCCACAGGCCCATCACCGTACCAGGTACGCCAGCGGCGCGTGCCCCGACCAGGCTGAGGTTCTCGATGACCTCGCCCTTGTCGTCCAGGTACATGTTGCGTGTGGCGGCCTTGGGCGCGACTTCGCGGTAGTCGAGGAAGTAGGGCTTGCCATCGACGAACAGGGTCATGAAGCCGCCGCCTCCGATGTTGCCGGCTTCGGGGTAAGTCACCGCGAGGGTAAAGGCCGTGGCCACTGCCGCATCCACCGCGTTGCCGCCTTTCTTGAGGATGTCGGCGGCCACCTGTGCACCATATTGATCGGGCGCGGCCACCGCGCCGCCCTCCAGGTTGGCGGCGTAAACCGAGGAACAGCTCAGGATCGCGGCTGCAAGAGCCAGGTACTGGAACGGAACGCTACGCATGACACTTCCTTGGTGTTGTTTTTGTTGAGCACCCAGTAAGGTCGAAGTGGATCGACTATGCAATAAACCTGTTGAATATTCGCCGTCGATGGACAGGCGCTGTCGCCTTCAGACAATTCAGCAGGCGTACATCGCCAACTTGCGCTGGATGAAATCGAGGAAGCACTGGATACGCAACGCCAGTTGGGTGTTGCGGTAGTACACGGCATGGATCGGCTGGCGATAGCCGTTGTTGGCTTCACTGAGCAACACCTGCAGGCGCCCGCTGCGGATGTCCTCGTGGGTCATGAAGTGCGACAGGCTGACGATGCCCTCGCCAGCCAGCGCCAGCTGGCGCAAGGTTTCGCCACTGGAGGCGATCAACGCCGGGCGGATGCTCCAGCGGTCACCCTGGGCGTGGCGCAGCGGCCAGTGGTTGAGCGATTCGGGCTGGCTGAAACCTAGCAGGCAGTGCTGGGCCAGGTCCTCGACCCGCTGTGGCGTGCCGTGCTGCTCGAGATATGCCGGGCTGGCCAGCACTTGCACCGGGCTGCAACCCAGGTTGCGCGCGTGCAGGCTGGAGTCGGCCAGTTCACCGATGCGGATCGCCACATCGGTGCTCTGTTCCAGCAGGTCGATAATCAGGTCGTCGGTATTAAGCTCCAGCTCGATGCCCGGGTACTGGCGGCGGAACTCACCGATCCACGGCAGGATGGCATGCAGCATGAACGGCGCCGCGGCGTTGATGCGCAGGCGCCCGGTGGGGGTCTGGTGGTGCATCGACAGGCGCTCTTCCATCTCGTCCATTTGCTCCAGCACCAAGCGCGCGCGCTCGAGGAAGAAGCGGCCTTCCTCGGTCAGGTCCATGCGCCGCGTGGTGCGGTTGACCAGCGTGGTGCCCAGCTTGCCCTCCAGGCGCGACAGGGTGCGGCTGACGGCGGACGGGGTCTGGCCCATTTGCTCGGCTGCGGCGGAAATCGAGCCGCAGTCGATGACGGCAACGAACACCTGGAGTTCTTCGGATCGGGTTTTCACATCGGGGCCTGTGGTTGGTCTGTGCAGGGACTAGATAGCCGCTTGTGGGTGCCAAGTCCAGCGGTGCCTGTACTGGCCTCTTCGCCGGCAAGCCCGCGCCTACACAGCCTTGCCGAACACCTTGTCCAAATGCGCTTCATAGGCCGCCAGGGCCGCCGGCACGTCTGGGCGTTTCATCACGTCCACAGCCAGGAAGGTCGGCAACCCGGTCATGCCGAGGAACTGGTTGGCCTTGTGGAACGGGAAGTACACCGCATCCACGCCCTTGCCTTCGAAGAAGTCGCTTGGGTCATCGAAAGCCTGCTGCGGGGCGTTCCAGGTCAGCGCCAGCATGTACTGCTTGCCGTGCACCAGGCCACCGCTGCCGTACTTCTGCGAGTGGTCCGAACGGGTACGGCCATCGTTGGCGTAGAGGCTGCCGTGGCCTGCGGTGAATACGTCATCGATGTACTTCTTCACGGTCCATGGCGCGCCCATCCACCAGCCTGGCATCTGGTAGATCACCACATCAGCCCAGAGGAATTTCTCTACCTCTTCCTGGGCGTCGTAGCCGCCGTCGATAAAGGTTTGGCGCACATCGAAACCGGCGCGGTCCAAATGAGCGATGGCCGTTTCGTGCAAGGTCGCGTTGAGGCGACCCTCGGAGTGAGCGAACTGTTTACCACCATTGAGCAAAAGGATCTTTTTCATGCGGGCCTCGGGAAAATGTCAGGCCGGCAGGTTAAAAGCTCGCGAGCGTGGGATACAGCAGCGACAGGGCAAAATACAATTGACCTGAAGTCACGAATAAGCATCGCATTATTGCCGTAGAATCGCGTCACCTCCCTTTACCGAGTAGCGACCCATGAGCGAGCAGTACGCCTTCATCCTCAAAGCCAAGACCCGCCCGGAAATGGCCGAAGCCTTCGAGACCCTGTTCCGTGCCTACGTCGAGCCAAGCCGTCAGGAGCCGGGCTGCATCGAGTACCACATGCTGCGGGACAAGCACGACCCGAGCCTGTTCGTGTTCTTTGAGGTCTGGGCTGACAAGGCCGCGCTGGATGTGCACTCGGCCCTGCCACACATGAGCGCATTCTTTGAAAAGCGCATGGACTACCTGGAGCGCGATTTCGACATCCAGATGATCGACATGCTTAGCGCTTCGTCAGCTAATCGCTAACCACTAGTTGGTCGGCCTGGGCGCTGGCAGCGCATTGGCGTACCCCTGACCGGCTGACGGGGTGGATGGCACGGGCTTGGCCCGTGTTCGCGGGTAAACCCGCTCCTACAGGGTATGCGCTGCTATTCCTGTGTGGGTTTACCTGCGTACAAGGCTCGCACACAATGGCGCGATCACGCCCCACCGAAAAGGATTTCCCAGTGGCATCGATCTACCAGCTGAAACCGCGCTTCCAGGCGCTGCTCCGTCCCGCCGTGCAGCGCCTGTACGAGCGCGGCGTCACCGCCAACCAAGTCACCGTCGCTGCCGCCCTGGTGTCAATCCTGCTGGGCCTGCTGCTGGCCACCCTGCCCCATGTCACTTGGCTGTTCATCCTGCTGCCGGTCTGGATGCTGCTGCGCATGGCCCTGAACGCCGTAGACGGTATGCTCGCCCGGGAATTCGGCCAGCAATCTACCCTCGGCGCCTACCTCAATGAACTCTGCGATGTGATCGCCGACGCCGCCCTCTACCTGCCTTTTGCCTTGCTGGCAGGGGTATCGCCAAGCCTGGTGGTACTGGTAGTGCTCAGCGCCACCTTCAGCGAATACGCCGGTGTCATGGGCCCACTGGCCGGTGCCTCGCGGCGCTACGACGGGCCCATGGGCAAGAGCGACCGAGCATTTGCCTTCGGCGTGCTCGGCACCGGTGTCGCCTTCGGCCTGCTGAACGGTGCCTGGATCAACGGCCTGTTGCTGGTGATCCTGGCACTCTCGCTCTATACCCTCTACAACCGGGTTCGCCAGGGGCTGGCCGAAACCCGTTGAGCCTACTGCCGTCGTAAAAGGACGTTGACCATGCGCCAAGCGCAAGCGCTGCACTTCTCTACCCATGACGGTGTTGAGTTGCACTACCGTCATTGGCCTGCCACCCGCAACGAACACCAGCCACGTCGGGCCGTGGTGATGTTCCACCGTGGTCACGAACACGGTGGGCGCATGGCCCACCTGGCCGATGAACTGGACATGCCAGGCTACGACTTCTTCGCCTGGGACGCCCGTGGCCACGGCCAGTCGCCGGGGGCGCGGGGCGACAGCCCGGGGTTCGCCACCAGCGTGCGCGATGTACAAACCTTCATTGAGCATATCCAGGCTCAGCATGGCATCGCCGAACAGGACCTGGTGGTACTGGCGCAGAGCGTCGGTGCGGTGCTGGTCGCCACCTGGGCGCACGACTACGCGCCCAAGGTGCGTTGCCTGGTGCTGGCCTCGCCGGCGTTCAAGGTCAAGCTGTACGTGCCGTTCGCCCGCCCCGGCCTGAAGCTGCTGAGGGCCTTGCGCGGCAACTTCTTCGTCAACAGCTACGTCAAACCACGCCTACTTACCCACGACCCCGAGCGGGTCATGTCGTACGTGGCCGACCCGCTGATCAGCCGGCCGATTTCGGTGACCATGCTGCTGGGCCTGTACGACGCCGCCGACCGCGTGGTGGCAGACGCCCAAGCCATTCAGCTGCCAACCCAGCTGCTGGTGTCCGGGGCCGACTTGGTGGTCGAGCGGCAGCCGCAGGAACGCTTTTTCGAGCGTTTGGGCAGTGCGCGCAAGGAAATGCACATCCTCCCGGGCTTCTTCCATGACACCCTGGGCGAGCGTGAGCGGGCGCATGCACTGCGGCGTATCGAGCGATTCGTCGAGCACTGCTTCAGCCACCCCGCCGCGGTGCCTTCGCTGCTCGATGCCGACAAGGCTGGCGCCAGTTGCGCCGAGGCCGAAAGCCTGGCCGCGCCGTTGCCACGCAATTCGCCCCGCGCGCTTTACTGGCGCGCCACGCGTGCCGGGCTGCACGTGGGCAAGGGGCTGTCCGCCGGCGTAAAGCTGGGTTTCGACACTGGTTTCGACTCTGGCAGCACCCTTGACTACGTGTACCGCAACCAGCCGACCGGCAAAGGCAAGCTGGGCCGCCTGGTCGACCAGAACTACCTCAACGCCATCGGCTGGCGTGGCATTCGCCAGCGCAAGCTACACGTCGAGGAGCTGCTGCGCCTGGCCATCGCCCGCCTGCGCGAACAACAGCGGGCGGTGCACATTGTCGATATCGCCGCGGGTCATGGCCGCTACATCCTCGAGGCCCTGCAGGCACTTAAGCAACTGCCAGACTCGATCCTGCTGCGCGACTACAGCGAACTGAACGTGCAGCAGGGCAGCGCGCTGATTGCTGAAAAAGGCCTGGCCGACATTGCCCGTTTCGTCCACGGTGATGCCTTCGACCGCCAAAGCCTGGCCACACTGGAACAACCACCGACCCTGGCCGTGGTCTCGGGCCTGTACGAACTGTTCCCCAGCAATCACCAGGTAGGCAACTCGCTGGCAGGCCTTGCCGACGCGGTAGAAGAAGGCGGCTACCTGGTCTACACCGGCCAGCCGTGGCACCCGCAACTGGAAATGATCGCCCGCGCCCTGACCAGCCACCGCGGCGGCGAGGCCTGGGTAATGCGCCGCCGCAGCCAGGCCGAAATGGACCAGCTGGTAGCGGCAGCAGGGTTCCGCAAGTTGGCCCAGCGCATTGATGAGTGGGGCATTTTCAGCGTCTGCCTGGCACAACGGGTGCGCTGAATGAGCCCATCGCGCGAGCCTGGGCTGATCCGCCGCGGGGTGTTTTGGCTCCTGCTGCTGGGGCCGTTGTTTTTCCTCAGCTACGGGCTGGCGAACAACCATACGGCCGGGCGCAGCGATGTCGGCAGCCTGGTGTTCGGCTGGGAACGCAACATGCCGTTGTGGCCATGGACGATCATCCCGTACTGGTCGATCGACCTGCTCTACGGCTTGTCTTTCCTGCTGCCGCGCACCCGCCAGGAAATGGACCGGCATGCGCTGGCGCTGTTAACCGCACAGCTGATCAGCGTCAGCTGCTTCCTGCTCTGGCCATTGCGCTTCACCTTCGAACGGCCAGAGCTGGGTGGTGTGTTCGGCTGGCTGTTCGATGTGCTGATGGGCTTCGACAAGCCGTTCAACCAGGCGCCCTCGCTGCATATTGCGCTGCTGGTGATTATCTGGACGATGTTTGCCCGGCATGTGCGGCGCCAGCCCTGGCGTTGGTTGATGCATGGCTGGATGGCGCTGATTGGGGTGTCGGTGCTGACCACCTGGCAGCACCATTTCGTCGACGTGCCCACCGGGGCATTGGCGGGGTTTGCCTGTGTGTGGCTGTGGCCGCATCAGGGGCAGCTACCTTGGCAACAGGCACGCCTTGCCCGTGATGCCAAGCGCTGGCGCGTGGCGCTGTGCTACGCCGTTGGCGCCCTGTTGTGTGCGGCGCCAGCCGCCGTATTGGGCGGCGCCTGGCTATGGTTGGCCTGGCCGGCGGTGTCGTTGGCTTTGGTGGCGCTGAACTATGCCATGTGCGGCGCAGGCGGCTTTCAGAAAGGCGCCGACGGCCGTTTGTCGAATGCCGCCAACTGGCTGCTGGCGCCGTACCTGTTGGCGGCGTGGGCCAATTCACGGTTATGGACCAGGCGGCACCCGCAGGCGGATGAAGTGTGGGATGGCGTGTACTTGGGGCGGATTCCATGGCGTGGAACACCATTCGCAGCAGTGGTCGATCTGTGCGCGGAGCTGCCGTGTAATGTTCGGGATGGCGCAGACCTTCGTAGGAGCGCGTCAGCCGTTGGCTATGCGTGTTTTCCTACCCTGGACCTGATAGTCCCGGACAGCCCTGTGCTGTACCAGGCTGCCACTGCAATCGAACGCCTGCGCTGCCAAGGCCCCGTGCTGGTCTGCTGCGCCTTGGGCTATTCGCGCAGCGCCAGCGCTGTGGCCGCCTGGCTGGTACTCACCGGCCGCTGCAGCGACGCCCAACAGGCTGAAGCGCTGATCCGCAAAGCCCGCCCCGGCATCGTCCTGCACCCTGCGCACCGCCAGGCTCTGCAACATCTGGGCGCACAACCATGAACCTGCTGGTGGTGGCCAGCCTGCTGGGCCGTGGCAAACAGCTGGAGCGCTTGTCCGACGGCCTCAGCCTGCTGGCGCTGGCCTATGGCCTGGCGCCTTTGCTGGGTGCCCCGCTACTACCGCTGGCCAGCCTGCTGTGCAGCGTGCTGCTGTTACTCGGTGTGCTGCACAAGTACTGGGCTGTGCGCGTGGCCGTGGATGCCGAACTGTTCGCCCACCTCGCCAAGAGCAGTGACCTGGCGGCAGACACCCAGGCCCTGGACCTCGCCCTGTTCCAACTGAAACTCAAACCGCAAGCCACCGACGCCCGCGCCTGGCCCGCCCGCAGCCAGGCCGCGCTGGCCCTGCTGCGCCGCCAGGCTGTGTGCCTGGGCCTGCAGCTGACGCTGGCCTTGGCTGCCCTGCTGACATTGCCTTTGAAGGGATGATTACCCACCCATGCTCGCCAACCTCACGGCCTACCTGATCACCTCCGCCGCCCGCCTGATCACCGGCGCCCGTGCCCTGTGGCTGGGCTGCACGCCGTTGCCAGTACAGCGCCTGTACTTCGCCAACCACAGCAGCCACGGTGACTTCGTGCTGCTGTGGGCCTCACTGCCACAGCCGCTGCGCAAGCGTACCCGGCCGGTGGCCGGCGCCGACTACTGGGCCAAACCTGGCATTCGTGACTTCCTCATTCGCAAGGTCTTCAATGGCGTGCTGATCAACCGGCAACGCAGTGACGGCCAAGGCAGCCCGTTGCAGCCGGTTCTCGAAGCCGTGGCCCAGGGCGACTCGCTGATCTTCTTCCCGGAGGGTACGCGCAACCTGGGTGACGAGCCGCTGATGCCGTTCCGAAGCGGGCTTTACCACCTGGCGGCAGCCAACCCCGAGGTCGAGTTGGTGCCCGTATGGATCGCCAACCTCAACCGGGTGATGCCCAAGGGCCGCGCCCTGCCGTTGCCATTGCTGTGCACATTGAGCTTTGGCGAACCGCTGCACCTGCACGCTGATGAGAGCAAGCAGGCCTTTCTTGAGCGGGCCAGCCAGGCCTTGCTGAACCTGGCACCCAAGGAGGCCTGACATGGACGACAACACCCTTTCCCTGTTTGCCGGCATCGGTGCCCTGCTGTTGCTCGCCAGCGTGATCGGTCGCCTGCTCAAGTGGCGCGCCGGCTCGGCACCGCACGCGGTAATCGATAACCTCAACGCCCGTATCAACGCCTGGTGGGTGATGGTGCTGGTAATCGGCATCGCCTTCCTGTTCGGCAAGTACGGGGTGATCGTGCTGTTCTATGGCGTGTCGTTCTACGCCCTGCGCGAATTCATGACCCTCACCCCAACCCGGCGCAGCGACTACCCGGCGCTGGTGGCAGCGTTTTATGTGGCGCTGCCGGTGCAGTACGTGCTTATCGCCATGGACTGGTACGGGCTGTTCAGCATCTTCATCCCGGTGTACCTGTTCCTGCTGCTGCCGATCCTGGCCAGCTTCGGTGGTGACACCACGCGCTTTCTCGAACGAGCCTCGAAGGTGCAGTGGGGGTTGATGATCGCGGTGTACTGCGTGTCGTCGGTGCCCGCGTTGATGACCCTGGATATCCCCGGCTACGAGGGCCGCAACCTGCTGTTGATCGCCTGGTTGATCTTGGTGGTGCAGATCAGCGACGTGCTGCAGTACGTGTGCGGCAAGCTGTTCGGCAAGCGCAAGGTGGCGCCCAACCTGTCGCCCTCCAAAACCGTTGAAGGCCTGGCCGGCGGCGTGGCGCTGGCCACCCTGATCGGCGCAATGCTGTGCTGGATCACCCCGTTCACCTTCTGGCAGGCGGCGCTGATGGCATTGGCGGTAAACGCCATGGGCTTCTTTGGCGGGCTGGTGATGTCGGCGATCAAACGCGACCGTGGGGTGAAGGACTGGGGGCACATGATCGAAGGCCACGGCGGCATGCTCGACCGTATGGATTCGGTGTGCTTTGCGGCGCCAGTGTTCTTCCACTTTGTGCGGTATTGGTGGGCTTAGTAGGTATTCGCCTTTAGTTTTCTAGCGCCTGTGGGGCCGAGCGCCGCGGGCGGCGCTCGGCCCCACAGGCGCTAGAAAACTAAAGGTAAGCACTTGCCAGCCGCGACTACCTCCATTACCGAATTAACCAGAGCACAGCGCACTGCGCACTGCGCACTCGGTGTACGCACCGCAACCTACTTGAGGTAAGACCGCAACAACGCCGCCACCTTGTCCGCCTCGTCCTGCCGCGCTTCGGCACTCAGCCCGTCCGCCACCAGGTGTTCGCGGATATGCCCTTCCATCACTTCGGCCATCAGCCCGTTCACCGCGCCACGCACGGCGGCGATCTGCTGCAGGATCGCCAGGCAGTCCTTGTCTTGCTCCAGCGCTGTCTCCAGGGCGGCGGCCTGGCCTTTGATCTTGCGCACCCGGGTCAGCAGCTGCTTCTTGCTCTTCAGGGTATGTGCCATTGGGTTTCACACCATGCTAGGTATACTGGGGTATAGTATATTTCTCGATATTCCGGGAGCATGATAAACCATGGCGACACAAACCTCAGACCGCTGGCAGCACAGCCACCAGTTTCACACCAGCAACCTGGGTGCCGAGCGCAAAACCCGCCTGGCGGTGTGGCTCACCGCCGTGATGATGGTGGCGGAGATTGCCGGGGGCTGGTTGTTCAATTCCATGGCATTGCTGGCCGATGGCTGGCACATGAGCTCCCACGCCCTGGCCTTGGGCCTGTCGCTGCTGGCCTACGCCGCCGCACGGCGTTATGCCGGCGACAGGCGCTTTGCCTTCGGCACCTGGAAGATCGAGATTCTCGGCGGCTACTCCAGCGCCCTGCTGTTGCTGGGCGTGGCCGGGTTGATGGCGTTTCAGTCGGTGCAGCGCCTACTGGCACCGGGGCCAATCCACTATGACGAGGCGATCTTCATCGCCGCCGTGGGTCTGGCCGTCAACCTGATCTGTGCCTGGCTGCTGCGGGATGACCACCAGCATCATGATCACCCTCATCATGGCCACGATCATCACCACGGCCACGGCCACCACCATCACGACCTGAACCTGCGTTCGGCCTACCTGCATGTGATCGCCGACGCCGCCACCTCGGTGCTGGCAATCATCGCCTTGCTGGCCGGCAAGTTCTGGGGCGCCAGCTGGCTTGACCCGGTCATGGGCCTGGTCGGTGCGCTGCTGGTGGCGCTGTGGGCCCGTGGCCTGCTGCGCGATACCGGCCGGGTGCTGCTGGACGCGGAGATGGATGCGCCGGTGGTGGACGAAATACGTGAAGTGGTGGCGCAACTGCCGGTGCCGGCCAGCATCACCGACCTGCATGTGTGGCGTGTGGGCAAGGACCAGTACGCCTGCATTCTCGGCCTGGCCACCCAGGGCGCACTCAGCGCCGACAGTGTGCGCCAAGCCCTGGGGGTGCACGAAGAACTGGCCCACGTCACCGTCGAGGTCAACCGCCTGGCATAGCGCGACCAGACAGATGGAGGTCGAGCCCAGGCAACTGCGGTTTGGCGCTTGGCCCTATGGTGACGGGTCATTCAGCCAGTCACCAGGAGTTGTGCCATGTCCGATTTCATCACCGTCCTGCGCGAAACCTGCCCGACGCCGGTCGTGGACGCCACCAAGTGGAAGCGCATTGGCGGCGATCCGCACACCGTCAACCTCAACGCCTACCTGTCGGCCGACGGCAGCAAGATCATGGGCACCTGGATCTGCACGCCGGGTAAGTTCGAGGTCAACTACGAGAAGTGGGAGTTCTGCCACTTCCTTGATGGCTACTGCATCATCACCCCGGAAGGCGAAGAGCCGAAGCACCTGAAAGCGGGTGATGTGTTCGTGATCGAGCCGGGGATGAAAGGCACCTGGGAAGTGGTCGAGACTGTGCGCAAGTACTTCGTCTTCGCCTGACCAAACGGCCTACACCGCCCTTTGTAGGAGCGGGCTTGCCCGCGAATGCTGCAGTGGCTTCACCGTCGCATTCGCGGGTAAAACCACTCCCGCAGGCTCATGAACTGCCTACAGAATCGAGCACAAAAAAAATCGCGGATCAGGCGCCCTTCCCTCTGGTGCGCAGTTACAGAGGGAAGGCCACCTGGCCCGCGATGAAGCCCACCTCTTGCGTCAATCCTTCTTGCGATAAGCCTCGACGATGGCCGAGAAGTCTTTGCCGCCTTCGCCGCGCAGGCTCATGGCCTGGTACAGCTGCTGAGCTACGGCCCCGAGGATCACCGGTTGGTGCGCCTGGCGCGCGGCCTCAGTGGCCAGCCCCAGGTCCTTGAGCATCAGTTCGGCGCCAAAGCCGCCGGTATAGCCACGCGATGCAGGCGCGGTTTCGATAATGCCCGGCCACGGGTTGTAGGTGTCCGAGCTCCAGCAGCGCCCGGTCGAACTGTTGATGATGCCAGCCAGCACCTTGGTGTCGATGCCCAGTGCATTACCCAGGGCCATGGCCTCGGACACGCCAACCATCGAAATGCCCAGCAGCAGGTTGTTGCAGATCTTGGCGATCTGCCCGGTACCGACCTCACCGCAATGCACGATGTTGCGGCCCATCTGCTCCAATACCGGCTTGAGGGTGGCGAACAGCTCGGCACTGGCACCGACCATGAAGGTCAGGGTGCCTGCCGCCGCACCACCGGTGCCACCGGACACCGGCGCATCGCCCATGTCCACGCCCTTGGCCGCCGCGGCCTTGGACACATCGCGCGCGGTCTGCGGGTCGATGGTGCTGCAGTCCACGGTTGGTGTGCCGGGGCGAATGCCGGCCAGCACGCCGTCTTCGTTCAGGTAGACGCTGCGCACATGGGCAGCGGCCGGCAGCATGGTGATCACCAGCTCGCTGTTGGCTGCCGCGTCCTTGGGCGAGGGGCTGATCTGCCCGCCCAATTCGGCTAGCTCGGCCAGCACGACCTTGTTCAGGTCGAACAGGTTCAACTGATGCCCAGCCTTGATCAGGTTGCGGGCCATGGGCGCGCCCATGTTGCCGAGGCCGATGAATGCGATACGCATGGCTTTCTCCTTAGCGCAGGCTGATGGTGGTGTTCACACCGTCGTTGACGCTGTCGTCATCGAACCAGCGGGCAGTGACGGTTTTGGTCTGAGTGTAGAACTGCACCACTTGCTTGCCGTATGGGCCGAGGTCGCCGAGCTTGGAGCCACGCGAGCCGGTGAAGCTGAAGGACGGCACCGGTACTGGGATCGGGATGTTGATGCCGACCTGGCCGATGTCGATTTCGCTCTGGAATTTGCGCGCTGCCGCGCCGCTCTGGGTGAACAGGCCGGTGCCGTTGCCGAACGGGTTGGCGTTGACCAGGGCGATGGCCTCGTCGAGGGTATCGACCTCCAGGGTCACCAGCACCGGGCCGAAGATTTCCTGGGTGTACACCTGCATGTCGGTTTTCACACCCGAGAACAGGGTTGGGCCAACGAAGTTGCCTTGCTCGTAACCCGGCACGGTGACGCCACGGCCGTCGAGTTCCAGCTTGGCGCCTTCCTTGATACCGCTTTCGATCAAGCCCAGCACTCGCTCCTTGGCACGTTTGGAAACCACCGGGCCCACGTCGGTGCCTGGCTCACAGCCGGCATTGACCTTGAGCTTGCTGGCCGCTTCCTTGATATCCGGCAGCCATTCGCGGGCCTTGCCCACCAGCACCGCCACCGAGGTGGCCATGCAGCGCTGGCCCGCCGCGCCGAAGGCGGCACCGACCAGGGCGTTGATGGTTTGCGTGCGGTTGGCATCGGGCAGCACCACCGCGTGGTTCTTGGCGCCCATCATCGATTGCACGCGCTTGCCGTGCTGGCTACCGAGGTTGTACACGTGGGTGCCCACTTCGGTGGAGCCGACGAAAGAAATCGCCTTGATGTCCTGATGGGTACAAATGGCATCCACCACCTGCTTGCCACCGTGCACCACGTTGAGCACGCCAGGCGGTACGCCGGCTTCCAGCGCCAGCTCGACCAACAGCATGGTCGACAGCGGGTCCTGCTCGGACGGCTTGAGCACGAAGGTGTTGCCGCAGACGATGGCCATAGGGAACATCCACAGCGGGATCATTGCCGGGAAGTTGAACGGAGTAATGCCAGCGCACACGCCGATAGGCTGGCGCAAGGTATAGGTGTCGACGCCGCCGGCGACGTTCTCGGCGAACTCGCCCATCTGCAGGGTGCCGATGGACGCGGCGTGCTCGACCACCTCCAGGCCACGGAAAATATCGCCTTCGGCGTCGGCCAGGGTCTTGCCCTGTTCGGCACTGAGGACGTGAGCAATGCGTTTGGTGTGTTCACGGATCAGCGCTTGCAGCTTGAGCATGATGCGCATGCGCGCGCCGATCGGCGTATTACGCCAGGTCTGGAAGGCGCGGTGGGCAGCGGCCACGGCTGCGTCGACTTCGGCGACGGTGGCGAACGGTACGCGCGCCAGCACTTCTTGGGTGGCCGGGTTGACGATGTCGCGCCACTCGGTGGTGTTCGACTCGACCCATTGGCCGTCGATCAGCAGCTTGACCTGCTCGATTTTGGTCTGGTTAGGGGATTGCGGTGCGTTCATCTGCGTTCTCCTTGGAATTATTGTCGGACGAGATCGCCAGCGCCGGGCAAACGCGAGGTGGCGTCCTGAGGCATGTTTCGAGTATAGATGTGCAAACATCCAACAAGAACGCACAAAAAAACCGGATCATCATGCAAAAAGACCTCACATCTCTGAGCGCGCTCAACTGGGACGACTTGAAGTTCTTCCTCGAAGTGGCCCGCACCCGCAAAGCCAGCAGCGCGGCCAAGCGCCTTAACGTGGACTACACCACGGTGTCGCGGCGCATCAGTTCGCTGGAGGGGGCGCTGGGCACCTTGCTGTTCGAAAAATCCCGGACCAACGGTTTTGTCCTCACCGCCGAGGGCCAGCGCCTGCTGGGCTATGCCGAGTCAATCGAGAGTACCCTGCACATGGCCTGCGAGCAGGTGTCGGGGTCAGGTGTGGCGTTGTCGGGGCATGTGCGCATGGGCTGCACTGAAGGCTTCGGCAGCTTCTTCGTTACCCCGCAGCTAAGCCACTTCGTCGATGCCTACCCGGCAATTTCAGTGGATATCCTGCCGCTGCCGCACTTCATCAGCTTGTCCAAGCGCGAGGCCGACATCGTCATTGCCCTGGAGCGCCCGGAGCATGGGCCTTATGTGTGCTGCAAGCTGTGCGACTACCGTTTGCGGCTGTACGCGACCCAAGACTACCTGGACAGCCACGCGCCAATTCGCCAAGTGACGGATTTGGC
This sequence comes from Pseudomonas sp. Leaf58, assembly GCF_003627215.1. Taxonomy (NCBI): domain Bacteria; kingdom Pseudomonadati; phylum Pseudomonadota; class Gammaproteobacteria; order Pseudomonadales; family Pseudomonadaceae; genus Pseudomonas; species Pseudomonas sp. Leaf58. Next base: position 4,582,627 of record NZ_CP032677.1, read on the forward strand.
CAGGCACCCGTTCATCAGTTACGTGGATGACCTGGCGTTCAGCTCGGAGCTGCTGTACCTGGCCAACCTGATTCCCAACGCCAACGCGCATTTGCGCAGTACCAGCGTGATTGCCCAGTACACGGCGGCGTTGCAGGGGCGTGGGCTGGCGATCCTGCCGTGCTTCCTGGCTGCGCAGGACCCGCGGTTGGTGACGGTGTTGCCGGAAGAGATCGAGGTGACGCGCCAATTTTGGATGTATTGCCGGGAGGATTTGAGGAAGTTGAAGCGGATTACCTTGTTGTGGGATTACATCCGCGGGGTGACGGAGGCGAATGCGCCGTTGTTGATGGGCGAAACCCGCGAGATGCGCTTTGCAGAATGAGGGGGCGCTTCGCGCCCCTATCGCGACACAAGGCCGCTCCTACACCGTTTTGACGCAGGCTTAAGGGCCAACTGAACCTTGGTGTAGGAGCCGGGCCTCCGGTCTCAGATCTGTTCGAGCATCAGCCCGGAAATACGCCGAACCTTGCGCGCCACCGCCTCTTCGAAAATGCCCTGGCGCGGCTCGACCAGGCTGAAGCAGTGCTTGGCGCGGGTGATGCCGGTGTACACCAGTTCCTTGGTCAGCACCGGGTTCAGCGCATCCGGCAACACCAAGGCCGTGTGGCCGAACTCCGAGCCCTGGGATTTGTGCACGGTCATGGCGAATACCGTTTCCACCTCGTTCAGCCGGCTGGGCAGCACGAAGCGCACCCCGCCACTGCCGTCGTTACGTGGGAAGGCCACGCGCAGCAAGGGCTCGCCGCGCTCATCCGGCAGACGCAGGGCGATGCCGATGTCACCGTTCATCAGGCCCAGGCCGTAGTCGTTGCGAGTCACCAACACCGGGCGCCCTTCATACCAGGGCTGTTGGCTGTCGATTAGCCCGGCATTGTGCAGCACTCGCGCCACCCGCTCGTTCAGGCCTTCTACACCCCAGGCACCACGACGTACCGCGCACAGCAGCTGGAAGTCCTCGAAGCTGTGCAGCACCTTGCCCGCCCATTGCTCCCACGCCGGGTCGTCGAAGGCGGTGTCGAGTGCCGGCCGGTAGCGGCCTAGGGTACGCAGGTAACTGCGGTAACCTTGCGGGCCATCGCTGCCGCGGTTGAGGCCGTCGAGCAGCAGGCGGTCGAAGGCGCGGTCCTGTTCGTGCTTCAGGGCCAGGCTGTGCACGTCGGATGGCGGCGCAGCCAGCAGGTTGCGTGCGGCATAGGATTGCTGGCGGTTCACCAGCCGGGCCAGTAGGCCAATGCCGCTGCCTTCGCCGAAGCGCCGCGAAAAGCGCAGCATCACCACCTGTTGCGCCAGCGGGTTGCGCTGTTCATCGCCGGCCTTGAGGCCACTGCCCGCCAGCGACTGGCCACCGATGTGTTCCAGCCAGGCTTGGGTGGCGGTCGAGTAACAGCCCTCTTCGGCATCGCGGCACAGGTCTCCCAGTACTGCGCCGGCCTCGACCGAAGCCAACTGGTCCTTGTCACCCAGCAGCACCAGGCGTGCCCGTGGCGGCAAGGCATCGAGCAGGTTCGCCATCATTTCCAGGTCGATCATCGAGGCCTCGTCGACCACCAGCACGTCCAACGGCAACGGGTTGCCGGCATGGTGGCGGAAGTGCCGCGAGTTAGGGCGGCTGCCCAGCAGGCGGTGCACGGTGCTGACCTCGGTGGGGATGTGCCCGCGTACCTCGCTGCTGACCTGCAGGCGCTCGACCTGCTGGCCGATGGATTCGGTCAAGCGCGCAGCCGCTTTGCCGGTCGGCGCGGCCAGGCGGATGCGCAACGGCCGGCCCTGCTCCACCGCCGGCGCTTGCAGCAAGGCCAGCAGGCGCACCACGGTAGTGGTCTTGCCGGTGCCGGGGCCGCCGGTGATGATGCTGAAACCGGCGCGGGTGGCCAGGGCGCAAGCGAGCTTTTGCCAGTCCACCTGGCCAGCTGGCGCACCGCCGTCGAACAGCGAAGCCAGGCGCCCAGGCAGATCGGCCAGTGGTGCTTCGGCTTGGGTCAGGCGCTGGCGCAAGGTATGGTCGATGCGCCGCTCGTAACGCCAGTAACGGCGCAAGTACAGGCGTTCGCCACTGAGCACCAATGGCCGTGCTTGCTGCCCTGGGCTGTCGCCGGCAGCCACCAGCGGGCTGGCAGCAATGCGTTGGCGCCAGGCGTGCAGGTCGAGGTTGGCCAGCAACTGCGAGGGCAGCAGCAAGGGGCCGGTCAAGGCGTCGCCTTCGGGCGGTAACGACAGGGCGAAGTCGGGCTCGGCCAGGGTTTGCTGCAAGTCCAGGCAGACATGGCCGTGGCCCAACTGGTGGCTAGCCAGGGCGGCGGCGAGCAACAGCAAGGGGTCGCTACGAGGGGCGCGCTCTTCCAGGAACGACACGAACGCACGGTCCAGGGCACGCAACCAACCGCGCTCTACCCAGCGATCGAGCAGTTGCAGCAGGTCGCCGCTGTTCTGCTGTGGCGCCAGCGCCAACAGGTGCTCGGCGTGCAGCGGGGTGGGCAACAGGTCGACGAGGCTTCGGCTCATATCACGGCTCCGGCAAACAGGTCCTGCTGGACGGGCGGGTGCTCGCCACGGAACAGCGCATCGAGGCTTTCGATCAGCTCACGCGGTGGCTTGACGTGGTACACGCCGTGGCCGCTGCTGCTGGCGCCTCGCAGGAAGATGAACAGGGCGCCGCCGACATGGCGGTCGTAGTCGTAATCCGGCAGGCGCGCGCGCAACTGGCGGTGCAGGGCCAGCAGGTACAGCACGTACTGCAAGTCGTAGCGATGCTCGAGGATGGCCTTTTCCATGGCCTGGGCATCGTAGGCCTGGATGTCGGGGCCCAGCCAGTTGGACTTGTAATCGGTCACGTAATAACGCCCGTCCAGCTCGAACGCCAGGTCGATGAAACCTTTGAACATGCCATTGAGCACGGTTGGTTGCGCCGCCGGGCGCCCCAGGCCGGGATGGGTGTGGCGTGCCACCAGGCGGTCAAGTTGTTCGGCATCGACTTGGTGGCTGGCGAACCAGAACTCCATCTCGATCTGGTAGTGGCGCAATTGCCCGAGCGTCACGCTCAGGCCATTGCCCGGCAACGGCAGCGCCTCGCCCAACAGGCGTTGCAGCCACTGGGTCAGCGTAGTTATCCAACCGGTCCAGTCACGGCGGTTACAGCGCTGGCCAACGGTCCGCTCGATCAGCTGTGCATTGCCGCCGACCTGGCTGAAGCCCTCGCGGCCCGCCCACTCCAGCAAGCCATGGAGGAACGTGCCGGGGTTGGGCCCGCGCGGGAAGCGGTGGATATCGCCGCTGTCGGCCGGGACTTCGCGCAGCACCTGAGCGTCGACCACTTCGTCATCGAGCAACTGCTGGGCCAGGGAGCTGTCGGCACCGAGGGTCTGGTCGCCAACACGTAGGGCGCTATAAGACGCGATCCACCAATGCTCGGCCCCCGCCGCACGGCGCGGCTTGCGCGCCGGCAGCAGCTCACGCTCGGCATGCGGCATGCGATACGCTTGCTCATTCGCCGGCGGCAGGCCCGGGCAGCTAATGTGCGGGCAGGTGGCGGCCAAGGCCTGCAGCCAGGCCGTCAATTGCGCCGAGCCCGGCAACGCAAGCCCGCCACCGAGCAGGTAGCCAAATGCCGAGCGATGAAGCTGCGAGCTTTTCTGGTTGCCACGCTTGAGGTCAGCGACACCCAGCCAGCAAGCATGCTGGGCCCGGGTCAGGGCCACGTAGAGCAGGCGCAAGTCTTCGGCCAGGCGCTCGTCGTCGGCGCGGTCGATCTGCGGCTGATCCGGGGTGAGGGTGAGATGAGCGTTGCCCTCACTGTCATGCCAGGCCAGCGGCAGGCGACTGCCATCCACCGGCTTGCTGGTGCAGATGAACGGCAAGTAGACCAACGGGTATTCCAAGCCCTTGGACTTGTGGATGGTCACCACCTTCACCAACTGTTCGTCGCTCTCCAAGCGCAGGATCTGCTCTTCGCCGGCCTGGCCAGAATTGGCCAAGTGCTCGGCCAAGTGGCGGATCAGCGCCTGTTCGCCGTCCAGTTCACCAGCGGCCTGTTGCAGCAATTCGGCCAAGTGCAGCAGATTGGTCAGCACCCGCTCGCCATCGGTGCGGCGGATCAACGTGCGCGGCAGTTGGAAGTCATGCAACAGGTGGCGCAACATCGGCAGCACCCCCTGGCGCTGCCAGGTGTCGCGGTAATGGCGAAAACGCATGACCCAACCTTCCCAGACACGCTCGTCCTGGTTCAACCGGTCCAGTGCAGCCAGCGACAGGCCGAGGGTGAGGCTGGCCAGGGCCGCCTTGAGCAGGCGCTCGGAGTCGGGCTCGGCGCAGGCCTTGAGCCAGGCCAGCAAATCGTGGGCTTCCTGGGCAGCAAACACCGAGTCCTTGTCGGACAGGTACACACTGCGCACCTGGCGCGCGGCCAGCTCGGCACGGACCATCTGCGCTTCATGGCCATCACGCACCAGGATGGCGATGTCTGATGGCAGGCAGGGGCGCAGTTCGCCGTCGGCATTGCCAAAGCCCGCCGTACCCTCCTGGCCGCCATTGAGCAAGGCGACGATATGGCTGGCGCAGCTGGCGGCTAACTGTTGGCGGTAGACGCTGCTGGAGACCGGTTCTTGGCTTTCCAGTTGCCAGCATTGCAGGGCTGCGCAAGCTTCACCGTCGATCAACAGCTGCTCGCCACGGCCTTTGGCACGCACTTCGATGAATGGCAACGGGTTGTCATCGGCCTCGCGGAACAGAAATGCCCCCCGCCCCGCTTCACGCGCCTCGGCGTGCAGGAACACCTGGTTGACCGCCGCGACCATGGCCTTGCTGGACCGGTAGTTGGTGTCCAGGCTGTGCAGGCGGCCGCTGGTGGCACGCCGTGCGGCGAGGTAGGTGTAGATGTCGGCGCCGCGGAAGGCGTAGATCGCCTGCTTGGGGTCACCGATCATGAACAGGCCGGTTTGCGCACGGTTCTCGCTGATTTGGTAGATGCGCTCGAAGATGCCGTACTGCACGGGGTCGGTGTCTTGGAATTCGTCGATCAGCGCGACCGGGAACTGTTCCCGGATCAGGCAGGCCAGGCGCTCGCCGGCCTCGCTGGCCAACGCTTGCTGCAGGCGCAGCAGCATGTCATCGAAGCCCATCTCCGCACGCCGGCGTTTTTCCACTTCGAAGCGGGCCGATACCCAGCTGGCGGCGTGCTCGAGCAAGGGAGCATCTGGGCCGTCCAGGGCCTGCAATTGTTGCTGCAAGTTCTGCATGGCGTCGAGGGCTGGGTGGGTGGGCGGCTCGCCCTTCCAGGCTTCGGCCATACCCGCTGGGGTCAGGCGGGTAAAACCGGTGCCCAGGTCGAGCTCCACCAGTTGCTCGTCACCGGCCCAGGCGCACAGCTTGTCGAACCACGGCTCGAAATATCGCGCTTGCATCTTGCGGCCGTCGACCTGCTTGGCAGCCAGGGCATCACGGCAGATCTGTCGCAGTTCCTCGGCCCATTGCGCCCAAGGCGCCTTGAGCCGCGCCAACTGCTCAGCGCGTTGCTGCAGCGAGGCGTTGATAAGCTCCGCAGGTTCCAGCCCATTGTGCTGGGCACGCACGCGACCGAACAGCGGCCGAATACGCGGCAGCAAGGCGTCGGGGCTACCCCAGTTGGCGCGTACCCAGGCCAGCGCTTCGCCCTGCATGCCATAGCAGAAACGCCGCCAATAATCGCGCATGACCTGGCCCAGCAGGTCGCTGTGGTCGGTTTCCAGGGTCTGGGTGAACAGGCTGCCGCTATCGAAAGCGTGCTCGCGCAGCATGCGCTGGCACCAGCCGTGAATGGTCGACACCGCCGCCTCGTCCATCCATTGCACAGCGATTTCCAGGCGGCCGGCACAGCGTGGCCAGGCGTCTTCCGGGTAGTCGTCACGCAGCTGGTGCAGCAGCGGGTCGGCCGCGGCCAGTTCGCCACGGAAGAACCGTGCGGCTTCAGCCAGGCGGGCACGGATGCGCTCGCGCAGCTCTTTGGTGGCGGCGTCGGTGAAGGTCACCACAAGGATCTGCGGTGGCAGCAGTTCGCGCTCGAAGCCCTGCTCGCCACCATGGCCGAGGATCAGGCGCAGGTACAGCGCCGAAATAGTAAAGGTCTTGCCGGTGCCGGCGCTGGCCTCGATCAGCTGGCTGCCATGCAGCGGGAAACTCAATGCCAGGGGACGGTCCTGGGTCATGCGCCATTCTCCGGGTTGCCCAAGGTCTGCCAAGGGGCGTTGAACAAGGGGCGGTACAAGGCTTCGCACCAGTCTTCAAAGGTTTCATCCGCGGTGAGCGCGGCGAAGTCACGAAACTGCCGGGCCAGGGCGATGCTTTCACTGCGCTCGCCGAAGCTGGTGCGCTCGTCGCCTTCGTAGGCACGGGCTGCTGCGGCCAGGGCTTTGTCCGCATCGTCCTGGGCCAGCCAGGCGAAGGCGGTCTTGGCTGCAACCGGCAATGGCGCATTCATCGCCGCTTGACGCGCTTCCAACAGGTCGCCCAGCAGTTGCGCCGCCTGCGCTTGCGGTAACGGCGCAAGCAGCAAGGTCAAATCACTGGCCACTAATGCACTGTTATAGGCATAGCCCGCCGCGCAGGCCGCCAAATGCGTGACCCAGGGTGCGATCAGGCGGTGCCACTTGAGGTTATTGCGCCCAGCGCTGATGGTGTTGGGTACCGTGGTGATGCTGAGCAGGCTCTGATCTTCCGCTTGGAACACTCGGCCCAGCCAGCCTTCGAGACGGTGCTGGGCATGTTCGAAATGCACCGGCAACGCGCCCTCGATCAATTGTGGCCAACGTTGCAACAACTGCTGATGGCGTTGCAGCAAGTCGGGCAGGGGCTCGATCAGCTCACTTTGCAGTTGCTCGCCGAAACCGGCCAGCGGCAGCAAACCACAAGCCTGCAGGCGCCGAGCCTGGGCCTGTAGCGCCTGCTCGGCGTTATCCGGGGCGGCCAGCGCTGCACCGAGCAGGCTTTCACTGGCACCGTAGCGTTGCAAGGTATCGAGGACGAAGGGTTCCTCGTCCGGGGTCGGCGCCTCCAGCGCCTCGAAGTACACCTTCAGGCGCTGGCTGAAGAAGTGCCGTACCGGGTGACGCAAAAAGTCGTTCAGCTGGGTAAGGCTCAGGGCTTCATCGTCGAGGTAAGGCGCCAGGCCTTGCTCACCCTCCTCCCCTTCCTGGCCCTGCTGGTGCAGTACCTGCCACTCGTGGGCAAAGCTGAACAGCGGGCTGCCCTTTTGGAAGTAGCGCGGGCTGAACGGTTGCAGTGGATGCTCCTGGGTCAGCGCGTGTAGCAGTTGCTCGCCCGGCTCAGCTGGCTGCCCCTGCTCTGCACCCGCCAGCTGCCAGCCCGCAGCGATGTGATCACGCAACTGGCCAATCAGCACCGAAGCCGGGCGTTCGCTGTTGTCGCGGATACTGCGCCCGACCCAACTGACATACAGCTGGTCACGCGCCGAGAGCAACGCTTCAAGCAGCAGGTAGCGGTCATCCTCGCGGCGCGAGCGGTCACCGGGGCGGTAGTCGCTGGCCATAAGGTCGAAGTCCAGCGGTTGCTGGGCGCGCGGGTAATCACCATCGTTCATGCCCAACAGGCAGACCACTCGGAACGGGATGGCACGCATGGGCATGAGGGTGCAGAAGTTCACCGAGCCGGCGAGGAAACGCTGGGACAACTTGCCCTGGTCAAGGCCCGACAGCCAGGCTTCCCGCACGACGGTCAGCGGCAATGGGTCTTGCAGGCCGACCGCTTCGCACACTTCAAGCCAGCTATCGCGCAGGTCCTGCAACTGCATCAGCAGGAACTCGTCGCGCTCACCTTCGGCCAGGAAGAACACCTGCAGTAAGGCGTGCAGGCGCTCGCCCCACTGGCTGACGGTGGCCGGTTCGGACAAGGCCTGGCAAGCCACGTCGAGCGCGTCCAGCAAAGCAACCAGCGGGCCGATCAGTGCTGCATCCAGGCCACCGATTTCATCGTAAGGTTCGATGCCATCACAGGCTTCCCCCACGCCCACAGCGTAACCCAACAGCATGCGCCGCAGGCCGAACCGCCAGCTGTTTTGTTCAAGCCCTGCCGGCAAGCCCAGGCTGGCCCGCTGCTCGGCATTGAGGCCCCAACGGATGCCGGCCCCTTCGATCCAGCGATGCAGGGTGGGCAGATCGTTTTCGCGAATGCCGAAACGGGCGCGGACTGCTGGTACGTCCAGTAGGTCGAGCACTTCGCTGACGGCGAAGCGGCTATCTGGCAGTTTGAGCAGGTGCTCCAGGGCAATCAGCAGGGGTTCGCGGCCGCGCTGGCCCTGGTCAGTGAGGGTGAACGGGATGTAGCGCAGGTCGTTGCGCGGCAACTGGCCAAATACCGCGCGGATATGGGGTGCGTAGGTGTCGATGGCCGGCAGCATGACGATCACGTCACGTGGGCGCAGGGTTGGGTCGGCGCTGAACCGGGCGAGCAACTGGTCGTGCAGAATCTCGACTTCACGTTGCGGGCTGTGGGCTATGTGAAAGCGGATCGAGCGGTCCTTCGTGGTGTCGACGGGATGCCACTGCTCGCGGGTTTCGGCGAGCGGGCGCAGTTCGAGGATGTCGTCCTGCAACTGGTTGAGTAGCGTGGTGGGCGAGCCGTCGCTGAACAGGTCGATGCGGCCATCGCTGAACACGCCCTGGTAACTGCCGGGGTCGTCGTAGCTGTCGAGCAGGTTGATGTAGTCGCGGCCTTGTTTGCCCCATGCGGCGAGCAAGGGGTGGGCATGCTGGTGCAGCGACTGGTCGTCCAGCTGCAGGGGCATGCCTTGCTTGCGTTGCTGGCGTTTGTACTGGTGGCGCAGCAGGTCTTTGTCGGCAACGATATCGGCCCAATGGTGGCGGCAGGGGTTGTGCACGCACAGCAGCACTTGGCTGAAGCGTGCCAAGCCGGCCAGCGCTTCCAGGGCTTGGGCTGGCAACGAGGAGATGCCGAACACGATCACTCGCGAGGGCAGCCCTGCAGGTGCCTGTTCCAGGCTGTTGATCCGTTCGATAAAGCGTTGGTGTACCCCGGCGCGGCTCTGCGCCATGCCCTGCTCGCCGACATCCTCCAGCAATGCACGCCATAGCTCGGCCTGCCAACGGTTACCTGGGGGCAGCGGTTTGCGCTCGCCGCGAGCCGTGTTGAGGATGTGCTCGCCTGCAGCCCAGTCCTTGAGCCAGTCGGCACGGTAGACCTGGTACTGGTCGAACAGGTCAGCCAGGCGCTCGGCGAGCTGGTAACGCTTGCGCAGGTCGCTGTCGTCAGTCAGAAAGCGCCGCAATGGCTCGAAATGCGGGCGCTCGATCAAGGCCGGTAATAGGCGCATCAGGCGCCAGGTCAGCGGTGCTTTGTCGAGCAGCGAAACTTCAGGAATTTCGTCACGCCCGAGCACGCTTCGGTACAGCTGCCACATGAAACTGCCGGGCAGTTGCACATCGATTGCGGCGGCGATGCCACAGCCGCCCTGGTCGTCTTCCCGGGGGTCTTCGGCAAGCGCCAATTTCAGCCACTGGGCGATGCCATTGCTTTGGACCAGGGCGATTTCGTTCTCCAGCGGCGCCAAGGGGTAGCGACGCATCCAGCTCACCACCAGGCTGCGCAGATCGTCGAGGCGGTTACCGTGGACGATCATGAAGCCGGGGTGGAGGTTGGTGATGGCCATTGAGCGTTCCCTGGAAGGCAGTGAATTCTGATGCGGCACGATATCACGGGGCATGCCCAGGACCATGGCGCGCATGGAGACAAGAGTTTCCGACCGGAAAAGACAAAACCCCTACCTGCATGCGCAGATAGGGGTTTTGCGAAATGAATCTTGACGATGACCTACTCTCACATGGGGAAACCCCACACTACCATCGGCGATGCATCGTTTCACTACTGAGTTCGGGATGGGATCAGGTGGTTCCAATGCTCTATGGTCGTCAAGAAATTCTGTAGCCAGAATGTCCAGATGGACAGCCCAGCGAATTCGGATATGTGATATTTGTGGTTCGTTGCGAACTTTCGGTTCGTATCATCTTCACCACCACAATTTGGCTTCGTGCGCAAATTGCTTGGGTGTTATATGGTCAAGCCTCACGGGCAATTAGTATTGGTTAGCTCAACGCCTCACAGCGCTTACACACCCAACCTATCAACGTCGTAGTCTTCGACGGCCCTTTAGGGGATTCAAGATCCCAGTGAGATCTCATCTTGAGGCAAGTTTCCCGCTTAGATGCTTTCAGCGGTTATCTCTTCCGAACATAGCTACCCGGCAATGCCACTGGCGTGACAACCGGAACACCAGAGGTTCGTCCACTCCGGTCCTCTCGTACTAGGAGCAGCCCCTCTCAAATCTCAAACGTCCACGGCAGATAGGGACCGAACTGTCTCACGACGTTCTAAACCCAGCTCGCGTACCACTTTAAATGGCGAACAGCCATACCCTTGGGACCGGCTTCAGCCCCAGGATGTGATGAGCCGACATCGAGGTGCCAAACACCGCCGTCGATATGAACTCTTGGGCGGTATCAGCCTGTTATCCCCGGAGTACCTTTTATCCGTTGAGCGATGGCCCTTCCATACAGAACCACCGGATCACTAAGACCTACTTTCGTACCTGCTCGACGTGTTTGTCTCGCAGTCAAGCGCGCTTTTGCCTTTATACTCTACGACCGATTTCCGACCGGTCTGAGCGCACCTTCGTACTCCTCCGTTACTCTTTGGGAGGAGACCGCCCCAGTCAAACTACCCACCATACACTGTCCTCGATCCGGATAACGGACCTGAGTTAGAACCTCAAAGTTGCCAGGGTGGTATTTCAAGGATGGCTCCATGAGAACTGGCGTCCCCACTTCAAAGCCTCCCACCTATCCTACACAAGCAAATTCAAAGTCCAGTGCAAAGCTATAGTAAAGGTTCACGGGGTCTTTCCGTCTAGCCGCGGATACACTGCATCTTCACAGCGATTTCAATTTCACTGAGTCTCGGGTGGAGACAGCGCCGCCATCGTTACGCCATTCGTGCAGGTCGGAACTTACCCGACAAGGAATTTCGCTACCTTAGGACCGTTATAGTTACGGCCGCCGTTTACCGGGGCTTCGATCAAGAGCTTCGCTTGCGCTAACCCCATCAATTAACCTTCCGGCACCGGGCAGGCGTCACACCCTATACGTCCACTTTCGTGTTTGCAGAGTGCTGTGTTTTTAATAAACAGTCGCAGCGGCCTGGTATCTTCGACCGGCATGGGCTTACGGAGCAAGTCCTTGACCCTCGCCGGCGCACCTTCTCCCGAAGTTACGGTGCCATTTTGCCTAGTTCCTTCACCCGAGTTCTCTCAAGCGCCTTGGTATTCTCTACCTAACCACCTGTGTCGGTTTGGGGTACGGTTCCCAGTTATCTGAAGCTTAGGAGCTTTTCTTGGAAGCATGGTATCAACCACTTCGTCGCCTAAAGGCAACTCGTCATCAGCTCTCGGCCTTAGAATCCCGGATTTGCCTAAGATTCCAGCCTACCACCTTAAACCTGGACAACCAACGCCAGGCTGGCCTAACCTTCTCCGTCCCTCCATCGCAATAACTGGAAGTACAGGAATATTAACCTGTTTTCCATCGACTACGCTTTTCAGCCTCGCCTTAGGGACCGACTAACCCTGCGTCGATTAACGTTGCGCAGGAAACCTTGGTCTTTCGGCGTGCGAGTTTTTCACTCGCATTGTCGTTACTCATGTCAGCATTCGCACTTCTGATACCTCCAGCAAGCTTCTCAACTCACCTTCACAGGCTTACAGAACGCTCCTCTACCGCATCATCATAAGATGATACCCGTAGCTTCGGTGCATGGTTTGAGCCCCGTTACATCTTCCGCGCAGGCCGACTCGACTAGTGAGCTATTACGCTTTCTTTAAAGGGTGGCTGCTTCTAAGCCAACCTCCTAGCTGTCTAAGCCTTCCCACATCGTTTCCCACTTAACCATGACTTTGGGACCTTAGCTGACGGTCTGGGTTGTTTCCCTTTTCACGACGGACGTTAGCACCCGCCGTGTGTCTCCCATGCTCGGCACTTGTAGGTATTCGGAGTTTGCATCGGTTTGGTAAGTCGGGATGACCCCCTAGCCGAAACAGTGCTCTACCCCCTACAGTGATACATGAGGCGCTACCTAAATAGCTTTCGAGGAGAACCAGCTATCTCCGAGCTTGATTAGCCTTTCACTCCGATCCACAGGTCATCCGCTAACTTTTCAACGGTAGTCGGTTCGGTCCTCCAGTCAGTGTTACCTAACCTTCAACCTGCCCATGGATAGATCGCCCGGTTTCGGGTCTATACCCAGCGACTAAACGCCCTATTAAGACTCGCTTTCGCTACGCCTCCCCTATTCGGTTAAGCTCGCCACTGAATATAAGTCGCTGACCCATTATACAAAAGGTACGCAGTCACCTAACAAAGTAGGCTCCCACTGCTTGTACGCATACGGTTTCAGGATCTATTTCACTCCCCTCTCCGGGGTTCTTTTCGCCTTTCCCTCACGGTACTAGTTCACTATCGGTCAGTCAGTAGTATTTAGCCTTGGAGGATGGTCCCCCCATATTCAGACAAAGTTTCTCGTGCTCCGTCCTACTCGATTTCATTGATAAGAGATTTTCGTGTACGGGGCTATCACCCACTATGGCCGCACTTTCCAGAGCGTTCCACTAATCTCAAACCAACTTAAGGGCTGGTCCCCGTTCGCTCGCCACTACTAAGGGAATCTCGGTTGATTTCTTTTCCTCAGGGTACTTAGATGTTTCAGTTCCCCTGGTTCGCCTCTTGCACCTATGTATTCAGTACAAGATACTCAGCTTATGCTGAGTGGGTTCCCCCATTCAGAGATCTCTGGATCACAGTCTGTTTGCCGACTCCCCAAAGCTTATCGCAGGCTACCACGTCTTTCATCGCCTCTGACTGCCAAGGCATCCACCGTATGCGCTTCTTCACTTGACCATATAACCCCAAGCAATCTGGTTATACTGTGAAGACGACATTCGCCGAAAATTCGCACGTCGCTCTTTCGAGCAGAACTCACAAATTTTACCTTAGCCTGATCCACCAGCAGTGAAACTGGTGTTCAGTCTATTTCTATCACATATCCGAATTTTTAAAGAACGATCTGACAAAAGCCAGAAATCAACATTCGAAGCGAATGCTCATTTCTGAGTTTGATCAAGCAGTACAGCGTAAGTGGTGGAGCCAAGCGGGATCGAACCGCTGACCTCCTGCGTGCAAGGCAGGCGCTCTCCCAGCTGAGCTATGGCCCCGCATATTGGTAGGTCTGGGCAGATTTGAACTGCCGACCTCACCCTTATCAGGGGTGCGCTCTAACCAACTGAGCTACAGACCTATATAGGGTCTTGATCGTCTTCAACTTCTTGAATCAAGCAATTCGTGTGGGTGCTCATCAGCAGGCTGATGTCGTCGATTAAGGAGGTGATCCAGCCGCAGGTTCCCCTACGGCTACCTTGTTACGACTTCACCCCAGTCATGAATCACACCGTGGTAACCGTCCTCCCGAAGGTTAGACTAGCTACTTCTGGTGCAACCCACTCCCATGGTGTGACGGGCGGTGTGTACAAGGCCCGGGAACGTATTCACCGCGACATTCTGATTCGCGATTACTAGCGATTCCGACTTCACGCAGTCGAGTTGCAGACTGCGATCCGGACTACGATCGGTTTTGTGAGATTAGCTCCACCTCGCGGCTTGGCAACCCTCTGTACCGACCATTGTAGCACGTGTGTAGCCCAGGCCGTAAGGGCCATGATGACTTGACGTCATCCCCACCTTCCTCCGGTTTGTCACCGGCAGTCTCCTTAGAGTGCCCACCATTACGTGCTGGTAACTAAGGACAAGGGTTGCGCTCGTTACGGGACTTAACCCAACATCTCACGACACGAGCTGACGACAGCCATGCAGCACCTGTGTCAGAGTTCCCGAAGGCACCAATCCATCTCTGGAAAGTTCTCTGCATGTCAAGGCCTGGTAAGGTTCTTCGCGTTGCTTCGAATTAAACCACATGCTCCACCGCTTGTGCGGGCCCCCGTCAATTCATTTGAGTTTTAACCTTGCGGCCGTACTCCCCAGGCGGTCAACTTAATGCGTTAGCTGCGCCACTAAAATCTCAAGGATTCCAACGGCTAGTTGACATCGTTTACGGCGTGGACTACCAGGGTATCTAATCCTGTTTGCTCCCCACGCTTTCGCACCTCAGTGTCAGTATCAGTCCAGGTGGTCGCCTTCGCCACTGGTGTTCCTTCCTATATCTACGCATTTCACCGCTACACAGGAAATTCCACCACCCTCTACCGTACTCTAGCTTGCCAGTTTTGGATGCAGTTCCCAGGTTGAGCCCGGGGCTTTCACATCCAACTTAACAAACCACCTACGCGCGCTTTACGCCCAGTAATTCCGATTAACGCTTGCACCCTCTGTATTACCGCGGCTGCTGGCACAGAGTTAGCCGGTGCTTATTCTGTCGGTAACGTCAAAACAGCAAGGTATTAGCTTACTGCCCTTCCTCCCAACTTAAAGTGCTTTACAATCCGAAGACCTTCTTCACACACGCGGCATGGCTGGATCAGGCTTTCGCCCATTGTCCAATATTCCCCACTGCTGCCTCCCGTAGGAGTCTGGACCGTGTCTCAGTTCCAGTGTGACTGATCATCCTCTCAGACCAGTTACGGATCGTCGCCTTGGTGAGCCATTACCCCACCAACTAGCTAATCCGACCTAGGCTCATCTGATAGCGCAAGGCCCGAAGGTCCCCTGCTTTCTCCCGTAGGACGTATGCGGTATTAGCGTTCCTTTCGAAACGTTGTCCCCCACTACCAGGCAGATTCCTAGGCATTACTCACCCGTCCGCCGCTGAATCGAAGAGCAAGCTCTTCTCATCCGCTCGACTTGCATGTGTTAGGCCTGCCGCCAGCGTTCAATCTGAGCCATGATCAAACTCTTCAGTTCAATACTGCTTGGGTTTTTAAGAAACCCTAAACTTGGCTCAGCAATCTCAAATGACTATTTGATTTCTCGCATGGTCACTTGTGATGCTGATAATCTTTTTGACTATCAGTCCATACTCACAAGCACCCACACGAATTGCTTGATTCAATTTGTTAAAGAGCGTTTGGTTAAGAGCTTTTCGTCTCAACCGAGGCGCGCATTCTACGCTTTCCTCAGAGCCTGTCAAGCGTTTATTTTGAAGTTTTTTGCGAGAAACTCGTTTAGCTTCAAACACTTGGCTCGCTGCGATCTCTCGTAGCGGGAGGCGAATCATACAGCGTTTAGCAACGCTGTCAACCATCATCTCAACCGCTTTCGATCATTCGATCGTAGCCCTTTCAGCTTCTTCTGAACTACTTAACTCGTTGAATCTCAAGGAGTTTGTCGTTCCGTTGTCGCTGGAAGTGGGGCGCATTATAAGGGGATTCGAAAGGGCGTCAACCTTTAATTTCAAGAATATGAAATATAACGGGAAAAGACCGTGTCAGGGCCGCCAGGTGTTCGACACCACACCTTCAGCGCCTAGGAGATCGAGCGCCGCCCGCGCGGCGCTTCGCGGGGCAAGCCCGCTCCCACATCTGTTTTGGGCCAATATCGCCTGTGCCTGGCGCGCGCGACCGCCTTGTTTGATCAACACAGGCACCAAGGCGTTCGCGCGCAAAACCCTCATACCACCTTACCCTGCTTCCTGACCAACCTGGGCAACGCCCGCGAAACCGCAGGAATCCGCAGCACCATCAGCACAACCCCAATAACCGCATAAACCGCCCACTCCCGCAGGTCCGAGCGCACGATCCATAAAAAATGCAACAACCCTAACCCCAGCACGGCATACACCAATCTGTGCAGCTTCTTCCACCGCGCCCCCAAGCGCCGCTGGCTATACCGGTTCGAGGTCGCCGCCAACGCCAACAACCCTAGAAACCCCAACGCCCCCACAATAATGTAAGGCCGCTTGCGCAATTCCACCGCCAACTGCCCCCAGTCCAGCCCCAGAATAAAGAACAGGTAGGCCAGGATGTGCAGCACGATATAGGCAAACACCCACAACCCCAGCTGCCGGCGCACCACAATCCAGCCCGACCACCCCGTCAGCTTCTGCAGCGGCGTCATGCCCAAGGTCACCAGCAGGAAGGTCAACGCCCCAAGCCCCAGGCGATCCATCATGATTTTCCCAGGGTCCGGCCCCAGCAGGTTCATCGCCGCCTCATACAACCACCACGCGGGGAACAGGCACCCCACGACGAATATGGCCAGGCGAAACCAGGGATAACGCATCAATAGTTCTTCCGCAGATCAAGCCCGGTATACAACGACGCCACTTCATCGGCGTAGCCATTGAACATCTGTGTTTCCCGCACATTCGGACTGAACAGCCCACTGGGCAACCGCCGCTCGCGCGCCTGGCTCCAGCGTGGGTGGTCGACAGTCGGGTTCACATTGGCATAGAAGCCATACTCATCCGGCGCCAGCCCTTCCCAGGTAGTACCGGGCTGCTCGGCGACCAGGCTAATGCGCACGATCGACTTGATGCTCTTGAAGCCATACTTCCACGGCACCACCAACCGCAATGGCGCGCCATTCTGGTTGGGCAGCTCTCGGCCATACATGCCCACGGCGAGAATCGCCAGCGGGTGCATCGCCTCGTCCAGGCGCAGCCCTTCTCTATATGGCCAGTCGATCAAGGCAAACCCAGAACGCTGCCCCGGCATATGCTGCGGGTCCTTCAGGGTTTCGAAGCGCACATAACGCGCCTTGGCGGTCGGCTCGACCTGCTTGAGTACCTGCGCCAAGGGGAACCCCAACCACGGAATCACCATCGACCACGCCTCTACGCAGCGCAGCCGATAAATGCGCTCTTCAAGCTGATAGGGTTTAACGAAGTCTTCCAGCGCATAGCGCCCCGGCTTGCCCACTTCACCATCAACCACAACGCTCCACGGCTCGGTCTTCAAGCTGTCGCCATTGGCAGCCGGGTCACCCTTGTCGGGCCCGAACTCATAGAAGTTGTTGTAGTGAGTGGCATCCTTGAACGGGGTGATCGCCTCACCCGTCACCGTTACCGCTTGCCAGCGCGTGGCTGCGAGCTTGTCGGTGAACCAGGTTGGGGCAGCCCCTGCCTGTACCTCGGCATAACGCGAGGCTTCAGCCGCACCCACAGCACCCGGCAGCGCGCCCAGGGCCAGGCCCGCCAGAGAGCCGCCCAGCAGGGTACGGCGGGAAAGGTAGATGCCTTCGGGGGTGATCTCCGATGCCTTGCACGCGGAAGACCTGGGAAGCTTGATAAGCATGGGCGGCTCCATAGCACTGGATAACGGATGTACCAGTGAGACTATGGAGCCGGAAGGTTATTCCTGCATTAAGCGATTTTCACGCTTTACGCCGGCGCACCTTCAACAAGAACTGGATCGGCCCCGATGCCGCATAGGCGAGGAAGATCAGCAGCAGAATGCGTGGCGGGTCACTGAACACCACGGCAAACACCAGCACCACCGCCAGGATCGCCACGAACGGTACACGCCCCTTAAGGTCCAGCTCCTTGAAGCTGTTGTACTTGATGTTGCTGACCATCAGCATGCCGGCCGCAGCCACCAGCAGGGCTACCAGGAACGACAGCTTGGAACCCTGAATACCGTAGTCGCTGAACGCCCACACGGTACCCGCCACCACGCCCGCCGCCGCCGGGCTGGCCAGGCCGATGAAGAAGCGCTTGTCAGCGGTGCCGACCTGGGTGTTGAAGCGTGCCAGGCGCAGTGCAGCGCCCGCTACATAGATGAAGGCGACCATCCAGCCGACCTTGCCCATGTCGCCCAGCGCCCAGCCAAAGGCCAGCAAGGCCGGGGCCACACCAAAGGCGACCATGTCCGACAGCGAGTCGTACTCGGCACCGAAGGCGCTCTGGGTATTGGTCATGCGCGCAACACGGCCGTCGAGGCCGTCGAGCACCATGGCCACGAAGATGGCGATGGCGGCGAAGGCAAAGTACTTGCTCGCCTCGCGCGGGTCACCGGCACTGAGAGCGCTCTGCGCGCTCATCGAACTGATGATGGAATAGAAACCGGCAAACAGGTTGGCGGTGGTAAACAGGTTGGGCAGCAGGTAGATGCCGCGGTGGCGCACCTTGCGCCCTTCGGCGTCATGCCCTTCTTCAACGTGCTCATCGACAGGTAACAGGCTTTCGGCGTCGGAGGGCTTGTTCGGCTCTTCGGGACGTTCGCTCATGGAGGGTACCTTGCAACAGGATAGAAAATGTTCGACACGGG
This sequence comes from Pseudomonas sp. Leaf58, assembly GCF_003627215.1. Taxonomy (NCBI): domain Bacteria; kingdom Pseudomonadati; phylum Pseudomonadota; class Gammaproteobacteria; order Pseudomonadales; family Pseudomonadaceae; genus Pseudomonas; species Pseudomonas sp. Leaf58. The sequence continues at coordinate 4,600,931 of NZ_CP032677.1, forward strand.
CCCGCGAAACAGGTTCTAACGGCAGGCCACTGGTCTGCTTTATACCAGAAGCTGGCTGCCAGAACGAAAAAACGCGGCCGAAGCCGCGTTTTTCATGATGCGATGTTACTTAGTTCTTGGCTTTGTCGACGATCTTGTTCGCCGAGATCCAAGGCATCATCGAGCGCAGTTGCTCACCGATGATTTCGATGCCGTGCGAAGCGTTGTTACGGCGCTTGGCAGTCATCGATGGGTAGTTGGTAGCACCTTCGGAGATGAACATCTTCGCGTACTCGCCGTCCTGGATGCGCTTCAGAGCGTTGCGCATGGCCTTGCGGGATTCTTCGTTGATGACTTCCGGACCGGTTACGTACTCACCGTACTCGGCGTTGTTGGAGATCGAGTAGTTCATGTTGGCGATGCCGCCTTCGTACATGAGGTCAACGATCAGCTTCAGCTCGTGCAGGCACTCGAAGTAGGCCATTTCCGGGGCATAGCCGGCTTCAACCAGGGTTTCGAAACCGGCTTTGACCAGTTCGACGGTACCGCCGCACAGAACAGCCTGCTCGCCGAACAGGTCGGTTTCGGTCTCGTCCTTGAAGGTGGTTTCGATGATGCCGGTGCGGCCGCCACCAACGCCTGCAGCGTAGGACAGGGCGACGTTCTTGGCGTTGCCCGAAGCGTCCTGGTAGATAGCGATCAGGTCAGGGATACCGCCGCCTTTGACGAACTCGGAGCGAACGGTGTGGCCCGGGGCCTTCGGCGCGATCATGATCACGTCGAGGTCGGCACGCGGAACAACCTGGTTGTAGTGGATCGAGAAGCCGTGGGAGAAGGCCAGGGTAGCGCCCTTCTTGATGTTCGGCTCAATCTCGTTCTTGTACAGCGCGCCTTGGAACTCGTCCGGGGTCAGGATCATGACCAGGTCGGCGGCAGCGACGGCGGTAGCCACGTCGGCAACTTTCAGGCCGTGGGCTTCAGCCTTGGCAACGGTAGCCGAACCTTTACGCAGACCGACGGTTACGTCTACACCGGAGTCCTTCAGGTTGCACGCTTGAGCGTGGCCCTGCGAACCGTAACCGATGATGGCGACTTTCTTACCCTGGATGATGGAAAGGTCGCAGTCTTTATCGTAGAAAACTTTCATGAATTACCCCTGGTTATATCTCGGCCCCTGCGGAGCCATCGCTAATTTTTGAATTTAGATGCTGAGCACTTTGTCGCCACGGGCAATGCCGGTAACGCCGCTGCGCACGGTTTCGAGAATCGATGCAGTGCCGATTGCCTGGAGGAAGCTGTCCAGTTTGTCGCTGGTGCCGCTCAGCTGCACGGTGTACACGCTGGCGGTCACATCGACGATCTGGCCGCGGAAGATATCCGTGGTGCGCTTGATCTCGGCACGTTGGGCACCGGTGGCCTTGACCTTGACCAGCATCAGTTCACGCTCGATGTGAGCGCTTTCCGACAGGTCGACAAGCTTGACCACTTCGACCAGCTTGTTCAGGTTCTTGGTGATCTGTTCGATCACTTCGTCGTGGCCAACGGTAGTCAGCGTCAGACGCGACAGGGTCGGGTCTTCGGTTGGCGCTACGGTCAGGCTTTCAATGTTGTAGTTACGCTGGGAGAACAGGCCGACCACACGGGACAACGCACCTGGTTCGTTTTCCAGCAGCAGGGAAATGATGTGCCGCATATCAGGTACGCTCCGTCTTGCTCAGCCACATGTCACGCATCGAGCCATCCTTGATCTGCATCGGATAGACGTGCTCACTGCGGTCAACCGCGATGTCGATGAATACCAGGCGGTCCTTCATCGCAAACGCTTCCTCCAGCTTTGGCTTGAGGTCTTTCAGGCTGGTGATGCGGATACCCACGTGGCCGTAGGCCTCGGCCAGCTTGATGAAGTCAGGCAGCGACTCGACGTACGAGTGCGAGTGACGACCGTTGTAGGCCATGTCCTGCCACTGGCGGACCATGCCCAACACACCGTTGTTCAGGTTGACGATCTTCACCGGCAGGCCGTACTGCATGCAGGTGGACAGCTCCTGGATGTTCATCTGGATGCTGCCTTCGCCGGTCACGCAAGCCACGTCCTGGTCGGGGAAGTTGAGCTTGACGCCCATCGCCGCCGGAAAACCGAAGCCCATGGTGCCCAGGCCACCGGAGTTGATCCAGCGGTTTGGCTTGTTGAAACGGTAGTACTGCGCCGCGAACATCTGGTGCTGGCCCACATCGGAGGTGACGAAGGCATCGCCATGGGTCACTTCGCACAGGGTCTCGATGACTTTCTGCGGTTTGATGACGTTGCCATCGCCCTTGTCGTAAGGGAACAACTCGCCATCGCCACGCCATTCGTCGATCTGCTTCCACCAGGCAGCCAGCGCCGCCTTGTCAGGCTGCTCACCGATTTCCTTGAGGATGCCGAGCATTTCGTTGAGCACGCTGTCGACCGGGCCTACGATTGGCACGTCAGCCTTGATCATCTTCGAGATCGACGCTGGGTCGATATCGACATGGATGATCTTGGCGTTCGGGCAGAACTTGGCCGGGCCGTTGACCACGCGGTCGTCGAAACGCGCACCGACAGCGAAGATCACGTCGGCATTGTGCATGGCCAGGTTAGCGGTGTAGCTGCCGTGCATGCCGAGCATGCCGAGGAACTGGCGATCAGTGCCCGGGAAGCCACCCAGCCCCATGAGGGTATTGGTGACAGGCAGGTTCAGCGACTTGGCGATTTCGGTGAGGGCTTCAGAGCCACCGCCGAGGATCACGCCACCACCGGCGTAGACGATCGGGCGCTTGGCGGCCAGGAGCATCTCGGCAGCCTTGCGGATCTGGCCGGAGTGGCCCCGCACTGCTGGGCTATAGGAGCGCAGCTTGACCTTTTTCGGGTAGACGTACTCGAACTTTTCAGCCGGGTTGGTCATATCTTTTGGAATATCGACCACGACCGGGCCTGGACGACCGGATTGCGCCAGGTAAAAAGCTTTTTTGAGGACTTCTGGGATCTCGGTAGCGTTCTTGATCATGAAGCTGTGCTTCACGATCGGCCGCGAGATACCGATCATGTCGGTTTCCTGGAAGGCATCGGTACCCACCATGGTGCTAGGCACCTGGCCGGACAGGATGACCATCGGAATCGAATCCATGTAGGCGGTGGCAATACCAGTAATGGCATTGGTCGCGCCCGGCCCGGAGGTTACCAGCACCACGCCGGCCTTGCCGGTGGCGCGGGCGTAGCCGTCCGCCATATGGGTTGCTGCCTGCTCGTGACGAACCAGGATGTGTTCCACTTCCGGTTCTTTGAACAGTGCGTCGTAAACATGCAGGAGAGCACCACCAGGGTACCCGTAGATGTGCTTAACGCCTTCGTCACGCAAAAAGCGGACGACCATCTCAGCGCCAGATAAAAGCTCCACGTTGTTCACCTCTAAAACGCCAGAATACCGCCCTCACTGGACGGGTCTTAATAGGTTTACTGCCAAGCAGAGCATGAGCGAACGTCAGCACTGACTGAGCAAGTATTGGGAGCCCCCAGAGTGTTGCGGGGTTTTCCCACCCAGCGCGAGGTAACGCGTTGCGGGGTGTAACAGGTCGGCGCGGGTGTGCACCTCATGATCTGCTTAGCGGGTCTGCTTCTGGCAGTCCCTCTACAGCGGAAGTTGGATTCTTGTGATTCGGCGCCAACAAGTCAAGAAAAATTATTGCCAATTTTTCCCCAAGATGAATTCCTGCCACCACTAAAAATCGCTTCAGCAGCAGAATAAATAAGTTTTTCACAAAAAAGGGCCACAATCTGCGGCCCTTGATGGAAAAACTGAAGAAATCAGGCGGAAGGAGCGATCAATTGGTCAAAAGCTGCCAACAGCCGGCGCAGCTCACGACTTTGCTCCGGCCGGTCGGCAAACACCGTTTCAGCCATGACCAGGATGCTCGAGGCATTGGGCAGCGGCTGGCCCAGCTCGATGATGATCTTCATGCGCTGCAGGAAGATCCATTGCAGCCATTGCTCGAAACTCAGGGTATCGACGGCGAACGGCACCGTACTGGCCAATGCCTCGTCACTTGGCGGCTCGTCATCCCACCAGCCTTGCACTTGCAGCTCACGCTCGATCAGCAGCAGGTGGTCGGCAATATCCAAAATGCGTTGTTCGATCATCAGGAATTGACCCGCGCTTTTTGCCGCGCCAGTGCGGCGCCAGCGCTATCACCCTGTTTCTCACGGGCTTGAGCGATGGTGTTCCACAGCTCCGCCTGCAGGCTCGGGCGGCCGTTGGCGTAGGTCAGGGCGCGGCGCGCCAGCTGCTCGGCTTGCGCCGGATCGCCTTGCGACAGGCGTACCTGGGCCAGGCGGTAAAGTACCTGCGGCTCGCGCGGGGCAATACGCTGAGCACGCTCCAGGCTCGAAGCGGCACCGTTGAAGTCACCGCTGCCCTGCTGCGTCTTCGCAGTGGTCAGCAGCGCCAGCACCGGGCCGTCCAGTTGCTCGTCGGCCGACAGCCCACCCGCGGCAGCGGCGCTGCGCGGAATGCCGGTTGGCGCGCTGGTGCTTTGCGGGGCACTGTTCATCGACGCGATGTCGAACGGTTCGTCGGCGATGGGGTTGGGGTTGGTGGTCATCGGTGCGGAACTGACCGGCCCTGGGGTGATCGGGCCCGGCGTGATCGGCGAGGTGCTGATCGGCGCCGCGCCATTGCCCGCCGGGTACGTCTGGATGCTGGAAGCGCCAGCGCCCTGCGGGATCATCACGGTGACGCCGGAATCCTCAGGTAGCGTCTGCGCTTGCGCGGTGCCAGCGTTATAGCCGCCCGCCGAGCGGGTGGCCGTCACGCGTTCGCTGTTGGACACGCGGGTGCTCGAATCGACCACCGGAATATTGCCGCGCGGGACGCTGGAGCACCCCTGGAGCACAGCCAGCGCCGTCACGGCAGGAAACAGCCACTTGTTCACGTCACACCTCATCAATGCAGCCTGTGCTTAATTCATCCAGCCTTTGACCCAGTCCATGACTGATTCAACTGGATCCTGCTCGCCGCCACAGGTAGCGCCGGCGGGCGGTTCACTCCCGCGAATATACGGCATCTGCACCGCCCCCGGACAGCTACCATCAGACCCATGGCCGCTGTACGGGTCAATCCAGGCCTGCACCACGTTGTCCGGTTGCGGCATGTCCAACGGTAGCGGGTCAGCCTTCTTCATGAAGCTGGTCCACACCTGCAAGGCACCGGTGGCCCCGGTAAATGGCGTTTTGCCGTTATCGTCGCGGCCCATCCATACCACGGCCAGCAGGTCTTGGCTGAAGCCAGAGAACCAGCTGTCGCGCGAATCGTTACTGGTGCCGGTCTTGCCCGCCAGGGTCAGCGTCCGCGGCAAGGTGTTGTACACCGAGCGGCCGGTACCTTCACGCATTACCCGCTGCATGGCGTTCTGCACCAGGTAGATAGACCCTGGGTCGAAGGTTTGCTGGATTTGGAACGGGTAACGCTTGAGCGGCTCGCCCTCGGCGGTGAGCACACTACGGATACCGCGCATCGGTGTATTGAAGCCGCCATTGGCGATGGTCTGGTACATGGTCGCAACCTGCATCGGCGACATACCACCCGCGCCCAGCAGCATGGCCGGGAAGGCTGGCCAGTCGACATTCACGCCCAACCGACCGATGGTCTTGATCACATTGGGCACGCCCACTTCCAAGCCGATCTTGGCGGTCGACAGGTTGTAGGAATTGGCCAGCCCTTGGTACAGGTAGATGGTGCCATGCGGCCGGCGGTCGTAGTTTTGCGGGCGCCAGACCTGGCCGTCGGCCCCTTTGACCGAGAACGGCTCGTCCTGCACCCAGCTGGTCAGGGTGTACTTGGTGGGTTGCTCCAGCGCAGTGAGGTACACCGCCGGCTTGACCAGCGAACCAATCGGCCGCACCGCATCAATGGCGCGGTTGAAGCCCGCAAAGCCCGCCTGGCGGCTACCGATCAGCGCCTGCACTTCACCGGTTTCCGGGTTGGTCACGACCATTGCCGACTCCACCTCATCAGCCCCCTTGCGCCCCGCCAGGCGCTTGAAGGTCTCGCTCATCGAGGTTTCGGCCTTCATCTGCAGGATCGGGTCGAAGCTGGTGAAGATGCGCAGGCCTTCCTCGGTCAAGTCTTCGTCGCGGTAGTCCTGGCGCAGCTGACGCTTGACCAGGTCGAGGAAGGCCGGGAACGAGCTGTCGGCCAGGCTGCCGCGCTTGGTCACGCCCAGCGGCATCTGCTTCGCCGCATCGACTTCTGCCTGGGTAGCCACGCCCTGCTCGGCCACCAGGTCGAGTACCAGGTTGCGGCGGGCCAAGGCGCGGTCGGGGTAGCGGCGCGGGTTGTAGTAGGACGGGCCCTTGACCATGCCCACCAGCAAGGCGATTTGGTGCAGTTTCAGCTCCGACAACGGCTGGCTGAAGAAGAACTGGCTGGCCAGGCCGAAACCGTGCACCGCACGCTGGCCATCCTGGCCGACGAACACCTCATTGAGGTAGGCCTCGAGGATCTCGCGCTTGTCGTAGTGCAGCTCCAGCAGCACGGCCATCATCGCCTCGGTCAGCTTGCGGCTGAGGCTGCGCTCACTGGTGAGGTAGAAGTTCTTCACCAACTGCTGGGTCAGGGTACTGCCGCCCTGGCGCATCGAGCCGGCCGAGGTATTGACCCACATGGCCCGGGCGATGGACTTGGGCGACACGCCGAAGTGGCTGTAGAAGTCGCGGTCTTCCGTTGCTACCAGGGTTTCGAGCAGGTACTTAGGCACCTGGTCGATCTTGATCAGAATGCGGTCTTCAAGGTTTTTCGGATAAATGCCGCCAATCATCAGCGGTTCCAGGCGCACCACATCGAGCGCCTTGCCGGTGGCCCCGGAAAGGCCCGCCACGTAATCGCCGGAGAAGCGCACACGCACGAACTGCGCAGGTTCCATGCCCTCATAGAACTGGAAGCCACGGGTGTTGAGGTCGACAGTATTGCCGTTGACAGCCGCCGCACCGGGGCCGTTGGCCGCGCTTTCACGGCGGTAGCCGAGCGCGTCCAGCTCAGTCAGGAAGTCGTTCTTGCTCAGCTTCTGGCCAGTGAACAGCTCCAGCGGCCGGGCATACACCTTGGCCGGGATGGTCCAGCGCTTGCCAGAGAACTTTTCCTGGACGACAGCATCGAGGTAAACCGCGAAGCCGGCGACGATCACCAGGCCGACCAGGCTGAGCTTCAAAGCCCAGCCCAGCCAGGCGCGAGAGCGGCCGGTCGGGCGTTTCTGAGGGGTACGGGGATTTCGGGTTCGGGTCATGGCGGCGGATTATACGCACTTTATAAAGGCTGGGCAGACGGCCCGGCGGTAGGCAGGGACGGCACCATTGACCATAATGGCGCATTCGAATTCCCTGCCCCCGGAAGGATTTCCTGTGAGCCAAGCCCTTATCACCGCGTTGCAGAACCCAGCCCTGTACCCTCACCCCGTGGCGGGGTTCCAGCTCATCGAGACGCATATCTCCTGGGTCCTGCTCACCGGCGAGTATGCCTACAAGATCAAGAAGCCAATGAACTTCGGCTTCCTCGACTTCACCGGCCTGGATCAGCGCCAGCATTTTTGTCACGAAGAATTGCGCCTGAACCAGCGCCTGACCGACGGCCTGTACCTGGACGTGTTGCCGATTACCGGTAGCGTTGACGCGCCGCAGATCGGTGGTGAAGGCGAAGCCATCGAGTACGTGCTGAAAATGCGCCAATTCCCCCAGGGGCAGATGCTCAACACCCTGCAGGCCAATGGCGAACTGAACGCCGCGCACATCGACCAGATGGCCCGGCAGATCGCCGAGTTCCATCTGCAGGCCCCACGCGTGCCCGTGGAGCACCCGCTGGGCACGCCAGACAGCGTGATGGCGCCGGTGGAGCAAAACTTCGAACAAATTCGCCCGTTCCTCAGCGACAAGGCCGACCTGCAACAGCTCGACGCCCTGCAGGCCTGGGCCCGCAGCAGCTTCGAGCGCCTGCACGGCCTGCTGGAAAAGCGCAAGGCCAACGGTTTCATCCGTGAATGCCACGGTGACATCCACCTGGGCAACGCCACCCTGATCGATGGCAAGGTGGTGATCTTCGACTGCATCGAGTTCAACGAACCGTTCCGCCTGACCGACGTCTACGCCGACACTGCCTTCCTGGCCATGGACTTGGAAGACCGCGGCCTGAAATGCCTGGCGCGGCGCTTTATCAGCCAGTACCTGGAACTGACCGGCGACTACCAAGGCCTGGAACTGCTCAACTTCTACAAAGCCTATCGCGCGCTGGTGCGGGCCAAGGTGGCGCTGTTCAGCATGCCGGCCGATGCCGATGGCGTGCAGCGCGCCACCACCCTGCGCACCTACCGCAACTACGCCAACCTGGCAGAAAGCTACAGCGCCATCCCCTCGCGCCTGCTGGCCATCACCCACGGCGTTTCGGCGGTAGGAAAAAGCCACGTCGCCATGCGCATGGTCGAGGCCTTGGGCGCGGTGCGCGTGCGCTCGGACGTCGAGCGCAAGCGCCTGTTCGGCGAACAACAACAGGCCGAGGCTGGACAGTTGGACGCTGGCATCTATGACCAGGACGCCAGCGTGGCGACCTACCAGCGCCTGCACGAGGTGGCGGCGACCGTGTTGCACGCCGGGTTCCCGGTAGTGCTGGATGCTACTTACCTCAAGCGCGAGCAGCGCCAGGCCGCGGCGGAAGTCGCCAGCCAGACCGGCGTGCCATTCCTTATCCTCGACTGCCATGCGCCGGATGCGGTCATCGCCAGCTGGCTGGAGCAGCGTCAGGCCGAAAATACCGACCCGTCGGATGCCACCCTGGACGTAGTCGAGGCCCAGCAGGCTAGCCGTGAGCCGTTGGATGCGCAGGAGCTGGTACACAGCACCCGGGTCGATACCCAGGGCGCGGGCAGCATGGATCAGGTGATCGAGCAGATTCGCCAGCGCCTGCCAGGGCTGTAAGCTCACCCACTTCCTGTACTGGCCGGCGAATCGGCCAGTACAGGGCATCTCGTCGCCCCCGATGGCAAAAGGCCGCGCATTTCTTAACCCCCGCTACACTCCTCTCAAACCTGCTCGCGATTTATCCCCCAAAGCCCGTTCAGCCATCGCAAGGAGGCTCGATGAACGATGAATTGCAGCATCTGAAGAACCTTGGCAAGACCTCTGCGCAGTGGCTGCACGCAGCCGGCATTCACAGTGCATCGGACCTTCGCCGGCTGGGCGCGGTTGGCGCATACCAGGCCGTGAAGACGCGAGGGTTCCGCGCATCGAAGGTGCTGTTGTATGCCATTGAAGGCGCCTTGCTAGACATGCACTGGAACGATTTGCCGCTCGAACGCAAAGAAGCGCTGAACCAGCAACTGGACGCGAAAACCACTGGGCAAAAAAATTCAAAATAAGCGCAGCAGGGGATTGACTCGGAAATGAGAATCGTTATGATTAGCGCAACTGGTCGCGAGACTGGTTGGATAAGCTAAGAGCCCTTGGTTCGGACTCTCAGGTTATCTCCTCATCAGGCTAATCACGGTTATTGACCCGGCAATTTGCCGGGTCTTTTTTTGCCTGTTGTTTGCCAGGCGCTATCGCCGCAGCTGTGCGCAGTAGTCCTGCTCTGGCAGCGCCGCCGTGTACCACACAAAATCTGCCTCACCTGGCCCAACCTGTTCGCCCACCTCGGCCAGCAGCACGACCTTGCTCTGCCCTTGCGCCCCCAGGTCAGCCAGGTGCAATGGCACACCCAAGTCCTTGCGCACGTGATAGCTGCCGGCAAACAGCAGCGCCGGCTGCGGCGCGGCCAACAAACGCATGGCCATGCGCCGGTCACGTTGCTGCTGCACGGCGAGCATCGCTGGCAACTGGCTTTCTGGCAGCATCCCGCAATGCCCGGCACGCACCTGCTCCAGCAAAGCGGCCTTTACCGTCGGTGCATTGGACCGTTCGCCTACTATCGAAGCCGCTTGTCGATAGGCCTGGCGCATCTCGGCAGGTGAAAGGTTGGCGGCCAGCAAAGGCATTTGCTGCTGCAAGGCCTGCGTCACTATCGGCCCATACATCGGCCAACTCCATCCATCCTGCCAAGCCAGGGCCCTGGGCAAGTCTGCCGGCAAGGGTTGCCCGGCAAGCTTGTCCACCAGCGGCTGCTGCTCAGGTTGCAGCATCTCCAGCAACAAGCTGCCCTGCGCACGTTGGCTTTGCAGGGCGCGCAACAGCCACAGCTGCAGCGCGTGATGGTCGGGGTTGTCGTGTTTCTCACCTACCAGCACCCGGGGGGCGGCAGCCAGGCGCTGCACCAACTGCTCAGGGCTGATCAGCTGGCCACTGGCAAGGTCGACGATGTGCCCCAACTGGGCATGTGTGCGCCCTTCACTGCTCTGCCAAGCAGGCAACGGCGGCAGGCTGGCCTGGCAGCCAGCCAGTGCCAGTACCAAGCACAGCGAGAACGCGGACAGCAGCGGATGTCGCATCGGCAGTACCTCCGTGTCACTTGTGTATCTGGCCTGCACCGGCTAATTGCGGCAGCGGGTTTACCCGCGAAACAGGCACCGCGGTGGATGGCACGGGCAAGCCCGTGTTCGCGGGCAAGCCCGCTCCTACAGTGATTGCGCAAGCTTTCAGCATTTGATCAAACAGCTACCTATTAACGGGTGATGATCAGCGGATGCCCACGTTCAGGGTGCGCCTGCACCAACACATCGATCCCGAACACCGCCTTCAACGCCATGGGTGTCAGCACCGCCTCTGGCGCGGCAAGCGCATGGCAGCGGCCCTGCTCCAGCAGCAGGATACGGTCACAGTAGCGCGCCGCCAGGTTCAGGTCATGCAAGATCACCAGCACCGCAGCGCCGCGGTCGGCAAAGCGGCGTACCGCTTCCAGGGTGGTGTGTTGATGCAGTGGGTCGAGCATCGATGTCGGCTCGTCGAGCAGCAACGTGCTGCCGGCCTCGCCTGGCCACAGCTGCGCTAGCACCCGGGCCAGGTGCACCCTTTGCCGCTCGCCACCCGACAATGCCAGGTAACTGCGTTCCACCAAGTGCCAGGCATCCGCCGCCTGCAAGGCCGCGTGGACAATTTGCGCATCACGCTGTTGCCCGCTGCCATGGGGCATGCGCCCCATGCCCACCACTTCCTCGACCCGGAATGCGAAGCCCAGGCTGGACACCTGCGGCAACACCGCCAGGCGCCTGGCCCTGTCCTGCCCAGGCCAGTCGGCCAGTGGCCGGCCGTGTAGGGTTACCCGGCCACGGTTAGGCGCCAGCTCACCACACAGCACCCCCAGGAGGCTGCTTTTGCCGGCACCGTTAGGGCCGAGCACGCCCACAACCTGGCCTGGGGTGAGTTGCAGGTTAATGTTATGCAGCACTTCATTGCTACCCCGCTGCAGGTGCAGGCCTTCGACTTGTAACATTAGCTGCGCCCTCGTATCAGCAGCAACAAGAAGAACGGCGCACCGATAAGGGCGGTGACAATACCAATCGGCAACTCGGCAGGCGCCAGCAGCAGGCGCGCCGCCAGGTCGGCGAACAGCATCAGCCCCCCCCCTGCCAGTAACGAAGCGGGCAGCACCACACGGTGATCGGGCCCGGCCAACAAGCGCACCAGGTGGGGTACCACCAAGCCGATAAAGCCAATCAGCCCGGCAGCCGCCACAGCGGCGCCTACCCCCAGCGCCGTGCACAACACCAGTTCACGCTTCAGCCGTTCCACATCGATGCCCAAGTGGCGCGCCTCCGACTCTCCCAGCAGCAAGGCATTCAGCGCCTTGGCCCGGCGTGGCAGCCACAACGCCACGCCCACCACCACCAGGAGCAACGGCCACAGCCGCTCGTAGCTGGCACCATTTAGGCTGCCCAGGTTCCAGAACGTCAACGTGCGCAGGGTGGCGTCGTCGGCCAGGTAGGAGAACAAGCCCACAGCCGCGCCGCCCAGCGCAGTCATCGCCACACCGGCCAGCAGCATCGTGGCGACGTTGGTCTGACCATCGCGCCGCCCCAGGCGATAGACCAGCGCAGTCACCCCCAAGCCGCCAATGAAAGCGCACAGCGACAACAGGTAAGGGGCAAGCACATCCGGTATACCGCCCAGCCAGCTGCCGCCGACGATAGCTAGCGCCGCGCCCATTGCCGCCCCGGCGGCAACCCCTACCAGCCCAGGGTCGGCCAGCGGGTTGCGGAATAGCCCCTGCATGGCGACACCCGACAACGCCAGCACTGCGCCCACCGCCAGCCCCAACAAGGTGCGCGGCAGGCGGATTTGGCCCAGGATCATCTCGGCCTGCTGCAAGCCCTCAGCGGCGATAGGTAGCCCCAGCAGACGCAGGCCGGCCCGCAGGGTATCGAACAGCGGCAGGCTGACCGGCCCCAGGGCCAATGACAACCAGACCGCTAACAAGCACAGCAGGCTCAGGCTAACGAACAGTGTGCGTGGCTGGACCCGCTGCCTCATTGGGCGCGGCTGGCTTTGCTGGCCGGGTAGAAGCTGGCCGCCAGCGACTGCAGGGTCGCCGGCAAGCGTGGCCCCAGCCCGCCGACCAGCAGCGTTGGGTCAAGCGACATCAGGCGTTTCTCGCGTACCGCGCGCGAGGCCGCCAGCGCGGGGTTTTCCTTCAGCAATGCCGACAGCGCCTGCTCATCGGCCAGCGCCCGATCAGAGAACACCAGCACATCCGGGTCCAGCGCCGCCAATGCCTCGTTGGAGAAGTTCTTGTAGCCTTGGTGCTCTGCCAGGTTGCGCCCCCCGGCCTGGCGCAACAGCCAGTCGCCAGCAGTACCCTGCCCGGCTATCAGCGGCTTGGCCCCAGCATGGCCGACCAACAGCAACACCCCCGGCGGCGTCTGCCCGGCCTGGGCCTGCTTGACCCTCGCCTGCAAGGCATCGAGCTGCTGATGGTAGCCAGCCGCCAGCATTGCAGCTTGTTGTTCTGCGCCCAGCAACTGCCCCAGCTGCTTGAGGTTTGCATCCACCGCCGCCAGTTCGGCCTTGCTGGAGAACAATTCAACCCGCACACCCGCCTTGCGAATCTGCGCCAGTACCGGCGGTGGGCCCATTTCCTCGGTGCCCACCAGCACATCCGGGCGCAGGCTGAGAATGCCTTCAGCCGACAACTGCCGCTGGTAGCCAACGCTGGGCAGTGATTTCAGCGATGCCGGGTGTTGGCTGGTGGTGTCTACGCCCACCAACCGCGCTTCACCGCCCAACGCACTGATCCATTCGCTCAGCGCACCACCGGCGCTGACCCAGCGTTGCGGCAGCTCTTGCGCCAGGGCTGGCGGGCAGAGCACAAGGCTTGCGCACAGGGCGAGCAAGGCGACAGGACGGCGCATCATCGGGTTCCTTCTGCGGGCGGGCCGCGCGCCTTGTGGCGGGCGGCAGAACTGCGCACCATAGGCAGGCGGGCGCAGCGAATGCGGCAATTTGATAATTATTCGCATTGAAGCGTCAAGCCACCCCTTGTTTCACGAGTCGTCTTGCCATGCACTTCCTTTGTACTTCCCTGAGCCTGGCCGAAGGCCAAAGCCGCGCCTTCAGCGTAGACGGCATCGACCTGTTCGGCGTACGCCGCCAGGGCCAGGTGTACCTCTATCGCAACCGTTGCCCGCACCGCGGCATACCCCTGAACTGGGCGGAAGATGCGTTTCTCGATGTCAGCGCCAGCCTGATTCACTGCGGCCATCATGGCGCGTTGTTCCTGATCGAAAGCGGCGAATGCGTGGCCGGGCCTTGCGAGGGCGAGCAACTGCAAGCTCTGGGCTGCCACGAAGACAGCCAAGGCATTTGGCTCACGGGTTAAGTAGCACCGGCAGGCGGCGGTCGATGACGATGCCGTCGGCGTCCAGGCGCGTGCCATAGGCCAGCACCTCCACCCCGTGCGCCACGGCGGCGCGCAGGGCTTGGGCATAGGCCACATCGATTTCCTCGGCCGGGCGCACAGCGTCGATACCGGTCAGGTTCACGCAATACAGCTGCACCGCCCGCACGCCCTGCTGGGCCAGCTTCGCCAGCTCGCGCAGGTGCTTGGCACCGCGTTGGGTGACCGCATCAGGGAAGGCTGCGACCGAACTGTCGGGATAGCCCAGGGTTACGCTCTTGACCTCGACATAGGCCGGGGCACCGTCGAATTCCAGGCGAAAGTCGATACGGCTGCCTTCCTCGCCGTATGCCACTTCACGCCGCAGCGCGGTAAAGCCGGCCAGCTCGGCGATGATCCCCGCACGCAGGGCCTCTTCGACCAGTGCGTTGGCCCGCCCCGTATTCACGCAGGCCAGCCGCCCCTGAGGGGTTTCGCTGATTTCCCAGGTGCCCGGCAGCTTGCGCTTGGGGTCGTTGGAGCGGCTGAACCACACCTGCCCACCTTCACGCATGCAGTTAAGCATGGAGCCGGTGTTTGGGCAGTGAATAGTCAGCTGCTCGCCGCTGGCCAGCTCGATATCCGCCAGAAAGCGCTTGTAGCGGCGCAGCAGGCGGCCCTGTTCGAGGAGGGGAAAGAACTGCATCAGCCTTGCCAGCTGCGCAGGCCGCGAGCAATACGCTGCACCGCCTCTTCCAGGCGCGGCAGGCTCTGGGTATAGGCAAAGCGCACATGGTGCCCGGCCAGGTGACGGCCAAAATCCAGCCCCGGGGTAAACGCCAGGTGCTCGGTTTCCAGGAAGTGCCGACAGAAGGCGAAGGCGTCACCGCCAAAGGCACTGATATCGGCATACAGGTAGAACGCCCCCTGCGGTTCCACGGCAATGCGGAAGCCCAGTTCGCGCAGGGCTGGCAACAGGTAGTCGCGACGGCGGGCGAATTCGGCGCGGCGCTCCTCCAGAATGCTCAAGGTTTCGGGCTGGAAGCACGCCAGCGCGGCATGCTGGGCCATGCTTGGCGCGCTGATGTACAGGTTTTGTGCCAGTTTTTCCAGGTCGGCCACCGCACCAGGGGGGGCCACCAGCCAGCCAAGGCGCCAACCGGTCATGCCGAAATACTTGGAAAAACTATTCAGGACGAAAGCCGAGTCGTCCACTTCCAGCACGCTAGGGGCGTCCATGCCGTAGGTCAGGCCATGGTAAATCTCGTCTACCACCAAATGGCCGTGGTGCTCATGGGTGGCTTTGGCAAGGTTGGCCAGCTCGTCACGCCCCAGCACGGTGCCGGTCGGGTTGGCTGGCGAAGCAACCAGGGCCCCCACCGTGTCCTTGTCCCAGTAACGCTCGACCAAGTCGGCCGTCAGTTGGTAATTCACCTCCGGCCCTACCGGCACCAATTGCGCGCCGCCTTCGACCAGGCGCAGGAAATGGCGGTTGCAGGGGTAGCCCGGGTCGGCCAGCAGCCAGTGCTTGCCTGGGTCTACCAGCAGGCTGCTGGCCAGCAACAGCGCGCCAGAGCCGCCGGGGGTAATGAGAATGCGCTCAGGGTCGACACTCAGGCCATAACGCTGGCCATAGAAACCGGCAATGGCTTCGCGCAGTGCCGGCAGGCCGCGTGCGGCGGTGTACCGGGTGTGCCCGGCGGCCAGTGCCGCCTGGCCGGCGGCGACGATGGGGGCGGCCGTGGTGAAGTCCGGCTCGCCGATTTCCAGGTGGATCACGTCGTGCCCAGCCGCCTGCAGCTCGTTGGCTCGGGCCAGCAGCGCCATGACATGGAAGGGTTCGATGGCGCGACTGCGCGCGCTGTAGTGGTGGGCCATGACCTTCTCTCAATAGGGTCTAAACTGGAGATTCTACCTCTGCACACCACCGAACGTGCGGCTTACGCCGCTGTCAACTGCAAGGATCGGGCGGGGTAGCGCACCCCCGATCTATCTGGTAAGTTCGGCGGCTCGCAGTCGCAGGGCCGGCGGGTGCCGGAGATGGAGCAGCCTGCGCATTGGATCAGATGAGTGAGAGGCGGTCTATTCATGTCCACCGTAGAAAAGCAAAAAGCCCAGACCATGTACGGTGTCGAGCCCTACGTCGAAAAGAAGGGTGAGGAGTACATGGGCGAGCCCATGAAAAAGCACTTCACCAAACTTCTCAATGCCTGGAAAGGCGAGCTGATGGTCAGTGTGGACCGCACTGTGGACCACATGAAGGATGAAGCGGCCAACTTCCCCGACCCGGCCGACCGCGCCAGCCAGGAAGAAGAATTCGCCTTGGAGCTGCGCAACCGCGATCGCGAGCGCAAGCTGATCAAGAAAATCGACAAGACCCTCGACAAGATCAAGGCCGACGAGTACGGCTGGTGCGAATCGTGCGGCATCGAAATCGGCTTGCGTCGCCTGGAGGCTCGCCCCACCGCCGACCTGTGCTTCGACTGCAAGGAAATTGCCGAGAAAAAGGAAAAGACGGTCGGCAAAGGCTGATCCTTCTTCCATCCGAACGGGGCGCATCATGCGCCCCGCTTCATTTATATGCCCAGCCTGACCATGACCAACTCCAGCTACATCGGGCGTTTTGCCCCCACTCCCAGCGGTTTCCTGCATTTCGGCTCGCTGGTCGCCGCCCTGGCCTCCTGGCTTGATGCCCGCGCCGTCAACGGCCGTTGGCTGCTGCGCATGGAGGACACCGACCCGCCACGGGAGATGCCCGGCGCTCGCGATGCCATCCTGCAAACCCTGGAACGTTACGGCCTGGAATGGGACGGCGAGGTGGTGTTCCAGAGCCAGCGCCATGATGCCTATGCCGCCGTGGTCGACCGCCTGTTCAACATGGGCCTGGCCTATGCCTGCACCTGCTCGCGCAAACAGTTGGAGGGTTACAACGGCATTTACCCCGGCTTTTGCCGCAACGCCGGGCATGCCCGTGACGGCGCAGCTATCCGCTTGCGGGTGCCGGAGCTGATCTACCGCTTCACCGACCGGGTGCAGGGTGAGTTTCAGCAACACCTAGGGCGTGAGGTGGGCGACTTCGTCATCCAGCGCCGCGATGGGCTGTACGCCTACCAGCTTGCGGTGGTGCTGGACGATGCCTGGCAAGGTATTACCGATATCGTGCGCGGCGCCGACCTGCTCGACAACACCCCGCGCCAGCTGTACCTGCAAGAGCTGCTGGGCTTTTCGCAGCCGCGTTACCTGCATATTCCGCTGATCGTGCAGCCGGACGGGCACAAGTTGGGCAAATCGTACCGTTCGCCACCGCTGCAGGCAGAGCATGCTACGCCGCTGTTATTGCGGGCGTTGCGGGCACTGGGGCAGGAAGCCGATGCCGAATTGCTGCTGGCAACGCCGGCTGAAGTGTTGGCGGTAGCTCGTAAGCAGTGGCAGCCCGAAGCGATTGCGCGCAAGACCACGGTGCCAGAGGCTGATTTGCGCTGAACCAGGCTCGGCCCTTTCGCGGGTGAACCCGCCCCTACAGGGGCCTCACCCAACCTGAGGACAACGTATTGCCTGTAACAGCGGGTTACTCGCGAAGAGGCCGGCACAGGCAAAACCACCGTTTAAAAACAAAAGCCCAATAAATTCAAACCCTTGGCTAACCCCATCGATTCCCGCTAGCATCCGCCCAGCCATTTACGCCAATAATAAGCCCAAGCCCGCAGCGCCCAACCATCGAGGCCAGCATGTACATCTATCGTTTGGTCCTGCTTCTGGTCGTGGGGATCTACTTGTTCTCCCCGGCCATCATGGACTGGTGGATCGAACCGACCGGAGCCTGGTACCGCCCCTACCTGCTCTGGCTGATCCTGATCGTCGTCACCTTTATCCTGCAGAGCCAACGAGATGCCGATGAGCTTTAGCCTGACCCAGATGATCCTGATCAGCGCCGGGTACCTCATGGTGCTGTTCGGCGTGGCCTGGATCAGCGAGCGTGGGTTGATCCCGCGTTCAATCATTCGCCACCCACTCACCTACACCCTGTCGCTGGGCGTGTATGCCAGTGCCTGGGCCTTCTATGGCTCGGTGGGTTTGGCCTACCAGTACGGCTATGGCTTTCTCGCCTGTTACCTGGGGGTGTCCGGCGCGTTCCTGCTGGCGCCGGTGCTGCTCTACCCGATCCTCAAGATCACCCGCACCTACCAGCTGTCATCGCTGGCCGACCTGCTGGCGTTTCGCTTCCGCAGTACCTGGGCCGGCGCGCTGACCACCGTCATCATGCTGATTGGCGTGCTGCCCTTGCTGGCCCTGCAGATCCAGGCCGTGGCCGACTCGATCAGCATTCTCACCGGTGAGCCGGTCAAGGCCCGGGTGGCCTTCGCCTTCTGCGCGCTGATCATCCTGTTCACCATTTTCTTCGGCTCGCGGCACATCGCCACGCGCGAAAAGCACGAAGGCCTGGTGTTCGCCATCGCCTTCGAGTCGGTGATCAAGCTGCTGGCGCTGGGCGGCATCGGCCTGTACGCGCTGTACGGGGTGTTCGGCGGCCCGCACGAGCTGGAAGTCTGGCTGCTGCAAAACCAGACCGCCCTGGCCGCCTTGCACACCCCGCTGCAGGAAGGCCCGTGGCGCACCCTGCTGCTGGTGTTCTTCGCCTCGGCCATCGTCATGCCGCACATGTACCACATGGCCTTTACCGAAAACCTCAACCCGCGCTCGCTGGTCAGCGCCAGCTGGGGCCTGCCGCTGTTCCTGCTGCTGATGAGCCTGGCCGTGCCACTGGTGCTGTGGGCCGGCCTGCGTCTGGGCGCCAGCACCAACCCCGAGTACTTCACCCTGGGCCTGGGGATTGCCGCCAACAACCAGGCACTGGCGCTGCTGGCCTACATCGGCGGTTTGTCGGCTGCCAGCGGGCTGATCATCGTCACCACCCTGGCGCTGTCGGGCATGGCCCTCAACCACCTGGTGCTGCCGCTGTACCAGCCACCGGCCGAAGGCAACATCTACCGTTGGCTGAAGTGGACCCGCCGTGCGCTGATCGTCGCCATCATCACCGCGGGCTTCATGTTCTACCTGACCCAGAACAACCACCAGAGCCTGGCCAACCTGGGCATCGTCGCCTTCGTCGCCACCTTGCAGTTCCTGCCGGGGGTGCTGTCGGTGCTGTACTGGCCAACCGCCAACCGCCGCGGCTTCATCGCCGGCCTGCTGGCGGGCACGCTGGTGTGGATGGTGACCATGCTGCTGCCACTGCTGGGTAACCTGCAGGGCTTCTACATCCCGCTGCTGGACATGATCTACGTACTGGATGACACCAGCTGGCACATGGCGGCCATCGCCTCGCTAGCGGCTAACGTGCTGCTGTTCACGCTGATCTCGCTGTTCACCAACGCCAGCACCGAAGAGGTCAGCGCCGCCGAAGCCTGCGCGGTGGACAACGTGCGCCGCCCGCAACGCCGCGAACTGCACGCTGCTTCGCCGCAAGAGTTCGCCACCCAGCTGGCCAAGCCCTTGGGCGCCAAAGCCGCGCAGAAGGAGGTGGAGCAGGCACTGCGCGACCTCTACCTGCCGTTCGACGAGCGCCGCCCCTATGCCTTGCGCCGCCTGCGCGACCGCATCGAGGCGAACCTGTCCGGCCTGATGGGGCCGAGCGTGGCGCAGGACATGGTCGAGACCTTCCTGCCGTACAAGTCCGGTAACGAAAACTACGTGACCGAGGACATCCATTTCATCGAAAGCCGTCTGGAAGACTACCACTCGCGCCTGACCGGCCTGGCCGCCGAGCTCGATGCCTTGCGCCGCTACCACCGGCAAACCCTGCAGGAGCTGCCCATGGGCGTCTGCTCGCTGGCCAAGGACCAGGAAATCCTGATGTGGAACAAGGCCATGGAAGAGCTCACCGGCATTGCCGCCAAGCACGTGGTCGGCTCGCGCCTGGTGACCATCAGCGAACCTTGGCGCGGCCTGCTGCAAGGCTTCATCAACGTGCCCGACGAGCACTTACACAAGCAGCGCTTGGCGCTGGACGGCCAGCCGCGCTGGCTGAACCTGCACAAGGCGGCCATCGACGAGCCGCTGGCCCCAGGTAACAGTGGCCTGGTGTTGCTGGTTGAGGACCTCACCGAAACCCAGGCACTGGAAGACAAGCTGGTGCACTCCGAACGCCTGGCCAGTATCGGCCGCCTGGCCGCCGGCGTGGCCCACGAGATCGGCAACCCGATCACCGGCATCGCCTGCCTGGCGCAAAACCTGCGCGAGGAACGCGAGGGCGACGGCGAAATCATCGAGTTGTCCAGCCAGATCCTCGAACAGACCAAGCGGGTGTCGCGCATCGTCCAGTCGCTGATGAGTTTCGCCCATGCCGGCGGCAGCCACCAGAACAGCGAAGAGCCGGTGTGCCTGGCTGAAGTGGCGCAGGACGCCATCGGTCTGCTGGCGTTGAACCGGCGCAATTTCGAAGTACAGTTCTTCAACCTTTGCGACCCAGACCACTGGGCCGAAGGGGACCCGCAGCGCCTGGCCCAGGTGCTGATCAACCTGCTCTCCAACGCCCGCGACGCCTCGCCACCCGGCAGCGCCGTGCGCGTGCGCAGCGAGGTCAACGAGCACACCGTCGACCTGATTGTCGAGGACGAGGGCAGCGGGATCCCGAAAAACATCATGGACCGACTGTTCGAACCCTTCTTCACCACCAAGGACCCGGGCGAAGGCACTGGACTGGGGCTCGCTCTGGTCTATTCCATCGTGGAAGAGCATTATGGGCAAATCACCATCGACAGCCCGGCCGATATCGAACGGCAACGTGGTACCCGGATCCGCGTGACCCTGCCCCGGCATGTCGTAGCGACGTCCCCTGAAATTCGAGACCGTCGAGAGAATTGAATCAATGCCGCACATTCTGATCGTCGAAGACGAAACCATCATCCGCTCGGCCCTGCGTCGCTTGCTCGAACGGAACCAGTACCAGGTCAGCGAAGCCGGCTCGGTGCAGGAAGCCCAGGAACGCTTCAGCATTGCCACCTTCGACCTGATCGTCAGCGACCTGCGCCTACCTGGCGCGCCCGGCACCGAACTGATCAAGCTCGGCCAGGGCACACCGGTGCTGATCATGACCAGCTACGCCAGCCTGCGCTCGGCGGTGGACTCGATGAAAATGGGCGCGGTGGACTATATCGCCAAGCCCTTCGACCACGACGAGATGCTGCAAGCTGTGGCCCGCATCCTGCGCGACCGGCAAAGCGCCCCGGCCGCCGCACCGGCTGCAGAGCCACGCGCCAGCAATGGCAAGGCCGCCCCGACGGACAAAGGAAGCGCTGCGGCCAATGGCGAAATCGGCATCATCGGTTCATGCCCGCCGATGCAGGACATGTACAGCAAGATCCGCAAGGTCGCCCCTACCGACTCCAATGTGCTGATCCAGGGCGAGTCGGGCACCGGTAAAGAACTGGTGGCCCGCGCCCTGCACAACCTGTCGCGTCGAGCCAAGGCACCAATGATTTCGGTGAACTGCGCGGCCATCCCCGAGACGCTGATCGAGTCCGAGCTGTTCGGCCACGAGAAAGGTGCATTCACCGGCGCCAGCGCCGGGCGTGCCGGGTTGGTGGAAGCCGCCGATGGCGGCACCCTGTTCCTCGACGAAATCGGCGAGCTGCCGCTGGAAGCCCAGGCCCGCCTGCTGCGCGTGCTGCAAGAAGGCGAGATCCGCCGGGTAGGCTCGGTGCAGTCGCAAAAGGTCGATGTACGCCTGATTGCGGCAACCCACCGCGACTTGAAGAACCTGGCCAAGGCCGGCCAGTTCCGTGAGGACTTGTATTACCGCCTGCACGTAATTGCCCTGAAGCTGCCCGCCCTGCGTGAGCGCGGCAGTGACGTCAACGAGATTGCCAGCGCCTTCCTCGCCCGCCAGAGCGCGCGCATTGGCCGCGACGACCTGCACTTCTCGGCCGAAGCCGAGCAGGCCATTCGTCACTACAGCTGGCCGGGTAACGTGCGCGAGCTAGAAAACGCCGTGGAGCGTGCGGTAATCCTGAGCGAGAGCGCAGAAATATCTGCCGAACTGCTGGGTATCGACATCGAGCTGAGCGACTTGGAAGACGACGACCTGCTCGACAATGCCCTGGTGGGGGCCAGTGCTGCCAGCGCCAGCCATGAGCCGACCGAGGACCTGTCGCTGGAGGACTACTTCCAGCACTTCGTGCTCGAGCACCAGGACCACATGACCGAAACCGAGCTGGCACGCAAACTCGGGGTCAGCCGCAAGTGCCTGTGGGAACGCCGCCAGCGCCTGGGCATTCCACGGCGCAAGAGCAACGCTACCAGCGAATAAGCGATCCTGCCCTGACTCGTCTCTAAAGCCTTTCGGGCCGCTTCGCGGGTAAACCCGCTCCCACAGGTTCAGCGCAGGTACCAAAACCTGCGCAGCCCCTGTAGGAGCGGGTTTACCCGCGAAAGGGCCGGCACCGCCAGCGCACACACTCCAGGTAACACGTCAGTTCCCGCAAAAATCTGTTACCCAACCTTCGTGCCGTAACAGTTGCCGAGGCGTACGGTAACGAAATTTCGACATTTTCAGCCCTCGAAATTCTGCTGAGCCGCCTCAACCCCTTGAATTTGCTAGGATTCTAAAAGTTGGCACGGCACCTGCTATATCTCTGGTACAAGAACAATAACAAGCACTGCAACTCATAATAAGAACAAGACGAAACGGCTCACGCACAATAAAAACAAGACGGCGGAGGCGCAGCTAACTGATTCTTTTGGAGAGGATGCGTGTTTGGGGCTTGCCCCACGACCAGGCAGAGAACAATAAAAACTGCACTAAAAAGCAGCGCCTGAACTGGTTGGATCGACAGATCAACGTGACATCAGCGGCCAAAGCAATCCGTTTGCTCTTTACCCCTGGCTTAGGGGTCGTCCACAAGCTTCGAGATTTGTGGGCAGGGCACTCAACAAAAACAAGAAGCCCAGCAAAAAAATAATAAGAGCACGCAACGACACTTCTTGGGGAGCTTAGGCTCCCCTTGTCGTTTCTCCCTTCTGGCAGGCACCCTGCTACCGCCTACACCATTCCCTGAGTAAATGCTAGAATCCCCGCCCATCATGCGGCCATTCTCCTATCCTTGGCCGAACATTCCTTCAAACAGTGCATCCCATGCTGAAGAAGCTGTTCCAGTCGTTCCGCCCACCCGTACCGGGCCAGCACCACAGGCGCACCACACCTGAGGTGATAAACAAAAGCCAGCATTCGCTGCAGCGCCACCAGTTCAGCCGCCACGCGGTGAACATTATCGAGCGCCTGCAGAGCGCGGGTTACCAGGCTTATCTAGTCGGTGGCTGTGTCCGCGACCTGATGTTGGGCATCACGCCAAAAGACTTTGACGTCGCCACCAGCGCCACACCTGAACAGGTGCGTGCCGAGTTCCGTAACGCACGTATCATCGGTCGGCGTTTCAAGCTGGTCCACGTGCATTTCGGCCGTGAGATCATCGAAGTCGCCACATTCCGCGCCCACCACTCGGAAGATGACGAGGGCGACAGCCACCGTTCGTCGCACAATGCCAGTGGTCGCATCCTGCGTGACAACGTATACGGCACGTTGGAAGAGGACGCGCAACGCCGCGACTTCACCATCAATGCGTTGTACTACGATCCGGTCAGCGAGCGCATCCTCGATTACGCCAACGGCGTGCACGACGTGCGTAACCGCCTGTTACGCCTGATCGGCGACCCGACCCACCGCTACCAGGAAGACCCGGTGCGCATGCTGCGCGCAGTGCGTTTCGCCGCCAAGCTTGATTTCGGCATCGAGAAACACACCTTCAAGCCAATCCGCGAACTGGCCCCGCTGCTGCGCGAAATTCCGCCAGCACGGCTGTTCGAGGAATGCCTCAAACTGTTCCTTTCCGGCCAAGGGGCTATCGCCTTTGAAATGCTGGTCGACTTGGAGCTGTTCGAGCCCCTGTTCCCGGCCAGTGCTCACGCACTGGAAGAACGCCCTACCTATACCCACACGCTGATCAGCCAAGCGCTGAACAACACCGACCTGCGGGTGAAACAGGGCAAGCCGGTAACACCGGCCTTCCTCTTCGCCGCGCTGCTGTGGCCTGCCCTGCCAGCCCGCGTACTGCACCTGCAGAACCAGGGCGTGCCGCCAATTCCGGCCATGAACGGTGCGGCCCACGACCTGATCGCCGAGCAATGCGCACGTATTGCCATCCCCAAACGCTTCACCCTGCCGATCCGCGAGATCTGGGACATGCAGGAGCGCCTGCCACGTCGCAGTGGCAAGCGCGCCGACATGCTGCTGGACAACCCGCGTTTCCGCGCCGGTTACGACTTCCTGCTGTTGCGTGAAAGCGCCGGCGAAGAAACCGACGACCTCGGCCAGTGGTGGACTGACTACCAAGACGCCAACGACAGCGAGCGCCGCGAGATGATTCGCGAGCTGGGCAGCCGTGACGAAGGCACCGGTGCTGGCCCGCGCAAACGCAAGCGCAGCCCTAGCAAACGCAAGCGCAGTGGCGACGAGGCTTTCGAGTGACCACCCGCGCCTACGTCGGCCTGGGCAGCAACCTGGACGCACCTGCCGAGCAGTTGCGCAGTGCCATGCAGGCGCTGGACCAGGTCGCAGGCACGCGCCTGGTGGCGGCCTCGACCCTGTACACCAGCGATTCGCTACTGCCCGGCCAGCCGCGCTACACCAACGCCGTGGCGGCCCTGGACACGGCCCTGCCGCCCTTGGCCCTGCTCGATGCGCTGCAAGCCATCGAAAACGGCCAGGGCCGCGTGCGCAAAGAACGCTGGGGCCCACGCACACTAGACCTGGACATCCTGCTGTTCGGCGACCAGGTGCTCGACGAGCCACGCCTGAAAGTGCCGCACTACCACATGCATGCCAGGCCTTTCGTGCTGTACCCGCTGGCCGAACTGGTACCGGGCGATTTCCGCCTGGCCGATGGCCGCGCCCTCGCGCAATTGCTCGACGACTGCCCGTTCGTCGGCTTGGAACGCCTGTAAACCGGGCGTTCCGGTTCTCCTACACCGCACGGTAACGTCAGTAACACCCTGATCGTAACAATGCGGTAACAGGATGATTGACTTCCCCTACCTCGCTCACGACTATAGGCGTCCCGTGTGGCACCAAAGTGCCGCATACCCGTATTTAGGCCCGGACGGCCCTGTACCCAAACATCACGCGCGATGATGTGCCGCTCCGGAAGATGACTACACGCGTTGAATGCAGTCGTTTTTTACAGCGCCTGAACGAGGAATTTCCTACATGCCTGAAGTAACCCTGACCACCCTCAATGGCCTCAAGGCCAAGGGTGAGAAAATCACCATGCTGACCTGCTACGACGCGACCTTCGCCAAGGCCGCCAGCCAGGCCGGCGTCGAAGTGTTGCTGGTGGGCGACTCGCTGGGAATGGTCCTGCAAGGCCACGACAGCACGCTGCCGGTGACCACCGCCGACATGGCCTACCACACCGCCAGCGTCAAACGTGGCAACGACGGCGCGCTGATTCTCGCCGACCTGCCGTTCATGGCGCATGCCACCCCGGAACAGGCCTTTGCCAACAGCGCCACGCTGATGCAGGCCGGCGCCCACATGGTCAAGATCGAAGGTGCTGCGTGGCTGGCCGAGACCATTCGCCGGCTGGCCGAACGTGGCGTGCCGGTTTGCGCACACATGGGCCTCACCCCGCAAACCGTCAATGTCTTGGGCGGCTACAAGGTGCAGGGCCGCCAGGAAGCCCAGGCCCGGCAAATGCGCGCCGATGCCATTGCCCTGGAACAGGCCGGTGCGGCCATGCTGCTGCTCGAATGCGTGCCCAGCGAACTGGCGGCAGAAATCACCAATGCCGTCGGCATCCCGGTCATCGGCATTGGCGCTGGCAGCGCCACCGATGGCCAGGTGCTGGTGCTGCACGACATGCTCGGCCTGTCGCTGAGCGGCCGGGTGCCGAAGTTCGTGAAGAACTTCATGCAGGGCCAGCCTGACATCAATAGCGCCCTGGTCGCTTACGTCGAGGCGGTCAAACAGGTTAGCTTCCCAGGCAGCGAACACGGGTTCAGTGCATGAATACAGTCAAAACCGTCCGCGAACTGCGTGCCGCCGTCGCCCGCGCCCGCGGTGAAGGCAAGCGCATCGGCTTCGTCCCGACCATGGGCAACCTGCACAGCGGCCACGCCGCCCTGGTGACCAAGGCCGCGCAGCGCGCCGACTTCGTGGTGGCCAGCATCTTCGTCAACCCGCTGCAGTTTGGCGCCAACGAAGACCTCGACAAATACCCACGCACCCTGGCCGCCGACCAGGAGCGCCTGCTCCAGGCCGGTTGCAACCTGCTGTTTGCGCCCACCGTCGAAGAGATGTACCCCGACGGCATGAGCGTGCAAACCCGGGTCAGCGTGCCACAGCTTTCCGAAGGCCTGTGCGGCGCCAGCCGGCCTGGGCATTTCGAAGGTGTGGCCACCGTGGTCAGCAAGCTGTTCAACATGGTCCAGCCCGACCTTGCCGTGTTCGGTGAAAAGGACTTCCAGCAGTTGGCGGTGATCCGCGCCATGGTGCGCGACCTGAACATGCCGGTCCAGATCATCGGCGAGCCCACCGTGCGTGCCGAGGATGGCCTGGCGCTGTCATCGCGCAATGGTTACCTCACACCTGAACAGCGCAGCGCTGCGCCCGCGCTGTACCGCACGTTGCAGCAGATCGCGGCGGGCATCGCCCATGGCCAGCGGGACTTTGCCGCGCTGGTTGCTGAAGGCCAGGCGCAGCTGAGTGCGGCAGGGTTGCGCCCGGATTATCTGGAAGTGCGCCATGCCGTGAGCCTGCGCCCAGCCGTAATCGATGACCGCGACCTGGTGGTGATTGCGGCGGCTTACCTGGGGAATACACGGTTGATCGACAACCTGTACCTGCATGTGGAAGAGAAGACCGCGTAACGGCCTGGGGGCTGCTTTGCAGCCCCTTCAAAATCCCCCCGCCATACCCATTCCCAGCGCGTGGCCTTTGCCTATAATGGTGCCAGCCTGAACCCGGCAACGACTGCCGTGTCCAAGGCATCACCACGCACCAAGGAACCCCGCGCAATGGCGTATTACCGTACACCCCACGATGTGACGGCCCTGCCCGCCTGGCAGGCGCTTCAGCAACACCGCGACGCCATGCAAGGTTTCAGCATGCGCGAAGCCTTCGCCGCCGATGCCAAACGCTTCGACCAGTTCTCGCTGAGCTGCTGCGGCCTGTTCCTCGACTACTCGAAAAACCTGATCACCGAACAAAGCCGCGACCTGCTGGTGAACCTGGCCGAGCAGGTCGGCCTGCAAGACGCTATCAAGTCAATGTTCGGCGGCGAAATCATCAACGCCTCCGAAGGCCGCCCGGTGCTGCACACCGCCCTGCGCCGGCCCGTAGGCGACAAACTCAGCGTCAACGGCGTGAACGTCATGCCGGAAGTGCACAAGGTGCTGAACCAGATCACCGAACTGGTCGGCCGCATTCATGACGGCCTGTGGCGCGGCTACAGCGAAAAGCCGATCACCGACGTGGTCAACATCGGCATCGGCGGCTCGTTCCTCGGCCCCGAGTTGGTGTCCGAGGCGCTGCTGCCCTACGCCCAACGCGGCGTGCGTTGCCACTACCTGGCAAACATCGATGGCAGCGAATTCCATGAGCTGTCGGCCAACCTGCGCGCCGAAACCACCCTGTTCATCGTCTCGTCGAAGTCGTTCAACACCCTCGAGACCCTGAAAAACGCCATGGCCGCGCGTACCTGGTACCTGGCCCAGGGCGGCTCGGAAGCCGAGCTTTACCGCCACTTCATCGCCGTTTCCAGCAACAAGGCCGCCGCGGTGGCCTTTGGCATTCGCGAAGAGAACATCTTCCCGATGTGGGACTGGGTGGGTGGGCGCTACTCGCTGTGGTCGGCCATCGGCCTGCCGATCGCCTTGGCCATCGGCACGGCCAACTTCAAGGAACTGCTGTCGGGTGCCTACACCATGGACCAGCACTTCCAGACCGCGCCGTTCGACAAGAACATGCCGGTGCTGCTGGCCCTGCTGGGCGTGTGGTACGGCAACTTCTGGGGCGCGAACAGCCACGCGATCCTGCCGTACGACCACTACCTGCGCAATATCACCAAGCACCTGCAGCAGCTGGACATGGAGTCCAACGGCAAGAGCGTGTTGCAAGACGGCACCCCGGTGAAGACCGATACCGGCCCGGTAATCTGGGGTGGCGTTGGCTGCAACGGCCAGCACGCCTACCACCAGTTGCTGCACCAGGGCACCCAGCTGATACCGGCCGACTTCATCGTGCCGGTGGTCAGTTTCAACCCGGTGGCCGACCATCATCAATGGCTGTACGCCAACTGCCTGTCGCAAAGCCAGGCGCTGATGCTGGGCAAAACCCGTGAAGAAGCCGAAGCCGAGCTGCGCGCCAAGGGCCTGAACGAAGCGGACATCGAAAAGCTGGCGCCACACAAAGTGATCCCGGGCAACCGCCCGAGCAACACCCTGGTGGTAGAACGCATCAGCCCGCGCCGCCTCGGCGCGCTGGTGGCGATGTACGAGCACAAGGTGTTCGTACAGAGCGTGATCTGGGGCATCAACGCCTTCGACCAGTGGGGCGTGGAGCTGGGCAAGGAGCTGGGCAAGGGCGTGTACCAGCGTATCGTCGGCAGCCTGGAAGACAGCGCTGAAGATGGCTCCACCCAAGGCCTGATCAACTACTTCCGCGGCCGCCACCGCGGGTGATCGGAAACCTGCACCGGCCTGTTCGCCGGTAAACCCGCTCCGACAGGTATTGCACAGTACCTGTGGGAGCGGGTTTACCCGCGAAGGGGCCGGCACAGGTTGAACACCGCTCCCAGCTACACTGTCCTATCGAATAGCCGTTGCAGTCCATCGCCCCTTACACGAGCAAGGACCACCCGCCATGTTCGATATCCGCAATTACCCCCAGGCCCTGGCCGTCAGCCAGGCTGCCGAACTCACCCCCGACGAGTACCAACGCCTCTACCGCCAATCGGTCGACGACCCCGACAGCTTCTGGGGCGAACAGGCCAAACGCCTGGACTGGATCAAGCCCTGGGCCAGCGTGCAGCAGTGCGACCTGAACAGCGGCAAAGCGCGCTGGTTCGACGGCGGCCAGCTCAACGTCAGCTACAACTGCATCGACCGCCACCTGGCCCAGCGCGGCGAGCAGACCGCCCTGCTGTGGGAAGGCGACGACCCCA
Organism: Pseudomonas sp. Leaf58; assembly: GCF_003627215.1. Lineage (NCBI taxonomy): Bacteria > Pseudomonadati > Pseudomonadota > Gammaproteobacteria > Pseudomonadales > Pseudomonadaceae > Pseudomonas > Pseudomonas sp. Leaf58. The sequence continues at coordinate 4,629,927 of NZ_CP032677.1, forward strand.
ACGACGCCAAAGCCATCACCTACCGCGAACTGCACCGCCAGGTCTGCCGCCTGGCCAATGCCCTGAAAGCGCGCGGGGTGAAGAAAGGCGACCGGGTATGCATCTACATGCCAATGATCCCCGAGGCCGCCTTTGCCATGCTTGCTTGCACCCGCATTGGCGCCATCCACTCGGTGGTGTTCGGCGGCTTCTCGCCCGACGCCCTGCGTGACCGCATTCTCGATGCCGACTGCCGTACCGTGATTACCGCCGATGAAGGCGTGCGTGGTGGCAAGCGCATCCCACTAAAGCACAACGTCGACAAGGCCCTGGTCAACTGCCCCGCAGTCAGCAGCGTATTGGTGGTGCGCCGTACCGGCGGCGATGTAGCTTGGGCCGAAGGCCGTGACCTGTGGTACCACGAGGTCACAGCAACGGCCGGCGACGACTGCGCCGCCGAGCCAATGGAGGCCGAAGACCCGCTGTTCATCCTCTACACGTCTGGCAGCACCGGCAAACCCAAGGGCGTATTGCACACCACCGGCGGCTATCTACTGCAGGCCACCCTCACCTTCAAGGTGGTGTTCGACTACCGTGAAGGCGAGGTGTTCTGGTGCACCGCCGACGTCGGCTGGGTCACCGGCCACAGCTACATCGTCTACGGCCCGTTGGCCAATGGCGCGATCTCGCTGATGTTCGAAGGCGTGCCCAACTACCCAGACACCTCGCGCTTCTGGCAGGTGGTGGACAAGCACCAGGTAAACATCTTTTACACCGCCCCGACCGCCCTGCGTGCCCTGATGCGCGAAGGCGATGGGCCGCTGCAGGGCACCTCGCGGCAGAGCCTGCGCCTGCTGGGCAGCGTCGGTGAACCGATCAACCCAGAAGCCTGGGAGTGGTACTTCGAAGCAGTCGGGCAAAAGCGCTGCCCCATCGTCGATACCTGGTGGCAGACCGAAACCGGCGGCATCATGATCACCCCCCTGCCCGGCTCCCAGGCACTAAAACCCGGCTGCGCCAGCCAGCCAATGTTCGGTGTACAACCGGTGCTGCTGGACGAAAAGGGCAAGCTCATCGAAGGCCCCGGTGCCGGCCTGCTGGTCATCAAGGCCAGCTGGCCAGGGCAGATCCGTAGCGTTTATGGCGACCACCAGCGCATGGTCGACACGTATTTCAAGCCCATGCCCGGCTACTACTTCACCGGTGACGGTGCCCGCCGCGATGCCGATGGCGACTACTGGATCACCGGGCGCATCGACGATGTGATCAACGTGTCCGGCCACCGCATCGGCACCGCCGAAGTGGAAAGCGCGCTGGTACTGCATGACAGCGTTGCCGAAGCGGCAGTGGTGGGCTATCCCCACGACCTCAAGGGCCAGGGTGTGTATGCCTTTGTCACGCCCATGAATGGCGTATCACCCGACGACGCGCTCAAGGCCGAGCTACTGGCACTGGTCAGCAAGGAAATCGGCAGTTTCGCCAAACCCGAGCTAATCCAGTGGGCCCCGGCGTTGCCCAAGACACGCTCAGGCAAGATCATGCGGCGTATACTGCGCAAAATCGCCTGCAACGAGCTGGACAACCTCGGCGATACCTCGACCCTGGCCGACCCCAGCGTGGTGCAGGACCTGATCGACAAACGCCTCAACCAGTAACCGGCAGCCGCTGTTCATGGCTGCCCTGAACCACAGGTCACCATGGAAGCCCTTCGCCGTCGCATCGAAACCCAGGTCATGAGCCTCACCGGGCTGGCCCTCGGCCAGCTCGACCTGGAATCGCCCAAAGGCGACCCTGGCCTGTTCGGCCCGCACAGCATCAGTTGGCGGGTGCATGGCGACTTCCCGAGCATGCTGGTCGGCGGCATCAGTGCGCTGATGTTGCAGTTGCTGCATCCGCTGGCCCTGGCCGGGGTGTGGGACCACTCCAACTTCCGTGAAGACCTGCTCGGCCGCCTGCGCCGCACCAGCCAGTTCATCTCCGGCACCACCTTCGGTGCCACCGGCGATGCCGAGTGGCTGATCGACAAAGTGCGCACTATCCACCTGCAGGTGACCGGCACCGCGCCCGACGGCCGCCCGTACGCAGCCAGCGACCCAGACTTGCTGACCTGGGTGCATGTGGCAGAGGTCAGCAGCTTCCTCGCTGCCCACCTGCGTTACCGCGACCCGCACCTTGCCCGCGCCGAGCAGGATGCCTACTACGCAGAGATCGCCCTGATCGCCGAACGCCTTGGCGCCCGCAACGTGCCGCGCTCGTGCCAGCAGGTCGCGGAGTATTTGCAGCGGATGCGCCCGCAGCTGCAATGCGATGCCCGCAGCCACCAGGTAGTTGGCATTCTGCTCGACGCCCCGGCGCCCAGCCGCCTGGCACAACCCGTGGGCAAGCTGATGCTGCATGCCGGCATCGACCTGCTGCCGGCCTGGGCCCAGGCCATGCTTGGCCTGCAACACGGCCCGCTGCAGCGGCGCCTGATCCGCCTGGGCCTGCAACGCACCGCGCCAGTGCTGCGCTGGGCTATGCGCGATGGCTCGGCACACCGGGCCAAACGGCGCATGGGCATCGAATGAGATCAAACCGTCGCCCCAGCGGAACTGATTTAACGTGCCATACTCCAAGCACTCCGGCTTAGACAGACGAAGCGACACATGTACAAAGGATTGACTCGCGCCGCTGGCGCCATTGTGGCCCTGGTAGCCCTCTATAGTTTGCTTGGTTTTCTCATCCTTCCCGGTGTCGCGCTGCGCATCGCCAACCAGCAGTTGGCCCAGTACGCCACCGTGCCGGCGCACCTTGAACGGATCGAGCTCAACCCCTTCAGCCTGGAGCTGACCCTGTGGGGCCTGCAAATCGGCGAGCCAGGCAAGGAGCAGGTCGGCTTCGACCGCCTGTATGCCAACCTGTCGCTGAACAGCTTGTGGACACGCGCCCTGCACCTGGAGGCGGTGGAACTGGTCAAGCCGCGCAACGAAGTGCTGTTCGCCAAGGACGGTACGCTCAACCTGGCCCACCTGTTCAAGCTGCCTGCCAGTGAAGCCAAGCCCGACGAGCCGCCCAGCGACCCGTTCCCGCTGCGCATCGGTAGCATCAAGCTCAGCGACGGCTACCTGCATTTCGAGGACCTGCGCCCGAGCGAGCCGATCGAGTTTCTCTACGACAACATGAACCTGGAGCTGAAAAACCTCAGCACCTTGCCCAATGACAATGCCGACATGACCTTGGTAGCCATCGGCCCCAACGGCGGGCGCATCGACTGGAAAGGCACCCTGAGCCTGTCGCCGATTGCATCCGAGGGCACGCTGAAGATCACCGACGGCAAGATGAAGGCATTCTGGCCCTATGTACGCGATGCCGTGCCGCTGGTGCTGGAAGAAGGCGTACTCAGCCTTGACACCCACTACAAGCTCAACCTCGCCAAGCAAACCGAACTGTTGCTGGACAACGCTTCGCTGCGCATCGCCCCGTTCGCCATCAAGGCACCTGATGGCCGCCCGCTGGCGCGCCTGGCCAGCCTGGAGGTAAGCGAGACGTCTGTCGACCTGGTCAAGCAACGGGTCACCGTGGGCAAAGTCCGCAGCGAAAAACTCGAAACCTGGGCCGCACTGGAAAAGGACGGCCAGCTCGACTGGCAAAAGCTGTTCGCCAGCCAGCCCGCCAAGGCCACGGTAAAGGAAAAGGCCGAACCCGCCGCCGCCGAGCCCACCCCCAAAGAGCAAGCGGCGAAAGAGCCGAGCAAACCTTGGCAGGTACTGCTCAAGGACGTGCAACTGCGTAACTATTTGGTGCACCTGGCAGACCGCACGCAGAAGGAACCGGTAACCCTCGACGTCGGCCCGCTTAACGCCGACCTGCAAGGTTTCGATAGCCTCAACCAGACGCCCTTCACCCTCAAGCTCGATACCGGCGTGGGCAAACAAGGCAAGCTGCAGGCAGCCGGCCAGGTCAACCTGGCGCCCATATGGGCCAAGCTGGACGTGAGCACCCGCGACATCGACCTGCGCGTGGCCCAGGCCTATATCAGCCCGTTCATCCTGCTGGAGCTGCGCAGTGGCATGCTTGCCAGCGACCTCAAGGTCGACCTGAAAAATACCTCGCCCCTGGCCTTCAGCGTGGCCGGCAAGGCGCAGGTCAACCAGCTGCACACCCTCGACACCATCAAGAGCCGCGACTTCGTCAAATGGCAGCAAGTGAACGTCGACGGCTTGTCCTATGTGCACGGCGATGCGCTGTCAATCGACAAAGTGACCCTGCTACAGCCTTATGCGCGCTTCATCATCAACGAAGACCGCACGACCAACATCAATGACCTGCTGATCCCGCAACCGGCCAACGCCCCGGCGGCCAGCCAGGCCAAGCCGGCCAGCAGCGATAAACCGTTGGGTATCCACATCGGCCAAATCGACATCAACGACGGTTCGGCCAACTTTGCCGACCTGTCCCTCACCCCCAACTTCGCCACCGCCATCCAACAGCTCAATGGCCACATCGGTACCATCGACAACCGCAAGTCGGTGCCAGCCAAGGTCGACATCAAGGGTAAGGTCGACCGCTATGCGCCGGTTACCATCAAAGGCGCGCTCAACCCGTTCAACCCGCTGGCCAGCCTGGACATTGCCACCAGCTTCAAGCGGGTCGAGTTGACCACATTGACGCCTTACTCCGGCAAGTTCGCCGGCTTCCGCATTCGCAAGGGCCGGCTGAACCTCGACCTGCACTACCTGATCACCAACGGCCAGCTAAAGGCCGAGAACAAGGTGGTGGTGGAACAACTGCAGCTTGGCGAGAAGGTCGATAGCCCCGACGCCGTGGACCTGCCGATCCGCCTGGCGGTGGCACTGCTGAAGGATACCGAAGGCAAGATCTCAATCGAGTTGCCAGTGTCTGGCGACCTCAACAACCCGCAGTTCAGCGTGATGCCGATCGTCTGGCAAACCCTGCGCAACCTGGTGCTGCGCGCGGCGCAGGCGCCGTTCAAGTTCATTGGCGGGCTGGTGACTGGCGGCGGCTCGGAAGACTTGGGCAATGTGGCGTTCGCCCCGGGCTCCAGCGAGCTCAATGGCGACGCCCAGGCGTCGCTGGACAAGCTGGCGTCAGCGCTGAAAGAACGCCCGGAACTGCGCCTGGAAATCGAAGGCACCAGCGCCCAGAGCAGCGACGGCCCGCTGATCGCCCAGCAGCGCCTGGAGCGTGAGTATCAGGCCACTTGGTACAAGATCCTACAGCGCCGCGGTGACAAGGTGCCGGCTAATGCCTCGATGCTGGTGGTCGATGACAGTGACAAGCCGGCGATGCTTGAAGGCATCTACCGCAACCGCCTGAAGCAGCAACCGCCTGCCGAATGGGAGCAACTGGGCCGCGACGAGCGCGCCGCCAAGCTGCGCGAGGCGGTGATCAAGTCGTGGGCCGAGAGCACTGCGCTGCTGCGCACACTGGGCCAGGAACGGGCCAGCAGCATCAAGGATTACCTGGTGGACAAGGGCCAGCTGGAGGATGACCGGGTGTACTTCATCGACACCAACCTGGGGCAGGCTGAGAGCGATGGGCGGGTGGTGACGCCGATGCATCTGGATGCCGAGTAATCTCTACTAGCAGGCCAGGCCTCTTCGCGGGTATGCCCGCGAAGAATCCAACACGGTGCCTGGCACCGGCGAAGCCGGTGTTCGCGGGTAAACCCGTTCCTACAAGATTGCTGTTAAATCAATGAGAGCGGGCGAGCCAGTACAGGTTTCACACCAATCGCTGGGCCGACACCGCCGGGTGATACAGCGGCTGCACCTTGTTGCCCGCCGGGTCCAGCAGGTGGAAGCTGCGCGCCCCATCACCGTGGTTGAACGGCCGGTCGAGCAAGGTCACACCATGGGCCTTGAAGTACTGGTACCAGGCCTCCAGCTCCTCGACGCTATCGACGATGAACCCGTAGTGGTCCAGGGTCTGCAACCCATTGGCCGCCCCTGCCCCGCGCCCCAGCGACAGGTTGTCGTTACCACAGGTGAGGTACACCAGGTCTTCATTGGCGCGGTTCAGCACCTGCATGCCTAATACATCGACGTAGAAGCGCTCGCACTCCTCCAGGTTAGGCACCAGCAAGGCGATATGGCGCAGGCCATTCAGGCGGCCAGGGCGTGCAGGCAATTCGGACATTGGCGAAGCTCCATTTTTGTATACAATTTATCATCGAATTTAAAACAAAAGGATAGCTTTGTGTATAGCCTATTTATCAAAACCCGTGTGCGGCCCGGTTGCGCCGAGGCCTTCCTCAGCGCAATCAAAGCTAACGCACACGCCTCGGTCGCCACAGAGCCCGGCTGCCTGGTATTCGACGTGGCGCAAGACCGGGTCGACCCAGAGGTCATTTATCTGTATGAGATTTACCGCGATGACGCAGCGTACGAAGCGCATACCCAGACCGCGCACTTTCGCGCTAGCCGGCCACAAGTGGAGCCGCTGATCGTCGAGCAGGACTGCTTCGAGAGCAATGTGATCGCGCGTAACGCGGTGTTTTGAGCGCACCAAAAAGAAAGCCCCGGCGGGAGCCGGGGCTTCGTGTATTGGTGGCCAGGTCCTTTGGCCGAAGGGGCATCCCTTAATCAGCTTTCAAGCCATCAGCCGAGACGGCTTGAACACCTTTGATTTTCTTGGCGATGGCAATGGCCATCTCTTTTTGCGCATCGGTCACCGCAGTGTCAGAAGAAAGCGACACGACACCTTTGTTGGTTTCGACCTTGATATCGCTGCCAGGCACACCTTTCTCAGTCATCAGGTCAGCCTTTACCTTGGTGGTAATCCAGGTATCGGAGGCCGCTTCCTTGGTCTTGGTCACCTCACCGGCCGCCAGCGTCATTGGGGCCTGGGTGGATTGCTGGGCGAATGCCGCGTTAGCCATGGTCAGGGTCAGAGCGGTAGCAGTAGCGGCAGCAATGGCGAACTTCTTCATGTGAGTCACTCCTGTTTTTCGAAAGGTCTGCGCCGAATGTCCTGGCGTCAGGTATGAAGGTAGTTGCATGCGCTATGCCAGCTTTTGCGCTTCGCTTAAGCCCTTTAAAATCAATAAGTTAGCTAAATGCCAGCATTTCGACGGTCGTGCATTTTGCAATCCGCACGGAAAACCTGCGTGCACGATGCAAGTCCACAAAAGGTTCCCTTGCGCCCATGAAAAAAGGGCCCCGAAGGGCCCTTTTTGTGCTGCATGGCAGTCGCTTAGACGCCCGAGGCCTTGGCCGCGGCGACGTCCTTGATCGACAGCTTGATACGGCCGCGGTTATCCACGTCCAGTACCAGCACTTCGACTTCCTGGCCTTCTTTGAGGATGTCGGTGACTTTCTCGACGCGAGCATCGCTCAGCATGGAGATGTGCACCAGGCCGTCCTTGCCAGGCAGGATGTTGACGAACGCACCGAAATCGACAATGCGTTCGACCTTGCCGACGTAGATCTTGCCGATTTCGGCCTCGGCAGTGATACCCAGAATGCGCTGCTTGGCAGCCTCAGCCGCTTCCTTGGTTTCGCCGAAGATCTTGATCGAGCCGTCGTCTTCGATGTCGATCGAAGCCTTGGTTTCTTCGCAGATAGCGCGAATGGTGGCGCCGCCTTTACCGATGACGTCACGGATCTTGTCGGTATCGATCTTCATCGCGATCATGGTCGGGGCGTTGGCCGACAGTTCGGTACGCGACTGGCCAATGATCTGGTTCATCTGGCCGAGGATGTTCAGGCGCGCTTCCAGGGCTTGGCCCAGGGCGATTTCCATGATCTCTTCGGTGATGCCGTTGATCTTGATGTCCATCTGCAGCGCGGTGACGCCTTTGGCGGTACCGGCTACCTTGAAGTCCATGTCGCCCAGGTGGTCTTCGTCACCGAGGATGTCGGTCAGGACTGCGAACTTGTCGCCTTCCTTGACCAAGCCCATGGCGATACCGGCAACCGGCGCCTTCATCGGCACACCGGCGTCCATCAGGGCCAGGGATGCACCGCAGACCGAAGCCATGGAGCTGGAACCGTTGGATTCGGTAATTTCCGAAACCACGCGGATGGTGTACGGGAACACGTCAGCAGCAGGCAGCATGGCCTGAACCGAACGGCGGGCCAGACGACCGTGGCCGATTTCGCGACGGCCAGCACCGCCCATGCGGCCACACTCACCTACCGAGAACGGTGGGAAGTTGTAGTGCAGCATGAAGGGGTCTTTCTTCTCGCCTTCGAGGGTGTCCAGCAGCTGGGCGTCACGGGCAGTACCCAGGGTTGCAACGACCAGGGCCTGGGTTTCGCCACGGGTGAACAGCGCCGAACCGTGAGTTTTTGGCAGTACGCCTACTTCGATGTTCAGCGGGCGTACGGTCTTGGTGTCGCGGCCGTCGATACGTGGCTTGCCGTTGACGATGTTTTCGCGAACGGTGCGGTATTCGATTTCGCCGAAGATTTCTTTTACTTCGGACGCCGAAGGCTGGCCTTCTTCACCGGAGAACTTGGCGATTGCCTGGTCACGCAGCTCACCCAGGCGCGCATAGCGGTCAGCCTTGACGGTGATGGTGTAGGCCTGCGAAACGCCTTCACCGAACTCGGCGCGGATGGCGTTGAACAGCTCAGTGTTGGCAACGGCAGGTTTCCAGTCCCAGGTCGGCTTGCCGGCTTCTGCAGCCAGCTCTTTGACAGCCTGGATAACAGCCTGGAATTCGTCGTGGGCGAACAGTACGGCGCCCAGCATCTGGTCTTCGGTCAGCTCTTGGGCTTCCGATTCAACCATCAGTACGGCGTCGGAGGTACCGGCAACGACCATGTCCAGGCTCGAGGCAGCCAGTTGCTCGTAGGTCGGGTTCAGCAGGTAGCCGGTGCTCTCGTGGAAGGCAACGCGGGCAGCGCCGATCGGGCCTTCGAACGGAATGCCGGAAATGGCCAGGGCAGCCGAGGTACCGATCATCGCAGCGATGTCCGGGTCGGTCTTCTTGCTGGTGGAAACCACGGTGCAGACAACCTGCACTTCGTTCATGAAGCCTTCCGGGAACAGCGGACGGATCGGACGGTCGATCAGGCGCGAGGTCAGCGTCTCTTTCTCGGAAGGACGGCCTTCACGCTTGAAGAAGCCACCCGGGATCTTGCCGGCGGCGTAAGTCTTTTCCTGGTAGTGAACCGACAGCGGGAAGAAACCCTTGCCTGGATCAGCCTGTTTGGCGCCTACCACAGTCACCAGCACGGTGACATCGTTGTCGACGGTAACCAGCACGGCGCCGGTTGCCTGACGGGCAATACGGCCCGTTTCGAGAGTAACGGTCGATTGACCGAACTGGAAAGTCTTGATTACCGGGTTCACGGTTTCCTACCTTTTTCAGTGGCTCTGGGGGAACTGGTTTCTTGCGAATTCTTGGGCAGAACGGGGAATCGGCCCCATTGACCGTCCAGATACAACACGAGGCTGGGAGCCTGGCACCAAGCGGAAAAACCGCTCAGCATTGCCAGGCTGCCAACCTCGAAGATACGCCTGGCGTGCCCAACGGCAGCGCTGCAAAACAGCCCTGCCGAAGCCTGCGACACGCCATGCACACCACTGGCCAGGCCGCTATTAGCGACGCAGGCCCAGGCGACCGATCAGGGCGCTGTAACGAGTGGTGTCTTTGCCCTTCAGGTAGTCCAGCAGCTTACGACGCTGGTTAACCATACGGATCAGACCACGACGGGAGTGGTGGTCTTTATCGTTGGCCTTGAAGTGGCCTTGCAGCTTGTTGATGTTGGCGGTCAGCAGAGCAACCTGCACTTCCGGGCTACCGGTATCGCCGGCGGCTTGCTGGTAATCGGCAACGATCTGAGCTTTTTCTTCAACGCTGAGGGCCATTTGGCTTCTCCTGATAACGGATCCCGCACGCGGGGTCCAATAGGCCAGGGACTAATCCCTGTATTAATAAAATAGGTGTGACCGTGCCTACTAACAGCCACCCTTGATTCCACCAGGCTCGGCCGAAGCCTTGCCCTGTGGTTCCGGTCATTCCGACCGAATCAGTCGACGCGGCGCAATTCGCCCGTCTTCGCTCACTTCACCGATACCGATGAAGCGACCATTGTGATCCTGTACCCGGACCATGCCGAACTGCGGCGCGTCCGGTGCGCGTACCGCCTGCCCATGCAGCCAGTAGAACGCACTGTGTTCGGACAGGCACACCAGCGGCCAGTCCAGCAGGCCGCTGTCCGATGGCAGCAGGAAGCGATCGAGCGCTTCGTTACCACCTTCGGCGTGAGCCTGTTCGAGTTGCTCGAGGGTTACCGTCTGTGCCAGCTCGAAGGGCCCAGCCTGGGTCCTGCGCAGCTCGGCGACATAGGCGCCACAGCCAAGGGCCTCGCCGATATCCTCCACCAGGGTGCGAATATAGGTGCCTTTGCTGCATCCTACGGTCAACCGTGCACGGGTGCCTTCGCACTCGAGCAACTCCAAGCGGCTAATAGTAACAGAACGCGCCTCGCGCTCCACTACCTCTCCAGCACGCGCCAGTTTGTACAGCGGCTGGCCATCACGCTTGAGCGCCGAGTACATCGGCGGTATCTGGCTGATTGGCCCGCGAAAACGCGGCAACTGCGCTTCGATATCGGCACGACCAACGGTCACCTCGCGGGTCTGCAGGACTTCGCCCTCAGCATCGCCGGTGTTGGTAGTCTGCCCCATCTGCATGACCGTTTCGTAGCCCTTGTCGGAATCGAGCAGGTACTGCGAAAACTTGGTGGCTTCGCCGAAGCACAGCGGCAGTACGCCGGTTGCCAGCGGATCGAGGCTACCGGTGTGGCCGGCCTTTTCCGCGTTAAGCAACCAGCGCACCTTCTGCAGGGCGGCGTTGGAGGTAAAGCCCAACGGCTTGTCGAGCAGGATGATGCCGCTGACGTTGCGGCGAATACGTTTGACCTGGGCCACCGCTTACTCCTTGGTGTCCAGCTCGTCGGCATTCTGGTGCTGGCGGTCTTCAGCCACCGCACGCTCGATCAGCGCCGACAAGTGCACACCACGGCTGACGCTTTCATCGAAGTGGAAGTGCAGTTGCGGCACGCTGCGCAGCTGCATCGAGCGGCCCAGGTGCAAACGCAGGAAGCTGGCGGCGCTGTTCAGTGCCTTGAGCGACTGTTTTACAGCGTCGGGGGTTTCCTCGCCCATGACGGTGATGAACACCTTGGCATGGCCCAGGTCACGGCTGACGTCCACCGCAGTGATGGTGACCAGACCAACACGTGGATCCTTGACTTCACGGCGGATCAGTTCGGCCAGCTCGCGCTGCATCTGATCGCCGATACGTTGGGTACGGCTATATTCTTTGGCCATTCTTGCTACCTGTAACTTAAAGCGGCAAACGCCCGGTCAGACGGATGCCTGACCGGGCGCTACCTGAAGAGGTGCCGCAAACCGCCAGGAAGCGGGGCTTGCGGCGTGCTCGCCCTTAAAGGGTACGAGCCACCTGGACTTTCTCGAAGACTTCGATCTTGTCGCCGACCTTGACGTCGTTGTAGCTCTTGACGCCAATACCGCACTCCATGCCATTACGCACTTCAGCGGCGTCATCCTTGAAGCGACGCAGCGATTCCAGCTCGCCTTCGAAGATCACAACGTCTTCGCGCAGTACGCGGATCGGACGGTTGCGGTACACGGTACCCTCGATGACCATACAGCCAGCGATGGCGCCGAACTTCGGCGAACGGAACACGTCACGCACTTCGGCGACACCCAGGATGTTCTCGCGAACATCGCTGCCGAGCATGCCGGTCAGGGCCTTCTTGACGTCTTCGATGATGTCGTAGATCACGTTGTAGTAACGCATATCCAGACCTTCCTGCTCGACGATCTTGCGCGCGCCGGCATCGGCACGCACGTTGAAGCCGAACAGTACTGCGTTCGAAGCCAGCGCCAGGTTGGCGTCGCTCTCGGTGATACCGCCAACGCCGCCACCGATAACGCGTACCTGTACCTCGTCGTTGCCCAGGCTGCCGAGCGAGCCGTTCAAGGCTTCCAGGGAACCACGCACATCGGTCTTGAGGACGATGTTGAGCGTCTTCTTCTCTTCCTGACCCATGGTCTCGAAGATGTTTTCCAGCTTGCCGGCGTGAGCACGGGCCAGCTTGACCTCGCGGTACTTGCCTTGACGGAACATGGCAACTTCGCGGGCTTTCTTCTCGTCGGCAACCACGGACAGCTCGTCACCGGCTTCCGGGGTGCCGTCCAGGCCGAGGATTTCGACTGGGATCGACGGGCCGGCTTCTTTCACAGGCTTGCCGTTCTCGTCGAGCATGGCACGTACGCGGCCGTAGTTGGAGCCGCACAGGACCATGTCGCCCTGACGCAGAGTACCGTCCTGAACCAGGATGGTAGCCACTGGGCCACGGCCCTTGTCCAGGCGCGATTCAACCACGACACCACGACCTGGAGCGGTCGGGGTAGCCTTGAGCTCGAGGATCTCGGCCTGCAGCAGAACGGCTTCGAGCAGTTCGTCTACACCGGTACCCATCTTCGCCGAAACCTTGACGAACGGCGTGTCTCCACCCCAGTCCTCAGACGTTACGCCTTCGACCGACAGTTCGTTACGGATGCGATCGAGGTCGGCACCCGGCTTGTCGATCTTGTTCACTGCAACGACCAGCGGAACGCCAGCTGCCTTGGCATGCTGAACGGCTTCACGGGTCTGTGGCATGACGCCGTCGTCAGCCGCCACCACCAGGATGACGATGTCGGTCGCCTTGGCACCACGAGCACGCATCTGGGTAAACGCAGCGTGGCCCGGGGTATCGAGGAAGGTGACCATGCCGCGGTCGGTTTCCACGTGGTAAGCGCCGATGTGCTGGGTAATACCACCGGCTTCGCCAGCAGCAACCTTGGCACGACGGATGTAGTCGAGCAGCGAGGTCTTACCGTGGTCAACGTGACCCATTACGGTAACCACCGGAGCACGCGACTCGGTCTGGCCTTCGAACTTCAGCGATTCGGCCAGGGAGTCTTCCAGGGCGGTATCGCTGACCAGGGTGACCTTGTGGCCCAGCTCTTCTGCGATGAGCTGAGCGGTTTCCTGGTCGAGCACCTGGTTGATGGTAACCGGGGTACCCATCTTGAACATGAACTTGACCACTTCAGCGCCCTTGACGGACATCTGGTTGGCCAGCTCGGAGACCGTGATGGTCTCGCCGATGGTCACGTCACGAATGACGGGGCCGGTCGGGTTCTGGAAGCCATGCTGGTTACGCTTTTTCAGCTTGCCCTTGCCACCACGACCACGACGAGCGCCATCGCTCTCTTCGTCGGTGGTGCGCGGAGCGGCACGCGGAGTTGGCGCCTTTTCCTTTTCCTTGACCTTGACCTTGATCGACACACGAGGAGCCTCGCCACGACGACGGTCGTCATCACGGGTGCGGCTTTCGTTGCGACGGGTCTCGTCTTTTTTGCGCTCGGCAGCACGGGCTGCGGCGTCTTCGGACGCAGGTGCGTCAGCGACTACCGGAGCCGGTGCGGCTGGGGCCGGTGCTGGCTTGGCGGCAGGCGCCGGGGCAGCAGGGGCTTCAGCCGCCTGACGGCGAGCCTGGTCTTCGTTGCGCTGGCGAACTTCGGCGTCAACCTTGTCGCGGGCGGCATTTTCAGCCGCGCGGCGCTCATCCAGCTCACGCTTCTGCTCAGCCTGGATTTCTTCCGGGCTGCGCTGAACGAAAACTTTCTTCTTGCGTACTTCTACGCTGATGCTTTTGCTACCGGCGACACGCAGGGTGCTGGTGGTTTTGCGCTGCAAGGTAATCTTGCGCGGCTCTTCCGCCTTGCTCTTGTGGCTGCTTTTCAAATGAGTCAGCAGGGTCTGCTTCTCATTGTCGGTCACTACCTGACCGGCGTCGGTGTGCGGCAGACCTGCCTCACGCATCTGCTGCAGCAGGCGCTCTACCGGTGCCTCGACCTCTTGGGCCAGTTCTTTCACCGTGACTTGCGTCATGCACTTCTCTCCTCAGGCCGCGCCTAATTACTCGAACCAGTGGGCTCGGGCGGCCATGATCAACTTGCCGGCACGCTCTTCGTCGATGCCGTCGATGTCGAGCAGATCGTCGATCGACTGCTCGGCCAGGTCTTCGCGGTTAACCACGCCGCGCACCGCCAGTTCAGCCGCCAGATCCTTGTCCATGCCCTCAAGGGAGAGCAGGTCTTCGGCCGGGTGGGCGTCTGCCAGTTTTTCTTCGGTAGCGATGGCCTTGGTCAACAAACGGTCCTTGGCCCGAGCGCGGAGCTCATTGACGATATCTTCGTCAAAGCCATCGATGTTGAGCATTTCTTCCAACGGTACGTAGGCAATTTCTTCGAGGCTGGTGAAGCCTTCGTCGACCAGCACTTGGGCCAGCTCCTCGTCGACTTCCAGTTCATCGATGAAATTGCGCAGGATGTCACCGGTTTCGGCCTGTTGCTTGGCCTGGATGTCCTTTTCGGTCATCACGTTCAGGGTCCAGCCGGTCAGTTGACTGGCCAGGCGAACGTTCTGACCGCCACGGCCAATGGCCTGGGCCAGGTTGTCCTCGGCGACGGCGATGTCCATAGCATGGGCATCTTCATCAACGATGATCGCCGCGACTTCAGCCGGCGACATGGCGTTGATGACGAACTGCGCCGGGTTATCGTCCCACAGGACGATATCCACACGCTCACCACCCAACTCCCCGGATACGGCTTGGACGCGCGAACCCCGCATGCCGATACAGGCGCCTTGCGGGTCGATACGTTTGTCCTTGGAGCGGACGGCGATCTTGGCACGCGAACCCGGATCACGGGAGGCAGCCATGACTTCGATGAGGCCCTCGGCAATTTCCGGCACTTCAATGCGGAAAAGCTCGATCAGCATCTGTGGCGCGGTGCGCGACAGGATCAGCTGTGGGCCACGGTTTTCGGTGCGAATTTCCTTGAGCAGCGCACGCAGGCGCACGCCAACACGGAAAGTCTCACGCGCAATGATGTCTTCGCGGGCCAGCAGGGCCTCGGCGTTGTTGCCCAGGTCAACGATGACGTTGTCGCGGGTAACCTTCTTGACGGTACCGGAGATGATCTCGCCCACGCGCTCACGGTAGGCGTCGACCACCTGGGCGCGCTCGGCCTCACGGACCTTCTGCACGATGACCTGCTTGGCGGTCTGGGCGGCGATACGACCGAACTCGATGGACTCGACCTTTTCTTCGATCACGTCACCGATCTTGGCTTCAGGGTGAGTGTCCTTGATCTTGTCCAGCCAGGTCTCGATCGCCGGATCATCAAGATTGGCTTCGTCGACCACGGTCCAACGACGGAAGGTTTCGTAGCTACCGGTGTGGCGGTTGATTTCCACACGCAGGTCGACTTCGTCTTCAAAACGTTTTTTGGTTGCAGTGGCCAGGGCCACTTCCAGCGCTTCGAAAATGACGCCTGGCGGTACACCTTTTTCGTTGGATACCGATTCAACAACCAGCAGTACTTCTTTGCTCATCGTACGCCTCGCCTTGCGCAAGCCATTGGGCCCGGATAGTCCGCCGGGCCCGGCACGTCTCAGTCAAAACTGGGAATAATATTGGCCTTGTCGATCGAGTCGATCGGCAGCAGGAACTCCTGATTGTCCACTTGGACCACCACATCCTGCTCCTCCACACCGCGGAGAAGGCCCTGGAAGTTACGACGACCCTCGAAGGGTGAGCGCAGCTTGATCTTCACTTGTTCGCCGGCATGCGAGGCAAACTGTTCCAGAGTGAACAGTGGGCGATCCATGCCTGGAGAAGACACCTCGAGGGTGTACTCACTGCTGATTGGATCTTCCACATCGAGAATGGCGCTGGCCTGACGACTGACCGCTTCGCAGTCCTCCACCAGAATGCCGCCTTCCTTGTCGATGTAGATGCGCAGTACCGAATGCTTACCCTGGGAAACGTATTCGATCCCCCAGCACTGATAGCCCAGACCCTCGACAACCGGGGCCAACAAGGCCTGCAACTGTTCTAGCTTGCTCGACACCTGAACCCCCTCGTGCATGCTGTGCAAATAAAAAATGGGCGAAGCGCCCATCCCTGAAAGCGCCGTTGGACAACGACGCCGAAAAACTGTTCGGTTAGCAAAAAGCCCCTGAAAAGGGGCTCCGCTGAAGCTGGTTGCGGGGGCTGGATTTGAACCAACGACCTTCGGGTTATGAGCCCGACGAGCTACCAAGCTGCTCCACCCCGCGACAAATCTGGGGCGAAAGTATAAGACCGAACCCGCTTAAGGGTCAAATCCAAACCTTCACCTGCAAGAAAGCCCGCTAAAGCGGGCTCTCAAGCTTCAATTGGTACCGAGAAGGGGACTCGAACCCCTACACCCTATGGGCACAACCACCTCAAGGTTGCGTGTCTACCAATTCCACCACCTCGGCAATACTACTACTTGAAACCCGTTACTTCTGCTCTTGTGCAGGAGGAGGTACATCACCAGTGTTATTGGTGGTTTCGCTCTTCTGCTGCTGGAGCACCGGTACATCATCATTAACTGCCGGTTTTTGCGGCTCTTTCACTTCTAGCACTGCTGGATCTGGAAGACCTGCTTGGCTAAGCTGGTGAGCTTGTTGCTTCGCGAAGTATCCTAACCCAAGTGCTGTCAAAAAGAAAGTGGCAGCGAGTATTGCAGTTAATTTACTTAGGAACGTTGCAGAGCCTTGGCTCCCGAACACGGTGTTTGAGGCACCCGCGCCGAAAGATGCACCTGCTTCAGCACCTTTACCCTGTTGCAACAGAACCAGCACTACAAGCGACAGCGCTGCCAACAGATGAAAAACAACGATGACTGTTTCCAGCATTTGTTCAGTTTCCTGCGGCGCGACAAATTGCACCGAATTCGTCTGCGTTCAGGGAAGCCCCACCAATGAGACCCCCATCGATATCCGGCATGCCGAACAGTTCGGCCGCATTGGCCGCCTTCACGCTGCCGCCGTAGAGCAGCTGCACCTTCGCAGCCACTTCAGCATCTTTTGCCGCCAGCTGGCCGCGGATGGCTGCGTGCACATCCTGAGCCTGCTGTGGCGTGGCCGTAAGGCCGGTGCCGATGGCCCAAACAGGCTCATAGGCAATTACTGCATTGGCAAACGCGTTAACACCGAAGGCTTCGATGATACTGCTTAGTTGACGCCCGACAACTTCGAGCGTTTTGCCAGCCTCGCGCTCCTCAAGGGTTTCCCCTATGCAAAGCACTGGCTTCAAACCTTTGGCCTGGGCCGCTGCAAACTTGCGATTGAGCACTTCGTCGGTCTCACCAAGCATCTGGCGACGTTCCGAATGACCAATCAGCACCAACTTGCAACCTGCTTCAACCAGCTGTTCCGGAGCAACTTCCCCGGTCAGCGCACCCTGTTCGGGTTGTACTGCAGAATTCTGTGCGCCGACAGTGATTTCTTTACCTGCCAGGCCATCGATCACTTGATTGATGAACAAGGCCGGTGGAAACACAGCGACTTCCACTCCGCTCGGCAAGGCAAGATTTCTCAAGCCTTCGGTCAGCTCAGCGACGCTAGCGCGGGTACCATGCATCTTCCAGTTACCAGCTACCATAGGGCGACGCATGCTTTACCTCGTCGGTCAAAGTGGGCGCAGATAGTACCCAACCCTATCTGCGCTGGCAAGCGCCTTCAAACACAAACTTCGCCGACCAGTTTGGCCAGCGCTTCGGCATGGGCACGCACCTGGCTTTCGTCTTCGCCTTCGACCATGACCCGCACCAACGGCTCGGTACCGGATTTGCGCAGCAATACGCGGCCGCGACCGGCCAACGCTTCGGTCACCTTGGCGCTGGCTTCCTTGACCGCCGGGTGCTCAAGCGGGTCAACCTTGCTGGCGCCAAACCTTACGTTTATCAGCACCTGCGGGCACTTGCGCAGGGCCTGGCGGGCCTGGGCCAGGGTTTCGCCACGACGCTTGAGCGCCATCAGCACCTGCAGCGCAGCGATGATCGCGTCACCGGTCGTGGTGTGGTTGCAGCACACGACGTGACCGGAGTTTTCACCACCGACCAACCACTCGCGCTGCAACAGCTCGGCCATGACGTAACGGTCGCCAACCTTGGCGCGCACGAAGGGTATGTCCAGGTCTTTCAGCGCAAGCTCCAGGCCCAGGTTGCTCATCAGCGTACCCACTACCCCGCCCTGCAGCTTGTTACGGTCCTGCAGATCGCGCGCGATGATGAACAGTAGCTCGTCACCGTCGACGATGGCACCCGTGTGGTCAACCATCAGCACACGGTCGCCATCGCCATCGAAGGCGATGCCCAGGTCGGCATGGCCGACCAACACCGCAGCCTGCAGCGATTCGATGTGGGTCGAGCCGCAACCTTCGTTGATGTTCAGGCCGTCGGGCTGGGCATGCAGCACGGTCACGTCGGCCCCCAGCTCGCGGAACACGCTTGGCGCAACCTTGTAGGTGGCACCGTGGGCGCAATCGACCACCAGCTTGAGGCCGTCGAAGCCAGTGCTGGTCGGCACGCTGCTCTTGCAGAACTCGATATAGCGGCCGGCGGCATCGTTGATGCGCGAAACCTTGCCCAGCTTGCTCGACTCGACAACGGTCATTGGCTGGTCGAGCAGCTCTTCGATCATCTGCTCGACTTCGTCCGGCAGCTTGGTGCCCTGGCCCGAGAAGAACTTGATGCCGTTGTCATCGTGCGGGTTGTGCGAGGCACTGATGACGATACCGGCTTCGGCGTGGAAGGTACGCGTCAGGTAGGCGATGGCCGGAGTCGGCATAGGCCCGAGCAGCAGCACGTCGGCACCTGCCGCAGACAAACCGGCTTCGAGTGCGGACTCGAACATGTAGCCGGAAATACGCGTGTCCTTGCCCACCAGCACACGGCAGTGGCCTTGTTTGCGGAAGGCCATGCCAGCCGCCCAGCCAAGTTTCAGCATGAAGTCGGGCGTGATCGGGTATTCGCCGACGCGGCCACGGATGCCGTCGGTACCAAAGTATTTTCTGCTCATAGGGACTCCAATGTTCTTATTCGGCGTTTTGTACCGCAGCGATCATGCGCACCACATCGACGGTTTCGGCTACATCATGGACACGCAGGATGCTCGCCCCTTTAGTCATGGCCAACGCCGCCAGCGCCAGGCTGCCGTACAACCGCTCGCCGACCGGACGTTCCAGCGTCAGGCCGATCATGCTCTTTCGTGAAACGCCCACCAGCAGCGGGCGCCCAAGGCGATAGAGCGCCTCCATGTGCTTGAACAGGCTCAGGTTGTGCGCCAATGTCTTGGCAAAACCAAAGCCCGGATCAAGGATGATTCTGTTGGCGTCGATGCCCGCCGCAGCGCAAGCGGCCATCCGCTGTTCAAGATAGCGCGCAACGTCGGCGGTCACATCTTGGTAATGCGGGTCGTCCTGCATGTTCCCCGGCTCGCCGCGCATGTGCATGAGGCATACCGGCAGGCCGGTATCCGCCGCTGCGTCGAGGGCGCCATCGCGCTCCAGGGCACGCACATCGTTGATCAGCCCAGCACCGAGGCGGGCCGATTCACGCATGACGGCAGGTGTGGAGGTATCGACCGAGATGACCACGTCAAGGCGACTGTTGATGGCCTCGACCATGGGCGCCACGCGTTCCAGCTCCTCGGTTACCGAGACCGCGCGCGCGCCCGGCCGCGTGGACTCGCCGCCGATATCGATCAGCGTAGCGCCAGCGGCAACCATTGCTTCGGCATGGCGCAACGCCTCGTCGCGATGGTTGAAGCGCCCGCCATCGGAGAAGGAGTCGGGGGTGATATTGAGAATACCCATGACATGGGTACGCGACAAATCAAGAACCCGGTTGCCGCAAGGCAACCGGGTCGGGTACTGCACTGAGCTCATAGATGCCCTTAGTGTTGAGCTGCTGGGCCGCCGATTGGCGATTCTGGACGATCATCCTGGGCAGCAGGCGTGCCCGAGTTTTTGTCATCGTCCCAATCACGCGGTTCGCGCGGCGTACGCCCAGCCATGATGTCGTCAATCTGATCGGCATCAATGGTCTCATACTTCATCAGCGCTTCGGTCATCGCCTCGAGCTTGTCGCGGTTTTCGATGAGCAACTGCTTGGCAGTGGCGTAGCACTGATCGATGATGCTGCGCACTTCAGAGTCGATCAGCTTGGCAGTCTCGCCGGATACGCTGGCGTGCTGGCTGCCGGCACTACGGCCGAGGAACACCTCACCTTCTTCTTCCGCGTACATCAGCGGGCCGAGCTTCTCGGACAGGCCCCACTTGGTAACCATGTTGCGAGCGATCTGGCTGGCACGCATGATGTCGTTGGACGCCCCAGTGGTGACGCCGTCGAAGCCCAATGTCATTTCCTCGGCGATACGGCCGCCGTACAGCGAGCAGATCTGGCTGATCAATGCGCGCTTGGACAGGCTGTAGCGGTCCTCTTCCGGCAGGAACATGGTCACACCCAAGGCACGGCCACGCGGAATGATCGAAACCTTGTAGACCGGGTCGTGCTCAGGCACCAGGCGGCCGACAATAGCGTGCCCAGCCTCGTGATAAGCAGTGTTCTTCTTTTCCTTCTCGGACATGACCATGGTTTTGCGCTCGGCGCCCATCATGATCTTGTCTTTGGCCAGTTCGAACTCTTTCATTTCGACCAGGCGCTTGTTGGAACGCGCGGCAAACAGCGAAGCTTCGTTGACCAGGTTGGCCAGGTCGGCACCCGAGAAGCCTGGGGTACCACGGGCAATGACCGCTGGGTTGACGTTGTCGCCGATCGGCACCTTGCGCATGTGCACCTTAAGGATCTGTTCACGACCGCGGATGTCCGGCAGGCCGACGACCACCTGGCGGTCGAAGCGACCAGGGCGCAGCAGCGCTGGGTCGAGTACGTCCGGGCGGTTGGTGGCAGCGATGACGATGATGCCATCGTTCATCTCGAAGCCGTCCATTTCAACCAGCAACTGGTTGAGGGTTTGCTCACGCTCGTCGTGACCGCCGCCCATGCCGGCGCCACGGTGGCGACCAACGGCGTCGATTTCGTCGATGAAGATGATGCACGGGGCGTGCTTCTTGGCCTGCTCGAACATGTCGCGCACACGGCTGGCACCGACACCGACGAACATTTCCACGAAGTCCGAACCGGAAATGGTGAAGAACGGCACCTTGGCCTCACC
Organism: Pseudomonas sp. Leaf58; assembly: GCF_003627215.1. Classification (NCBI taxonomy): domain Bacteria; kingdom Pseudomonadati; phylum Pseudomonadota; class Gammaproteobacteria; order Pseudomonadales; family Pseudomonadaceae; genus Pseudomonas; species Pseudomonas sp. Leaf58. Next base: position 4,650,994 of record NZ_CP032677.1, read on the forward strand.
GGCAATGGCCTTGGCCAGCAGGGTCTTACCGGTACCGGGCGGGCCGACCATCAGCACGCCACGCGGGATGCGGCCACCCAGGCGCTGGAACTTGCCCGGGTCGCGCAGGAACTCGACCAGTTCACCCACCTCTTCCTTGGCCTCGTCGCAACCGGCAACGTCGGCCAGGGTAGTCTTGACCTGGTCTTCGGACAGCAAGCGCGCCTTGCTTTTGCCAAAGCTCATGGGGCCGCCCTTGCCGCCCGCACCGCCCTGCATCTGGCGCATGAAGAACATGAATACGGCGATGATCACCAGGATTGGGAAGCTGGCTACCAGCAGTTGAGTCCAGATGCTCTGCTGCTCAGGCTGCTTGCCTTCGACAACGACATGGTTGTCGACCAGGTCGCCGATCAGGCCGTTGTCGGTAATGGCCGGGCGCACGGTCTTGAAGCTGTCGCCATCGGCGCGCTTGCCGGTAATGATGTAGCCGTCGACGGTCACACGCTCGACCTTGCCATCCTTGACCTGCTGGATGAAGTCGGAATAGTTGAGGGTCTGCGGCTCGTTAGGGCTTGAGAAGTTGTTCATCACTGTCACCAGGACAGCTGCGATGATCAACCACAGGATCAGATTCTTTGCCATGTCGTTCAATTCGCTACCCTCTGAGGCCGGCGCACGACGCAGCCGTGCCTCGCATGATATTCATCGCCCTAACTTACTACATTACCTACGCAGCCGCAGGCACCGTCTGTAACCCTTTGTGAAAGCTAGACTACACGAAGTTCGGACGATCCTGACGCAGTGGCCGATTGGAAATAACTATCGGCCACCACGCTTCACGCCTTTCAAGCGCCTTTGAAACCTTTGCCCAGCAGGTACTGCTCGCGGGAACGGTCCCGGGAAGAAGACGGCTTGCGCATCTGCACCTTGTCGAACTTGGTGCGCACATCCTTCAAGTACATATCGAAACCTTCGCCCTGGAAAATCTTGATCAGGAAATCACCGCCTGGCTTCAGCACGCGGGTTGCCAGGTCCAGGGCCAGCTCGCAGAGGAACATGGCGCGCGGCATGTCCACTTCTGGCGTACCACTCATATTGGGGGCCATGTCGGAAATCACAAGGTCCACGTGCGAATCGCCGACCGCCGCGAGGATTTGCTGAAGCACCGCATCATCGGTGAAATCGCCCTGGATGAAGGTGACGTCGGGGATCGAGTCCATTTCCAGGATGTCAGAAGCGATCAGGCGGCCCTGCCCCCCAATCAGACGACTGGTCACCTGCGACCAGCCACCCGGGGCTGCGCCGAGGTCGATCACACTCATGCCGGGGCGGATCAGGCGATCTTTCTCCTGGATCTCCAGCAGTTTGTAGCTCGCACGCGAGCGGTAGCCGTCCTTCTGCGCTTGTTTCACAAAAGGATCGTTAAAATGCTCTCGCAGCCAGTTTGCGCTGCTTTTGGAACGTTGTACCACGGGGCACCTCGATGAATATGCGTCGTGATTGACTGGGCGGAGCCGGTGGCCCTCGGGTAAAATGCCGGTCAATTTTACAGAATCAGACGGAAAGGGTCAGATTATGCCGCTCAATAACGAGCAGAAGAAGCAGTACAAGTCCATTGGTCATGACCTGAAGCCGGTCCTGATCGTTGCTGGCAACGGTTTGAATGAAGGCGTTATCGCCGAACTGGAACGCGCCTTGGTCGACCATGAGTTGATCAAGGTCGAGATTCGCTCGGAAGACCGCGAAGAACGCGCCGAGACCATTGCCGAGCTGTGCAAGGCTGGCCGTGCCGAGCTGGTGCAGACCATCGGCAAGAAAGCCCTGATCTACCGCAAGAACCCACAGCCGAACAAGCAACTGTCCAACATCCACCGTTACAAGTAACGGCAAAGGGGCCGCTAAGCGGCCCCAGTGTTGTCGAGCCGTTTAGCGGCGCGCCCTGACCGGTACCGGCTGGGCCACCAGCACGATGCCGGAAAAGCCCAGCACCAGGAAACAGAACATCTGCCAGCGCTCACCCACGGAAATGCCGTAGCGCAACGTGTAGTACCCCACGCAAGCACCGAAGCCGAGCAACAGCATCTGGCCCCGGAACTGCCGCCACCAGGCCGCCAGGCCATCTACCCTCGCCAGCACTGCCAGCTGGGTCACCAAGCCAAGCAACGCCACGCCGATCAACCAGCGGTCGATCTGCCCGGCGATATCCTGCACCAGCAGCGGCGCCAGGCCACTGACCTTCAGCGCAGGCACCAGCCCCACATGGAACACCCACAGGCCACCGACCCAGAAAACCTGGGCCAGCTGCCAGAGGATCCCCTCGAGGGATGGCGCCCGCAGGCGCCGGTCAGATGTGCTTGACTTCGACAATCTCGTACTCGACCGTGCCACTAGGCGTCTTGACGACGACAATATCACCTTCTTCCTTGCCGATGATGGCACGGGCAATCGGCGCACCGGCCGAGAGCTTGCCCTTCTTGATGTCGGCTTCGTCCTCACCCACGATCTGGTAGGTCACCTGGTCACCGCTCTCGGTGTTTTCCAGGTCAACGGTGGTGCCGAAGATAACCTTGCCAGTGTGGGGAATAGTGGTCACGTCGATCACCACCGAGTTTTGCAGGCGGCCTTCGATATCACGGATACGTGCCTCGACCATGCCCTGCTCCTCACGGGCGGCATGGTATTCGGCGTTTTCCTTGAGGTCGCCCAGCTCGCGCGCTTCACCGATAGCCTGGCTCAGGCGCGGGCGCTCGGTCTTGCTCAGAAACAGGTGTTCCTCTTCCAGGGCGCGAGCGCCCTGGACGGTCATCGGGTACTTGGTAATGCTCATGCTTTCATTCCTGCATGCAGATCCTGCAGGCGACGAACGGTTTTTTCAGGACCGAATTTCAGCGCCTCGCAGATGGCTTCACCGGCCGCAATGGTGGTGGTGCAGTAAATTTTGTGCTGCAGCGCATTGCGACGAATCGAGTAGGAATCGGCGATCGACTGGCGGCCTTCGGTGGTGTTGATGATCAGCGACACTTCGTCGTTCTTGATCATGTCGACCACGTGCGGGCGACCTTCGGTCACCTTGTTCACACGGCGCACTTTCAGGCCAGCCGCTTCGATAACCTTGGCGGTGCCAGCAGTTGCAACCACTTCGAAGCCCAGGGCGATCAGGTCACGGGCAACGCCAGCCACTTGTGGCTTGTCGTCGTCACGCACGCTGATGAACGCGGTACCGCCGGTCGGCAGTACTTCGCTGGCACCCATCTGGGCTTTGGCGAAGGCTTCACCGAAGCTGTCACCAACACCCATGACTTCACCGGTCGATTTCATCTCAGGGCCGAGGATCGGGTCAACCCCTGGGAACTTGGCGAACGGGAAGACGGCTTCCTTGACGCTGTAGAAGTTCGGGATGATTTCCTGGGTGAAGCCCAGCTCTTTCAGGGTTTTACCAGCCATGACACGGGCAGCGATCATTGCCAGGGAAGTGCCGATGCACTTGGACACGAACGGCACGGTACGCGAGGCACGCGGGTTGACTTCGATCACGTAGATCTTGTCGCCCTGCAAGGCCAGCTGCACGTTCATCAGGCCGACCACGCCCAGCTCCAGGGCCATTTTCTTGACCTGTACGCGGACTTCGTCCTGCACTTCCTTGCTCAGCGAGTAAGGTGGCAGCGAGCACGCCGAGTCACCGGAGTGAACGCCAGCCTGTTCGATGTGCTGCATGATTGCGCCGATCACCACGTCGGTGCCGTCGCAAACCGCATCCACGTCCATCTCGATGGCGCAGTTGAGGAAGTGGTCGAGCAGTACCGGGCTGTCGTTCGATACCTGCACGGCTTCACGCAGGTAGCGCTTGAGCTCGTCCAGTTCGTAGACGATTTCCATGGCACGGCCGCCCAGTACGTAGGACGGGCGCACCACCAGCGGGTAGCCGATGCTGCCAGCAGCACGGATGGCTTCTTCTTCGCTGCGCACGGTGGCGTTTGGCGGCTGCAGCAGGTTCAGGCGCTGAACCATCTGCTGGAAGCGCTCACGGTCTTCGGCGCGGTCGATAGCGTCCGGGCTGGTACCGATGATCGGTACGCCGGCTTCTTCCAGAGCGCGAGCCAGTTTCAGCGGGGTTTGGCCGCCGTAGTGGACGATGACGCCTTTCGGCTTCTCGACGCGGCACACTTCCAGCACGTCTTCCAGGGTCAGCGGCTCGAAGTACAGGCGGTCGGAGGTGTCGTAGTCGGTGGAGACGGTTTCCGGGTTGCAGTTGACCATGATGGTCTCGTAACCGTCTTCACGCAGCGCAAGGGCTGCGTGTACGCAGCAGTAGTCGAACTCGATACCTTGGCCGATACGGTTCGGGCCACCACCCAGGATCATGATCTTGTCGCGGGTCGACGGGTTGGCCTCGCACTCTTCCTCGTAGGTGGAGTACAGGTAGGCGGTGTCGGTGGCGAACTCGGCGGCGCAGGTGTCGACGCGCTTGTACACCGGGAACACTTCCAACTTGTGACGGTGACGGCGCAGGTTCTTGTCGGTGATGCCCAGCAGCACAGCCAGGCGCTGGTCCGAGAAGCCCTTGCGCTTGAGGCGCAGCATGTAGTCCTTGTCGATCGCCGACAGGGCCAGGGTCTTGACCTTCTCTTCTTCCTTGATCAGGTCTTCCATCTGCACCAGGAACCACATGTCGATGCCGGTCAGCGCGAAGATTTCTTCACAGCTCATGCCCGAACGCATGGCATCGGCGACATACCAGATACGCTCGGCGCCCGGCACGGTCAGCTCACGCTTGAGGATGCTGCTGGCTTCCGGGCTGGCCAGGTCGACTTTCGGGTCGAGGCCGCAGGCGCCAACTTCCAGGCCGCGCAGGGCTTTCTGCAGGGACTCCTGGAAGGTACGGCCGATGGCCATGACTTCACCCACAGACTTCATTTGGGTGGTCAGGCGAGCGTCGGCTTTAGGGAATTTCTCGAAGGCGAAACGTGGCAGCTTGGTGACGACGTAGTCGATCGACGGCTCGAAGGACGCCGGGGTACGGCCGCCAGTGATGTCGTTCTGCAGTTCGTCGAGGGTGTAACCAATGGCCAGCTTGGCGGCAATCTTGGCGATCGGGAAGCCGGTGGCCTTCGAAGCCAGGGCCGACGAACGCGAAACGCGCGGGTTCATCTCGATCACGACCATGCGGCCGGTGTCTGGGCAGATACCGAACTGCACGTTGGAACCGCCGGTTTCGACACCGATTTCACGCAGCACCGCCAGCGAGGCGTTGCGCATGATCTGGTATTCCTTGTCGGTCAGGGTCTGCGCCGGAGCAACGGTGATCGAGTCACCGGTGTGCACGCCCATCGGGTCGAAGTTTTCGATGGAGCAGACGATGATGCAGTTGTCCTTCTTGTCGCGGACCACCTCCATCTCGTATTCCTTCCAGCCGATCAGCGATTCGTCGATCAGCAGTTCCTTGGTCGGCGACAGGTCCAGACCACGGGTGCAGATTTCTTCGAACTCTTCACGGTTGTAAGCAATACCACCGCCGGTGCCGCCCATGGTGAACGATGGGCGGATGATGCATGGGAAGCCAAGCTTCTCGAGGACCGCATTGGCCTCTTCCATGCTGTGGGCGATACCCGAGCGCGGGCACTCCAGGCCGATGTCTTTCATGGCCTTGTCGAAGCGCGAACGGTCTTCGGCCTTGTCGATGGTGTCGGCGTTGGCACCGATCATCTCTACGCCGAACTTTTCCAGAACGCCATGGCGCTCCAGGTCCAGGGCGCAGTTCAGTGCGGTCTGGCCGCCCATGGTCGGCAGGACGGCGTCCGGGCGCTCTTTTTCGATGATCTTGGCCACCGACTGCCATTTGATCGGCTCGATGTAGGTGGCGTCGGCCATGGCCGGGTCAGTCATGATGGTGGCTGGGTTGGAGTTCACCAGGATGACGCGGAAACCCTCCTCACGCAGGGCTTTACAAGCCTGGGCGCCGGAGTAGTCGAATTCACAGGCCTGGCCGATCACGATCGGGCCAGCGCCAAGAATCAGGATGCTTTTGATGTCTGTACGTTTTGGCATGGTTGTCACTCAAATCCGGGGTCAGTCGGCAAGCCGCTTTGAACAAGCTGGGTCAGGCGCTGCCGGGCGCGGCAGGTGCCGGCCCGGGGCCTTGAAGCAGGATGCTCAGCGGCGCTTGGCCATGGCATCGGTGAAACGATCGAACAGTGGCGCGACGTCGGTCGGGCCTGGGCTCGCTTCAGGGTGGCCCTGGAAGCTGAACGCGCTCTTGTCGGTACGCTCGATACCCTGCAGGGTGCCGTCGAACAGCGACTTGTGAATGGCGCGGACGTTACCCGGCAGGGTAGCTTCGTCAACGGCAAAGCCGTGGTTCTGGCTGGTGATCATGACCACGCCGGTGTCCAGGTCCTGGACCGGGTGGTTGGCACCGTGGTGGCCGTGGCCCATTTTCACGGTCTTGGCGCCGGACGCCAGGGCCAGCAGCTGGTGGCCGAGGCAAATGCCGAATACCGGGATCTCGGTTTCGAGGATTTCCTTGATCGCCTGGATGGCGTAGTCGCACGGCTCGGGGTCACCCGGGCCGTTGGACAGGAACACGCCATCCGGGTTGAGTGCCAGCACTTCGCTAGCCGGGGTTTGGGCCGGCACCACGGTCACGCGGCAGCCACGGGCTACCAGCATGCGCAGGATGTTCAGCTTGACGCCGTAGTCGAAGGCAACCACGTGGTACGGCAGGTCAGCGGCTTCGATGGTCGGGTGGCTGTCGGTCTTCAGCTCCCACACGCTGGAGCGCCATTCGTAGCGTTCCTTGGTGGAAACGACCTTGGCCAGGTCCATGCCTTTCAGGCCCGGGAAGCCACGTGCTGCGGCGATGGCGGCTTCTTCGCTGATGTTGTCACCGGCAAGGATGCAGCCGTTCTGAGCGCCCTTTTCACGCAGGATTCGGGTCAGGCGACGGGTGTCGATGCCGGCGATGGCAACGACGTTGTTGGCCTTGAGGTACTCAGGCAGCGACTGGGTGTTACGCCAGTTGCTGGCCAGCAGCGGCAGGTCACGGATGACCAGGCCAGCGGACCAGACGCGGTTCGACTCGGCGTCTTCCGGGGTAGTGCCGGTGTTGCCGATGTGCGGGTAGGTCAGGGTAACGATTTGCTGCGCGTAGGAAGGGTCTGTAAGGATTTCCTGGTAGCCGGTCATAGCGGTGTTGAATACCACCTCACCAACGGTCTGACCGTCGGCACCGATGGATTCACCGCGGAAAATACTGCCGTCGGCAAGGGCGAGTATGGCTGGCTTTGTCAAGAAGACCTCCCGTAAATCAAGCATGAAAGGGCGATCGCAGGTTGCAAAAAAGCGGAGTGACGTATGGACACGTCACCCCGCTTTCATGTGCTGAATTCAATTCGCTGCGCGCTTTTAGTGGACACACTAAAGCTGTAGCTTACAGAAAAGTGCGTTTTCGGTCTACCGCATATGTGTCTCTAAAACACATCAATGCGACAGACTGACACCGGCGCCACCCCTTCACGGGTGAACCCGCCCCACAGGACTTGCGCAAGCCCCAAGCCCTGCAAGGACCCTGTAGGAGCGGGTTTACCCGCGAAGAAGCCAACACCGCTCGAACGACTTAACGCAGCTCGAGCACATCCTGCATGTCGTACAGGCCAGGCTCACGCCCATCCAGCCACAGCGCCGCACGCACGGCGCCCTTGGCGAAGGTCATGCGGCTGGAGGCCTTGTGGGTAATCTCGACGCGCTCGCCTTCGGCGGCGAACAGCACCGTGTGGTCACCCACCACATCACCGGCACGCACAGTGGCAAAGCCAATGGTTTGCCGCTCACGCGCACCGGTCTGCCCTTCACGGCCATACACGGCCACTTCCTGCAGGTTACGGCCCAGCGCCTGGGCAACCACTTCACCCATGCGCAGCGCAGTGCCAGACGGTGCATCGACCTTGTGCCGGTGATGCGCCTCGAGAATCTCGATGTCCACGTCATCACCGAGCACCCGCGCCGCGGTATCCAGCAGCTTCAGGCATAGGTTGACACCCACGCTGAAGTTGGCGGCGAAGACAATCGGAATTTCCTTGCCGGCTTCGACCAGCAACTGCTTCTCTTCGGCGGTGAAGCCCGTGGTACCGATGACCATGGCCTTGCCCGCCTTGCGGCAGAACGCCAGGTTCTTCAGGGTCACCGAAGGGTGGGTGAAGTCGATCAGCACGTCGAACTCGTCGACCACCTTGCTCAGGTCGTCGGAAATCGGCACACCAATACGGCCCAGGGCCGCCAACTCACCGGCATCGGCACCCACCAGCGTGCTGTCCGGGCGATGGATCGCCGCGGTCAGGCCCGCCTGCGGGGCCTGCTGCTGCACAGCTTCGACGAGGGTCTTGCCCATTCGCCCTGCCGCGCCCATCACTGCAATACGTCGCATAGCCATTTCCTTGTCAGAGATCGCCGAAGAAGCGCTTCACGCCATCGAACCAGCCACTGGCCTTGGGCGAGTGGGAGCTGTCGCCTTCCAGCGAATCACGCAGCTCTTCGAGCAGCTCGCGCTGGCGGCGGCTGAGGTTGACCGGGGTTTCCACCGCCACACGGCACAGCAGGTCACCCGCACCACCACCACGCACCGGGGCAACGCCCTTGCCGCGCAGGCGGAACTGCTTGCCGGTCTGCGTACCTTCCGGAATTTTCAGCTTCACACGGCCATCAAGGGTCGGCACTTCCAGCTCGCCACCCAGGGCCGCATCGGTGTAGCTGATCGGCACTTCGCAATACAAGTGCTTGCCATCGCGCTGGAAGATCTCGTGCTCACGCACGTTGATCACCACATACAGGTCGCCAGTCGGGCCACCATGCGTACCAGCCTCGCCCTCGCCAGACAGGCGGATGCGGTCGCCGGTATCGACACCCGCCGGCACCTTGACCGACAGGGTTTTGTATTCCTCGACACGGCCTTCGCCGTGGCACGAGGTGCAAGGGTCGGTAATGATCTTGCCCTGGCCATGGCAGCGCGGGCAGGTTTGCTGCACCGAGAAGAACCCTTGCTGCATGCGCACCTGGCCGATACCGCCGCAAGTCGGGCAGGTCGACGGGGTCGAGCCCTTCTTCGCACCGGAACCGTCGCAAGGCTGGCAATTGACCAGGGTAGGCACACGGATGCTGACCGTGGTGCCACGCACCGCTTCTTCCAGGTTCAGCTCCAGGGTGTAGCGCAAGTCGCTGCCGCGCTGCGCGCCGCCACGCCCGCCGCCGCCGCGGCCACCACCGAAGAAGTCACTGAACACATCACCGAAGATGTCAGAGAAGTTAGCGCCACCGAAGCCGGCACCGCCACCGCCCATGCTCGGGTCGACACCGGCGTGCCCATACTGGTCGAAGGCCGCGCGCTTGCTGGCGTCAGACAGCACTTCGTAGGCCTCGTTGGCCTCCTTGAATTTGTCTTCCGACTCTTTATCGCCCGGGTTGCGGTCCGGGTGGTACTTCATCGCCAGCCGACGATAAGCCTTTTTGAGATCACCTTCACTGGCGCCGCGCTCGACACCCAGGACCTCATAATAATCACGCTTGGACATAGGTCATTTGCACCTTGTTGGGCGTCTGGCATCTGCGCCACGCCATCAGCACCTGCCTGTTGCCCACCAGGGCCACTGACAGACGCTGTAAAAATTCTCGAATTCCAGATACGCCAACGCGGGAGCAAGCCCCCGCGCGGCGACATCCTACCAGCTCACCGCCAAACGGCGGTGAACTGGCCGACAACATGCAGGGATTACTGCTTGTTGTTGTCTTTCACTTCTTCGAACTCGGCGTCAACCACGTCATCGTGCTTGGCTTCCGGCTCGGCCTGCTGCGCGCCGCCCTGAGGCTGTTCGGCCGATTGCTCGGCGTACATCTTCTGGGCAACCGGCGCAGAGACCTTGGACAGCTCTTCGACCTTGGCTTCGATTGCAGCCTTGTCGTCGCCTTTGACAGCGGCTTCCAGGGCAACGACAGCAGCCTCGATGGCGGTTTTCTCTTCGGCGGTAACCTTGTCACCCGCGTCAGCGACCATCTTGCGAGTCGAGTGAACCAGCGCGTCACCCTGGTTACGGGCAGCGGCCAGCTCTTCGAACTTACGGTCTTCCTCGGCGTTAGCCTCGGCGTCACGCACCATACGCTCGATTTCTTCGTCCGACAGGCCGGAGTTGGCCTTGATCACGATCGACTGCGACTTGCCGGTGGCCTTGTCTTTGGCGCTGACGTGCAGGATACCGTTGGCGTCGATGTCGAAGGTGACTTCAATTTGCGGCACGCCACGTGGAGCTGGCGGAATGTCGGCCAGGTCGAACTTGCCCAGCGACTTGTTCTGCGCAGCTTGCTTACGCTCACCCTGCAGCACGTGAATGGTCACAGCGCCTTGGTTGTCGTCCGCAGTCGAGAACACCTGCGACTTTTTGGTCGGGATGGTGGTGTTCTTCTCGATCAGCGCGGTCATCACGCCACCCATGGTTTCGATACCCAGGGTCAGCGGGCTGACGTCCAGCAGCAGTACGTCTTTCACGTCACCGGCCAGAACCGCACCCTGGATAGCAGCACCCATAGCCACAGCTTCGTCTGGGTTGACGTCCTTGCGCGCTTCTTTACCGAAGAAGTCGGCAACGGTTTTCTGCACCAGCGGCATACGGGTCTGGCCGCCGACCAGGATCACGTCGTCGATTTTGCTGGCGTCGATACCGGCATCTTTCAGGGCGATGCGGCAAGGCTCGATGGTGCGCTGCACCAGCTCTTCAACCAGCGACTCCAGCTTGGCGCGGGAGATTTTCACGTTCAGGTGCTTAGGACCGGTAGCGTCTGCAGTGATGTACGGCAGGTTGACGTCGGTCGACTGCGCGGACGACAGCTCGATTTTGGCTTTTTCAGCGGCTTCTTTCAGGCGCTGCATAGCCAGAGGGTCGCCCTTCAGGTTCATGCCGGACTCTTTCTTGAACTCTTCGACCAGGTAGTCGATCAGCAGCATGTCGAAGTCTTCGCCACCCAGGAAGGTGTCGCCGTTGGTCGCCAGTACTTCGAACTGGTGCTCACCGTCGACTTCAGCGATTTCGATGACCGAAACGTCGAAAGTACCGCCACCCAGGTCATAAACGATGACCGTGTGGTCGCCCTTGGCCTTGTCCATGCCGTAGGCCAGTGCAGCGGCGGTGGGTTCGTTGATGATACGTTTTACGTCCAGGCCAGCGATGCGGCCGGCGTCTTTGGTCGCCTGGCGCTGGCTGTCGTTGAAGTAGGCCGGCACGGTGATGACCGCCTCGGTCACTGGCTCGCCGAGGTAGTCTTCGGCGGTTTTCTTCATCTTTTTCAGGACTTCGGCGCTGATTTGCGGCGGCGCCATTTTCTGGCCGTTGACTTCAACCCAGGCGTCACCGTTGTCGGCCTTGGCGATTTTGTACGGCACCAGCTGGATGTCTTTCTGCACCACCTGCTCTTCGAAACGGCGGCCGATCAGGCGCTTCACCGCGAACAGGGTGTTGTGCGGGTTGGTGACGGCCTGGCGCTTGGCCGACTGGCCAACCAGGATTTCGCCGTCGTTGGCGTAGGCCACGATCGAAGGGGTAGTACGCGCACCTTCGGCGTTTTCGATGACCTTGACGTTACCGTTTTCCAGAATGGAGACGCACGAGTTGGTGGTCCCCAGGTCGATACCGATGATTTTGCCCATGTTAACTCTCCCGAAACTTGAATTTGGTAGCAGCGGCTACTGAGGCCAACTGCGGTAATACTTGAAGGCTTGACACCTAAATGGGGATGCCCCGGTGGATTTCAAGCCTTTTCATTGATCGAGGGTTGCGCCGCGCTCGGCGCCTTGCTGACCACCACCATGGCGGGGCGCAGCAGACGGCCGTTCAGCAGGTAACCCTTCTGGAACACGTTGAGCACGCTGTTCGGCTCTACGTCGCCGTTTTCCTGCATGGCCATGGCCTGGTGGTGCTCAGGGTTGAACGGCTGGCCGTGCGGGTCGACAGCTTCGAGGTTGTAGCGCTTGAGGGTGTCCTGGAACATCTTCAGGGTCAGCTCGACGCCTTCGCGGATCTGCTTGACGTGCTCGTCTTCGGCACTGGAGTGCGCCAGCGCCAGCTCCAGGCTGTCGATTACCGGCAGCAGGTCGCTGGAGAACTTCTCCAGGGCGAATTTGTGGGCTTTCTCGACATCCTGCTCGGCACGACGGCGCACGTTCTGCAAGTCGGCTACGGCGCGCAGCGACTGATCCTTGGCGGCGGCCAGCTGTTCCTCGAGTTCCAGAACACGGGCGTCAGTAGTGGTTTCTGCACCGGTTTCTTCAACGTTAAGGTCTTTTTCGTTCAGCTGTTCGTCAGCCATGGGGTCTCTCCTGCGCAATTTTGTGGACTGCGAGCCAGGCTCGCCTTGGATGTCGGCTATATGGGGCCGGAAAAACCAGCTTCAAGGGGCAAGGTGGTTTTCTGCGCCACAACATAATCTGCCAGGGGGCATTGGCAGGCCTGAAAAAACTACTGTATAAATAACCAGACCTGACTTTCGGGAGCCGCCCCCATGCTGGTGCACCTATCCATTCACAACTACGCCATCGTCGAGCACCTCGACCTCGAAATCGCCCGCGGCATGTCCGTGATTACCGGCGAGACCGGCGCCGGCAAATCGATCATGCTCGATGCCCTTGGCCTGGCCCTGGGCGACCGGGCCGACAGCGGCGTGGTGCGCCCCGGCACGGACAAGGCAGACATCCTTGCCACCTTCGACCTGGTGGATATCCCCGAGGCGCATGCCTGGCTGGCCGAGCGCGACCTGGACAACGACGGCCTGTGCATCCTGCGCCGGGTGATCACCGCCGAAGGCCGCAGCCGCGGCTATATCAATGGCACTCCGTGCCCACTCGGCGACCTCAAGGCACTGGGCGAGCTGCTGATCGATATCCACAGCCAGCACGAACACCAGTCACTGCTCAAGACCGACACCCATCGTCGCCTGCTTGACGAGTATGCCGGCGCCGTCGACCTGGCCCGCCAAGTGCAGCTGGCCGCCAAACGCTGGAACCAGACCCGCCTGGAGCTGGAACGCCTGTCCAACTCCGGCGACGAGCAGCGCGCCCGCCACCAGTTGCTCAGCTACCAGCTGGAAGAGCTGGACAACCTGGGCTTGGGCGAGCACGAACTGGAACAGCTGGAACAGGAACACAAAAACCTGACCAGCGCCGAAGCGCTGTTCGGCATTTGCCGCCAGGTCATCGACCAGTGCAGCGAAAGCGATTCGGGCAACGTACTCAGCGCCCTCACCTCCAGCCTCAACCGGTTGGGTGCCGCCAGCAACTCACCCAAGGCGCTGGGCGAAGCGGCCAACTTGATCGCCAGTGCGCAGATCCAGGTGGAGGAAGCCGTGGGCGAACTCAACCGCTTCCTCGACAACTTCGACGCCGACCCCATGCGCCTGCAGGCGCTGGAGGAACGCCTCGACACGATCTACACGCTGGCCCGCAAACACCGCGTGCACCCTACCGAACTGCCCCACCTGCAACAGCAGTTGATGGAAGAGCTGGAAGGCCTTAACGCCAGCGATGAGTCGATCGAACGGCTGGGCGAAGAGCTGGCCGCTTTCGCCCAGCACTATAGAGAGAAGGCCCGCGAGCTCAGCGCCCTGCGCCAGCAGGCTGCCCAGCAGTTGGCAGTAGCCGTTGAGCAGGAGATCCAGCGCCTGGGCATGCCCGGCGGGCGCTTCTGCATTGCGCTGACTCCAAACGAGGGTGCCGACCTGTCGCCGCATGGCCTGGAGCAGATCGAACTACTGGTCAGCGCCAACCCCGGGCAACCGCTCAAAGGCCTGGCGAAGGTGGCTTCGGGCGGCGAACTGTCGCGCATCAGCCTGGCGATTCAGGTGATTACCGCGCAGACCTCGCGCATTCCCACCCTGGTGTTCGACGAAGTCGACGTCGGTATCGGCGGGCCTACTGCCGAGATCGTCGGCCAACTGCTGCGCCGCCTGGGCGAACGCGGCCAGGTACTGACCGTGACCCACTTGCCGCAGGTAGCCGCGCAAGGCCATCACCACCTGTTCGTGCACAAGGTGCGCAACAGCGACACCACCCACACCGCGGTAGCCAGCTTGGGCAAGCGCGAGCGGGTGGAGGAAGTGGCGCGGATGCTGGGCGGCATCGACCTGACCAAGGAGTCCCTGGCGCATGCGCGCAAGATGGTTGTGAGCGGAAAGGCCTGAACCCTTCTTTTTCAGGTCAATTCGCGGGCACGCCCGCGAAGAGCCCAGCACAGGCAACACACCTCTCAGCCCCTCCAGAAAGCACAAAGGCGACCCGAAGGTCGCCTTTGTCATTCATTAACGATAAAAATCGTTACTTTTTCTTACGCACATACAGGACCAGATTGTGGTCCACCAGCTCGTAGCCATGCTCGGCGACGATTTCGCGCTGGCGCTTTTCGATCTCGGCATCCATGAACTCGATGACCTCACTGGTCTCCACGTTGACCATATGGTCGTGGTGACCGCCATCGGCCAGTTCAAACACTGCATGGCCGCCGTCGAAGTTATGGCGAACCACCAGACCCGCCGCCTCGAACTGGGTCAGTACGCGATAGACGGTGGCCAGGCCAACATCCTCGCCAGCTTCCATCAGCGCTTTGTAGACGTCCTCAGCACTCATGTGGCGCTGCTCGGTGGAGTCGAGCATCTGAAGGATCTTGACTCGAGGCAGGGTCACCTTGAGGCCGGCTTTGCGCAATTCGCTATTTTCAACCATGGTCAGCTTTCTCGCCGATGCTGCTTCGCAGCTTCTCTTAATACGGGTATGATCGGGGTTTACGTTGTCCAGCCAAGATAGTGGAAGTCGCCCACCGATGCAAAACACCAAGCTCTTGCTAACCAGCCTCACCCTAGTGGGACTGCTCGCACTCGCCGGTTGCTCGTTTCCCGGGGTTTACAAAATCGACATCCAGCAGGGCAATGTCGTTACGCAAGACATGATAGACCAATTACGCCCCGGAATGACCCGTCGGCAAGTAAGGTTTATCATGGGTAACCCGCTGATCCAGGACACCTTCAACACCAATCGTTGGGATTACCTGTACAGCCTGCAGCCAGGTGGCGGCAAACGCCAACAAGAGCGCATGAGCATTTTCTTCAACGAAAGCGACCAACTGGTCAGCCTGTCTGGCGACTTCATGCCAGGTGTCAGCCGCGACCAGGAAATTCTCGGTGGCAGCAGCGACACCACGGTCAGCCCGGCCAACCAGCCCGCGCAGCCAGCCGTGCAGCCAGAAGAAAAACCGGCCAAGCCAGGCTCGGTAGAAGAATCCATCCAGCGCGAGATCGACACCATCGAGACCACCCCAGTGCCAACCCCGGCACCGCTGGAAACCGCGCCGCAGTAAGCGCACAGCAGATACGAAAAAGCCCGGACCTGGTCCGGGCTTTTTGTTGCCGCTGGTTCAGTCAACCATTCAGCTGCTTGGCACGCTGGCAGAACGCATCCACCAGGGTATTGGCCGCCTGATTGAACAGCGGCCCCAGGGTCGCACGCACCAGGGAGCCTGCGTAGTCGAACGACAGGTCGAGGCTGATCTTGCAGGCCTTGTCACCCAGCGGCTTGAACACCCACACGCCATGCAGCTGGGTGAACGGCCCCTCTTCCAGGTTCATTTCGATGGACTGCCCAGGCACCAGCACATTACGCGTCACGAAGTGCTGGCTCATCCCCCCCTTGGCCACTTCAAGCTTGGCGCGCATGTGCGTGTCACTGGCTTCGAGCACCGTCGAGGCCGAGCACCAAGGCAGAAACTGTGGGTAACTGGCTACATCGTTGACCAGATCGTAGAGCGCCTGGGCAGGGTATGGCAGCAGGGCGGAGCGTTGAATATGGGTAGTCATCCAGGCGTCACTTCCAAGGCTGGGTGGCGGCGCTTCGCAGCGTGCCAAAAACAGGTTCTGTCCCCAAGACAGGGGCTGTATTGTCCGGTATTCATTGCAGGGGCTCAAGCACACCGAAATCCCATAGCGGAGGGCGCACGGACTTGCCTATAATGCCGCCCCTATGGCTAAGCAAAAAAAACATCCGACCGGGACCATCGCGCAGAACAAGAAAGCGCGACACGATTACTTCATCGAACACAAGTTCGAGGCCGGGCTGGTCCTGTCCGGTTGGGAAGTAAAAAGCCTGCGGGCCGGCAAGGCGCACCTCGTTGACAGCTACGTGCTGCTCAAGGACGGTGAGGCCTGGCTGTTCGGCAGCCACATCACCCCGCTGACCACAGCCAGCACCCACGTCATCGCCGACCCTATCCGCACCCGCAAGCTGCTGCTGAACAAGCGTGAACTCGAGCGCCTGGAAGCAGCTGTGGCGCAAAAGGGTTACACCTGCGTGGCGTTGTCGCTGTACTGGAGCCAGCACCTGATCAAGTGCGAAATTGCACTGGGCAAGGGCAAGAAGGAATTCGACAAGCGCGACACCGTGCGCGAACGCGATTCCAACCGCGAGCTGCAGCGGGCCGTGCGCAACAAGGGCAAGGAAGACTAAGCCTTCTTTAGCCTGGCCCGGCCTCTTCGCGGGTGAACCCGCTCCTACAGGTTATGCACCGCATTCGAAGGTGGTGCGCACCCCGTAGCAGCGGGTTCACCGGCGAAGAGACCAGCACCGCCACTGCAAGGCTCAGCGCCCGCTACGCCGCTCGGCCCGCGCCACCCGCTGCGCTTCTTCCTGGGCCTCTTCCAGCACCTCCTGCACGTACAGAATGTGCCGGCTGGACACCTCTCGCGCATCTTCCGCCCGGCCCTCGACAATCGCCAGGTAAAGCTCGCGGTGCTGACTGATCAGCATGTCGCGGGTCTCAGTACGCTGTTGGTACATGCCACCAATGTTGGTCACCACGTTGCGCTTGAGCAGGTCGAACAACCCGCGAATGGTGTGCAGCAGCACGGCGTTATGGCTGGCCTCGGCAATCGCCAGGTGGAAGCGCGCATCGGCTGCGCCCTCTTCTGCCCGGGTGACTTCATCGACCCTGGCATAGCAGTCCTGCAGCTCATCGAAGGCTGCCTTCAGCCGCGCCCGGTCCGGCTCGGTGGCGCGCTGGGCCGCGTAAAAGGCGCAGGACGCCTCCAGGGTATGGCGAAACTCGAGCAGGTCACGCTGCGCCTCGGCACTGTGTTCCAGCAGCTGCAGCAGCGGGTCGCTGAAGGTAGACCCCAGGGACGCGGCGACAAAATTGCCGCCACCCTGACGGCTAACCAGCAGCCCCTTGGCCACCAGCTTCTGGATTGCCTCACGCAGTGACGGGCGGGACACGCCAAACTGCTCGGCAAGGACGCGCTCGGCCGGCAGCCGCTGCCCCGAGGTCAGCGTGCCTTCCAAAATCATCCTTTCCAACCGATCGACAATGTCGTCGGACAGGCGCCGTTGGCGGACCTGATCAAAAACCATCACATGCTCTCCACAAACCCCCGGCAAATTTCAGGGGGCGCTTATTCTCGCCGATCCAGGCCGCGCAAACACCCACCAGGCCACGATTTTCCCAGCCCATCAGGCGCCCGCTCATCGGCCCACCTGCAAAGTTTTACACGGGACAAATTGACACACCCATGGAAGCGCTTTTAACCTAGCGACCAGCCATTGTAAATTGGTCTTACCAATTATCCAATGCCAGTGCCTGACCAACAACAATTAGGGGCCACCCCATATGCAAACCTGGCAACAACTCTATAGCCCGCTTGGTAGTCTTGGCCTGTCCGCACTGGCGGCGGTCATTCCCATCGTCTTCTTCTTCCTTGCCCTCGCCGTGTTCCGCCTCAAAGGCCACGTGGCCGGCAGCATCACCCTGGCACTGTCGATTCTGGTGGCGATCTTCGCCTTCCAGATGCCTGTCGACATGGCGTTCGCCGCCGCGGGTTATGGCTTCCTCTACGGCCTCTGGCCAATTGCCTGGATCATCGTTGCCGCGGTGTTCCTGTACAAACTCACGGTCAAGAGCGGCCAGTTCGAAGTGATCCGCAGCTCGGTGCTGTCGATTACCGACGACCAACGCCTGCAAGTCCTGCTGATCGGCTTCTGCTTCGGTGCCTTCCTGGAAGGTGCAGCGGGCTTTGGTGCACCGGTGGCAATCACTGCCGCGCTGCTGGTGGGCCTGGGCTTCAACCCGCTGTACGCCGCCGGCCTGTGCCTGATCGCCAACACCGCGCCAGTGGCCTTTGGCGCCTTGGGTATCCCGATCATCGTGGCCGGCCAGGTCACCGGTATCGACGCCTTCCACATCGGCGCCATGACCGGCCGCCAGCTGCCGCTGCTGTCGCTGTTCGTGCCGTTCTGGCTGGTGTTCATGATGGACGGCCTGCGTGGCGTGAAGGAAACCTGGCCTGCCGCCCTGGTTGCCGGCCTGAGCTTTGCCGTCACCCAGTACTTCACCTCGAACTTCATCGGCCCAGAGCTGCCAGACATCACCTCGGCCCTGGCCAGCCTGATCTGCCTGACGCTGTTCCTGAAAGTGTGGCAGCCCAAGCGCTCGTTCAGCGAAGCCAAAGGCAGCGTTGGCGCCGCCGTGGTGCAGCCAAGCGGCAGCCAGCCAACCCCGTACAGCTTCGGTGAAATTTTCAAGGCTTGGTCGCCGTTCCTGATCCTCACCGTACTGGTCACCATCTGGACCCTGAAGCCGTTCAAGGCGGCCTTCGCCCCGGGCGGTGCGATGTACAACTTCGTGTTCAACTTCGCCATCCCGCACCTGGACCAACTGGTGATCAAGAGCGCACCGATCGTTGCCGCGCCAACCGCCATGCCAGCGGTGTTCAAGCTCGACCCGATCTCCGCTACCGGCACCGCAATCTTCCTGTCGGCGCTGATTTCCATGGCGGTGCTGAAGATCAACTTCAAAACTGGTCTGACCACTTTCAAAGAGACCTTCTGGGAGCTGCGCTGGCCGATCCTGTCGATCGGCATGGTGCTGGCCTTCGCCTTCGTCACCAACTACTCGGGCATGTCTTCGACCATGGCCCTGGTGCTGGCCGGTACCGGCGCGGCGTTCCCGTTCTTCTCGCCGTTCCTCGGCTGGCTGGGCGTGTTCCTGACCGGTTCGGACACCTCGTCCAACGCCCTGTTCAGCTCGCTGCAGGCCACCACCGCGCACCAGATCGGGGTCAACGACACCCTGCTGGTGGCAGCCAACACCAGCGGCGGCGTGACCGGCAAGATGATCTCGCCGCAATCGATCGCCGTGGCCTGCGCGGCCACCGGCTTGGTTGGCAAGGAGTCCGACCTGTTCCGCTTCACCGTCAAGCACAGCCTGTTCTTCGCCACCATCGTCGGCCTGATCACCCTGGTCCAGGCCTACTGGCTGACCGGCATGCTGGTTCATCACTAAAGTGAACGGGGCCGGGCGCCATGGCGCGCCCGGCATTCCCCACAAGCAACGCTGCGAGAATCCATGATCATTTCTGCCTCTACCGACTATCGCGCCGCGGCCCAACGCAAGCTGCCCCCCTTCCTGTTCCACTACGCCGATGGCGGTGCCTACGCCGAGCACACCCTGCGCCACAACGTCTCGGACCTGGCCAGCATCGCCCTGCGCCAGCGGGTGTTGAAGAACATGTCCGAGCTCAGCCTCGAGACCCAACTGTTCAACGAAACCCTGAGCATGCCGGTGGCCCTGGCCCCGGTCGGCCTCACCGGCATGTACGCCCGCCGTGGCGAAGTGCAGGCAGCCCGCGCGGCAGCGGCCCACGGCATTCCGTTCACCATGTCCACGGTGTCGGTGTGCCCGATCGAAGAAGTGGCGCCGGCGATCAACCGGCCGATGTGGTTCCAGCTGTACGTGCTCAAGGACCGCGGCTTCATGCGCAATGCCCTGGAGCGGGCCAAGGCTGCCGGGGTCACCACCCTGGTGTTCACCGTCGACATGCCAACCCCCGGCGCCCGCTACCGCGACGCCCACTCGGGCATGAGCGGCAAAAACGGCCCACTGCGCCGCATGCTGCAAGCCATGACCCACCCCGAGTGGGCGTGGGATGTGGGGGTGATGGGCCGCCCACATGACCTGGGCAACATCTCTACCTACCGTGGCAACCCCACCGGCCTGGCCGACTACATCGGCTGGCTGGCCAACAACTTCGACCCGTCCATCTCCTGGAAAGACCTGGAGTGGATCCGCGACTTCTGGGACGGCCCGATGATCATCAAGGGCATCCTCGATGCCGATGACGCCCGCGATGCAGTCCGGTTTGGCGCCGACGGCATCGTCGTGTCCAACCATGGCGGCCGCCAGCTCGACGGCGTGCTGTCCAGCGCCCGCGCGCTGCCGGCGATTGCCGACGCGGTCAAAGGTGACCTGAAGATTCTTGCCGACTCCGGCATCCGCAGCGGCCTCGACGTGGTGCGCATGGTCGCCCTGGGCGCCGACACCGTCTTGATCGGCCGCGCCTTCCTCTACGCCCTTGCCGTGCACGGCCAGGCCGGGGTGAAAAACCTGCTGGAGCTGTTCGAGAAGGAAATGCGCGTGGCCATGGTGCTGACCGGCGCCAAGTCGATCAGCGAAATCACCCGCGACTCGCTGGTACGCGAACTGGGCGCCTGAGCGCCTTCCAGAACGACCGCCTGATTGACCCGGGGCATGTGGCGCACAGACGCCACAGCCCCGCGAGGAGACTGCATGAGCCTGCCCGCCGCGTTCCTGCGTGATGCCGAGCGCCTGATCCCCGCCGAACGCCGCTTCGACGACCCCACCTCTACCCTGGCCTTTGGCACCGACGCCAGCTTCTACCGGCTGATCCCCAAGCTGGTGGTACGCGTCGAGTCCGAAGACGAAGTAGTCGGCCTGATCAAACTGGCCCAGCGCGAGCGGGTGCCGGTCACCTTCCGCGCTGCCGGCACCAGCCTATCTGGCCAGGCCATCAGCGACTCGGTGCTGATCGTGCTCGGTGACAACTGGAACGGCCGCGAAATCCGCGGCCAAGGCGAGCAGATCCGCCTGCAGCCCGGCGTCATCGGTGCCCAAGCCAACGCCTGGCTGGCCCCCTTCGGGCGCAAGATCGGCCCCGACCCGGCCTCGATCAACGCCTGCAAAATCGGCGGTATCGTTGCCAACAATGCCAGCGGCATGTGCTGCGGCACCGCACAGAACACCTACCACACCCTGGCCGGCCTGCGCCTGGTGCTGGCCGACGGCAGCCGCCTGGACAGCGAAGACCCAGCCAGCGTCGCCGCGTTTGAACAAAGCCACGCCGGCCTGCTGCAATCGCTGGCCCAGCTGGGCCGCGAAACCCGCGCCAATACCGCACTGGCTGAGCGCATCCGACACAAGTACCGGCTGAAGAACACCACCGGCCTGTCGCTGAACGCGCTGGTGGACTACGACCAGCCGCTGGATATCCTGCAGCACCTGCTGGTCGGTTCCGAAGGCACCCTGGGCTTCATCAGCGCGGTCACCTACAACACCGTGCCCGACCACCCGCACAAGGCCAGCGCCCTGTTGGTGTTCCCCAGCGTCGAAAGCTGCTGCCGCGCAGTGACCGTGCTCAAGCGCCAGCCGGTTTCCGCCGTGGAACTGCTCGACCGCCGCAGCCTGCGCTCGGTACAGAACATGCCCGGTATGCCGCTGTGGGTAAAAGGCCTGTCGGACAATGCCTGCGCCCTGCTGATCGAATCCCGCGCCGCCAGCCAAAGCCTGCTGCACGAGCAGTTGCACCAGGTGATGGCCTCGATCGCCGACTTCCCACTGGAACAGCAAGTGGACTTCAGCGAAGACCCGGCGGTGTACAACCAGCTGTGGAAGATCCGCAAAGACACCTTCCCCGCCGTCGGCGCCGTGCGCCAGACTGGCACCACGGTGATCATCGAAGACGTGACCTTCCCCATCGAGCAACTGGCCGAAGGCGTCAACCGCCTGATCCAGCTGTTCGACAAACACCGCTACGACGAAGCGATCATTTTTGGCCACGCCCTGGAAGGCAACCTGCACTTTGTCTTCACCCAAGGCTTCAACAGCGCCGAAGAAGTCGCCCGTTACCAGGCCTTCATGGACGACGTCGCGCAATTGGTGGCCGTGGAGTTCGGCGGCTCGCTCAAGGCCGAGCACGGCACCGGGCGCAACATGGCGCCGTTCGTGGCGCTGGAGTGGGGCCAGGATGCCTACCAGCTGATGTGGAAGCTCAAGCGCCTGCTCGACCCCAACGGCATCCTCAACCCCGACGTGGTGTTGAGCGAAGACCCAGACATCCACCTGAAAAGCCTCAAGCCACTGCCCGCTGCCGACGACATCGTCGACAAATGCATCGAGTGCGGCTTCTGCGAACCGGTGTGCCCCTCCAAAGGCCTGACCCTTAGCCCACGCCAGCGCATCGTCATGTGGCGTGACATTCAGGCCAAGCAGCGCGCCGGCATCGACACCCGCGAACTGATGCACACCTACCAGTACCAAGGCATCGACACCTGCGCCGCCACCGGCCTGTGCGCCCAGCGCTGCCCGGTCGGCATCAACACCGGCGAGCTGGTGAAAAAGCTGCGCAGCCAGGCTGCCGCCCACGAAAAAACCGCCGACTGGCTGGCCGAGCACTTCCACACCGCCCTGGGCGGCGCCCGCCTGACCCTGACCGCCGCCAACACCGCACGCAAACTGTTGGGCGCACCACGCCTGGGCCGCCTGAGCGCCTCGTTGAACAAAGCCAGCAAAGGCCGCCTGCCGCAGTGGACCCCGGCCATGCCGCAACCCCTGCGCCCGCTGGGCTTCGGCCCCGCCAGCAACGACGCCCGCCCCCGCGTGGTGTACCTGGCCGCCTGCGTGTCGCGGGTGATGGGCCCGGCCTATGCCGACCGCGAGCAAAGCTCACTGCTGGACAAAACCCGCGCCCTGCTGGAAAAGGCCGGTTACCAAGTGGTATTCCCCGATAACGCCGACAGCCTGTGCTGCGGCCAGCCGTTCGCCTCCAAGGGTTACCCCGAACAGGCCGAGCACAAGCGCCAGGAACTGCTGACCGCCCTGCTGCACGCCAGCCGCGGCGGCCTCGACCCGATCTACTGCGACACCAGCCCCTGCACCCTGCGCCTGGTGCAAGACCTGGGCGACACCCGGCTAGACCTGTACGACCCGGTGCGCTTCATTCGCACGCACTTGCTCGACCGCCTGGAGTTCACCCCCCAGGACCAACCGGTGGCCGTGCACGTGACGTGCAGCACCCAGCACCTGGGCGAAAGCCAAGCGTTGATCGACCTGGCGCGGCGCTGCAGCAACCAGGTGGTGATCCCGGAAGGCATCCATTGTTGTGGCTTTGCCGGTGACAAAGGCTTCACCACCCCCGAGCTGAACGCCCACTCGCTGCGCAGCCTGAAGGACGCCGTGCAGTATTGCAGCGAAGGCATCTCCACCAGTCGCACCTGCGAAATCGGCTTGTCCAGCCACAGTGGTATCGACTACCACGGCCTGGTCTACCTGGTAGACCGCGTCACCCGCCCCCGCAGCCTCTAACCCTGTGGGGCGGGCACGCCCGCGAAAAACACAACGCCGTGCCTGGCACCGGCTACGCCGGTGTTCGCGGGCAAGCCCCTCCACAGGGACAATCTTGTTCTAAAGGCCCACGCTCCCCCTGTAGGAGCGGCTTCAGCCGCGAACACCGGCAAAGCCGGTGCCATCCCCCCTCATCCCAATGGAACCCCTACCAATCCCCCACAGTCCACCTTACAGGCCCACCCTCCAGAGGCCCCAGAGGAGACTCCCATGAAAGGTACCGCGCTTTCGGCCCTGTTCGCGGCCGCCACCCTACTGGCTTCGCCGGTGTTTGCCGCCGAAGACCTGTGCACCGCCAACCTGCAAAAAATCGACGACAACATGGCCACCGCAGGCGCCACCTCCGAAGGCCTGGACAAAGCCATCACCGAGCACGTCGACAAAGCCAAGGCCGCGCAGGCCTCGGGCGACACCAAGGAGTGCATTGCCATCACCAGCAAAGTGCTGGAGCGCATGGAGAAAACCGAGAAAGGCAGCGGTACCGGCAGCGGCGGCGCCTGAGCCCCAAAGCGGGCGACCCGACCGGCTGTCGACGTCGCCCGCACAATGGCGTATACTCCGCCTCACGTGCCGTAAGGTGCGTTAGCCAAGAGCTAGTGTGGGGCCGATTAGGATTCGACGCCGGTAACGAAACTCTAGGTGCATGCCGAGTTGGTAACAGAACTCGTAAATCCACTGTTGCAACTTTTATAGTTGCCAATGACGAAAACTACGGCGCGGAGTACCAGCTGGCCGCTTAATGCGGCTATCTGACCCGTTGCTTCTGGTAGCTTCGGCTCCAGCAATCACTAGGGGATGCCTGTAAACCCGAACTGATTGTCATATAGAACAGGATCGTCGCGTAGCACGTTGTGGGCGAAGTGACTAAAACTTACACAACTCATCCAAAGCACCCTGCCCGTCGGGCGGCTGCGGATTAAATCAGTAGACACGGCTAAGCATGTAGTACCGACAGCGGAGTACTGGCGGACGGGGGTTCAAATCCCCCCGGCTCCACCAAATGATCAATCAAAGACGTCCACGGACGTCTTTTTTTGTGCCTGGAAGTCAGTGAAATCAAGGGTTTACTGCTCTTTTGAGGGCCACAACGGTTTTTTGAGTTCCAGCCATCCCGGTATTCCCGGTGGTATTCCAGCTTACCTGGGGCTAATCTTGGGAATACCAAAAGGTGTCATGGAGCTTCTCCCATGTGCGCTCAAACAGCTCGCCTCTCCGACCGCCAGCTTAAGGCGGTCAAGCCCAAAGACAAGGACTACGTCCTCACGGATGGCGACGGCCTGCAGCTTCGCGTCCGGGTCAACCGCTCGATGCAGTGGAATTTCAACTACAGGCATCCGGTCACCAAAAATCGAATCAACATGGCGCTCGGCTCCTACCCTGAGGTCTCTCTGGCGCAAGCTCGGCGGAAAGCGGTTGAGGCTAGGGAAGTTCTTGCGCAGGGGATCGACCCCAAAGCTCAGCGCAATGATCTCGCGCAGGCCAAACTAGCCGAGACGGAACATACGTTCGAGAAAGTAGCCGCTGCCTGGTTCGAGCTGAAAAAGGACTCGGTCACGCCGGCCTATGCTGAGGACATCTGGCGCTCACTCACGCTGCACGTTTTTCCGAGCATGAAATCGACCCCGATCTCGGAAGTCAGCGCACCGATGGTGATAAAGATTCTTCGGCCCATCGAAGCCAAAGGCAGCTTGGAAACAGTGAAGCGGCTTAGCCAGCGCCTCAACGAGATCATGACCTACGGGGTCAATTCGGGAATGATCTTCGCGAACCCGCTCAGCGGGATTCGGGCGGTGTTCAAGAAGCCGAAGAAAGAAAACATGGCGGCGCTACCACCCGAGGAGCTTCCTGAGCTCATGCTGGAAATAGCGAACGCCAGTATCAAGCGCACGACCCGCTGCTTGATCGAATGGCAGTTGCACACCATGACTCGCCCCGCCGAGGCAGCGACTACTCGCTGGGCAGACATCGACTTTGAAAGGCGTGTCTGGACCATCCCGCCGGAGCGGATGAAGAAGCGCCGCCCGCACAGCATCCCGTTGAGCGATCAAGTCATGTCATTGCTGGAAATACTGAAGTCCCACAGTGGTCATCGGGAATACGTCTTCCCGGCAGACCGAAACCCTCGTACTCATGCCAATAGCCAGACCGCCAACATGGCGTTGAAACGTATGGGCTTCCAGGACCGGTTGGTCAGCCACGGCATGCGCTCGATGGCCAGCACCATTTTGAATGAACATGGGTGGGACCCGGAGCTCATCGAAGTGGCGTTGGCGCACGTCGATAAGGATGAGGTGCGCAGCGCCTACAACCGAGCCGACTACATCGAGCGCCGACGGCCGATGATGGCTTGGTGGAGCGAGTACATTCTGAAGGCGTCGACGGGCAATCTCTCGGCCAGCGCGATGAATGTGGCCACGGATCGGAACGTAGTACCCATCCGATAGGACGGCGACAACGGCGACACTGGCGACAGACCGCATGCCATCTACATCCTTTTCGTCTGAGCTGATGGCGACAGTCGCCAACTCGCCTTGCTTTTAGCTTCTCCGGCTAAGCCCGTGAGCATGGGGAGGCTTCGCATCCCCATGCTCACGTGCTAACACTAGAAAAGCGACAAACGGCCACTTTGCCACTGACAGCCACCGATTGGCAAAGCACGCCAAAGAAGGAATCTGGCGCATTTCCATGTGCCCTTCACCAATTGACCCGTGCCGCGGTGACCGATAGAACGAAGGTTCAAAGCGCTGCCTTCGGCAGCACCCCAGATGACCAGAGCCTTCAAGGTCATGCCGCTAACCCGGTGGTTCACCCTAAAGTGCGATTCGCGCCCGGAGGCTCGCACGGTCATTCGCCAGAATGATGGACGCCCTCTAAACAATCCGCCTAGTGCGGCTGCCCGCTAACCCTTTAGCCCTGCAGCAACGAACCTGCTCGGCCAACGTCTTGCGCCAACCGTTCGCCCGTCTCTTTTCCAGAAAAGAGACGGGCGCTCCTACCACTGCTGCAGCCCTCATCGCACATGGCTTTGCGGCAATTCCCCGCGTGACAATCGGCGTGACAAACGCCGATGTCACCAGCAACAGCGCTGCAGATGATGGTGCCGCAGACCAGGGAATGGACTGCACCTGACTGACAGTCAGGCATGCCCCGGTCATCGCATTGCTGCTTGCACCCGGCTCAGGATCTCGCGGCGCTGGTCTCGTCAGCCAGTGCAGCCTCCACCCGCCCACCGGTAACGGTGCTCAGGAGGCCAGATCATGAGATGCCCTTGCTCCTGGTCGTAAGGAGCCGCCAGTCCCGCGTCAGTGGACACCCTCACAGGTCGCAGGGGCCTTGATCCCTGATAACACTCAGCATTCTTGGCGGGATGACGTGAGGGAGAGGTCGGTAATTTATGGAGGAAGGCTATGCAACTGCGCGAAGTACAAGGGCCACCACGCCCCTTGTTGGAACAGCAGATAACGGCCCTGCCCTACCCGGTCGCGGCGCTGGGCGATCTAATGGGGCCTGCCGTGGAACGCATGGCCGATGTGATCGGCGTGCCCTGCGCCATGGCCGCGCAATCTGTTCTAGCCACGGCAGCTTTGGCGAGCCAGGCGCACGCCAATGTTCACCTCGACGGTCGAATTTATCCGTTGTCGCTGTACTTACTGACGGTGGCTTGTTCGGGTGATCGCAAAAGCGCGGTGGACCATATTGCGCTGCAGGCCGTACGCGACTGGGAAAGACAGCAGTGGATCGCCTATGGCGAACAGCTCAAGGCGCATCGAGCTGCAATGAGCCTCACCGCGAAGTCACCGACCTCGAAAAAGTCAGCACAGCTAGCGCTGGACGCCCAACCTGAACCCGTCCAACCGAGACTCCTCAGTGCTGAGCCGACCATTGAGGGCCTGGTCAAAAGCCTGTGCCACGGTTTGCCCAGCATGGGCCTGTTCAGCGATGAAGGCGGCCAGTTCTTGGGCGGCAGCACCATGAGCAAGGACAACATGATCAAGGCGATCACTCACTTGTCGACGCTGTGGGACGGCAGCCCGATTGATCGGTCGCGCGCGATGGCAGGGGAAAGTCTGCGTGCCTATGACCGCCGTCTCAGCATGCACTTGATGCTTCAACCCCGCCTGGCAGAACGCTTGCTGCTGGACGCTGATATCAAAGACCAGGGCATCCTGGGACGCTGTCTGATCAGTTGGCCAGAGCGTCTGGTTGGACAACGACTGTACAAAGCCATCGACCTGACCCGAGATCCAAAGGTGCACCTGTACCAGCGGCGCATTGCCGCACTCATGCAGAAGCCATGGTCACGCCATAAAGACGGCGGCCTCAACCCTGTAACCCTAGAGTTAAGCCCCCGCGCCCGTGAAGCATGGATTGCCATTCACGACACCATTGAATGCGAGTCTGGGGAATTCGGCGAGCTGGTCAACGTGCAAGCTGCTGCGGGCAAAGCCGCCGCGAACGTTCTACGCATGGCTGGTGTGATGGCGGTGGTTGAAGAATTGACTATCTTGGAAGAAATGCACATTCAGCGCGCCTCTACGCTGATGGATTACTACCTGGCCGAGAACCAACGACTGACTGAACAGGAGCCACTGAATAAGCTTCGCGCAGAGGCCGACTGCCTGCTTCGCTGGTTGATAAAGAAGAACTGGCCACCGTTTCGCCTCCGCGACATCACACGCAACGGCCCTCGCTTTGCCCGTAAAAGCACGCGGCACACCTTCGAGTTATTGCTGCAACTGGTTGCCCATAACTGGCTGAACAATGACGGGGACATATTCGAGGTGCGCCATGTTCCGACTCAATGACGCCGTGCGCCGATATCGAGCGCAACATCGCTCGCCGACCGAGCTACGGTGTGTCGCCGCAACTGCCACCACTTTGTCGCCACGTGCCAATCCAGATGCGGCGGGGCTTGTCGCCAGTGTCGCCGCTGTCGCCGCTCCAACATCTGAGTCAACCGACCTCGCTCGGCTTATCGAGCAGTTGCAAGAAGAAGGGGCTTTGCTGCAACACAGTCAAAATGCCCTCCTCATCCGCCCAGCACACTGGGGACAGTTGGACACCATCGCCCCCCACTGGAAAGCCTTGCTGCTGCGCCTACAAACCAATGATCAAGGTGAAGACAATGGCGCTGGTCGGTCGGCGTGACGGTCGCAACTTTGGCTACGGCCGCCAAATGAGCTATGCCGGTCGGCAGGCACTCGAGGATATGTTCGCAGGCGGCCACTTCGCCACCGTCAAAGCACACAGCGATCGCTGGCAAGCCTTCGTGCGCTGGTGCCGTTCAAAGGATGGCCCTCGCTACAACGATGCTCGGCAGATCGATCGACAGACACTAAATGACTACGCCGATTACCTGCGCCAGCAGATCCAGCAAGGCGAGCTGTGCGTCGCCACCGCGCAAAACCGCCTGAGCAGCGTCAACCGCACCCTCGCTGCGCTGCGCGGTGATCTGGACGTGAGAATTGTCAGTCCGAGCGAAGCATTGGGACAGCAGCGATCCATCGTTCGCACCCGTGCGCCGGATGGCCAAGACTATTCAAAACGTTCAACGAATAGCGCAGGTGCTGACACAACAGCGACATGAGCGGGTAGCAGCGATTGTCATGCTGGCCCGGACTACCGGAATGCGCCTGCGCGAAGCGATCCTGGCGGACCTGCCACGCTTGCACCGGGAAGCCGAGTACTTAGGCCGCATCAATATACAGGACGGTACCAAAGGCGGCCGCTCAGGGGCTTCAGCTCCGCGTTGGGTCATCGCAAATGAGGAGGTAAAGGCGGCACTACAGTTGGCGCGTGAAGCGTCGCCGACCGGCAGCCGCAACTTACTGGCCCGGGATGAAACCTACGCCGTGTTCATGCAGCGGACTGTGCTCCCTGCTCGCGCAACATTGCATGAGTACGGATTAAAGGGGTTCCATGAACTGCGTGCGGCATACGCCTGCAAACGTTACGAGCAACTTACAGGCCTCGCAGCTCCGATCAATGGTGGCCACGGTTGTCGCACAGACCGCGATCTTGATCATCAGGCACGCCTACAGATCAGCCTTGAGCTGGGGCACAACCGGATAGATGTGGTTTCGGCCTACATTGGTGGACGATCATGAGCAAACCTTTTGATATGACGCTGTTCCTGAGCGGCACCCTGGCCGGCTCGAGAACAACCCAGCAACGCCACCTACGCCAAGCCCGAATCATGCAGGCTGCCATTCAACAGCGATGGCATCGAAATAATCCGTGGACCTGGCAGCTAAAGCATGTGCGCTGGTTTCTTACCCAGTACCTGAAGGATCATTCCGACGCCAGCAGGTATCACTATCGTCTCACTGCTGCATTGATCTTGAAGCGCAGGGGAGCCATCGGGCGCTGACATTATATTAGAGGGATATGAGTCAGTATTAGCTGCCGAAGTCTTGTTAAGACCAAACGTTACAATTCACTCCCCTGCGAAATAATCGCTGTCCAACTGCTTCACCTCGTACACCTGCTTAATGCTCACACCCAAGTTGTTCTCGACCATCAGTCGCGCCAGCTCGACACCGTCGATCAGCACCACTTTGATATCCAGCCCCAGCGCTGCAGCACGGGCGCCATCCGAGAAATCCGACGTGGTGATAAACACGCCTTTGCGGGCACGCTGGCGTGTCAAAGCGCCGATAAATTTGTCGATTTCCGGACGGTGCACAGTGTTGGTCCAGCGCTTGGCCTGCAGATAAATCACGTCAAGGCCGAGCTTGTCTTCTTTAATAATCCCGTCAATCCCATCATCATTGGTTGCCTGGGTTGCCTTACCGGCTTCCTTACGCGATCCGCCGTAGCCCATGGCGATCATGAGATCGACCACCAACTGCTCAAAAAAGCTGGGGGTAGCGGCCCGGACTTGCACTAACAGCTCATCTGCCAGTGACTGTACCAATGCTTGATGCGCTTCTGCCAACTGCTCGTCAGGCGTGGTTTCAGCAACCTCGACAGGTAGCAGGGCAGGCGCGTCAAGCTCTTGCGGTTTGGCGGTATGGAAGTCTGCGAATTCAGGGAACTGCTTCAGCCAACTAACCGTGATGCGCTCCGGGCCATCGGCCAAAGTAGTGAGGCCGCGCGGCGTAATCTGCACCATCCCCTTAGTAGGAATGCACAGCAGTCCCGCTTTGTTCAAGTAAGTACGTGCCCAGCCCACTCGGTTGTTGATTACTGTCTGATGGCCAGAGGGCAGCCGCTCTTTGCGCTCCTCCTCGGTAAGTTGAAACCGCTCGGCCACCTGCTCGCGCACCTCGTTGAGTGGCATCGGCATACCATTTTGCACAGTGGCCAGCACAGGCCGCATCACACTTTGAAAATCAGGAATTGCCATCGTTGCATCCTATCCTTACACGCGGTGTTCAGGCACCGTGCAAGCCGCTCTGATCAAATCCAGCCGCTGTCTTCAGCATCTTCAAAATCACCAGCGCAAACGCCCGACTCTTCGTCTCGTTATCCAGCACCTCCAGCGAGAGTTTCTCGTGGTCGGTCATGGCGTCCAGCACGGTGTCCAACACGCGTTTGGGGAACAGGCCGTGCATCACTTGATCCACCGAGTGGTTGTTCACCTGGGCCATCACATCTTCCTGGCGGCTGATGCGCTGGGCGATGCCGGTAAGGAACTGCAGTTGGTCGTCTTCACTCACCTCGGCTCCGAAGATATCGTTCAGCGCCTCGATGATTTCCGATAAGCGCTTCTTCTCCGGATCATGGGGCTTGCCGCTGCCCACATCACTACTAGGTTTGAGGGTGTATTCGCCGGTTTCCTCGTTCAGGCGCAGCTGATGCTCGGCGCGCTTGCTCAGACGGTAGTGGCTCAGTTGCAACTCGCCTACATCCACGTCGTCTTGTTGTAGTCGATCCACGCGCAACAGCGGGTGCAGGTGTTTGGCGTACACGCAGAGCTGCTCCAGTTCACGGTCCTCGTAGGGCACAATCTGCGAGAGGAACTCGTACAGGCGCACAAAGCTCTGCAGGTTTTTACGGAACAGGTCGAGTTGATCGATTTGCTCGCCGGCCTCTTTCAGCGCGTGCTCGGCTTTTTTCAGGCCGCTACTGTCGCCGTTAGCCTCGGCCATGCGTTTGAAGTTCAGCGCCTGCTGGCGCGACTCCACCGAGAAGGCGTAGCGCTTGGCAAAGCGCTCCTTGGCCGGTGTGCAATAGTAGCTGAGCTTGCTGGCCGCCGCCTTGGGGTCGAAGAAGGCCATGGCGAACGCCTCGACCTCCTGCCAGTGATAGATCCCCTCTGCATCCAACTTCTTCTGCAGGTCATAGATGATCTGCGGGTCGGTCACATCGGTCAGCTCGGCCTTGGTGTAGTACGGCAAGAAGGCGTCGAGAATATCCTGCGGCTCGTTGAAGAAGTCGAGGATGAAGGTTTCCTTGCTATCCCCGAAGGTGCGGTTCAGTCGCGACAGGGTCTGCACGCAGTCCACGCCTTGCAGCTTCTTGTCCACGTACATGGCGCAGAGCTTGGGTTGATCGAAGCCGGTCTGGTACTTGTTGGCCGCGATCATCACATTGAAGTCCTGGGTATCGAAGGCGTCCGCCAGGTCACGGCCATTCAGGCCGGCGTTGAGCAGGCTGCTGCTTTCCGTCACCTCTTCGGGGATCACCTCATCCGGCAACACGCTGCCGGAGAACGCCACCAGCGGGTGGACATCGCGGTACCCCATCTGCTGCACATAGGCTTTGACGGCTAACTGGTAGCGCACTGCTTCCTGACGGCTGCTGGTCACCACCATAGCCTTGGCCTGGCCATTCAGCAGACCACGGATATTGGCGCGGAAGTGCTCGACGATCACCTCGACCTTCTGGCTAATGTTGTACGGGTGCAAACGCACCCAACGGGCCAGTTTGATGCGCGCCTGTTTGCTGTCCACCTCGTCGTCTTCGCCGTCCGGGTGAGCGATCTTCCAGGCGGTGCTGTAGGTGGTGTAGTTGCGCAGCACGTCGAGGATAAAACCTTCCTCGATGGCCTGGCGCATGGAGTACAGGTGAAACGCCTCCGGCTTGTTGCTGGCACTAACCGGCAGGGTTGGGTCGGCCGGGCGACCGAACAGCTCCAGAGTCTTGGCCTTGGGCGTGGCGGTAAAGGCGTAGTAGCTGATGCGCTCATTTGGTTGGCGCGCCTGCACGGCGGCGTCCAACAGCTCTTCGGCGGTCACTTCTTCGCCATCCATAACATCGCTGCCAAGTATCTGCTTCAGCTTGCTAGCCGATGAGCCGGTTTGCGAGGAGTGCGCCTCGTCGGCGATCACCGCATAGCGCCCGCTGGCCAGCTTGGGGTACTTGTCCAGCGCATCGAACAGCGCCGGGAAGGTCTGGATGGTGACGATGATGATGCGGGTCTGCTCAGCCAGCGCCTCGGCCAGTTGTTCGGATTTGCTCTGGTTACCGACATCGCGGCTGATCGGTTTGACCACACCCTGGGCGTGCTCGAACTGGTAGATGGTGTTCTGCAACTGGCTGTCCAGCACCGTGCGGTCGGTTACAACGATCACCGAGTTGAACAGGCGCTGGCCGGCATCATCGTACAACGAGGCGAGTTGATGGGCGGTCCAGGCGATGGAGTTGGACTTGCCCGAGCCGGCGCTGTGCTGGATAAGGTAGCGCTTACCTGGCCCCTCGGCACGGGTGGTGTTGATTAGCGCATTGACCACTTCCCACTGGTGGTAGCGTGGGAAGATCATCGTTTCCTTGGTCACCGGCGTACCGTCAAAGCTTTCGCTGGTTTTCCTGTCTAGGTGCAGAAAGCGCCCCAAAACCTTGAGCCAGGCATCCGGCTGCATGAGGCGTTTCCATAGGTAACTGGTGGCGTATTGGCTGTCATCTTCCGGCATCGGGTTGCCTGCACCGCCTTCCACGCTGCCGAGGTTAAACGGCAGAAAGAAGGTGTCTTTACCTGCCAGCTTGGTGGTCATCGCCACTTCGTGTTGGCCCACAGCAAAGTGCACAAGCGCGCCGCGCTTAAAGGTCAGCAATGGCTCGGGCTTGCGTGTGAGCGGGTCTTTAACCGGGCGGTCGTAGCGGTACTGGCGCTTGGCGTTTTCCACCGATTGTTTGAACTCGCTTTTCAGCTCCAGCGTGGCGGTGGGGATGCCATTGACGAACAACACCAGATCCAGCCGTGGGTTGTAGCTCTGCCCATTGCTACCAGCCTCGCGCGCATGCGGCGAATAGGGCACCTCCGGCACCACGCGTAGGCGGTTGCACTGGTAGCGCTTGAGGGTGTCCGGGTTCATGCCGTGGTCGGGCTGGAAGCTGCACAGTTCCACCTTCACCGCCGGCAGTTTAAAGCCATGGCGCAGCACATCCAGCGTGCCGCTCTGCTCCAGCTCACGCACCAGCTTTTGCACCAGTACAGCGTCCGGGTCAGCCGGATTGGCCTTAGCGAACTTTTCCCAACGTTCCGGCCAAGCCTCCTTGAAGTAACCCAGCACATCTTCGGTATACAGTGCCGTGCGCCGGTCATAGCCGCTGGCGGTGCCGACCAGCCAACCTTGGGCGGCCAGGGCGTCGATGATGTCTTGCTGAAATTGCGCTTCCTTGCTGTCCGCCATTACACGGCCTCTTGTACTGATTCGGGGGATGGCGCGCTGGCCGGTGGCTGCCAGCCGCGCACGTCGATTTTACCTGTGACGGCGGCGGAAATAAGGGCGGAGCGGCGTTCTTGAAGGAGACCTATGACATTCTCCGCTTCATAAATGAGAGCATCATTCTTTTCTGACTCTCGCTGGATATGCGAGACAATTTCATCCTGCTCCTTGATTGATGGAGCAAGGCACTCAATCATTCCCAATTTACTAGATTTGATGCCTAGGGCTGTGGAGCCTGTTGCCAGAGTTTCAAGTCGAGCCTGGCAATTTGTGCTCATAAACCAAAACATCAGGTAATGGTTCCGCATCACATTCGCTTCGCCTCTGAACTTAACAATTCGCTGAGCAAGTGCGATGTCCGTTCGATCAATCAACGCAACTTGACCAAGAGGAGCCTCCATAGTGAACAACAAGTCTCCTATCTCGGGCCGCCCTCTAGCAAGTAATGATTCCGCAGACTCAGGGTCAGCATATTCTTCGGATGCCTCATAGTCGATCCGACCATTCCGAATATTTCTAGCCGTGACTAGAAAAATACCGTTGTCCACTTTTGTAGGTGTTCTTCCGCGGTAATCCACAACTGGGCCAATAAAACGTGTCAGACCGCCGACCTCCCAATGCGCCGGCACCTCGCCTAGCCATTCCACGCCAGAGTCCTTCATCGGTACTGTGGGATCGAGGCCTTTGGTAACGGCGTGAGAGATCAGGGCCTGGCGCTTTTCCTTGAGCAGTTCGATCAATCGTTGTTGCTCTTCGATCAATGCGTCAATGCGGGCGGTTTCGTGGTCAAGAAAGCGGGCAATTTGGGTTTGTTCGACTCGAACAGGAAAGCAAAACCGCTCCTGCAAGTAGGACTCAGCATCGAGATTCTGGATACCAGTAACCTGCTTCACCGATGGATAGTTAACCCGGCCGTCGTAAAGATTACCGAAGGCATAACAAAGGAACTGGCTATCAAACTCCGCGAGCGGTCGCATTCTCGCTACGAAGTTGGAAGTAACGGCTTCAAATTCATGTGTGAACAAAACGACACAGCCAACCAGCGTTTTCTCCCCGCCCCCAGACTTCTCGATCAGCAAATCACCTGACTTAATCAGTCTGGACTGTCTCTCTTTAGGCGTGATGCTTCGGTAGGTCAGCTTGTCTAATCCAACAGTCGAAAAAGATCGTTCAAAGTCGGCAACTCGGATGACTGCAATATCATTCTCGCCATCAGGTTCATTGCCCCATAAGCCGTTTATGCACCCATCCACGGTACGTTTTAGTGAGTAAACTGGCCAATGCTGAGGTACCTCGCCTAGCCATTCCACTCCCGAATCCTTGTAAGCCGGATACGCTGGAAACGTGCAAGGGCGTTCCTTGCCCTCGCTCTGTGGGCCTACGGCTGCGTCGTTTTTCAAATTTGCTACCGACAAATTTGTCATGCCGACAGCCCCTCAATCATCTGCTTGATACGGTCTGTGCAGGCTTTCAAGTCACGGTCGATCTCATCCAGCGGGCGCGGCGGTTGGAACACGTAGAAGTGGCGGTTGAAGGGGATCTCAAAGCCGACGATTCCGACTTCGCCATCCTGCTCATCCCGCTTGGTCTCGTCGATCCAGGCATCCGGCACATGGGGTTTCACTTCGCGTTCGAAGTAGTCGAACACCGACTCACCCAGCGGCACGTTCTCGTTGTCGCGCAGGCCGGCGTCTGCTTCTGGCTGGCCCTTGGCCATGCAGATATCCGCTTCGGAGTCGCGCTCACTCAGGGCGCTCATCAGGGCTTTTAGCTCCGGTGTGCTGAGGCTAATGCTGTGCGTGATGAAGGCTTTTTTCAGCAGTTTGCTGAACTGCTCGCGGTTGCGGTGCATCACGCTGGCATCTATCGTTTGCAGGGCGGCCAGCAGGTGCTGCTGAGAGGCGCTATCAAGTTTTTGCAGGGCTTTTTCTTCCAGCACCTTAGCAATGCGCTCAGCGCTGGTTTGGAAGTTGAGGCGCAGGGGGCGCTCAACAGTGATACGGCGGTAGCCGAAGGCGTCAATTGGGAAAATTTTGCTCTGCGCGGTTTGCTCAAAGCTGCCATACAGGCGTACCAGCTCGCTGATTTGATCCTCGGTGATGTACTGGCGCTTGCTGCCCAGCGACTTGCGCATTTTGGCGTAGTGCTGGCTGCCGTCGATCAACTGCACCTTGCCCTGGCGAGCAGCGGTCTTGTGGTTGCTGAGTATCCACACATAGGTGGCGATGCCGGTGTTGTAGAACATGTCGGTAGGCAACGCGACGATGGCTTCGACCAGATCGTTCTGCAGCAGGTAGCGGCGTATCTCCGACTCACCCGAACCCGCGCCGCCGGTAAACAGCGGCGAGCCGTTGAGGATGATGCCGATGCGCGAGCCACCGTCGCGCGGGTCACGCATCTTGCTTACCAGGTGCAGGAGGAACAGCAGCGAACCGTCGGACACGCGCGGCAGGCCCGGGCCAAAGCGGCCGTCGAAGCCTTTATGGTTGTGCTCGTCGGTGATCTGCTTTTGCACCTTCTTCCATTCCACGCCGAACGGCGGGTTGCTGAGCATAAAGTCGAAGCGTTTGTCGGCCAACTGGTCGTTGGACAGGGTGTTGCCGAGCTTGATGCTGGCCACGTCCTGGCCCTTGATCAGCATGTCAGCCTTGCAGATAGCGTAGGACTCGGGATTGAGCTCCTGGCCGTGCAGCGACACGCTGACCTTCTCGCTGATGGACTGGATGTACTCATCCCCCTCCGACAGAAAGCCGCCGGTGCCGGCGGTTGGGTCATAAATGGTGACGATGCTGTTGGGCGCGAGCTTGTGGTCCTGATCGGTGATCACCAGCGAGGTGGTGAGGTGCACGATATCGCGCGGGGTGAAGTGCTCCCCAGCGGTTTCATTTGAGCTTTCCGCGAATTTGCGAATCAGCTCTTCAAAGATGATGCCCATGCCAAAGTTGCTGATGAACTCGGGGCTCAGATCGGTTGCCGCGAAACGCTGCGCCACCTGGTACAGCAGGTTGGCGGTTTCCAACTGCTGAACGAAATCTTCGAAGTGGAAGTGCTCGAAGATCTCGCGGGCATCCTTGCTGAACGCCTGCACGTAGCTCATCAGGTCGGCGGCAGTCTGGGTGTCGGACAGGGTGCCGAGGGTCAACGATGAGGAGTTGAAGAACTGCTGGCCAGCGGCGCGCAGCATGTACATTTCACGTACGGTGTCCGGGCGGCCTTCCTGAGCGTAGGACTCGTAAATCACGGCATCCTTGGTCGGCGCCAGCACACACTCCATACGCCGCAGCAGGGTGAATGGCAGGATGATGCGGCCGTACTGGGACTGCTTGAAATCACCACGCAGTAGGTCGGCAATCGACCAGAGAAAGGCGGCCGTCTGGGAATGATTTTCCGTGTTCACTCAATAATTCCTTGGAATACACAGGCAAAAGGGTGAGTTTAACCTTTCGAGCCGACTGAATGTCACAGCCCGAGGGCTCATGGGCGGCCTGGATGCCGCGCACATTAAGCCTCAGAACGTCCAGTGCCAACACTTGACGTGCGAACAGGTAAATAATCCACTCAGTTACCACTGACGCACCCGCCCTAGCTCGCAGGTTCTTGCGGATTGGCACGCTTGGAGATGAGCGCACCTGTACCCATAATTGACATATCAATGCGTGTTCAGCACGGCCTCAAAATCAGAAGCCTGCAGCTCCGAGGTCCCACTCAACATATCTCGCGCCAACGCTCGCCGCTTACTCAGCAGCTCGTTCAGCGTCGCTTCAAACGTCGGCATCGTCGCATCCCGAACCGTCGGGTAGTACACATACACATCCTTCTGCTGCCCGATCCGATAGGCCCGATCGGTCGCCTGATCTTCCTTGGCCGGGTTCCAGCAGCGCGTGAAGTGAATGACGTGGTTGGCGGCCTGCACGTTCACCCCGAATCCGACGGCGATAGTGGACAGGATGATGACGGCGAAACCTGGCAGCTCCTGGAATTGATCGATCAGCCTCTGCCGGCTATTAGAGCTCTGACTGCTGGTACTGGTATCGCCATTGATGACCGTCGCCCGAAAGCCGAAATGCTGCTGAATTGCGTGCTGCAATTCCCGCTGAATATCTCGCAACTCGGTAAAGAGGATGACCTTGTCGCCGTTGCCGGCCCTTTTGATCGACTCGAGCGTCTGCATCAGCCACTGAAGCTTCGGCGAGGTGTCGCGCAACCTCGTGTCTGGCTGAACGCTGTATCGACGCTGGCGTTAACCTGTTCAGGCGTGCTCGGGTCGAAGTGCTGAAGACCTAGCATCAGGCCGAAGAAGGTTCCGACGATCCCGATACCGGTCAAGATACCCGGTAGGTGCTTATAGAACTCGGTCCCCAGCGGGGTATCAACACTGATGCGTCAAAGACCAATCCAGTTGGATCAATGACAGCACCTTGCCAAGCGCGCGCTTCGGGGTGCCACAAACTCGGAATGGGCGGGCGCACCACGTGCTCCCTAGAACCTTCCGTGGACAAATGGTGGGAGATAATGTCCTTATGCCAGCACCTTAGCTTGAGCCTTAACTGTCGTAAAGCTGAAAGCTCAACCCCTATATTCGGCATCCTGAAGCGAAGCGATTTCCCATCTACCCGCTTAGCTTGAGAGCAGCCCTCTAGGTACATCTGATCGGGGTGAAAAACCTCAGGCAAGTGCAGTGCAAGCTGATGGCGGGCTATGCCTTCAGTTCGATGCGCCGCGTCGGTGTCGAGCCGGGCCGACGATCGGATCAGGAGCTCGCGCAGGTCAGTCGAAGCAGGCTGACGCTTCGACCAGGTCGACCGCGATTTGGGCGCAGGTCTACTTACAGTCGTCACTGTTGTTTGTTGGCAAGCTAGGAATAGGTTTCTCAGTATTCCAGTTGGTATTCCAGGCTAAAATGCAAACCGAAATTAAGCCTATTAATCAATATATTAATCAGTCGATTCAACTTACCCCGGCACTGCCAGATCAAATAACACCTTAAACAGGCCCTTCTTTACACGCACCATTTACCCACCACCAGCCCCCATCACCACCCCAAAGCCAATAAGCATCCCCCCCCGACAACCTCCCAACAACCCGCCCTCCCCGCTCACTCGCCATCCAGCCCCGCGCCCCATTAGCCAGCAATGCATACCCCCCCATGCACCACCATTACAATGCCGCCATACGACGCCACCAACACCAAAAACTGCCCAGCAAACCCCACCTGCGGCTGAATGAACTGCGGAAACACCGCCAAAAAAAAGAACACCGCCTTAGGGTTCAGCAACTGCACCGACAACGCCTCAACAAAGCGCCGCCAAGGCGGTGAAGCTGGCGCCTCTTGCGGCACCAACCCTTGGCTACGCCACATACGCACACCCAGGTACAACAGGTACCCCGCCCCCGCATACTTGAGCACGCTAAACGCCACAGCCGAAGTTGCCATAACCAACCCAACACCACTCGCCGCCAGCCCCGCCACAACAAACGCGCCCAGCACAATGCCGAAAATGCCAGGCAATGCCCCCACCCAGCCGTGGCGCAGCGCAAAGGAAAGCGTCAGCAGCACCCCAGGCCCAGGGCTCATTACCGTCAGTGTCGCCATCAACAAGAACAACCCATAACCCGTCATCACTCAATCCCCTGGCCACGCATGATTGGCGAGCGGCACCCGCCGCGACAAACGCTTTAATTGCACCGCTGATGTGACTAAATTAGACACATGCTCACTCAGCTCCCACCTCTGAACGCCGTGCGTGCCTTCGCCGCCGCCGCGCGTCACCAAAGTTTCAGCCGTGCTGCCGAAGAGCTGCACGTAAGCCACAGTGCCATCAGCCGCCATATCAAGCTGCTCGAAGGGCGGCTGGGCGTGGCGCTGTTCGAGCGGCGCACGCGGCAGTCGGTGCTCACCCCGGCCGGCCAGGCGTTTTACGAACAGGTCAGCCAGGCCCTGGCGCAAATCGCCAACGCTGCCAACGCACTGACGCAAAAGGGCTCTCCCGCCAAGGTCACCATCAACGTTCGCCCATCGTTCGCGGTGCGCTGGCTGATCCCTCGGCTGCCGGGTTTCATGCAACAGCATCCGGGCATCCACCCCGAAGTGCTCACCAGCACCCTGGCGCCGAATGCTGCGCGGGAGGCGTTCGACGTCATCATTCGGCGCGGCAATAGCGACTGGTCAGCTACGGTGCAGCCACACCCGTTGATGGAAGATCACCTTCGATTGGTGGCTGCGCCGGCATTGCTGCAGGCGTTGCCCATCACTACCCCGGCAGACCTGCTGGCACATACGTTACTGGCAGGCAAAACGCGGCCTGACGATTGGCTGCAGTGGAACCGGCTGGCGGGCCTGCGCAAGCCAGGCCGTCAGGCTGTGCTGACGTTCGACCACATGCACTTGGTGCTGCAAGCGGCCGTCGATGGCCTGGGCGTGGCCTTGTGCCCGGCCTCGCTGCTGGGAACGGACCTGGCCAGCGGGCGTCTTACTTGCCCACTGCCGGCCCTGCGCGTGCCGTTGACGCGCTATTACTTTGGCTTGCGCCACGACGCCACGGAGCAGACCCGCACCTTCATAAACTGGCTGTTCCAACAGTGCGAAGAAGACGCTTTGCCACCCGCTTCATGATTGCCCCCAGGCGCACAGCGGTTAGCCGCATTACGTAGCTTGCTCGGCGCCTGTTTCAACGTTGAGCGGGGGGCGCGCCAGTAGCGCCCCGACGATAATGGCGAACATCAACGCGGCAATGCCTGCGGTTTGCAACACGGCTTGAAACCCGCCGATAAAGGCCTGCCGCGCCAACGGCGCCACCGCCTCACGCAAGCCGGGCTCCAGCAAGGCCAGCGCCGTGTGCAGGTCACCCGCAGCAACCCGCGTGGCCATCGCAGTAACTTGGTGCAATTGCCCGGGCGCCACGCTGGCCATGGCTTCGTAAAGTAGTTGCCCGCTGCGGGCGGCCAGCACGCCACCCAACACACCAATAGCCAGCACAATCGCCCCAAAGCGGGTGGTGGTGCTCAGCCCCGAGGCCATGCCGGTACGTTCACGCGGCACGCAGGCCATGATGTTTTTCTGCGTGTCGCCATTCAGCAACCCGGCGCCAGCGCCCAACACCAGGCTGGCCAAGGCGAATGCGCTAAAGCCGCCATAGCCTGTCGCCCAGGCACACAGCAGGTTGCCCGCGCCCACCAGCACCAGGCCCAGCGCAAACAGCTGTGCCGGGCTCAAGTGCGCGGCCAGGCGCATGCCCAGGCGGGGCGTCAGCAGCATGGCCACGGCAAACGGCAGCATGCCGGCGCCGGCGGCCAGGGCCGACAGCTGCAGGCCGTTTTGCAGGTACAGCGGCAGCAGGGTCATCATCACTTGGGCGCAGGCGGCGTAGGCGAACATGCCCAGCAAGGCGCCGACAAAACGCCCGCTGCGCATCAGCCGCAGGTCGATCATCGGCCGTGCCTGGCTGCGTTCGACCATGACGAACAGGCCGAACAGGAAGGCGCTGATCACCAGCCTGCCCAGGGTTTGTGCACTGCCCCAGCCCACCTGGTTGGCGTCGATCATCGCCCAGATCAGGTAGCCCAGGCTGCCGGCGAAGGTCAGGCTGCCCCATGGGTCGAGCCTGGCAGCGGCGCTGTCGCGCGACTCTTCGACACTGCGCATCACCATTACCGCCAGCAGTGCCACCAACGGTAGGTTGATGTAGAAGATCCAGCGCCAGCCCAGGGTGCTGGCGATTAGCCCGCCCAACAGCGGCGCAAAGGTAATGGTGGCGCCCATGCAGGCGCCCCAGAAAGCCCAGGCGCGCAGGCGCTCTTGCGGCTGGTGGAAGCGGTTGCCGATCGCCGCCAGGGCTGAGGTCAGCAGCAGTGCTGCGCCCACACCCTTGGCGGCCCTGGCCAGGTCGAGGAACAACAAGCTGGGGGCGGCGCCGCAGGCCAGCGAGGCAAGGCCGAACAGGGCAAGGCCGAGCAGCAGCATGCGCCGCCGGCCAAAGCGGTCGGCCAGGCTGCCGGCGGGCAGCAGGCAGGCGGCGAAGGCCAACAGGTAAGCGCTGACCACCCATTCGATATCGGCGAACGAGCCGGACAGGTCGCGGGCGATACTGGGCAGGCTGACCGCGACGATGTTGGTGTCGAGGATGATCAGGGCGCAGACCAGGGAGGCGGTAAGCAGGGTGAAACGCGCAGAGGGCATGGGTGGGCTCCGGGTGCGGAGCTGGTTGGCTTGGGCAATGCTGTTTGCCTGTAAGGTTGCCGGGGCTGCTTTGCCGCCCATCGCAGGCAAGCCAGCGCCTACACGTATGGCGCAGCCCTTAAAGCGGCGCTGTCCCTCCGGCAATCTTTGCCGCCAAGCCACCAGCCTTGTAGTGTTGGCCTCACCATAACGCCGCCAACCCTTAGGCTTGTTAGCCCCGGCGGCCTGCGTCATTACCCTGTAGGTAACACCCATGGAAATCCGCCATTTCCGCTACTTCCTCTGCGTCGCCCGTCACGGTCACTTTACCCGCGCCGCCGAACAACTGGGCATCGCCCCACCCACCCTTAGCCGGCAGATTCAGGACATGGAGCGCGAGCTGGGCGTGCGCCTGTTCGAGCGTAATCAGCGCGAGGTCAACCTCACGGCCGCCGGGCAGGCACTGTTGATCGAGGCCGAACATGCCGTGCGCCAGTTCGACACCGCGCAACTGGGCGCGCAACGTGCTGCCCGCGGTGAAAGCGGGCGTATCGAATTGGGCTATGTGGCCTCGGCCGCGTACTCGGGCATGCTCCAGCAGCAAGTCACCCGCTACAGCGAAACCTGCCCCGGCGTGCGCCTGAACATTCGCGAGCTACCCATGGCCGAGCTGCCCGGCATGGTCCGCGATGGCCTGCTCGACCTTGCCTATGTGCGCTCACCGATGGAGCTGCCCGACCCGCTGCAAGCCATCGCCTTGCAACAGGAAGGCTTCGTCCTCGCCCTGCCCGCCAGCTCGCGGATCAATGAAGTGCCACACATCCCGGCCTCGCGCCTGGCCAATGAAACCTTCATCCTGCCCGAGCAAATCTCCGGCACGCTGGAGGTGGCGGCACAGGGTGGTTTCGTGCCCAGGCTGGGCCCGCAGCCAGGTAGCCTGGTCGCAGTGATCACCCTGGTGTCGCTCGGCCAAGGCATCGCAGTGGTGCCGGAATCGGTGGTGCAGCGCATTAGCCTGGCGCAGGTGAATTACCGGCGGATCGTCGACTGCCAAGCCAGCTCGTGGCTTAGCCTGATCCACCGGCGCTTCGAGAAAGCGCCCGCCGCCATGAGGTACATCGAGATGATGAAGGGCTGACCGCGTACATGGGTCTGAGCAGCGGTGCGGCCTTTTCAGAAACTGAAAAAAAACAAAGGGCAGCCATCCACTGGTGCCCTTTGCCGTTACTGCCAGGTGAACTCAATCACCCCATCGAACGCGCCGCTACCGGCTGCGCATGGCCCCGCGTGGTCACGATCCCCAGGAAGGAAATCACGATTGCCAGGCCCAACGTTGCACTCACTTCCGCGCGGTGCTCAGGCGTGTACATCATCACCGCCAATGCTCCGCCAATGAACAGGATCACCGCCCAGGTGAGGTACGGGAACAGCCACATGCGGAACTTCAGCTCGGTGTTCTCGCGCTCCAGGCGGCGGCGCATGCGCAGCTGCGAGATGGCGATGACCATGTACACCAACAAGGCGATGGCGCCAGAGCTAGCCAGCAAGAACTCGAACACGCCCTTCGGCGCGAAGTAGTTGAGCACGGCAATGGCG
The DNA here is from genome assembly GCF_003627215.1 of Pseudomonas sp. Leaf58. Lineage (NCBI taxonomy): Bacteria > Pseudomonadati > Pseudomonadota > Gammaproteobacteria > Pseudomonadales > Pseudomonadaceae > Pseudomonas > Pseudomonas sp. Leaf58. The sequence continues at coordinate 4,694,820 of NZ_CP032677.1, forward strand.
GCGCCGATCAGGGTGCTGCCGAATACCGCAGCGCGCGGTACGCCAACCTTGGAGGTTTTGTTGAGGAGGGCTGGGGCGTCACCGCGCTTGGCCAGCGAGTACATCATCCGCGAGGCAATGTAGATCGACGAGTTCATGCAGCTGGTCACTGCCACCAGCACCACCAGGTCAACCATGAAGGCGGCGTTGGGGATGTTCATGATTTCCAGCGCACGCTGGTACGAGCCCACCACGGCCAGTTGTGGGTCGTTCCACGGTACCACCGAGATGATCACGAAGATCGACAGGATGTAGAAGGTGCTGATACGCCAGATCACCGAACGGGTGGCCTTGGCGATGTTGCGCGACGGGTCGCTGGACTCGGACGCGGCGATGGTCACCGCCTCGGTGCCGATGAAGCTGAACATCACGGTGATGAACGCGCCGACCACTGCCGACCAGCCCTTCGGTGCAAAGCCGCCGTGCTCAGCGATCAAGCCACTCAGGCCGCTGACCTCGCGGTTAGGCAACCAGCCCATCAGCGCGGCGAAGCCCAAGCCGATAAAGCCGAGAATGGCCGTGACCTTGAGGATGGCGAACCAGAACTCGAACTCGCCGTACTTGGCGACGCTGAACAGGTTGGTGCAGGCCAGTAGCAGCACCGAGGCCAAGGCAAAGATCCAGCTGTCTACCTGCGGGAACCAGGCGTTCAGCACATGCCCTGCGGCCAGTGCTTCGATCGGGATCACCAGTACCCAAAACCACCAATACAGCCAGCCGATGGTATAGCCGGCCCAACGGCCGATGGCCTGGTCGGCGTAGGTGGAAAACGATCCGGTGTCGGGGTGTGCCACGGCCATTTCGCCGAGCATGCGCATGACCAGTACCACCAGGGTCCCGGCCACGAAATAAGAAATTATGGTTGCTGGCCCGGCCGCCGCGATGGCGTGACCAGAGCCTACGAAAAGTCCTGCGCCGATGATGCCGGCGATGGACAGCATCGTTACATGACGTGGCTTGAAACCTTGTGCAAGGTTGCCATCAGATCCCACGGTGTTCATTGATGTTGTTCTCTTTTTGCTGACACAAGGATGGACGGGCAGATGTAGGCGAAAATATCTCCTTTGAAATCAATAAGTCGACATGTAAACCGCGCGCTGTTGTTGATATTTGGCACGCGTCACAGAGCAAGGTGCCAGTGCGGGTCGGGCTTCATTTAAGCCCCGCAGGGCTGTGGGAAATTACACGAGAACGCCCCGGAACTGTTCGATCACGACAGCGCATTTCGATTAGCGCCAGATGTCGCGAATGGCATGCCCGTTCGCGTCACCCGGTCGTTTGGCGCTTTTGTTTTTCATTTGAATGTGTTGCGGCTATTACGGCCCTTTCGCGGGCGCGCCCGCGAAAGGGCCAGTAGCCTTAACGCACCAGGCAAGGCCGTTTGTTATCGAAGCGCCACCCCGGGATCAGAAACTGCATCGCCACACTGTCATCCCGCGCCCCCAACCCCATGTTGCGGTAGCACTCATGGGCCTTGGCCAACTGGTCTTCATCCAGCTCCACGCCCAGCCCAGGCCGCGCCGGCACGCGCACATGGCCGTCGACGATGCGCAGCGGCTCGCGGGTAAGGCGCTGGCCGTCCTGCCAAATCCAGTGGGTGTCGATCGCGGTGATCTCGCCCGGCGCCGCCGCCGCCACCTGGGTGAACATCGCCAGCGAAATATCGAAGTGGTTGTTGGAATGTGAACCCCAGGTCAGCCCCCAGTCGTTGCACATCTGCGCCACCCGCACCGAACCCTGCAAGGTCCAGAAGTGCGGATCGGCCAGCGGGATGTCCACCGACTGCAACTGGATCGCGTGGCCCATCTGCCGCCAATCGGTGGCAATCATGTTGGTAGCGGTGGGCAAGCCGGTGGCGCGGCGGAACTCGGCCATCACTTCGCGGCCCGAGTAGCCGTTCTCGGCACCGCAGGGGTCTTCGGCGTAAGCCAGCACTTCATGCTTGTCGCGGCACAGGGCAATAGCCTCTTGCAGCGACCAGGCGCCGTTCGGGTCCAGGGTGATGCGCGCTTGCGGGAAGCGTTCGGCCAAGGCCGTCACCGCTTCCATTTCCTCCTCACCGCGCAGTACGCCGCCCTTGAGCTTGAAGTCGCTGAAGCCATAACGCGCCTGGGCGGCCTCCGCCAGGCGCACCACGGCGTCTGCGTTCAGGGCCTTTTCGTGGCGTAGGCGCAACCAGTCATCATCGCTATCGGCTTCGTTGCGGTAGGCCAGGTCGGTTTGCTGGCGGTCGCCGATGTAAAACAGGTAACCGAGCATCTTCACTGCGTCGCGCTGCTGCCCCTCGCCCAGCAGGGCCGCCATCGGCACGTTCAGGTGCTGGCCGAGCAGGTCGAGCAGTGCCGCTTCGATGGCCGTTACCGCATGCACGGTAATGCGCAGGTCGAAGGTTTGCAGGCCACGGCCGGCTGCGTCGCGGTTGGCGAAGGTTTGCCGCATGGCATTGAGCACACGCTGGTAATGGCCAATCGGCTGGCCGACCACCAGGCTGCGAGCGTCTTCCAGGGTTTGCCGAATCGTCTCGCCGCCGGGCACTTCGCCCAGGCCGGTATTGCCAGCGCTGTCACGCAGCACCACCACGTTGCGGGTGAAGAACGGGCCATGGGCACCACTGAGGTTGAGCAGCATGCTGTCGTGGCCGGCAACCGGGATCACGCGCAGGTCGGTAACCACGGGGGTGCCGGTATGGGTGGCGGGCGTTGTGTGCATGTTCATGGTTGTTGTCTCGTAGTTATCAGTGGGTCTGGCCCAGGGCCGATGGGGCCTTGAGCGCACCGGAAGGGGCGCCCTGTGGGCGAATGCGTACGAAGAAGACGGCGATGGCTGCCAGCACCGACGTTACCGCCAGGCCGTAGAGGCCGCCCTGGATCGACCCGGTCTGCTGCTCCAGCAGGCCGAAGGTAGTGGGGGCAACGAAGCCGCCGAGGTTACCGACCGAGTTGATCAGCGCGATCACTGCCGCCGCAATGCGGGCGTCCAGGTAGCCCTGCGGGATGGGCCAGAACAGTGACGACGCCGACTTGAAGCCGATGGCCGCAAAGCACACGGCGACAAAGGCGAACACCGGCCCACCGGTGGTGGACATGAACATGCCGATGGCCGCGATCACCAGCGCAGCCGCCACCCAGGCTTGCTGGAACTTCCAGCGTGCCGAGCCGGCGGCAAAGGCGTACATGGCCAGGATCGAGATCAGCCACGGGATCGAGTTGAAAAAGCCGACCTGTAAGTCGCTGAGGTCACCCATGCGCTTGATGATGCTGGGCAGCCAGAAGGTGGCGGCGTAGATGGTCAGCTGGATGCAGAAGTAGATCAGGCAGAACAGCACAATCTGGCGGTCCTTGAGCAGGCTCCAGGCCGATGGTTTGGCCGCACCGACGGCTTCGCGCTCACGCTGCTCGCGGTCGATGGTGGCCACCAGCGCCTGCTGCTCGGCTTGGCTTAACCACTTGGCGTCCTGCGGTGTGGAGTCGAGCCAGAAGTACACGAAGAAACACAGCGTCACCGAGGCCATGCCTTCGATGAACAGCATCCACTGCCAGCCATGCATGCCCAGGCCCTGGATCTGCATCAGCGCACCGGCCAGCGGCCCGGAAATCAGCGAGGCCAGCGCCGAGCCGCTGAGGAAGATGGCAATCGCCTTGCCCCGCTCGGCCGCCGGCAGCCAGCGGGTGAAGTAGTAGATCACCCCGGGGAAAAAGCCCGCTTCGGCAACGCCGAGCAGAAAGCGCATCACATAAAACTGGGTTTCGTTCTGCACAAAGGCCATGCCCGTGGCCACCAGCCCCCAGGTGAACATGATGCGGGTCAGCCACAGCCGCGCACCGACCTTCTGCAGCAGCATGTTCGACGGCACTTCGAACAGTGCGTAGCCGATGAAGAACAGCCCGGCGCCAAAGCCATAGGCCGCGGCGCTAATGCCCAGGTCGCTTTCCAGGTGCGGGCGGACGAAGCCGATGTTGACGCGGTCGAGGTAGTTGACGATGAACATGATGACGAACAGCGGCAGGACGTGGCGCTTGACCTTGGCCACGGCGCTGGCCAGGGCGTCGCCTTCATTTCGTGCGGGCGGAGCGAGGGTGTCGTTCACTTGCGGATCTCCCACTAATTGTTTTTGTGCGGGTCGAGGTTGTCTGACAGGGCAGTGGGGAGGAGCATATGCGCGGCGAAGTTGTACGACAAGGTCAGCAACATCGACAAAATCGCAAAATACAAGCTGCGACAATGCCAATTTGCTGGGATCATGCAAAAACAGCCAAGCTACTAGCGGAGTTGAAGATAGGAAAAATAGGCGAAAAATAATTTTATCGATTAACTTGTCATACAAGTACAAGCAACGGATCACACCATGGCCCCCGAACACGCCCGCAAGCGCGGCCACAGCCGCGCCCATGACTTGGTTTCCAGCCTGACCCAACAGATTTTGCTGGGCACCTTCAAGCCAGGCGACAAACTGCCCTCAGAGAACACCTTGGTGCGCGAGCATGGGGTCAGCCGCACCGTGGTCCGCGAAGCCTTGTCGAAGCTGCAGGCTTCGGGCCTGGTGGCGCCACGCCACGGTATCGGTACGTTCGTCATGGAGCGTCAGGCCCAGGCTGGCCTGCGCATCGCTGCGGAAAGCGCAGCGAATGTGCGCGACCTGCTGGAGCTGCGTATTGGCCTGGAAGGCCAGGCCGCCGCCCTGGCCGCCCTACGCCGTGATGAGGGGCACTTGGCGCGGATGTGCCAGGCGCTGGATGACTACCAGGACCTGGCAGCCGCCGGCGACAGCTGCATCGAGGCCGACCGGCGCTTTCACCTGCTGATTGCCGAGGCTACCGGCAACCTGTATTTCACCGAGATGCTGCTGCAGCTGGGCAATGGCTTGATTCCGCGCAACCGCATGGCGGTGGCTGAACGCAGTGGGGCGAAACTGGCACGGCAGGCATACCTGGCCAACCTGGAGCATGAGGCGATCCTCAATGCCATCCGCCGGCAAGACCCGGACGCAGCGCGGGCGGCTATCTGCCTGCATCTGTCCAATAGCCGGGATCGGTTGTTGCCGAACTAGGGGCCGCTGCGCGGCCCCGGCCATTACCAGGTCAGGCAGATCTTGCCGAAATGCCGGTTGCTCTCCTGGTAGCGGAACGCTTCGACGATCTGCTCCAGCTCGAAATGCTTGTCCACCACTGGCCGCAGGCCATTGGCATCGATTGCCCGCACCATCGCCTGCTGCTGGGCGCGGCTGCCCACCAGCACACCTTGCAGGCGAATTTGCCGCACCAGCGCCTGCACCAACGGCAACTGCCCGGCCACCCCCGTGAGGATGCCGATCAGCGACACATGCCCACCAATGCGGGTGGCAATCATGGATTGCTCCAGCGTCGCCGGGCCGCCCACTTCGATCACATGGTCGACGCCACGGTTGCCGGTCAGCTCGCGCACTTTCTCACCCCAGGCCGGGGTGCTCTTGTAGTTGATCAGGTGGTCGGCACCCAGCGCTTTCAAGCGCTCCAGCTTGGCGTCGCTGGAGGAGGTGGCGATCACCGTGGCGCCGGCCAGCTTGGCGAACTGCAGGGCAAAAATCGACACCCCGCCGGTACCTTGCACCAACACCGTATCGCCGGGCTTGAGGTGGTCGTCGCTCATCAGCGCACGCCAGGCAGTAAGGCCGGCAGTGGTCAAGGTGGCGGCTTCGGCGTGGCTGAAGCCCTTGGGTGCCAAGGTGAATGCGCTGGCACCGGCAGTGACCTGTTCACGGGCGTAACCATCGAGGCCGTCACCGGGCACCCTGGCGAAGCCTTCGACATTGGCCTGGCCGTCCAGCCAGTCAGGGAAGAAGGTACTGACCACGTTGTCGCCCACCTGAAACTCCGTGACACCACTCCCCACCGCGACCACTTCGCCAGCGCCATCGGCCATGGGGATACGCCGCTCGCTCGGCCCCCACATGCCGCTGACCACAGCGAAGTCGTGATAGTTGAGGGAGCTGGCGTGCAGGCGCACGGTGATCTCGCCGGCCTGGGGTGCGGCTGCCTCGTAGCTGCCGACTTCGACCTTGTCGTAGCCGCCACCGGGTTGTACGTAGATGGCCTTGCTGGTCATGGGTAGGTCTCCGTATCAGGGAAAAGATTGGGGTTGAGCATAGACAGCTCCGGCCCTTTCGCGGGCGCCCTTTAATTCAGCGCGGTCCCTGTAGGAGCGGGTTCACCCGCGAAGAGGCCCGCACAGGCAACACAACAATCAACCCAACATCACCTTCAATGCCCGGCAATCGGCCGCATGCCAATCCACCAGCTCCGGCCACGGGTTGTCCGGCAAGTTCACCAGCACGGTGCGCGCCCCCGCCGCTCGCCCACAGTCCAGGTCGAACCGGTAATCCCCCACCATCACCAACTCGCTCGGTGCCACGCCCCAGGCACTGGCAATTTTCAACAAGCCATCCGGGCTGGGCTTGGGGGCTGCCTCGTCACGCCCGAGAATGTGTTGCACCGGGAAGCAATCCGCCAGGCCAATGGCCTCCAGCGTCACATGCGCCAACTCACGGGCATTGCGGGTCAGAATGCCCAGCCGGCAACCGCGCTCGGCCAGTTCGCGCACCAGTTCCACCGCGCCAGTGGCCGCCGTCGAGGCCATCGCCAAGTCGCGTTCGTGCTCCAGCAGCCAGGCATGCTTGGCCGCCGCTTCGTCCGCCGGCAAGGCGGCCAGATGGGTGAGAATGTCGTGCTCGCTGGGGATGCCCAGCGCCACGCGGATGGCGGCAAAATCGTGCACCGCCACGGTCAGGGTGCCGTCCATGTCGAACACCCAGTTGCGTACCTCGCCCAGGCTCATGCCCAATCCTTGCGATGGCGAATCAGGCCTTCCTGGCACGACGACGCCACCAGTTGCCCGGCCTGGTTGTAGATGCTGCCGCGGCAGAAGCCACGGGAGTTGCCTGCCCAGGGGCTGTCAGTGGCGTACAGCAGCCACTGGTCGGCACGCAGGTTGCCGTGGAACCACAGCGAATGGTCGAGGCTGGCGATCTGCATGTCGCGCTGCCACACCGATTTGCCATGCGGCAGCAACGCGGTGGTCAGCAGGCCGAAGTCGGAGGCGTAGGCCAGCAAGTATTTGTGCAGGGCGGGCACGTCGGGCAGGTTGCCGTCGGCGCGAAACCAGGCGTACTTCACCGGGTCGCCGGGCTTGGGGTTGAACGGGTCACGCTCGGTGACCGGGCGGATCTCGATCGGCTTGGCGCACAGCACCTTGTCACGAATGCGCTCGGGCAGCTGGTCGGCCATGGCGCGGGCCAGTTCCACTTCAGTCGGCAGGTTCTCTGGGCCGACCACCTGGGGCATGGGTGCCTGGTGCTCGAAACCTTCCTCGTCGTACTGGAACGAGGCGCTGCAGGTAAAGATCGTCTGGCCCTTCTGAATCGCCGTCACCCGCCGGGTGCTGAAGCTGCCGCCATCGCGCACGCGGTCCACCGAGTACACCACCGGCAGGCTGGCATCGCCAGGGCGCAGAAAGTAACCGTGCAACGAATGCACGTGGCGTGCGTCCTCGACCGTTTGGCTGGCCGCCGACAGGGACTGGCCGAGCACTTGCCCGCCGTACAGCTGGCGGAAGCCCAGGTCCTGGCTGCGGCCACGGAACAGGTTCTCCTCGATCGACTCGAGGCTCAACAGGTCGACCAGGTCGTCCAACACATGACTCATCGGGGGTTCTCCTAGCAAGGCAACACGTCTCTACTGCACGCTTATGAAGGCAAATAATACAGGGTTTGTCATTCGCGCCGGGCATGCCTGTGCATTCAGGGGCGCAGGGTCCGCTCCCAGTGTGCGCGGTCGATGCGGTACAGCACATGCGGGCGCAGTGGGTGGCCCGCAGGCAGGCGGGGGTGCTCGAAACTGCCGGTCAGGTCTTGCTGCATACCGATGGCCTGCATGACCTTCTGTGACGGCAGGTTGCTCTCGCTAGTGAACGACACCACCTCTTCCAGGCGCAATTGGGCGAACGCACAGCGCAGGCAAGTCCAGGCTGCCTCGCTGGCAAAACCCAGGCCCCAGTGGCGCCGCGCCAGGCGCCAGCCAATCTCTACCGCTGGCGTGAAATCCGCCTCGAAGCCTACCTGCAGCAAGCCGGTCATGCCGATGAACGCGCCGCTGTCCTTGCGCTCCAGCGCCCACAGGCCAAAGCCGTATTCGTTGAAATGCCCGCGCACGCGGCCAATCAACGCAGCCGCTTCCAAGCGTGTCAGCGGCGCCGGGAAGTAGCGCATCACCTGCGGGTCGGCGCACAGCGCAGCGAACTCGCGCAGGTCGTCGTCGTGCCATTGGCGCAACACCAGCCGTGCGCTTTCCAGTTGCAGGATTGGGGTCATCGAGCGTGCTCCGGTTTTACCGCCTTGCAGTTTACAGCGTAGGCGCGGGGCGCGGGTTTCACCCAGCCGGCGCGCCCGAATGCAATTTTCACACGCCCTTCACCGCCCCCCGACAGGCCGCTTGGCAGGATGCTGCCAGCCACCGCCGCGGCGAGCGCGGCCCTGCCATTGGAGCAACGCATGCTATCGAGCAACACCCTGGGCCACCCTGCCATCCATGCCCGGCGCAAACGCCGCCTGACCCGCAAGGCGCTTGGTGCGGCCGTTGGCCTGTGCATGGTAGTGGCGGCGTTGAGCACCTGGCTGGCGACGAGGACGCACATCGTGGACCTTGGCAACGAGCAAAAACTGAGTGACAGCGGCCTGCTGCAGGACTGGGCCGACGGTGCGGTGATGGTGATGATCCGCCACGCCGAGCGCTGCGACAGCGCCCCCGGCCCGTGCCTGGACGACCCCACCGGCATCACCGTGGCCGGCAGCCAGGCCGCCAGCCGTGTTGGCCAAGGGCTGCAGCAATTGGGCCTGAACAACGCCGACCTGCTCAGCAGCCCGAAACTGCGCACACAGCAAACCGCGCATTTCATTCTTGGCCAGGCGGTGGCCAGTGCGGCCTGGCTGGAAGGGTGTGACAACCAGTTCGCCAGTGAGGCGCTGGCGCACAAGCGGCCGGGGCACAACTTGGTGCTGGTGACCCACAACGGTTGCATCGACCATTTCGCCCGTCAGCAGAACGTAGTGGGTGGCGGGCGTGAAAGCGGCTATGCCAGCGCACTGTTCGTTTCGGTGGATGGCAATGGCAAGGCACGCATCCTCGGGCGCTTGAACGAGCCGGACTGGCAGCGGGTACTGGCCAGCACCGCGAAGTAAACTGACACCTCCCGCAGGTCGGCAATTGGGCAGCAAAGCTGCCCCAGCCATGGCAAGATCATGCGCTAGCCCCAATTGCGAACACTCCATGCCGTTGCCGCTGATCTACCACGAAGACTACAGCCCGGCGTTCCCCGCCGAACACCGCTTCCCAATGGACAAATTCCGCCTGCTGCACGACCACCTGGTCGACAGCGGGCTGACCACCGACCAGGCCCTGCGGCGCCCGGACATCTGCCCCAACGACATCCTCGCCCTGGCCCACGACCGCAGCTATATCGAACGCTACATGCACGGCGACCTGTCGCGCGAGGACCAGCGCCGCCTCGGCCTGCCCTGGAGCGAGGCCCTGGCCCGGCGCACCGTACGGGCAGTGGGTGGTTCGCTGCTGAGCGCCGAATTGGCGCTGCAACACGGCATCGCCTGCCACCTGGCCGGTGGCACCCACCACGCCCATTACGATCACCCTGCCGGCTTTTGCATCTTCAACGACCTGGCCGTGATCAGCCGCTACCTGCTGGCGGCTGGCCGGGTGCACCGGGTGCTGATCTTCGACTGCGATGTGCACCAGGGTGACGGCACCGCGCGCATCCTGCACGACACCCCAGACGCCATCACCGTGTCACTGCATTGCGAACAGAATTTCCCGGCGCGCAAGGCGCAGAGCGACTGGGACATCCCCCTGCCCCGCGGCATGGGCGATGCGGCCTACCTGAAGGTGGTGGACGACGCCCTCAACTACCTGTTGCCGCTGTACCGCCCCGACCTGGTGCTGTATGACGCCGGCGTCGATGTGCACAAGGACGACGCGCTGGGCTACTTGCAACTGACCGACGCAGGCGTTGCCGCCCGTGACGAAGCGGTGCTGCGCCACTGCCTGGGCCGCGACATCCCCGTGGTGGGTGTGATCGGCGGCGGCTACAGCAAGGACCGCGTGGCCCTGGCCAAGCGCCACGGCATCCTTCACCACAGCGCGGCGCGTGTCATCGGTTGTTCACAATGACTGTGGAACCGCTTGTGGATAACCTGCTGGAAAGGCGCTGTAGGCCTTTGCTGGCAAGGCCTGTAGGTAACTGATCATTTTTTGACCATTACCGCCAGCGGCCACGCTGCGCTAGAATGCGCCTCTTTTCCACAGCCTGCTGCCCACCATGCCCGATCTGAACCCCACCTCCGCTACCCTCGCTGTCGTCATCGGTGGTGGCCCCGCCGGCCTGATGGCGGCTGAAGCCCTGGCCCAGGCAGGCCTGGCGGTCGAGGTGTTCGATGCCATGCCGTCGGTGGGCCGCAAGTTCCTGCTGGCGGGTGTCGGCGGCATGAACATCACCCATTCCGAGCCCTACCCGGCGTTCGTGGCCCGCTATGCCGGGCGCCAGGGCGAAATCGCTGCACTGCTGCGCGACTTCGACGCCGAAGCTTTGCGCCAGTGGATTCACGGCCTGGGCATCGAGACCTTCGTCGGCACCTCGGGCCGGGTGTTCCCCAGCGACATGAAAGCCGCGCCCCTGCTGCGCGCCTGGCTCAAGCGCCTGCGCGACAGCGGGGTAGTTATCCACACCCGTCACCGCTGGTTGGGCTGGAATGCCGAGGGGGCCTTGCGGGTTGCTTATCCACAGGGCGAACGCTTGGTTAACGCTGCCGTGGTGGTACTGGCGCTGGGCGGTGGCAGCTGGGCACGGCTGGGCTCTGACGGCAGCTGGCAAACGCTGCTGGCCGAACGGGCTGTGGATATCTCGCCTTTGCAGCCCAGCAACTGCGGGTTTGAAGTGGCAGGCTGGAGCACGCTGCTCAAGGACAAGTTTGCTGGCGCACCGCTGAAGAACATTGCCCTGAGCGTACCCGGCAGCGCGCCGCGCAAGGGTGAGTTCATCCTCACCGCGCAAGGTGTGGAAGGCAGCCTGGTGTATGCCTGGTCAGCGCCGCTGCGCGAGGCCATCAACCGTGACGGCCAAGCGCTGTTGCTGCTCGACCTGCTGCCCGATAAGCCTGTGGACAACATTGCCCGGGCGCTGGCCAAGCCACGCGGTTCGCGCTCCATGGCCAAGCATCTGCACAGCCAGCTGGGTATCGATGGGGTCAAGGCGGCGCTGTTGCGCGAGCTGACCGATCAGGCGACCTTTGCTGACCCTGAGGCGTTGGCGCAGGCGATCAAGGCATTGTCAATCACGCTGGTGCGCACGCGGCCGTTGGATGAAGCGATCAGCAGTGCGGGGGGAGTGCGTTTCGAGGCGCTGGATGAGGGGTTGATGGTAAAGGCGATGCCGGGGGTGTTCTGTGCCGGCGAAATGCTGGACTGGGAGGCGCCGACCGGGGGGTATCTGCTGACGGCGTGCTTTGCCAGCGGACTGCGCGCCGGGCGGGCGGCGGCAGGCTGGCTGAAATCCTGACACCTACTCGATCCACTGTGGGAGCGGGCGTGCCCGCGAACACGGGCGAAGCCCGTGCCATGCACCGCGGGGCCTGCTTCGCGGGCATGCCCGCTCCCACAGGGGCCAAGCTTCCCCAAGCTACGGCTTGCGCTTGCGCGGCCCACCATTGAAGCTCGGCACCTTGCGCACCGCCTTCACTGCCGGTTGCGCATTGCCCGCCTCGGTGCTGTCCATCCAGCGCCCCAAACCACGCTTGGCGCTGTTTTCTTTTGGTTTCTTGGGCTTCTTCGGCTTCTTGATCACCTGGCCACTGGCGTCGGTCAGCGGCACCCGGTGATCAGGAATGAAATCTGGCTCTTCGTGCCGCGGCAGGGTCTGCCGGGTCAGCACTTCAATCGCCGCCAGCAACTGCACTTCGTCGGCACACACCAGCGAAATCGCCTCGCCCTTGTTACCCGCCCGCCCGGTCCGCCCGATACGGTGCACGTAATCCTCGGCAACGATCGGCAGGTCGAGGTTGACCACCAGCGGCAGGTCATCGATATCCAGGCCACGGGCCGCCACATCGGTCGCCACCAGGACTTGGATTTCGCGAGCCTTGAAGCTGTCCAGCGCGCGCTGGCGCGTAGCCTGCGGGCGGTCACCGTGGATGCCGTCGGCATTCACCCCCTCGGCCAGCAAGCGCTCCACCAGCTGGTCGACGCCATTGCGGGTTTTGGCGAATACCAGTACCTGCTTCCAGCGCTGCTTGCGCATCAGGTGGCAGAACAGGTCTTCCTTGCGCTTTTTATCCACAGGCACCAGCCACTGCTTGACGCTGCTGGCCGCAGCGTTGCGCGGGCTGACTTCGATGCTTAGCGGGTCATTCAAGGCCAGCCCCGCCAGCATGCGAATCTGCTCGGAGAAGGTGGCAGAAAACAACAGCGTCTGGCGCTTGCGTGGCAGCGCGGCGTACACCGACTGCAGCTCTTCGGCAAAGCCCAGGTCAAGCATGCGGTCGGCTTCGTCCAGCACCAGCATTTGCACCTGGTTGAACTTCACCGCGTTTTGCCGGAACAGGTCGAGCAAGCGCCCAGGGGTGGCCACCAGCACATCGACGCCGCGGCGCAGGCGCATCATTTGTGGGTTGATGCTGACGCCGCCATACACCGCGTAGGTGCTCAGCGGCAGGTTTTCGGCGTACTCGCGCACGTTGTTGTGCACCTGCTCGGCCAGCTCGCGGGTGGGTACCAGCACCAATGCGCGGATCGAGTTGGCAGCCACCTTCTCGCCTTCCAGCGCCAGGCGCTGCAGCACAGGCAGGGCAAAGCCTGCGGTCTTGCCGGTGCCGGTTTGGGCCGCGGCCATCAGGTCGCGGCCGGCCAGCACGGCGGGGATGGCCTGGGCCTGCACCGGGGTCGGGGTGGTGTAGTCCAGCTGCTGCAAGGTGCGCAGCAGCGGTTCGATCAGGCCGAGTTTGGCGAAATTCATGGCAATACCGTCAGGGGGTTCAGCGAAGGCGGCAAGTTTACCGCATCGCCCCTGGCTACTTGCAGATTTCGCCCTTCAATGGCTGCACCGGCTGAGGTGCCTTGCGCCACTGCGGCAGGCCGATCAGCACCACCGCGCCAATGATCACCGCCATGGCCACGCACTCTTCGGCACCAATTTGCTCACCGGCAAAGACAATACCCAGCAGCACCGCCACCGCCGGGTTGACGTAGGCATAGCTGGTGGCGGCCGCCGGGCGCACATGCTTGAGCAGGTACATGTAGGCACTGAAGGCCAGGATCGAGCCAAACAACACCAGGTAGGCCAGCGCGCCCCAGCCAGCCGCGGTCGGCATCTGCGTCATGCGCTCGCCCGACAGCACGCTGCCGAGCAACAGCACGGCACCACCCACCAGCATTTCCGCCGCACTGGCCATGGGCCCCTGCGGCAGCGGCAAGCTCTTGCTCCACACCGAGCCGAATGCCCACGACGCCGCTGCAAAAATGATCAGCGCCGCGCCTATTGGGCTTGCCTGCAGGTTCGAGCCCAGGTTGAGCAAGCCAATACCTACCAGCCCGAGGGCAATCCCGGCCCACTCCAGCTTCGAATTGCGGTGACCGAACATCAAGCCGAACAGCAAGGTGAACAGCGGCACAGTCGCCACCGCCAGCGCTGCCACGCCCGAGGCTACGCCAGCATGCTCGGCTACGGTCACACCACCGTTGCCACAGCTAAGCAGCAGAAAACCGATCGCCCCCGCCGCCCGCCATTGTGGCCAGGTCGGCGCCGGTACACCGCGCCAACGCAAGAAGCCATACAGCAGCCCGCCGGCGATCAAGAAGCGCACCCCAGCCATGAGCATCGGTGGCCAACTCTCGACGCCAATGCGAATGAACAGGTAGGTGGAGCCCCAGACCAAGTACAAGGCCAGGAAGGCGCCAACAAGCAATAAGGGGAAGCGACGGGAGGCAGGCATGGGAAACACTCGAAATCCGTTTACGGGTGATTCAGTTTAAGGGCCTGTTTGGGCAAAAATAAGTTACAAAATGGGTGCAAATGAGCGGCACAATTTTGCGGCGTTTGGCTTGGGTGTTGTGTTGCCTGGTAGATCGAGCGCCGCCCGCGCGGCGCTTCGCGGCACAAGGCCGCTCCCACATCTGTTTCGGGCCAATCACTCCTGTGAAGTCTCCTCTGCCTGCCTGTTTGTTCCATTCGATATCGAAGGTTGCGCAACTGATCTTCATCCGGCTTCAGTCCTGCACCACGGCTGCAACCCACCTGGCACAGGAGTAACTGGCCCGAAACAGATGTGGGAGCGGCCTTGTGCCGCGAAGCGCCGCGCGGGCGGCGCTCGATCTACCAGGCGCTGCAACTGTCGTGGCGAACACCTGACCGGCAAAAATTGCATCGTCAGCCGTAAAAAAGCCTCAACAGTACCTGGCCAAGGTTTCACGCACTTTCGCCGCAGGTATCTTCTGCAGCCGGCAAAGCAAATCATGCGAAAGCTGCTGCACCCCATGGTCCTGGCGCAACACCCCAGCCAAATGCTGCAACAGGTTGGCGGCCATCTCGGCATCGGCCATGGCCCGGTGCGCGGCACCGGTATCCGGCAGACCGGCCCAGCGTGTCAGGGTGCCCAGCTTGTGGTTCGGCGCCGCCGGCAGCAGGCGCCGTGACAGCAGCAGGGAACAGGCGAAGGCCTGGCTGCGGCTACGGCCGATGCGGCTTAGTTCGTAGTCCCAGAACTTCTGGTCGAAGGCGGCGTTGTGCGCCAGCAGCGGGGTGCTGCCGACGAACTCGGCCACTTCGTTCATTACCTTGTCCACCGGTGGCGCACTGCGCAGCATGGCGGTGGTAATGCCGGTCAGCCCGGCAACGAAAGCCGGCACCGGCACACCCGCGTTCATAAGGCTCTGGTAACGCTCGACGATGCGGCCGCGCTCCAGCATCACTACCGCCACCTCGGTGGCGCGGCAACCGGCGCCGGGCGAGATGCCGGTGGTTTCAAAGTCGATGACAGCAATACGTTCCATGAAAAACCTTAGTGTTTGAGCAACAGCGTACCCTCGATGGGCACATAGCGGGTGGCGGCGCGGATCAGCGACAGGGCGGTAAGGCCAGGCACGCCATACACCACCGCCTCGGTATTGTGGCGCTGGATAACCCGCTCCAACAATAAGTCGAAATCACCGTCGCCAGAGGCCAGCACGACCTGGTCGACCCGGCTGGCGGCGTCGATCACATCCAGGGTAATGCCCACATCCCAGTCGCCTTTGGCCGAGCCATCGCTGCGCTGAATGAAGGGTTTCAGGCGCACATCGAAGCCGAGGTTGCGCAGGATCTGCTGAAACTGCTGCTGCTTGCTATCGCCACGGTCGATGGCATAGGCCACGGCCTCGACGATCTGGCCTTCACGGCTGACGTCGGCCCACAGCGCGGTGTAGTTGAAATGGCAGCCGTGGGCTTGGCGCACGGTGTAGTAGAGGTTCTGCACATCGGCGAACAACGCGATCTTTTTCACCTGGGAACCTCATGTCTGGCCTGGAATGCAGGGGCTGCTTTGCAGCCCTTCGCGGGCTTGCCCGCTCCCACAGCAATGGCACGTGTATCTGTGGGAGCGGGCAAGCCCGCGAAGGGCGCGCAGCGCCCCCAAAATTGCCAGCAGTATGCCAGACCTGTCAGACGTACGAATCGTCGTCCGAGAAGAACCCTCCCCCCTCGCTGCCATAATCGCTGTCGGCGTAACCCGCCTGGTCACTGCCCCAACCCCCATTGTCAGCCACTTGCTGGTGCCCGCCCTGGTCGTTCCAGCCACCGCTATCACTGGCCGGCGCCGGCTCTTCCTTGATCACTTCGACCACCTCCTCGGGCTGCGAGTTATGGTTGAACAGGCTGCTGATGCCCTGCGCCAGCAACACCCCGCCCGCTACACCGGCCGCGGTTTGCATGGCGCCGCCAAGGAAGCTGCTGGCACCGCTGCGTGCCGGTGCGGCACCAAAGCCAGGCTGTTGCGCTTGCGGCTGGGAAAAGCCCGGTGCCGACGGCTCGCGCCAGCCGCCGCCGGACGCCACAGGTGGCGCAGCAGGGCGCTGCGGCTGCACCGCCGGCGCCGCATTGCGCCCACCCGAACCAAAGATCCCCGACAGGAAGCCACCGCCGCCATTGCTCGGCGCGCTGTTACTCGCCCGTGCAGCCTCAGCTTGCGCACGCGCTTGCTGCAGTTCGGCCTGCAGCTGCTTGTTCTGCTCGTCGAGGCGCTTGATCGCGGCCTCCTGCACCAGGATCGCCTGGGCCATGTAGTATGGCGCCGCCGGCTGCTGACGCAGGTGTGCCTCGATGCACGCCTGGGCCTGCGCATCACGTGGCTGGCTTGGGTCCTCGGCTTGCTTGATACGGCCGAACAGGCCGTCGATCAGGGTTTGTTCTTCGCTATTCATGGGGCAACCTCGTGGGGTAGCGGGACAACGGACAGCGTCAAAGATGGGGCGTACAGGCGTGCGATTCAATCACGGCGTGGTGAAACTTTTTTCAGCAAATGACAGCCCCAAGCCCGCTTTGGGCTAAAGTTATGCCCCTGTTTTTACTGCCATGCGATGTTGACTGATGAATCCGCTGAGCGTCCTGCGCGACTCCCTGTACTTCTTCCGCCGCCACCTGCCGCACATCCTCCAGCTGTGCCTGCCGCTGGTGGTGCTGGAAGCCCTGCTCACGCAACTGCTGTATCGGCAACTGGGCGACCAGGCATCGCCAGCCTACGGCATGCTGGTCAGCCTGCTGTTCTACCCGCTGTACAGCGCCGCGCTGATCCTGTACCTGGACACCCGCAGCAACGGCCAGGAAACGCCCAAGCGCGACCTATTCGCCCGCGCCATGCAACTATGGCCGCAGCTGGCCCTGCTGATCCTGATCAGCTCGCTGCTGATCATGGCCGGCCTGGCGCTGTTCATCTTCCCGGGCGTGTGGATCATGATCAACCTGGTGTTCGCCGAGTACCTGCTGGTGCTGCGTGGCCTGCCCGTGGTGCAAGCGATGCGCGAGAGCGCGCGCATGACCACCGGGCACTTCCTGCGCATCATGGTTTGCGTGCTGGGCGTGCTGGCACCGATCTGGCTGATCGACGGGCTGCTGCTGATGGCTTTCCCACAGCCCTCACCCGGCATGGAGCTGGCCATGGACAGCCTCAGTGGCTTCCTGCAACTGTTCAGCACCGTGGTGCTGTACCGCCTGTTCATGCTGCTGGAAGGCGAAGCGGGCGCCTGAAACCACGAGGGAAACGCTTCGATCTGCTTGGGCGGCCGCCCCTGGCATTAGGGTGCACAACCTTCAATGCCACCCAAGGAGAGCACCATGGACGCAGACATTCAGGCGGGATACGCCACGTCGTTTCGCGGCAAGCTGTACCTGCGCGTCGCCGACTGGAACATCCCGCTGCGCCTAAGCCGCAGCTCAGACAAATTCAACTGGGGGCTCACCCCCGAGGATGACTGGCTACAAGCGGGTGGGCGGCAGGACTCGCCGGTGATGACCTTTCATTACCACTCGCACAGCGACGATCGCCTGCATTATCACATCAGCATCCCAGGCAACCCACAGAGCAAGAAACTGGGCGTTAGCCGCAATGGCTACCTGGGCTTCTACTGGCATGCCGAAGTCACTGATTACTGGAAGATCGAACCCCTGGAAATGACCGATGAGGGCCTGGTGTGTCACCTGCGCGACCACCGCGGGCACAGGGTTGGCATCATCAAGGATGATCCCCACAAGAGCGGCGACTGGGTGGCCTTGCTCAATGTCGAGGAAGGCGAAGTGTTCACCTTCCTGCTCCAACCAGTCGACTGACGGGGCGCAACAGCCGCGTCAGGTGCCCCGAGGCTTGGCCCGCGCCGTAGCCTCGGCCACCAACGGGTCGTCCGGCCAATAATGCTTGGGGTAACGGCCTTTCAAATCCTTCTTTACCTCGGCGTAGGTGGTACGCCAGAAGTTGGCCAGGTCCTGGGTCACCTGCACCGGGCGGCGTGCCGGTGACAGCAGGTGCAGTTTGACTTGCTGGCGGCCATTGGCGATGCGCGGGGTATCGGCAAGGCCGAACAGTTCTTGCAGGCGCACAGCGAGGATCGGCGGGTTCTCGCTGTAGTCCAGGCGAATGTTCGAGCCGGATGGCACGGTCAGGTGCGTGGGGGCTTGTTCTTCCAGGCGCTGCGGCAGCGGCCAGGGCAACAGGTTGCGCAGCATCGACGGCAGGTCCAGCGCGGCAAAATGGCTAAGGCGGGACACTTTGCCCAGGTAGGGCTGCAACCAGTCTTCCAGGCTGGCAAGCAGCGCCTCGTCAGCCAGGTCGGGCCATTCGCTATGGCCGTCCTTGGCCAGGTCCAGCTGACGCAACAGCGCAACGCGCGCCTGCCATTGCCGCAGCTCAGGCGTCCAGCTCAGCAGGTTCAGGCCTTTGCGCCGGACCAAACCAAGCAGTGCCTGCGCACGCGCTTGGTCATCCAGGCCGGGCAGCGGTTCGCGGCTGAGCACCAGCTCGCCAACCTTGACCTGGCGCTCGGCGCGCAACACCTGTTCGCGCTCGTCCCAATCGAGAATGTCCACACGCTGGACCTGCTCGGCCAGTACGCCATCCAGCAGGGCGGGGTCGAACTCGGCGGCCAGGTAGATGCGTTCTTCACGCTGGCCTTGGCGGCTACCCAGGTCGGCGATTACCAGCCACGGGCACTTCATCAATGCGTCGACTTCGGCAAACAGCGCCGCACGGCCGTTGGCCAGCCGGTACTCGGCACCGCCCTCGCGCCGCTGCTGGGCAACGCGGTCGGGGTAGGCCAGCGCCAGCAGCGCGCCCAGCCAGCGCGGGTGCTGGGGGTCCGCGACCGGTGCACCTGGCTTGCCACGCAACAGGCCGCGGTATTGGCGCGCCAGTTGGCGAGCACGCTGCACACCACCCTGGCCGCCACGGGCCAGCTTGCTCTCAGCGCTGACCAGCACCAAACGGCTATGCAGGTCGGCACCACCACCGCGCTGGATATCCCGTTCGCCCAACAATGCAGCCACGTCACAGGCCATCTGTGCCAGGCCCAGGTCCTGGCCGCGCAACAACAAATGCGCAATACGTGGGTGCGCCGGCAGCTCGGCCATGGCTTGGCCGTGTTCGCTGAGGTGGTCACGGCTGCCTGGTTTGAACGCATTGAGCCGCGCCAGCAGGTCCTGGGCCTGGGCGAACGCTGCCGCCGGTGGCTGGTCGAGCCAGCGCAACTGCTCGGGGGTAACCCCCCAGCGCGCCAGCTGCAAGGCCAGCCCGGCCAGGTCGGCCTGCAGGATCTCCGCGCTGCCATGGGCGGCCAGCTGGTCGTGCTGGGCCTCGGACCACAGCCGGTAACACACGCCGGGCTCCAGGCGGCCGGCACGGCCGGCGCGCTGGGTGGCGCTGGCACGGGAAATACGCTGGGTGTCGAGCCGGGTCATACCGCTGCCAGGGTCGAAGCGTGGCACCCGGGCCAGGCCTGCGTCGATCACCACCCGCACGCCGTCGATGGTCAGGCTGGTCTCGGCGATGTTGGTGGCCAGCACCACCTTGCGCTGGCCCTTGGGCGCTGGGTCGATTGCCGCACGCTGGGCGTTGAGGTCGAGTTCGCCATGCAGCGGGCACAGCAGGATATCGGGCCGTTCAGCCAACGCTTGTTGCAGGCTCTGGTGCACCCGGCGGATCTCGGCCTGGCCCGGCAGGAACACCAGCACACTGCCGGCCTGGTCAGCCAGCGCTTGCAACACACTGTCCACCACCCGTGGTTCAATGAACTCACCGGGCTGGAAGGGCCGCCCCCAGCGGATGTCCACCGGGTGCATGCGGCCTTCGCTGCTGACCACCGGGGCATTGTGCAGCAGCCGTGACAGGCGCTCGCCCTCAAGGGTCGCGGACATTAGCAATATCTTCAGTGGTGGGTCGTCTCGCAGCAACTCGCGGCCATTCAGGCTCAGTGCAAGGGCCAGGTCGGCGTCGAGGCTGCGCTCGTGATATTCGTCGAAGATCAGCAGGCCCACCCCCTCCAGCGCCGGGTCGGCCTGCAGGCGCCGGGTGAGGATGCCTTCGGTGACTACCTCGATGCGGGTTTTCGGCCCAACCTTGCTGTCCAGGCGGATGCGGTAGCCCACGGTCTCGCCAACCTTTTCACCCAGCTCGCTGGCCAAGCGTTCGGCCGCAGCCCGGGCTGCCAGGCGCCGGGGCTCGAGCATGAGGATGCTCTGCCCGGCCAGCCACGGTTCGTTCAGCAGCGCCAGCGGCACACGGGTGGTCTTGCCGGCGCCGGGCGGCGCTTCGAGCACCGCTTCGTCACGGTTTTCCAAGGCCTGGCGCAAAGCCGGCACAACGGCATCGATAGGTAATGAAATCATGGTGGTCCTCGAACAGTCTGGCGAGTATAACGGCGAACCCAGCCTGCTCTATCATGGTCTTAGCTTCAGGCGCAGGCGCTTCGCTTGCCCTGCTGAATACCTTTTCGGAGATTTACATGCGCATCCCAACCCGCGTCATCGGTGGCGCTCTCATCGTCACTTTGCTGACCCAACTGACGGCCTGCGGCACCATTTTCTACCCGGACCGTCGCGGCCAGATCGGCGGCAAGATCGACCCTGTGGTTGCCGCAATGGATGCCATTGGCATCCTGTTCTACGTGATCCCCGGGCTGATCGCCTTCGGCATCGACTTCGCCACGGGTGCTATCTACTACCCAGGTGGGCGTAGCGCCCAGGTCGACCCGGCCAAACTGCGCGAGGCCGTCAGCCCCGACGGCAAAGTCGACAACCTGAAGTTGCAGGCCATTATTGAAAGCGAACTGGGCCAGCGCCTACCGCTGAACGACCCACGGCTGATCCAGCACCGCGGCAGTGTCGAGCAATTGGCCAGCCTGGGCCTGGTACCTGCGGCCTGACCCACAAGGACTCTGACCACGGATGATGACCACTCCGGCTGAACACCAGCGCCTGCTACGCCTGGCCACCCGCGCATCGCTGGCGGTGGCCAGCATCCTGGTGCTGAGCAAGGCGCTGGCCTGGTGGCTGAGCGGCTCGGTGAGCCTGCTGGCCGGGCTGACCGACTCGGCCCTGGACGCTGTGGCCTCGTTCCTCAACCTGCTGGCGGTGCACTACGCCCTGCGCCCGGCCGACGACGACCATCGCTTCGGCCATGGCAAGGCCGAGGCCCTGGCCGGCATGGCACAGGCGCTGTTCATCGGGGTGAGTGCGGTGCTGATCGGGGTGCAGGCGGTC
Source organism: Pseudomonas sp. Leaf58 (assembly GCF_003627215.1). NCBI lineage: Bacteria > Pseudomonadati > Pseudomonadota > Gammaproteobacteria > Pseudomonadales > Pseudomonadaceae > Pseudomonas > Pseudomonas sp. Leaf58. The sequence goes on from NZ_CP032677.1 coordinate 4,716,165, forward strand.
GAACGCCTGCAAAACCCGCAACCGCTGGGTGACACCGCCATCGGCATTGGGGTGATGCTGCTGTCGCTGGTGCTGACCTTCGCCTTGCTGGCATTGCAGTACAAGGTCATTCGCCTGACCGGCTCGACGGCGGTACGCGCCGACTCCCTGCACTACCGGTCAGACTTGCTGCTCAATGGCAGCATACTTCTGGCACTGCTGCTGGCACGCTTTGGCTGGCCGCAACTGGATGCGCTGTTTGGCCTGGGCATCGCCTTCTACATCCTCTGGAGCGCGTTGCAGATCGCTCGCGAGAGTACGGCGATCCTGATGGACAAAGAACTACCCGGCGATGTTGGCGAGGACATGGCCGCGCTGGTGCTGGCCATACCCGGCGTGCAAGGCGTGCATGACCTGCGCACGCGGGTGTCGGGCAACCAGTGGTTCGTGCAGTTGCACCTGGAGCTGCCTGGGCAGTTAGCGCTGCATCAGGCGCATGAACTGTGCGTGGAGGCATCCAAGGTGATCCGCCAGCGTTATCCACAAGCGGATGTAATGGTGCATGCGGACCCGGTGTGAACCGATAAGGCCTTCACAAAAAACGCGCCGCTGAAGACCTTGGTTAGTTGATGCTGTAGCCCCGACCACTGAAGCAAGCCCCCAGCGCCCGCCGGTAGTGCTCGGTCACATTGGCCGGCGGCGCATAGCTCGCCGTCGCTGGGTCGAACCCCGACTGGTTCACCGCCCAGCGGTGGCACTGGTAACGGTCCTGGTCCTGCTGCTGCAGCCCCTGCCCATACATAGGGTAGGCCACCACATCATACCCACCGTTTATCGGCGCTGGCGCGCCAGCAGGCGGGTTGACCACCACGTACTCGCGGCTGTCGGCCAGGTACTGGTAATAGGTATTGTCCACCAGGAAGTACTGCGTCCCCCCCAGCCACACCTCACGGGCATGGGCCGGCAGGTATTGCACCCGTGCCCCATAATGCCAGCCATTGCCGTGGCGCCGGGGGATGTCCTGGTAATAGCCCTGGCGCGGTGGCTGGGTCTGGTGCACTTCGTCACGCGAGTTGAGCGAGCGGCCCGGCGCACCCTCGCCCGGCCCTTCGGCCATGGCCCCAACACTGCTGCTCAAGCCCAATACACCAACACCTGCCAACTGCCAGATGCGCGACTTCATATTGTTCCTCTCGCTAGAAAATACGGCAACCACAGCCAGTCTACCGCGCCCGCCATGCAGGCCAATTAAAATCCTGGACATGAAAAAAGGGAGGCCACAGGGCCTCCCTTCAGAAATTGTCGTCCGTGCTCGGCACTTGTGGCGCCGGCTCACCTCACACCGTCTTCTGGAAGGTGTGTAGCCCGGGGGCCTAGCGGATCCTGTTGGATGGCTGGCCGCGACCGCCCGCCTAGGGCGCGTCGCCGTGGACTGATGTCCGGGCAGTGATTCTGTTGATAAAGATACTGGACCGGGTGCAGCAGAGGATTGCGAAGATTGCTCAGATAAATAGCACTTGCGCAATTTTTCACCCTGGATTGATAATTCACCGCAATCCGAACAGAAAAGGCAGAAATCATGAGCAAACTTGACCGCTACGACCTGAGCATTCTTGCCGAACTGCAGCGCGATGCGCGCATTTCCAACCAGGAACTGGCTGAACGCATCGGCCTGTCGCCTTCGCCATGCTCGCGTCGGGTCAAGCAACTGGAGGACGATGGCTACATTTCCCGCCAGGTCGCGCTGCTCGACCGCAAGAAGCTGGGCCTGAGCCTCACCGCCTACGTGCTGATCGGCATGGACCGGCACACCCCAGAGCGCTTCGAAACGTTCGAAGCGGCCATCCGCAACCTGCCACAGGTGCTCGAATGCAGCCTCGTCACCGGTATGGATGCCGACTATCAGCTCAAAGTGGTGGTGCCCGACATGGACCACTACCAGAAACTGCTGCTAGGCAGCCTGACCCGTATCGAAGGCGTCACCAGCGTGCGTTCGAGCTTCGTGCTCAACCAGGTGCTGGCCAGCACCGAACTGCCATTGACCCACCTGCGTTAATTGCTGGCGCCAGCCGGCGTATAATCGGCCGCTCAACCCGCCTGGAGAACACCGATGGATCCCGCCGTATTCGAAGAGTGGATGATGATCATCCTGGTCACCGTGTTGATCGGTTTCATGGGCTTCATCGTTTGGGACCTGGCGAAAAAGTCCAAGGCCGGGAAGTTCGGGACGCTGATCCTGTTCTTCGTGCTGGGGCTGGGAGTGCTGGCCTTTATCATCAAGAGCGTGGTGGTGGGGTACCTCGAAGGGGTGTAGCGAATTTCAGGGCATTCGCGGGCACGCCCGCGAATGGCCTTTGAACTGGACTAAAGCTTGGCAGCTACTTCGCGCCAGCAACCCTGCTCCAGCCCATCCAGCGCCCAAGCCCCGATCCGCACCCGCACCAGGCGCAAAGTCGGCAAACCCACCGCCGCCGTCATCCGCCGCACCTGGCGGTTACGCCCTTCGCGAATCACCAGCTCCAGCCAGCTGGTTGGCACGCTCTTGCGAAAGCGCACCGGCGGGTTGCGCGGCCACAGCTCAGGCTCTTCCAGGCGGCGCGCCTCGGCCGGCAAGGTTGGCCCATCATTGAGCTCCACGCCGTCACGCAAACGCTGTAACTGCTCCTCACTCGGTTCCCCCTCCACCTGCACCCAGTAGGTCTTGGCCAGCTTGTGCTTGGGGTCGGCAATCCGCGCCTGCAAGCCGCCATCGTTGGTCAGCAGCAGCAAGCCTTCGCTGTCGCGGTCCAATCGCCCTGCCGGGTACACGCCCGGGATGTCGATGTAGTCCTTGAGCGTCGCGCGCCCGTCACCGTCGCTGAACTGGGTCAGCACGTCGAACGGTTTGTTGAACAGGATCAGGCGCGGCTCGGCCGGTGGCGCCTTGGCCTGGCGACGGGGGCCGGCGGCAGGCCGCGCCTGGGGGCGGCGCGGCTTGTTACGGGGTGGCAGTGACATGGATCCTCAGCGGAACGGCGGCTCATCGAAGCTGCGCAGTTTACGCGAGTGCAGCGAGTTGAGCTCGGTGCGCAGCAGGTCGAGGGCGGCAATGCCGATCTTCAAATGCTGGCTGACCGCCCGGTTATAGAAGGCGTTGGCCGAACCTGGCAGCTTGATCTCGCTGTGCAGCGGCTTGTCGGAGACACACAGCAAGGTGCCGTACGGCACGCGCAAGCGGTAGCCCTGGGCGGCAATGGTGCCGCTTTCCATGTCCACAGCCACAGCACGCGACAGGTTGATGAGGGGGCGTTCCTGGGCCCAACGCAGCTCCCAGTTACGGTCATCGTAGGTCAGCACGGTGCCGGTGCGCAGGCGCTTCTTCAGTTGTTCGCCGCGCTCACCGGTAACCTGTGCTGCGGCCTCCTGCAAAGCCAACTGCACTTCGGCCAAGGCCGGAATCGGGATATTCGGCGGCACCACCCGGTCAAGAATGCCGTCACGGCGCATGTAAGCGTGTGCCAGCACATAGTCGCCGATGGTCTGCGACTGCCGCAGGCCGCCGCAGTGGCCGATCATCAGCCAGCAGTGCGGGCGCAACACGGCCAGGTGGTCGGTGATGTTCTTGGCGTTGGACGGGCCCACGCCAATGTTGACCAAGGTAACGCCGTCGCCGTCGGCGGCGATCAGGTGGTAGGCCGGCATCTGGTATCGGTGCCAGACCACACTGGCCACCAGCGCCTGGGTTTCGCCGTGGTCCATGCCCTTTTCGATCACCACGTTGCCCGGCAGCACCATGCGCACGAAGCGCGGGTCGTCACGCAACTGTTCCAGGCCATGGCTGATGAACTGGTCGACATAGCGGTGGTAGTTGGTCAGCAGGATCCACGGCTGCACATGGCGCCAGTCGCTGCCGGTGTAATGCACCAGGCGACGCAGCGAAAAGTCGACCCGTGCGGCATCGAACAGCGCCAGCGGCAGGGTGTCGGTGCTGTCCCAGTCGTACAGGCCATCGGCGATGTTGTCCGTGGCCGCCGACAGGTCGGTGCTGGGGAATACCCGCGCCAGCTGCGCGGCGGTGATACCGCTGCCGGCTAGCTCGTCGCCCTGGTCGACCACGTAAGGGTAAGGAATGTTCTGCTCGCTGACACCGACCTCTACCGTGACGGTGTAGTCGTGCATCAGCGGCCGCAGTTGCTCCAACAGGTAGCCACGGAACGCGGCCGGCTGGGTAATGGTGACGCTGTAGGTACCGGCCACCTGGACCTTGGCATAGGCCCGCGTGGTGGCGGCGACTTCACCGTGGCTGTAGTAGGTCAGGCGTAGCGCCGGGTAGCGGAACAGGTCGCGCTCTTCAGCGCCCGGCTCGGTACGGTCCTTGAGGTAACGCTTGAGGGCCTGGCTAAGGGCCCCGGTGGCCTGGTCATGCAGGGCCGCCAGACGGTCGACGGCCTGTTCGGGGGTATCAACGACTACAAACGCGTGGCTCACACTGTGCTTCCTGTCTGGACATGCTTGTGAACCATCTTGCCTGCGTTTCATGGCAAATACACCCCCGGTGGTCAGCACCGGCCTCATCGCCGGCAAGCCAGCTCCCACAAGTACTCCACTGGCGTCGAATCCTGTGCAGTACCTGTGGGAGCTGGCTTGCCGGCGATAGCGCCTTCACAGCCACCTCAACCGGGCTACCTGGGTGTCGCCCTTGCCACTAACGCCTCCACATCCACACCGCGCGGCAGTGCACCATACACCCGCCCACCGCCCGTCAACCGGCTATCGATAAACGCATCACTGACCACCGCATTCCCCGCCTCCAGCAACAGCTTGGCCTGCAATGCCAGGGCAATATCCTCGGTCAGTTGCCGCGCGCGGTATTGCATATCGCCAGTGTCGGCAAATGCCCCTTTGAGGTTGCCAATATGCGCCGCCAGGCGCGGGTCGCCATGCCCGTCGCCCAGTTCAGCGAACAACGCATCGAGCACGCCCGGCTCTTTGGACAAGGCCCGCAGCACGTCCAGGCACTGCACATTGCCCGAGCCTTCCCAGGTCGAGTTGACCGGCGCTTCGCGGTACAGCCTTGGCAGAATGCTGTCTTCTACATAGCCGGCGCCGCCCAGGCACTCGGCGGCCTCGTTGATCATGGCTGGCGCGCGTTTGCAGATCCAGTACTTGCCCACCGCCGTAACCAGGCGGGCGAAGTGCGCCTGCTGCGGGTCGTCCAACTGTTCCAGCGCCTGCCCCATGCGTAGGCTAAGGGCCAGTGCGGCCTCGCTTTCCAGGGCCAGGTCGGCCAGCACGTTTTGCATCAATGGCTGCTCGCTCAACAAGCGGCCACCGACCTTGCGATGCGCGCAGTGGTGGGCCGCCTGGGTCAACGCCTGGCGCATCAGCGCACTGGAGCCAACCATGCAGTCGAAGCGAGTCATGGCCACCATTTCGATGATAGTCGGCACGCCCCGCCCTTCTTCCCCGACCATCCACGCCAGGGCACCGCGGAACTCGACTTCGCTGGACGCGTTGGAACTGTTGCCCAGCTTGTTCTTCAGGCGCTGGATATAGAACTGGTTGCGGGTGTCGTCCGGGCGATGGCGCGGCAACAGGAAGCAGCTCAGGCCCTTGTCGGTTTGCGCCAGGGTGAGGAAGGCATCGCACATGGGCGCCGAGCAAAACCACTTGTGCCCAACCAGCTCATAAGCCTGGCCCGGCCCCGCTGCGCCGACCGGATAGGCGCGGGTAGTATTGGCCCGTACATCGGTGCCGCCCTGCTTCTCGGTCATGGCCATGCCAATGGTGACCCCGGCCTTGTGCCGGTCGCCGACGTTGCGCGGGTCATATTCACAGGCGAGGATTTTCGGCAGCCAGTACTCGGCCAGCTCAGGCTGCAGGCGAAGCGCCGGCACTGCGGCGAACGTCATGGTCAGTGGGCAGCCGCTACCGGCTTCGGCTTGGCTATGCAGGTAGGTTAACGAAGCCCGCGCTACATGCGCGCCGGCACGGGGTTCAGCCCACGGCAGCGAAGGCAGGCCGTGCTCGACGGCGGTGCGCATCAGTTGGTGGTAGGCCGGGTGGAACTCGACCAGGTCGATGCGATGGCCGTAGCGGTCGTGGCTGCTGAATTCCGGCTTGTGCGCATTGGCCAGGAAGCCTGCCTGCATCAGCGGGCCACCGGCCAGGGCACCGTAAGCATCGATCCGCGACTCGGCCCAACCGGCACCGAACCGCCGTGACCATTCCTGTAGCGGCAGGTCGAGGCGGTACAGGTTGGCACCGTCGAGGGGCGGTGGCTGGTTGGTCACCTCGTGGGTTTCAGCGTACTGGTGCAGGTTCATCGGGGGCTCCTGGATCCGGGTAGGCTTGAGAGACCCAGTGAAGCACTGCTTGCGGGGGAGGCAAAGGGGCATTCGTGACTAAAGGTGTGGTGGTGGGGGCATGGGTTGCGCATGAGCCAGGGCTGGCAGGTGCATGCCTTGAGTATGCATCAGGGCTGACAGTCTCCAGCCCAACCCCAACCCCTCAAAGCGAACGCCGCGCCTGCAAAATCGTCGGACCCACCTGCACCTGCGAAATCGCCATGTTCAAACTCAGCTCGAACCGGCTGCCCAACCCCCGGGTCGATTCATGCGACAACCGCCCCCCCATCAATTCGCCCATCTGGCGGCAGATCGACAAACCAATGCCCAGCCCGCCATAGCGTCGGGTCATCGACCCATCGACCTGGAAAAAGCGCTGGTACAGGGTTGACTGCTCCAGGTCATCGAAACCAATGCCGCTGTCACTGACGGTAAAGGTCAAGTCCAGATCACCCGGGCCCAGACGGCGGCCGCGCACCTGGATCATCACCCCGCCCTGATGGGTAAACTTCAGGCCGTTGTCCACCAGGCAGCCTAGGCAGCGCGCCAGCTTCTGGCCATCGCCCAACAGCCCATCCGGCAAATCAGCCGGAATATCCAGGCTCAGGTACAAGCCTTTAGCCAAGGCCTGCCCGGCATACCCGGCGCGCAGGCTCTGCAGCAATGTACGTAGGCTGAACGGCGCCGGCTGCGCGCGCAGGCGGCCGGCTTGCAGTTCGGACAAGGTAAGGATGGCGTCGACCATGTCCATCATGCCCTGGGCCGACCCCACCGCAGTACGATGGTACTGGGCCATTTCGGCTTCCATCGGCAGGGTGTGCATCAACTCCAGCGAGCCGATCACGCCATTCATCGGGGTGCGCAGTTCATGGGTCACGCAGGCCAGGAATTCGTCCTTCAAGCGGTTGTTCTTGGCTAACTGCAGGTTCAACTGCTCCAGCGTGCGGCCAGTGTCGCGCAGGGTCTGCGCCTGTTGCTCACGCAGGCTGTTGATGCGGTCAGCCAGCGCCAGCGACAGCAATGCCACCTCCAGCGCCGAACCCAACTGGCTGGCGTACATGGTGATGAACAGGTTGGGCAGGTAGCCCAGCACCATCAGGGTATTGACCAAGCCGCCGAGCAGGAATGCCGTCCAGGCAATGATAAACCAGCGCGCCACGCGCAGGCCGCGCCACCAGGCGTACAGCCCGGCGCAGAAGATGCTCACGGTAAACAGCAGCGCCAGCGCCGTGGCCATGCGCAAGGCGAGGCCATAGGGCATGCTCACCGCCAGCACCATGACCAGTGCGCCACCCAGCATCAGCAATTGCAGCAGCCGGTCGAAGCCCCGGCTGATACTGCCCAATTGCAGGAAGTGCCGGGCGAACTGGCAGCCGAACAGGCCGGCGGCGCCGATAAACAGCGGTGTCGAGGCATTCGCCCACCACGGGTTGTCCGGCCAGAAATAAGCCACCCCAGCGCCGTTAACCGACACTTGGTAAAGGCCGAACGAAGCGATATAGAGGATGTAGTAGAGGTAGCTGATATCCCGCACGCTGAGGTAGATGAACAGGTTGTACACCAGCATCACCAGCAGCACACCGTAAATCACCCCCAGCACATACAAGCGCGTGGGCTGCTCTTCCAGGTAGGCCTCGGCGGACCATAGCGCCAGCGGTGCCTGCACCGATCCCTGGCTGTGCAGCCGCAGGTACACGGTGGTCAGTTGCCCGGGCGGCAACGGTAGCTCGAACAGGTAGTTGTTCTGCCGGATCTGCCGGCTGTCGTAGGGCAAGGCATCGCCGGTGCGCTGGGCCAGGCGATAGGTGCCCAGGCGATCGGGCAAGTACAGCTCCAGGTGGTCCAACGGCGGGTAGGCCAGCTCGAGCAACCATTGCCGCGGGGCGGCGCCGGGCGCGGTAACCGGGCGCAGCTCGACCTTGAGCCAGAACACCGACGTGGAGTAACCGGCGTTCAGCACGTCTTGGTGATGGGGGCGAAAATGCTTGGCGAACCCGGGCGCACTGACCTGGGCGATGCTGGCACTGCCATCGAGGTCTTCATAAACCTGCATGACCTTGCCCAGCGGAAGATGCCGAGTAGCGTCGTCGAAATCGACCGCTCCGGCCAGCACGGGCAGCAAACCCAGAAGCACAATCAGCAAATAGCGCATACAGCCCCAGCATGGCCTGTCCGGTCGCGTCGCATGTGCCTCCCATCCGTTTGAGACGACGTGATCCGGCAGCACCCGTTTGTCGAGTTATCCGAGCACTCTAGCATAGCTTCGCAACCTGGTAATCGGCCATAAAAAAAAACAACTAAACCGCTCTAAATCAATGCTTTAAGAGGTTTTGACAAACCAATACTGACCAATCGATCAGCAAAACTCATTTGTAGGACGATCCGCCCAAACAGGTTTGGTGGTAAGCTCGCCGACCATGAATACCTACAGCTCCCGCCCCGTTGTCCTCTGTCTTTCCGGCCACGACCCAAGTGGCGGCGCCGGCTTGCAGGCAGATATCGAAGCCCTGATCGCGCAAGGCTGTCACGCCGCACCTGCGGTGACCGCCCTGACCGTGCAGGATACCGTCAACGTTTCTGACTTCCGCGTGCTCGACCGCGAGTGGGTGCTGGCCCAGGCCAACGCCGTGCTGGCCGACTCTACGGTGGCCGCCGTCAAGCTGGGCATGCTCGGCTCGATCGACATGGTCGACACCGTCGCCGAGCTGCTAGCTGCCCACCCGCACCTGCCGCTGGTCTGCGACCCGGTGCTGCGTGCCGGTGGCGGTGGCCGCCTGGGCAAGGACGAAGTGGGCTACGCCCTGCGCGAACGCCTGCTGCCGCTGGCGACCATCGCCACGCCCAACCTGCCCGAAGCCCGCATCCTCGCCGAACTGCCCGAAGGCACCGCCGATGAGTGTGCCGAAAAACTCTTGCCGTTCTGTAGACACCTGCTGATTACCGGTGGTCACGGCGACGAGGACGAAATTCACAACCGCCTGTACACCCAGGATGGCCAGCTCCACACCTGGACCTGCCAGCGCCTGCCGGGCAGCTACCATGGTTCAGGCTGCACCCTGGCCAGCGCACTGGCCGGCCGCCTGGCACTCGGCGAACAACTGCAAAGCGCTGTACGCAGTGCCCTGGACTACACCTGGCGCACCCTGCGTGACGCCGAGCAACTGGGCAAGGGCCAGTTCGTGCCGCGCCGCCTGCCGCTGGATTTCTGCTCCTGATACGAGGCTTTCAATGAAGCTACGCGGTCTGTACGCCATCACCGACAGCCAGCTGCTCGCCGGCCGTTTCCTGTCCCATGTCGAAGCGGCGCTGGAAGGCGGTGTATGCCTGCTGCAGTACCGCGATAAAAGTGACGACGCAGCGCGCCGCCTGCGCGAAGCCGAAGGGCTGATGAAGCTCTGCGAGCGCTACGGGACCCAACTGCTGATCAATGACGACGCCGAACTGGCCGCGCGCCTGGGCGTCGGCGTGCACCTGGGCCAGACCGACGGCCCGCTGACCCCGGCCCGCGCCCTGCTCGGCCGCCAGGCGATCATCGGCTCCACCTGCCACGCCAGCCTCGACCTGGCTGCCCAGGCCGCCCGCGAAGGCGCCAGCTACGTGGCCTTTGGCCGTTTCTTCAATTCCGTTACCAAGCCGGGCGCTTCCGCTGCCAACGTCGAACTGCTGGAGCAGGCCCGCGCCCAAGTGAAACTGCCGATCGCGGTGATCGGCGGCATTACCCTCGACAACGCCGCCCCGCTGGTTGCCCATGGCGCCGACCTGCTGGCGGTGATCCACGGCCTGTTCGGTGCCGACAGCGCGCAGGAAGTCACCCGCCGCGCCCGCGCCTTCAACGCCTTGTTCGCATCCTGATTCGAGAGAACTTTCCATGTCCCGTTCCGAAGCCCTGTTCGCCCAAGCCCAGAAGCACATCCCCGGTGGCGTCAACTCGCCGGTCCGCGCTTTCAAGAGCGTTGGCGGCACGCCGCTGTTCTTCAAGCATGCCGAAGGCGCCTACGTCGTTGACGAGGACGACAAGCGCTACGTCGACTACGTCGGCTCCTGGGGCCCGATGATCCTCGGCCACGGCCACCCGGAGGTGCTGGACTCGGTACGCAAGCAGCTGGCTCACGGCTTGTCCTACGGCGCACCAACCGCCATGGAAACCGAAATGGCCGACCTGGTCTGCTCGATCGTGCCGTCGATGGAAATGGTACGCATGGTCAGCTCGGGCACCGAAGCCACCATGAGCGCCATCCGCTTGGCCCGCGGTTACACCGGCCGTGACGCCATCATCAAGTTCGAAGGCTGCTACCACGGCCACTCCGACAGCCTGCTGGTAAAAGCCGGTTCCGGCCTGCTGACCCAGGGCGTGCCAAGCTCCGCTGGCGTGCCGGCGGACTTCGCCAAGCACACCCTGACCCTGCCGTTCAACGACATCGCCGCGGTCGAGAAGACCTTGGCCGAAGTCGGCCAGACCGTGGCTTGCATCATCGTCGAGCCGGTGGCCGGCAACATGAACTGCGTACCGCCGGCGCCGGGCTTCCTCGAAGGCCTGCGCGAGCAGTGCGACAAGCACGGCGTGGTGCTGATCTTCGACGAAGTGATGACCGGTTTCCGTGTCTCGCTCGGCGGTGCCCAGGGCCACTACGGCATCAAGCCCGACCTGTCGACCTTCGGCAAGATCGTCGGCGGCGGCATGCCGGTTGGCTGCTTCGGTGGCAAGCGCGAAATCATGGGCTGCATTGCCCCGCTTGGCCCGGTCTACCAGGCCGGGACCCTGTCGGGTAACCCACTGGCCATGGCCGCCGGCCTGACCACCCTGAAGCTGATCAGCCGCCCGGGCTTCCACGCCGAGCTGACTGACTATACCAGCCGCATGCTCGACGGCCTGCAGCAGCGCGCCGATGCCGCTGGCGTACCATTCGTCACCACTCAAGCGGGTGCCATGTTTGGCCTGTACTTCAGCGGTGCGGACGATATCGTTACCTTCGAAGACGTGATGGCCAGCGATGCCGAGCGTTTCAAGCGCTTCTTCCACCTGATGCTCGACGGTGGCGTGTACCTGGCACCGAGCGCGTTCGAGGCCGGTTTCACCTCCATCGCCCATGGCGACAAGGAGCTGCAGATCACCCTGGATGCGGCTGAAAAGGCCTTTGCAGCACTGAAGTAACTGGCAGCCTGTACTGGCCTCTTCGCGGGCAAGCCCGCGCCTACAGGGGCCGCACCGATTTCCGCGCTATGTAGGAGCGGGCTTGCCCGCCAAGAGGCTAGTACAGGCAATAAAACACCCTGCACAATCAGCTGACTTCCCCAACCAAGCAGAATTTCGAGTAAAACTTTGTAAGGTTGGCGCTGCTTATCCCATAATGTGCCACCAGAGACATTGGCCGCAGCTTTGCAGAGGTAAGTCGATCCCCATGAACCGCACCGGCCGCGCCCTGACCCTGGGCTGCCTGTTGCTTCTTCAGCCCCTGCTGGCTTTGGCGGAGGGCGGTAACTCGCTGCTGATTCCAGCGACGGGCCGCTGCACCTTGAATGTCCCGCCTGAAGACCTGGCAAACGCCCTCAAGGCCTGCGAGCAGACGGCGACGACGGGGGACGCCCAGGCGCAATTCGAACTGGGCGAGTACTACTACACGCAAACGCCAAAAAAACTGAATAAAGCCCTGGACTGGTTCCAGAAAGCCTCGCTGCAAGGCCATGCCGAGGCGCAGTACCGCCTGGGTGCCATGTTCTTCCATGGTGAAGGGGTCAAGGCCAACAACGTGCAGGCCTATATCCTGCTGAAGATGGCCGCAGTCAACGGCGCCGAAGATGCGCTGGACTTGGCCGACGAAGTAACCGAGCAAATGCCCCGCGACGAACTGGAGCGTGCCACCCAGGTACTCGGCCAGATCTTCCGCAAGTACCTGCTCGAACTGCAAAACGCCGAAGGCCGCACGCCGTTCTCGCCACTTCCCTGAGCGTTACCGTTGCGGCAACCGCATCGGCATAGGGAATGGCCTGATGTTGCCAGGCGGATCCCCCCGCGAACAGGCCAGAACCGCCAGGACATACCGTTGAACGTTTCAGTGCTTTCGCCACTGCCATTCAAGGGTTATTCTTGAGTTCACATCCATCGCCGTCGAGCGGCTAAAAACGACCTTGAACGCACCCATACAACCCCATCGCTTCATCCTCGAACCTTTCGAGGCCCACCGTTTCGCCAACTTGTGCGGCCAGTTCGACGAGCACCTGCGCCTGATCGAACAACGCCTGGCCATCGAGATCCGCAACCGCGGCAATCAGTTCGAACTGATCGGCGAACCCAAGACCACCTCTGCTGCCGAGCAACTGTTGCGCCGTCTCTACCGTGAGACCAAGGCCACCGAACTGTCGCCGGAAACCGTGCACCTGTATCTGCAGGAGTCGTCCGTCGAGAACATCGACAACCCGGCGGTCAACGAGGTCAGCGTGTCGCTGCGCACACGCAAGGGCAACATTCGCCCGCGCGGTGTCAACCAGCAACGCTACGTCCAGGAAATCCTGGCCAATGACATCAACTTCGGCATCGGCCCAGCCGGTACCGGCAAGACCTACCTGGCCGTGGCCTGCGCCGTAGACGCGTTGGAGCGTGAACAGGTGCGTCGTATCCTGCTGGTGCGCCCGGCGGTCGAAGCGGGCGAAAAGCTCGGCTTCCTGCCCGGCGACCTGGCCCAGAAGATCGACCCGTACCTGCGCCCGCTGTACGACGCCCTGTACGAAATGCTCGGCTTTGAACACGTGGCCAAGCTGATCGAGCGCCAGGTGATCGAAATTGCCCCGCTGGCCTACATGCGTGGCCGCACCCTGAACAACAGCTTCATCATTCTTGACGAAAGCCAGAACACCACGTTGGAACAGATGAAGATGTTCCTCACCCGTATCGGTTTTGGCTCCACCGCAGTCATCACCGGTGACATCACCCAGGTCGACCTGCCCCGTGGCACCAAGTCGGGCCTGGCGCATGTCATCGAGGTGCTGAGAGACGTTCCGGGGATCAGCTTCACCCACTTCCAACCCAAAGATGTGGTTCGTCACCCACTGGTGCAGCGCATTGTCGAGGCCTACGACCGCTTCGATGCCCGCCAGGCCAAGCCCGAGGCGCCCGGCAAAGATGCTTGAACTCGATATTCAACGGGCCACGGATGCCGCCGCCCCCGATGACACTGCCTTCCGCCGCTGGTGCGAACTGGCCCTGCGCCAGCGCAGCGCCGACTCGGAAATGACCATTCGCTTGGTTGACGAAGCCGAAGGCCGCGAGCTGAACCACACCTATCGGCACAAGGACTACGCGACCAATGTGCTGTCGTTCCCGGCTGATGTGCCCGATGAGCTGCTCGATATCCCGCTGCTGGGCGACCTGGTGATCTGCATACCCGTGGTCGAGCGCGAAGCCGCCGAACAGGGCAAGTCGCCCGAAGCACACTGGGCACATTTGGTCATTCATGGTTGCCTGCACCTGCTCGGTTACGACCACATCGAAGATGAGGAAGCCGAGGAAATGGAAGGCCTGGAACGGGAATTGCTGGCAGAACTGGGTCACCCCGACCCGTACGCCGACGATGAAACCGACACAATCACACACTGATACACGAAGGATCACGAGAACCGCCATGAGCGAAGATCGATCGAGCAACGGGCAAAAGTCCTGGTTGGGTAAACTGACCCAGGCTTTTGCCCATGAGCCGAAAAACCGCCAGGAGCTCCTTGAGCTGCTGCGCGAAGCCCATCAAAACAAGCTGCTGGACAGCGAAGCGCTAACCATCGTCGAAGGCGCCATCCAGGTCGCTGACCTGCAGGTTCGCGACATCATGGTGCCGCGTTCGCAGATGATCAGCATCAAGGCCAGCCAGTCGCCACGCGAGTTCCTGCCGGCAGTGATCGATGCCGCGCACTCGCGCTACCCGGTGATCGGCGAAAGCCATGACGATGTGCTCGGGATCCTGCTTGCCAAAGACCTGCTGCCGCTGATCCTCAAAGAAAATGGCGACAGCTTCAACATCAAGGACCTGCTGCGCCCGGCCACCTTCGTGCCCGAGTCCAAGCGCCTGAACGTGCTGCTGCGCGAGTTCCGCGCCAACCACAACCACATGGCCATCGTCATCGACGAGTACGGCGGTGTAGCGGGCCTGGTGACCATCGAAGACGTGCTGGAGCAGATCGTCGGTGACATCGAGGATGAGCACGACGTCGAGGAAGACAGCTACATCAAGCCGCTGCCCAGCGGTGACTTCCTGGTCAAGGCACTGACCCCGATCGACAACTTCAACGAGTTCTTCGACAGCGCGTTCTCCGATGACGAGTTCGACACGGTCGGCGGCCTGGTGATGAGCGCCTTCGGCCACCTGCCCAAGCGCAACGAAACCACCGAGATCGGGTCCTACAAGTTCCGTATTCTCAATGCCGACAGCCGGCGGATACACTTGCTGCGCCTGACACCGATCACCCGTTAAGGACAAACATGCGTTGGATCACCCGCCCCGGCTGGCCCGGTAACCTGCTGGCCCTGGCGGCCGGTGCCTCCACCCTACTGGCCCTGGCGCCATTCGACATCTGGCCGCTGGCCTTGCTGTCCATCGCCATGCTCTACCTTGGCCTGCGCGAGCTCAGCCCGCGCCAGGCCATGTGGCGTGGCTGGTGGTTCGGCTTTGGCCTGTACGGCGCTGGCACCTGGTGGATCTACGTCAGCATGAACACCTACGGCGGCGCCTCGCCGCTGCTGGCGACACTGCTGCTGTTGGCGTTCTTTGCCGCCCTGGCCTGGTTCTTCGCCCTGCCAACCTGGCTGTGGGCCCGCTGGTTGCGGCGCAACGAAGCGCCCTTGGCCGACGCCCTGTGCTTTGCCGCCCTGTGGCTGCTGCAAGAGGCCTTCCGTGGCTGGTTCCTAACCGGTTTCCCTTGGCTCTACGCCGGCTACAGCCAGCTGGACGGCCCACTGGCAGGCCTGGCACCGCTGGGTGGCGTGTGGCTGGTGTCCTTCGTCCTGGCCTTGAGCGCCGCCCTGCTGTGCAACCTGCAGCGCCTGCGCGCGCGCCCCTCGTTCCTGGCCGTGGCCTGCCTGCTGTTGCTGGCCCCGTGGGTACTGGGCTTGGCCCTCAAGGGCCATGCCTGGACTACGCCGGCCGGCGACCCACTGAAGGTGGCGGCCATCCAGGGCAATGTCGAACAGGATCTGAAATGGGACCCCGCGCACATCGACGCGCAATTAGCGCTGTACCGCGACCTGAGTTTCAGCTCCAAGCCGGTAGACCTGCTGATCTGGCCAGAAACCGCAGTGCCGGTGCTCAAGGACCAGGCCCAAGGCTACATCGATGTGATGGGCCGGTTCGCTGCCGAACGGCATTCGGCGCTGATCACTGGCGTACCCGTGCGTGAAGTGGTGCACCACCAGCGCCGCTACTACAACGGCGTCACCGTCACCGGTGAAGGCGACGGCACCTACCTCAAGCAGAAGCTGGTGCCGTTTGGCGAGTATGTGCCGTTGCAAGACATGCTGCGCGGCGCCATCGAGTTCTTCAACCTCCCCATGTCGGACTTCGCCCGCGGGCCGGAAGACCAGCCGCTGCTGCAGGCCAAGGGCTACCAGATTGCGCCATACATCTGCTACGAAGTGGTCTACCCGGAATTCGCCGCCGGCCTGGCGGCCCGCAGCGACTTGCTGCTGACCATCAGCAACGACACCTGGTTCGGTACCTCGATCGGCCCATTGCAACACCTGCAAATGGCACAGATGCGCGCGCTGGAAGCCGGCCGCTGGATGATCCGCGCCACCAACAACGGGGTGACCGCGCTGATCGACCCGTTTGGCCGCATTACCACGCAAATTCCGCAATTCCAGCAGGCGGTGCTGTATGGCGAGGTGGTACCGATGCAGCAGCTTACGCCGTACCTGCAATGGCGTTCGTGGCCGCTGGCGATTGTCTGTGCGCTGCTGCTGGGCTGGGCGCTGCTCGCGGGCCGTATAGCCAAGACTGTTTGAGTTATCCGGCTTCGGCCTCTTCGCGGGTAAACCCGCTGCTACAGGTATTCCACCGCTCTCGAAGTCAGTGGGAACCCTGTAGGAGCGGGTTTACCCGCGAAGAGGCCGGTACAGGCAGTACAAGGCTCAATAGAACAGCCGATACCCCACCAGCCCCACCGTTTCATTGAGCAACTGCCCGCTCTGCCACATTGCCCGGCTTTCGGGCAGCAACCCGGCAAACGGCCGCGCATGATCGCGCCCCAGGAACCCCACCGGCGCTGGCACCACCTCGAACCCCACCTGCTCAAAGCTCCAGCGCGAGCGCTGCATGTGCCAGGCCTGTGTCACCACCACCACCCGGCGAATCCCCAACGGCTGCAGCACCTTGGCGGTCAGCTGGGCGTTCTCCCAGGTGGTGCGGCTAGCCTCTTCGCGCCACTTGACCTCGACGCCAAAATCCTCGTGCAGGCGATCAGCCATCAACTGTGCCTCGCTCGGCGGCGTACCATAGTGCAGGCCGCCGCTGGTCAGTACCGGCAAGCCTGAGGCTTTGGCCAACCGCGCGGCAAAGCGCATGCGCTCCAGCGCCGTGGCCGTGGGCTGGTCACTGCCGCCCCATGCGGGGTCGCCGCGCTCACGCCCCGCGCCCAGCACCACGATGGCATCCGCCCGGCTTGCCAGGCCCGCCCAATCGTTGGGCGCCAGCGCCGGTTCGCTTTCCAGCGCACGGGCGGCTTCCTGCACCACCAGCGGCAAGCTCATCAGCCACAAGCCACCCAAGCCCACGACAAAGCACAACGCCGCCAGCCTTGGCCGCCGGGCACGCAGCCACCACGCCGCCAGCAGCAGCAAGAACAGAGCCCCTGGCGGCATCAGCCATTGTTTGATGAAGAATCGGATGGGCATTGGCTACACCTCCTTGGCAGGCGTGCAGCCTAAGCGGATCGACGCCGACCAACAAGGGTATGGCCGGCGCCGATCGTGAGCTGTGATGATGTTGAAGAACCGGCGCGCGATAGCCTGCGCGTGGCGCCCTGAACGGCTAGCGATGTGGCAGCGTCCTGGATCTCGCCGTACTGGCGGGGCGTTTCTTGTCCTTTAGCCAGATGATCTTGGCCGATGTCGGCTCCGCTTGTGGGTAACTGCCGACACAGGCACTTTGACGCTCCGGGAGGGAATCCAGGTAGGCCTTGATCACTTCGAACTCTGCATGGCTCAAGCCACGCAATTCCAGCTCGGCTGGCATCTCGTCGCGCAATCGCACCGAAGTCCTGGCCACTTCCAGCGCCAGGCCAAGCCGGTCGATCAGGCGTTCGTATAGCTCCGGTTTGATTGCGGGTAGCTGCGTCTCTCCCATCCGTTCACCTCATTGAAGGTAAGAATATCTCCCCCCACACCTGAGCTTAGCGTCGTTGCAAAAAGCAGCCGTGTGCCGCGACCAGCGGGCATTCGCAACGAAGGTTTCCCACGATGCGCGGCGCTGCTGTATGCTACGGCGTTCACTCTAAACGACACCGGAGTGCCGGTCGCAGCGAGGTTCCGCTGCCTGGAACAAGGTCTCTTCTCTCTCAGCAAAAAGTAGCCATGCACGAACAATACACGCCCCGTGATATCGAAGCCGCCGCCCAGAACTTCTGGGACGAGCAACAATCGTTCGCTGTTACCGAACAGCCAGGCAAGGACACCTACTACTGCCTGTCGATGTTCCCGTACCCGAGCGGCAAGCTACACATGGGCCACGTGCGCAACTACACCATCGGTGACGTGATTGCCCGCTACCAGCGCATGCTGGGCAAGAACGTCCTGCAGCCGATGGGCTGGGACGCTTTCGGCATGCCTGCGGAAAACGCGGCGATGAAAAACAACGTCGCCCCGGCCAAGTGGACCTACGAAAACATCGACTACATGAAGACCCAGCTCAAGAGCCTGGGTCTGGCCATCGACTGGGCCCGTGAAGTCACCACCTGCAAGCCCGACTACTACCGTTGGGAGCAGTGGCTGTTCACCCGCCTGTTCGAGAAAGGCATCATCTACCGCAAGAACGGCACCGTGAACTGGGACCCGGCGGACCAGACCGTACTGGCCAACGAACAGGTCATCGACGGCCGTGGCTGGCGTTCGGGCGCGCTGATCGAGAAGCGCGAAATCCCGATGTACTATTTCCGCATCACCGATTACGCCGACGAGCTGCTGGAAAGCCTCGACGAACTGCCGGGCTGGCCTGAGCAGGTCAAGACCATGCAGCGCAACTGGATCGGCAAGTCGCGCGGCATGGAAGTGCAGTTCCCGTACAACCAGGCCAGCATCGGCCACGAAGGCACCCTCAAGGTCTTCACCACCCGCCCCGACACGCTGATGGGCGCAACCTACGTCGCCGTCGCCGCCGAGCACCCATTGGCCACCCAGGCCGCCCAGGGCAACCCGTCGCTGCAAGCGTTCATTGAAGAATGCAAGAGCGGCAGCGTCGCCGAAGCCGACATGGCCACCCAGGAGAAGAAGGGCATGGCCACTTCCCTGCTGGTCGAACACCCGCTGACCGGCGAGAAGCTGCCGGTCTGGGTCGCCAACTACGTGCTGATGCACTACGGCGATGGCGCCGTAATGGCCGTGCCGGCGCACGACGAGCGCGATTTCGAGTTCGCCCACAAGTACAACCTGCCGGTCAAGGCAGTGGTGCGCACCAGCGCTGGCGATGAAGTTGGCAGCGAGTGGCAGGCCGCCTATGGCGAACATGGCCAGCTGATCAACTCCGGTGAGTTCGACGGCCTGGACTTCGCCGGCGCCTTCGACGCCATCGAAGCTGCCCTGATCCGCAAGGACCTGGGCAAGTCGCGTACCCAGTTCCGCCTGCGCGACTGGGGTATCAGCCGCCAGCGCTACTGGGGCTGCCCGATCCCAATCATCCATTGCCCGTCCTGCGGCGACGTACCGGTGCCAGAAGACCAACTGCCGGTAACCCTGCCAGAGAACGTAGTGCCGGACGGCGCCGGTTCGCCACTGGCGCGCATGCCTGAGTTCTACGAATGCAGCTGCCCGAAATGCGGCGCTGCGGCCAAGCGCGAAACCGACACCATGGACACCTTCGTCGAGTCGTCCTGGTACTTTGCCCGCTACGCTTCGCCGAACTACGAAGGTGGCATGGTCGACCCGAAAGCGGCCAACCACTGGCTGCCGGTCGACCAGTACATCGGCGGTATCGAGCATGCGATCCTGCACCTGCTGTACGCCCGCTTCTTCCACAAGCTGATGCGTGACGAAGGCCTGGTCACCTCGAACGAGCCGTTCAAGAACCTGCTGACCCAGGGCATGGTAGTCGCCGACACCTACTATCGCGTTGCCAGCAACGGCGGCAAGGACTGGTTCAACCCAGCCGACGTCGAAATCGAGCGCGATGCCAAGGCCAAGATCATTGGCGCCCGCCTGAAAACCGACGGCCTGCCGGTGGAAATCGGTGGCACCGAGAAGATGTCGAAGTCGAAGAACAACGGCGTAGACCCGCAGTCGATGATCGACGCCTACGGCGCCGACACCTGCCGCCTGTTCATGATGTTCGCCTCGCCGCCCGACGCGAGCCTGGAATGGTCCGACTCCGGCGTCGAAGGTGCCAGCCGCTTCCTGCGCCGTGTCTGGCGCCTGGCCCAGGCGCACGTGGCCCAGGGCTTGCCGGGAAAACTGGATGTGGCAGCACTGGACGACGCGCAAAAGGTCATCCGCCGCGCCATCCACGCCGCCATCAAGCAGGCCAGCACCGACGTGGGCCAATACCACAAGTTCAACACGGCCATCGCCCAGGTGATGACCGTGATGAACGTACTGGAAAAGGCCCCGCAGGCCAGCGAACAAGACCGCGCCCTGCTGCAAGAAGGCCTGGAAGCAGTCACCCTGCTGCTGGCCCCGATCACCCCGCACATCTCCCACGAGCTGTGGAAGCAGCTGGGCCACGAGCAGGCGGTCATCGACGCCGGCTGGCCAACCGTTGACGAAGCGGCCCTGGTGCAAGACAGCATCACCCTGGTGGTGCAGGTAAACGGCAAGCTGCGCGGCCAGGTTGAAATGCCGGCCGCCGCCAGCCGCGAAGAAGTCGAAGCCGCCGCGCGCAGCAACGAGAACGTCCTGCGCTTCATCGATGGCCTGACCATTCGCAAAGTCATCGTCGTACCGGGCAAGCTGGTCAACATCGTCGCCAACTGATGGCAGCGCCCGCCCGCAGCCACTGCGGGCGGGCGGAACAGGCCCACAAGGGAGCAACAACATGATCAAACGCAATTTGCTGGTAATCGGCCTGGCGGTCATGCTCAGCGCCTGCGGTTTCCAGCTGCGCGGCACCGGCGCCACCCAGCTGAGCGTAAAGGAAATGGACGTCAGCGCGCGCAACGCCTATGGCCCGACCGTGGTCCAACTGCGTGAAGTGCTGGAGCGTAGCGGCGTTAACGTGCACGCCGGCGCACCATACCGCCTGGTACTGACCAACGAGCAAGAGCGCGAGCGCTCGGCAAGCTACACCAGTGGCAACCGTGCCGCTGAATACGAACTGACCACTGTGCTCAACTACAGCATCCAGGGCCTGAACAACCTTGAACTGCTGAGCGACAAGCTGGAAGTGCGCAAGATCTACGTCCGTGACGGCTCCAACATCACCGGTTCCGAGCAGGAAGCCACCCGTGCCCGCGAAGAGATGCGCCGCGACCTGGTCAACAACATGGTCGTCCGCCTGCAGATGCTGAACCCGGCCCAGCTGGATGAGCTACAGCGTAAAGCCGACGAGCGCGCCCAGGCCGAAGCCGCAGCGCTGGAGGCAGCCCGCCGCCAGCAGGCCGAAACGCCTCAACAGTCGCCACTGGAAGTGCCGGGCAATTAAGCCCGTGCGGGGCACCTTCGGGTGCCCTGCCTGTTCCCCATGAAACTCGCCCCCGCTCAACTCAACAAGCACCTGCAAGGCGCCCTGGCACCGGTCTACGTGGTCAGCGGCGACGACCCGCTGCTGTGCCAGGAAGCCGCCGACGCCATTCGCAACGCCGCGCGCCAGCAAGGCTTTGACGAACGCCAGGTGTTCAGTGCCGACGCCAACTTCGACTGGGGCACCCTGCTACAGGCCGGCGCCAGCCTGTCCCTGTTCGCCCAACGCCGCCTGCTGGAACTGCGCCTGCCCTCGGGCAAGCCCGGCGACAAGGGCGCCGCAGCGCTGATGGAGTACTGCGCCAACCCCGCCGAAGACACCCTGCTGCTGGTCAGCCTGCCCAAGCTCGACGGCAGCGCACAGAAGACCAAGTGGGGCAAGGCCTTGATCGAAGGTGCCCATTGCCAGTTCATCCAGATCTGGCCGGTGGATGTGCACCAACTGCCGCAGTGGATCAACCAGCGCCTGCAGCAGGCCGGCCTGTCGGCACAGCGTGACGCCGTCGAGCTGATCGCTGCGCGTGTAGAAGGCAACCTGTTGGCTGCCGCGCAGGAAATCGAAAAGCTCAAGCTGCTGGCCGAAGGCAGCCAGATTACCGTGGAGACCGTCCAGGCTGCCGTCGCTGATAGCGCCCGCTTCGATGTCTTCGGCCTGGTCGACGCCATTCTTAACGGTGAGGCCGCGCATGCCCTGCGCATGCTCGAAGGCTTGCGTGGCGAAGGTGTGGAACCACCGGTGATTCTTTGGGCCCTGGCCCGGGAACTGCGCCAACTGGCCGGGCTGGCCCAGCAATTCAGCCAAGGCGTACCGCTGGACAAGGCTTTCAGCCAGGCCCGTCCGCCGATCTGGGACAAGCGCAGACCCTTGGTCAGCAAGGCCCTGCAGCGTATGTCGGCGCAGCGCTGGGCGCAGTTGCTGCAGGATGCCCAACGGATCGATGCGCAGATCAAGGGGCAAGCCGAGGGCTCGCCGTGGACCGGCCTGGCGCGCTTGTCGCTGCTGATGGCCGGTCAGCGCCTGGCGCTGCCTCCTGAGTAACATTCAAAAGCCCAATCGCCGGCAAGCCAGCTCCCACAGGTACAGCACAGCCTTCAAGGCCTGTGATATCCCTGTGGGAGCTGGCTTGCCGGCGATTTGGTCTTCGGACCATATACACAATCAATTGGCCCTCACCCACCCAGGGCCCTACAGTGCGCCCCGAAACCCAACCACCACGGGAACCCCGCCATGAGCAAAAAGCCGCAAAAGCACGGCCCCAACAAGGCCAAGTCCATCGTCGCCCAACCGCTGTTCCGCTGCCGCCAGGAACAGCCAAACAAGGGCAAAGGCAGCTACCGCCGCGAAGCCTTCCAATCGAGAGATTGGGAGGCTTCCTACTTTTTGGCCGCATGAAAGCATCGAAAGCGCAGGCATGGTATGGTCGACACCTGACCTGCAATTCTGGATCTGTGCATGCTCCTCAGTCTTCTCCCCCGCTGGAAATCCCGTCAGCTGATCGCGGCCTCCAGCTTCATCTTGCTCGTGGCTTGCGCAGAAAAGCCCACTGCCGCCGATGCCCTGCCGCTGGCCCCTGCCCAGCCCGCCCCTGCGGTGACCCTGCCCGGCACAACGCCTGACGCCAGCACTGAAATCCAGCCGCTGCAAACTTTCCCGCAATGGCAAGCCGGCTTCCGCCAGCAAGCCCTGCAAGCCGGCATTGCGCCGAACACCTTCGACCGTGCCTTCCTCGGCGTCACCCCGGACATGGACGTGATCAAGGCCGACCGTAGCCAGCCAGAGTTCACCCGCCCGGTGTGGGAGTACCTGGAAGGCGCCCTGTCACCTCTGCGTGTGCGCAACGGCAAGAAACTGCTGGAGCAGAACGCCGAACTGCTGACGCGCATCGAGCAACGCTATGGCGTCGACCGCCAGGTGCTGGTTGCAGTGTGGGGCATGGAAAGCAACTTCGGCCAGTTCCAGGGCAACAAGTCGGTCATCCGCTCGCTGGCCACCTTGGCGTATGAGGGGCGCCGCCCGCAGTTCGCCCAGGACCAGCTGATTGCCGCGCTGCAGATCATCCAGCATGGCGACATCCAGCCTGAAGCCATGCGCGGCTCGTGGGCCGGCGCCATGGGCCAGACTCAGTTCATCCCAACCACCTACAACACCCATGCCGTGGACTTCGACGGTGATGGCCGCCGCGACATCTGGAACAGCACAGCCGATGCTCTGGCTTCGACCGCACACTACCTGCAAAGCTCAGGCTGGAAGCGTGGCCAGCCGTGGGGCTTCGAGGTACAAGTGCCGCCAGGCTTCGACTTCTGGCAGGCCGATGGCGCGTTGCGCAAACCGGTGAGCGAGTGGCTGGCAATGGGTGTGGAACTGCCGGCGGGTACACAGCTGCCGGCGGGTAGTAACCAGCTATCTGCCGCCCTGCTGCTGCCAGCTGGCGCACGTGGCCCGGCGTTCCTGGTGCTGGACAATTTCCGCGCCATCCTCAAGTACAACAATTCCTCGTCCTATGCGCTGGCGGTTAGCCTGCTGGGTGATCGGTTCACGGGCTGGGGCTTTATTGCTGGCAACTGGCCAAAAGAAGATCTGCCGCTCAGCCGCAGCGAGCGCATGGAGTTGCAGAACCTGTTGAACAGCCGTGGGCATGATGCGGGTAATGCCGATGGCATTATCGGCGCCAATACCCGCAAGGCGATCCGTAATGCTCAGCAGGGCCTGGGGTGGCCGGCGGATGGGTATCCGACCCATAAGCTGCTTGAGAGCCTGCGTCAGCAGTGAGCGTTTTGGGGCCGCTGCGCGGCCCCAACAATTTCAAGCCCTGAACAGGTCCTGTTCCAACACCAAACTTTGCTGACCACTGTCCAGCCTGACCCTGGCCCCCAGCGGCAAGCACACATTCGGGTCACAATGCCCACTGCGCCACCCGGCCAGCACCGGTACGCCCAGCGGCGCGAAGGTATCCTCCAGCAACGGCGTCAGCGCCGCCGTGGTAATCCCGGCAAAATCCCCCACCAGCACGCCCTTCACCCCCTCCAGCTTGCCCCCCAGGCGTAGCTGGGTCAGCAGGCGGTCCACCCGGTAAAGCGGCTCGTTGACATCCTCGATGAACAGGATGCAACCCTGCGTGTCCAACTCGGCAATGGTCCCCAAGGTCGCCCCCAGCATCGACAGGTTGCCGCCCAACAGCGGCCCGCTGGCAACGCCCGGCAGCACACTACTCAAGGCGAAGTCAGCCGGGTGCATGATCGGCTCACCGGCCCGCACCTGGCCACCCAACTGGGCCAGCAACGAAGCTTCGGTTGGCTGCAGCTTGCCCCCCAGCAGGTCGGCATTGAGCATTCCACCATGAAAGGTGATCAGCCCAGTCTGCCGGTAAATGGCCGTGTGCAGCGCAGTGATGTCGCTGTAGCCGATCAGCGGCTTGGGGTTGCGCCGGATCAGCTGGAAATCGAGCTGATCGAGCAGGCGCATGCTGCCGTACCCCCCGCGCATGCACAGAATGGCGTCGATAGCCGGGTCGGCGAAGGCATCATGCAGGTCCTGCAGGCGCTGCTGGTCAGTGCCCGCCAGGTACCCTTGGGCCTGAAGGGCACTTGGGTAGATCCGGCAACGGTAACCGCGGTCAGCAAACCACTGGCTGGCCTTGTGCGTATCCAGCCGCGCCGGGCCGGCCGGGGCAATAATGGCGAAGCAGGCGTTATGGGGCAGCGCGGCGGGCAGGCAGGGTTGAACGGTTTCGGCGCAATTCATCGCGGCTCCTTGCAGCGCGTGGAACACAAACAAAAATGCCGATGCCGCCCTACGGCGCGCATCGGCATGCGTAGCTCTGCTATTGGCTCAGAGCTTGATTTTGGCTTCGTGAGCCTGCTGGTCGGCGTGGTACGAAGAACGCACCAGCGGGCCGGAGGCGACGTTCTTGAAGCCCATCTTGTAACCTTCCTCGGCGAACCAGGCGAAGGTGTCGGGGTGGACGAAACGCTGCACCGGCAGATGGCTGCGCGACGGCTGCAGGTACTGGCCGAGGGTGAGCATGTCGATGTCATGCTCGCGCATGCGGTGCATCACTTCGATCACTTCTTCGTCGGTTTCGCCCAGGCCGAGCATCAGGCCCGACTTGGTCGGTACGTGCGGCACCAGCTGCTTGAACTTCTGCAGCAAGTCCAGCGACCAATCGTAGTCCGAACCCGGGCGCGCAGCCTTGTACAGGCGCGGCACCGTCTCGAGGTTGTGGTTGAACACATCCGGCGGCTGCTGCGCGGTGATCTCCAGGGCAATGTCCATGCGCCCACGGTAGTCCGGCACCAAGGTTTCCAGCTGCACGCCTGGCGACAACGCGCGGATTTCGCGGAGGCAGTCGGCGAAGTGCTGGGCACCACCGTCACGCAGGTCGTCGCGGTCCACCGAAGTGATTACCACGTACTTCAGGCGCAGGTCGGCAATGGCAACGGCCAGGTTCTTCGGCTCGTCCAGGTCCAGCGGCTTCGGCCGGCCGTGGCCAACGTCGCAGAACGGGCAACGACGGGTGCAGATGTCACCCATGATCATGAAGGTCGCGGTACCACCGGAGAAGCACTCGCCCAGGTTCGGGCAGGAGGCTTCTTCGCACACACTGTGCAACTTGTGCTTGCGCAGCAGTTGCTTGATGCGGTCTACCTCGGGCGACACCGGGATCCGCACGCGGATCCAGTCGGGCTTCTTCGGCAGCTCGTCGGTGGGGATGATCTTCACTGGGATGCGTGCCACCTTTTCGGCACCACGCAGCTTGACCCCAGCTTCCACCTTCTTCGGCGCTGGGCGCTGGGTGGCATCCTGGGTAGGGTTCGGCACGGCTTCTTGCACAGTTGTCATATTCAGTCGATTCCGCCCGTGAGGGTCGTCTGCTCAGCGTAGTCGAGGTGCTTGACCAGCTGTCCGCGCAGCCTTGTCCTGACCTCGTCGAGTTCGATCGGGCCTGCCAGGTCGCGCAGCTGGGTCATCGCCAGCCCCGCATAGCCGCAGGGGTTGATTCGGCGGAATGGCGCAAGGTCCATGTCCACGTTCAGGGCAAGGCCGTGGAACGAACGGCCGTTGCGGATTCGCAGGCCGAGGGAGGCGATTTTCGCTCCATCGACATAGACGCCCGGGGCATCGGGCTTGGCCGCGGCCTGGACATCGTAACTGGCGAGCAAGTCGATGAGGGTCTGCTCGATACGGCTGACCAGCTCACGCACGCCAAAGCCCAGCCGACGTACATCCAGCAGCAGGTACGCCACCAGCTGCCCGGGGCCATGGTAGGTGACCTGGCCCCCGCGGTCGGTCTGCACCACCGGGATGTCGCCCGGCACCAGCAGGTGCTCGGCCTTGCCGGCCTGGCCCTGGGTAAAGACTGCAGGGTGTTCGACCAGCCAAATTTCATCCTGGCTGGCCGGGCTGCGCTGCTCGGTAAAGCGACGCATGGCCTCCAGCACCGGTTCGTAGGGCTGCAGGCCAAGCTCGCGAAAACCGAGGCAGGCGGACATCAGAGCACCATTTTCACGATGCCAGTAGCGCGCAGGGCGCTGTTGATATCGTGCAGTTGGTTCTCGCTTTCGGCAACGATGTGCAATTGCACGGTGGTGTACTTGCCTTCCTTGCTTTGGCGCTCGGCCAGCGTGGAAAGGTCAACCTTGGCGTGCTTGCTGAGAATCTCGATCACCGTGTCCTTGAAGCCTACTACGGTGTCGCCGATTACCTTGATCGGGTAATCGTCGCAAGGGAATTCGATCTTGTGCGACTTGACGTCTGGTTCGCTCATGGCGGAAACGGCCTCGTAAGCCGTGGCAACAACAACACCCCCGCGAGATACGCGGGGGCATGCAGGTCACGTATCAGTTGAACAACCCGTAGAAGAATAGACGGATGCTATCCCACATACGGCGGAAGAAACCACCTTCCTCGACGCCATCGAGGGCGATCAGGTTGGCGCTGTGAACCACTTGCTCGTCCAGTTTGACTTCCACTTTGCCGATCACGTCACCTTTGGCGATTGGCGCGGTGAGCTGCGGGTTCATGGTCATCGAAGCCTGCAGGCGCTTCAATTGGCCTTTAGGCATAGTCATGGTCAGGTCGTCGGCCAGGCCCGCCTTGACGATGCTGGTGGCGCCCTTCCACACCGGCGACTGAGTCAGCTCGGTACCTTTCTGGTAGAAGGTTTGGGTTTCGAAGAAGCGGAAGCCATAGGTCAGCAGCTTCTGGGTCTCGGCAGCACGCGATTGCTCGCTGTTGGTGCCGAACACCACGGCGATCAGGCGCTGGCCATCGCGAACGGCCGACGCCACCATGCAATAGCCGGCTTCGTCGGTGTGGCCGGTTTTCAGGCCATCAACGGTTTTGTCACGCCACAGCAGCAGGTTGCGGTTAGGCTGCTTGATGTTGTTCCAGAAGAACTCTTTTTGCGAATAAATGGCGTAGTGAGCCGGGTCGACGTTGATGATCGCACGGGCCAGGGTTGCCATGTCATGAGCCGACGAGTAGTGCTCCGGGTGCGGCAGACCGGTCGGGTTCATGAAGTGGCTGTTGGACATGCCCAGGTCGGTGGCCGTCTTGTTCATCATATCGGCGAAGGCGTCTTCGCTACCGGCGATGTGCTCGGCCAGGGCGACCGAGGCATCGTTGCCGGATTGGATGATGATGCCGTGCAGCAGGTCGCTGACGGTCACCTGGCTGCCCACCTTGATGAACATGCGCGAACCACCGGTACGCCAGGCGTTTTCGCTGACGGTGACCGGGTCGTTTTCACCGATCTGGCCGCGGCGAATGTCCAGGGTGGCGATGTAGGCGGTCATCAGCTTGGTCAGGCTGGCCGGCGGCAGGCGCTCGTCACCGTTGTTTTCGACCAGCACGTTGCCGCTGGACGCGTCCATGAGTACGTAGGACTTGGCTGCCAGCTGTGGTGGCGCCGGCGTCATCTGCTCCGCCGCGAAGGCGGCAGGCGTGATCATCAGCAGTACAGGGAGGCAAAGTCGTTTGGCAAGGTTGGTGATGTTCATCCGTCTCTCGAAAATCGCTAATGGTCTGATGTTCCCTGGGCAAGATCATGTGCCCAGCGCCAGTCAGTCTAGTTTTATGGCCGTAGGCCTGGCCCGACGACGTGCGGCTTTATGTCGCTGCGGGCAAAAGCCAACATTGTACATGCCTGCGCCCGGCAATTCATGACAAAACCGACAGTTTGGCGTGCCCGCGAAGAAGACGACGCGGTCAGTCAGCTGTGACCAGCTTGGCCTGCCCCAAGTTCGCCAGGCGGATGCTGTCTTGTGCTTGCTGGATCTCGCCTTGGCTGTTGATCGGCCCAAGGCGTACGCGGTGCAGGGTCTGCTGGTTACGCACGATCGAGCTGATGAATACCGGCGCACTGACCATGGCGCTGAGCTTGGAGCGCAGCAGTTCGGCGGCGTCCGGGTTGGCAAAGGCGCCCACCTGCAGGAAGCTGCCACCATTGCCGCCCGGCACGTTGTTGCCACCCACCTGCACCGGCACCACCGGCGCTGCATGCTGCTGCGGCGGTGGGGTCCATTGTTCGACGCGACCGGTACTGGCCGGCAGCGCCTGGGTTTGTGCCACTTGCGGCTCTTTCAGCACCATCGGTGGCGTCTGCCCACGCTGGGCCCACCATTGCTGCGGGTCGATGCCCTCGACGCGCACGTGCGCGGTGCCGATTTCGGCATAACCGAGCTTTTTTGCCGCGGCATAGGACAGGTCGATGATGCGGTCGGAATAGAACGGCCCACGGTCGTTGACCCGCAGGATTACGCTACGGCCATTGGCCAGGTTGGTCACCTTGACGTAAGCCGGCAGCGGCAGGGTCTTGTGCGCCGCACTCATGCCGTACAGGTCGTACAGCTCGCCGTTGGCGGTGTTCTGGCCGTGGAACTTGGTGCCATACCACGACGCGGTACCCTCGGCGCGGTAGCTGCGCGAGTCCTGCATCGGGTAGTAGGTCTTGCCCAGTACCGTGTACGGGTTGGCCTTGTAGTTGCCGGTATGCACGGTCGGTGTGGCGTCGGGGATCTTGTTTACATCCACGTCCCACCACGGTGCGCCGTCCTTGTGTGCCCGGTTGATATCCAGGCCTGGCTGGGTGCGCACCGCGCTGCCGCTGCTTTGCTGGGTCGGGCGGTTGGAAGAGCAGCTGGCCAGCACCACGCCAACGGCGAGGCAGGTAAGCAGCTTGAAAGAGTTGGCAGAGATGATTGCGCGCATTACTTGACGCCCCGTGCTTGAACCAGCTGTTCCGAAAGCTGATGCACCGCCATGGCATACATCACGCTGCGGTTGTAGCGAGTGATCGCGTAGAAGTTCTTCAGGCCCATCCAGTACTCGGGACCATTGTCGCCCTCGAGACGGAAGGCAGTAACCGGCAGATCATCGCGCAGCGAATCATGAACCGACCAGCCAAGCGTGCGCAACTCCCCAACCGTTTTAACCGGCTCGATGCCGGTGGTCAGGCCTTCGTCGGCGCGCGTGCCGTCTACCCAGGCGCGGCTGACCACGCCTTCGCCGGCCACCCAGCCGTGGCGCTTGAAGTAGCTGGCGACGCTGCCGATGGCATCGTCCGGGTTGTTCCAGATATTGATGTGGCCGTCGCCGTCGAAGTCCACCGCATAGTTGCGGAAACTGCTCGGCATGAACTGCGGCAAGCCCATGGCGCCGGCGTAGGAGCCTTTAAGGGTCAACGGGTCGAGCTGTTCCTCACGGGCCAGCAGCAGGAATTCGCGCAGCTCCTTGCGGAAGAACTCGGCCCGCGGCGGGTAGTCGAAGCCCAGGGTCGACAAGGCATCGATCACCCGGTAGTTGCCGGTATTGCGGCCAAAGAAGGTTTCTACGCCGATAATGGCGACGATGTACTGCGCCGGCACGCCATATTCCTGCTCGGCACGCGCCAGTACCGCTTCGTGCTGGCGCCAGAAGTCCACACCGCGGGCGATGCGCGCGTCGGTGAGGAACATCGGCCGGTATTCCTTCCACGGTTTCACCCGTTCGGCCGGGCGCGAAATGGCGTCGAGGATCGACTGCTTGCGCTGCACCTCACGGAACACACCCATCAGTTGCTCGGGGGCAAAACCATGGTCGCGGCTCATTTCGCCAACGAACTGGGCCACCTGGGGCGAGCTTTCGTAATCGCCGGCCTGGGCCAGCTGTACAGCGCCGAACAGGCCCACCGCGCCGAACCATGGCGCACAACGGGCAGCCCAGTTACGCACTGCTTGCATGAAATTGTTCACCTTATTCAAACCTGCGCGATCCACTTGCGGTGCGTGTGGATCGACATCAAAACGCCAAACGCTGAGAGCAGCGTCACCAACGATGTGCCGCCATAGCTGATAAAGGGCAGCGGCACACCCACCACGGGCAGAAGGCCGCTGACCATCCCGATATTGACGAACACGTATACAAAGAAGGTCATGGTCAGGCTGCCCGCCAGCAGCTTGCCGAACAGGGTCTGCGCCTGGGCAGTGATCACCAGGCCACGGCCGATCAGCAGCAGGTAGACGATCAGCAGCAGGCAGATACCGACCAGGCCGAATTCCTCGCCGAGCACGGCGATGATGAAGTCGGTGTGGCTTTCCGGCAGGAAGTCCAGGTGCGACTGGGTGCCGAGCAGCCAGCCCTTGCCGAACACACCGCCCGAACCGATCGCTGCCTTGGACTGGATGATGTTCCAGCCGGTGCCCAACGGGTCGCTTTCCGGGTCGAGGAAGGTCAGCACCCGCTGCTTCTGGTAGTCATGCATGACGAAAAACCACATCGCCACCGCCACCGGCACGGCAGCCGCCAGCACGCTGAGGATCCAGCGCCAGCGCAGGCCACCCATGAACAGCACGAAGGCACCGGAGGCGAGAATCAGCAGCGCCGTGCCCAGGTCGGGCTGGCGCACGATCAGGATGAACGGCACGCCGATCAACACCAGGCTGATCGCCACGTGCTTCAAATGCGGCGGCAAGGTGCGCTTGGACAAGTACCAGGCGATGGTCGCCGGCATGATGATCTTCATGAATTCCGAGGGTTGGAAGCGGATTACCCCGGGGATGTTGATCCAGCGCGTGGCGCCCATGGCGTTGTGGCCCATCACGTCCACCACCACCAGCAGTAGCACCCCTGCCAGATAAGCCAGCGGCACCCAGCGGGCCATGAAGCGTGGCTCCAACTGGGCGATGACGAACATCGACACCAGGCCGATACCGAACGAGGTGGCCTGCTTGAGCAGCAGGTCCCAGTTCTTGCCACTGGCCGAGTACAACACGAACAGGCTGCCGGCCGCCAAGGTCAGCAGAATGACCAGCAGGGGGCCGTCGATATGGATGCGCTGCAAAAAGCTGGCGCGCCGACGCATCACATCCTCGCTGGAGAGCATGCGATCGAAATTGTTCATCACAAGGCCGATTCCTGGGTAACGGTGGCCGGCGCGAACTCGGGCTTGAGCCGGCCGTTTTCGTCGAGCAACCAGGCGTCCATGATCTGGCGTACCACGGGGGCGGCAACACCTGAGCCGGACTCACCGTTCTCGACCATCACCGACACCACGATCTTCGGGGCTTCAGCGGGGGCAAAGGCGACGAACAGCGCGTGGTCGCGGTGGCGTTCCTGGAGCTTGTTGCGGTCGTACTTTTCGCCCTGCTTGATCGCCACCACCTGGGCGGTACCGCTCTTGCCGGCAATGCGGTACTGGGCGCCGGCTGCGGCCTTGCGCGCGGTACCGCGGGCGTTGTGCATCACCTGCTCCATACCGTGGGTGACCTTGGCCCAGTCGGACTTGTCACGCAGCACGATGTTTTCCATGGGGTTGTCGTCCACCGGCGGTTGGCCTTCGATGGTCTTGGCCAGGTGCGGACGGTTCCACACGCCCTTGTTGGCGATCAGTGCAGTGGCCTGGGCCAGCTGCAGCGGCGTGGCCTGCATGTAGCCCTGGCCGATGCCGAGGATCAGGGTTTCACCGGGGAACCAGGCCTGGCGGCGCGTGGCGCGCTTCCATTCGCGCGACGGCATCAGCCCGGCGGACTCCTCGAACATGTCGAGCGAAACCCGCTGGCCAATACCGAACTTGTTCATGTAGCTGGACAGCCGGTCGATGCCCATCTTGTGCGCAAGGTCGTAGAAGTAGGTGTCGTTGGAGCGCATGATCGCGACGTCCAGGTCGACCCAGCCATCGCCGGAGCGGTTCCAGTTACGGTACTTATGGTCGTAGTTGGGCAGCTGGTAGTAGCCCGGGTCGAACACCCGGCTGCTGGCATTGATCACGCCACTGTCCAGGCCAGCGATGGCCACTGCCGGCTTGATGGTCGAGCCCGGCGGGTACAGGCCACGCAGCACGCGGTTGAACAACGGCCGGTCGATCGAATCGCGCAGTTCGGCATAGGCCTTGAAGCCGATACCGGTGACGAACAGGTTGGGGTCGAAGCTGGGTTGGCTGACCATCGCCAGTACTTCACCGGTACGCGGATCGAGGGCCACGACCGCGCCCCGCCGGCCACCCAGGGCAGCTTCGGCAGCTTCCTGCAGTTTGATGTCCAGGCTCAGCACAATGTCCTTGCCCGGCTTGGGGTCGGTGCGCTTGAGCACCCGCAGCACACGGCCACGGGCGTTGGTTTCGACTTCCTCGTAGCCCACCTGGCCGTGCAGGGCGTCTTCGTAGAAGCGTTCGATGCCAGTTTTGCCAATGTGGTGGGTGCCGCTGTAGTTCACCGGGTCGAGCGTTTTCAGCTCTTTTTCGTTGATCCGCCCCACATAACCCACCGAATGGGCAAAGTGCGCGCCCTGCGGGTAATGGCGCACCAGTTGGGCCACCACTTCCACACCCGGCAGGCGGAACTGGTTGACCGCCACGCGGGCAATTTGCTCTTCGTTGAGCTCGAACAGGATCGGCACCGGCTCGAACGGCCGACGGCCCTGGCGCATGCGCTTCTCGAACAGAGCGCGATCGTCGGCTGTCAGCTCTAGCACTTCGACGATATTGTCCAGCACTTCCTGCCAATTACCCGCACGTTCGCGGGTCATCGACAGGCTGAAGCTGGGCCGGTTATCGGCGACGATCACCCCGTTGCGGTCGAAGATCAGCCCGCGGGTCGGCGGGATCGGCTGCACATGCACCCGATTGTTCTCCGACAGCGTCGAGTGGTAGTCGTACTGGATGATCTGCAGGTAGTACAGCCGCGCGATCAGTACGCATATAAGCAGCATGATCGCCACTGCGCCGACCACGACGCGGTTGCGCACCAGGCGGGCGTCTTTCTCGTGGTCCTTGAGACGGATCGGCTGCGACATCGGACTGCTTACAGGCTCATTTGTGGTAAGGGTGCCCGGACAATACGGTCCAGGCGCGGTAGATCTGCTCGCCGATGAGTATCCTTACCAACGGGTGCGGCAGGGTCAGCGGCGACAGCGACCAGCGTTGCTCGGCGCGCGCGCAGACCTCAGGCGCCAGGCCTTCCGGGCCGCCCACCATCAAATTCACCGTGCGCGCATCCAGGCGCCAGCGGTCCAGCTCGGTCGCCAGTTGCTCGGTACTCCACGGCTTGCCATGGACCTCGAGGGTGACGATGCGTTCCCCTGGCTGAACTTTGCTCAGCATGGCTTCGCCCTCCTGACGGATCAGGCGGGCGACGTCGGCATTCTTGCCACGGGTGTTCAGCGGAATTTCCACCAGCTCCAGCGATAGCTCGGCGGGCAGGCGCTTGGCATATTCATGCCAGCCTTCCTCGACCCACTTCGGCATGCGCGAACCGACCGCGATCAGGCGCAGACGCACAGCGCTGTCCTTATTCGCGGTCTTTGAGCTTGTCGGAGTACTCGTGGACGTGGTCCGGGCTGTGGTGCTTGCCATCGGCGGCACGGCTTTGCTCGGCACCCTGCCACAGGCGCTCCAGGTCATAGAACTGGCGGGCAGCGGCGGTCATCATGTGCACGATGACGTCGTTCAGGTCCAGCAGTACCCAATCGCTGTCGCCCTTGCCTTCTTCACCCAGTGGTTGAGCGCCTTTGGCCTTGACCGCTTCACGAACCTTCTCGGCCATCGCGTTGATCTGGCGGTTGGAGGTACCGGTGGCAATGATCATGTAGTCGGTCAGGCTGTGCTTCTCGCGCACGTCGATAACCTGGATGTCCTGGGCCTTGACGTCTTCCAGCGCGGCCTTGGTCACTGCGACCAGTTCTTCGCCGTAAATTTTCTGCTTGGTCATATAAAACTCGTTCAACTCGTGGAATGAGGCGCCAAAAGCGCCGTCAGTTAGGCGCACGATACAGTTCGTGCGCCTCGATGTAGGCCAGTACGGCGTCCGGCACCAGGAACCTCACCGACTTGCCGCTGGCCAGCAGCTGTCGGATCTGTGTAGCCGACACCGCAAGCGGCGTCTGCCAGACGAACGAAATATTTCCCGCCGGGCCGGACATGGCGGTGGGATCGCTCTCCGAACGCGCAGCCAACAGGTTGCGCAGCTCGTCAGGGGGTTCTACGTCGGCATCCGGGCGTTGCAGCACCAGGATGTGACAGTGTTGCAGCAGTTCTTCCCAGCGATGCCAGCCGGGTAAGCCACAGAAGGCATCCCAGCCCAGCACCAGGAAAAGCTGGTCGTCGGCGCCCAGTTCGGCACGGATCGATTCCAGCGTATCGATGGTGTACGACTGCTTGTCGCGCGCCAACTCGCGGGCATCCACACTCAGACAGGGCACGCCTTGCACGGCATTTTGCACCATGGCCAGGCGCGCCTGCGCGCTTACTTGCGGGGTGTCGCGGTGCGGCGGCCGGGCATTGGGCAACAGGCGCAGCTCATCCAGCCCCATGAATTCTGCCACTTCCAGCGCGCTGCGCAGGTGGCCGATGTGCACGGGGTCGAAAGTGCCGCCTAGAATGCCGATGCGCCGGACTGCCTGGGCCTTGCTCAACTCAGCAGGACTCCTGGCCGCGCAGCTGGCCGTCGCCGATCACAACGTACTTCTCGCAGGTCAGGCCTTCCAGGCCGACTGGGCCGCGGGCATGCAGCTTGTCGGTGGAAATACCGATTTCGGCGCCCAGGCCATACTCGAAACCGTCTGCAAAGCAGGTCGGGGTGTTGAGCATGACCGACGCCGAATCGACCTCGGCCATGAACTGCCGGGCTTCCCCCTGGTGTTCGCTGATGATCGAGTCGGTGTGGTGCGAGCCATAGTGGTTAATGTGCTCGATGGCCTGGTCCAGGCCGTCGACTACACGAATCGACAGGATCGCATCCAGGTATTCGGTGTGCCAGTCATCTTCCGTGGCCGGCTTGGCATCAATGATCGCCAGGGTACGCGGGCAACCGCGCAGCTCAACGCCCTTCTCGAGGAAACGGCGGGCCATCTCCGGCAGGAAGCGCTCGGCCACCTGCTGGTCGACCAGCAGCGTTTCCATGGCACCACAAATGCCGTAGCGGTAGGTCTTGGCGTTGAAAGCCACACGCCAGGCCTTGTCCAGGTCGGCATGCTGGCTGACGTAGATGTGGCAGATGCCATCCAGGTGCTTGATCACCGGCACGCGGGCATCGCGGCTGATGCGTTCGATCAGGCCACGGCCGCCGCGTGGCACGATGACATCGACGAATTCCGGCATGCTGATCAGCGCGCCCACGGCTTCGCGGTCGGTCGTCTCGACCACTTGTACCACCGCCGCCGGCAGGCCGGCTGCAGCCAGGCCACGCTGGATGCAGGTGGCAATGGCACGGTTGGAGTGGATGGCTTCGGAGCCGCCGCGCAGGATGGTCGCGTTACCCGACTTCAGGCACAAGCTGGCAGCATCGATGGTCACGTTCGGGCGCGATTCGTAGATGATCCCGATCACCCCAAGCGGCGTACGCATCTTGCCTACCTGGATACCCGACGGGCGGTAGCTCATGTCGCGGATGGCACCGACCGGGTCTGGCAGGCTGGCCACCTGGCGCAGGCCGGTGATCATGCCGTCGATACGCGCCGGGGTCAGCGCCAGACGGTCGAGCAGCGCCGGCTCCAGGCCGTTGGCGCGGCCAGCGGCCAGGTCCAGCTCGTTGGCCGCGGTCAGCTCGGCACGGGCGGCGTCCAACGCGTCGGCGGCAGCTTGCAGGGCGCGGTTCTTCTGCGCGGTGCTGGCACGGCCGATCACCCGGGAAGCTTCACGGGCAGCGCGACCCAAGCGGGTCATATAGTCAAGAACGGACTCAGTCATGGGTTCGGTGTCTTGGCGAAGGGGAAATCGGCTGATTATAACTGCCGCGCAGGTGTACGCCCAGCGGCGGGTGGCGGATGGTAGAAAATGGTGGGGGCAGGAGCGGGTTATGGGGTGATGCCCAGCGTCCGGCTCAGGGGCTCTGGCGCCTGTGAGATCGAGCGCCGCCCGCGCGGCGCTTCGCGGGGCAAGCCCGCTCCCACATCTGTTTCGGGCCAATCTCTCCTGTGAGCTCACCTCTGTCCGCCTTGTTGGTTCCATTCGATATCGAGCGGCAAAGCTGCTCTTCATTCATTTCCAGGCGTGCACCAAGGCTGCAACCCACCTGGCACAGAAATAATTGGCCCGAAACAGATGTGGGAGCGGGCTTGCCCCGCGAAGCGCCGCGCGGGCGGCGCTCGATCTCACAGGCGCTGAAAAACTCCAGCCAGGCACCGAGCACTCACTCACTCTCCTGTGAGCTCACCTCTGTCCGCCATGTTTGCTCCATTCGATATCGAGCGGCAAAGCTGCTCTTCATCCATTTCCAGGCGTACACCAAGGCTGCAACCCACCTGGCACAGGAATAATTGGCCCGAAACAGATGTGGGAGCGGGCTTGCCCCGCGAAGCGCCGCGCGGGCGGCGCTCGATCTCACAGGCGCTGAAAAACTCCAGCCAGGCACCGAGCACTCACTCTCCTGTGAGCTCACCTCTGTCCGCCATGTTTGTTCCATTCGATATCGAGCGGCAAAGCTGCTCTTCATCCATTTCCAGGCGTACACCAAGGCTGCAACCCACCTGGCACAGGAATAATTGGCCCGAAACAGATGTGGGAGCGGGCTTGCCCCGCGAAGCGCCGCGCGGGCGGCGCCCGATCTCACAGGCGCCAAACACCTCAAGCCGAACCCACCGCAAACCTCGCCACTGAAACATACGGATACCAATCAATCACTCCGCAGGTTCAGCCTCGATTAAGCCATTCATTGCTATCATCCCCCGCCTTCCCCGCCGCGAACTGCCCGCATGCCAGCCTTGCCCGACAGCTTTTTCGACCGCGACGCCCAGACCCTGGCCAAAGCCCTGCTGGGCAAAGTCATCCGCCATCGCCACGGCGATCTGTGGCTGGCCGCGCGCATTATCGAAACCGAGGCCTACTACCTCACCGACAAGGGCAGCCATGCCTCGCTGGGCTACACCGAAAAGCGCAAGGCGTTGTTCCTCGATGGCGGGCACATCTACATGTACTACGCACGCGGCGGTGACTCGCTGAACTTCAGCGCCCATGGGCCGGGCAACGCGGTGCTGATCAAGTCCGCCTATCCTTGGCAGGACGCCCTTTCGGGGCCAAACAGCCTGGCGCAAATGCA